>NZ_JAUSXQ010000001.1:702500-1405000 GCF_030816115.1 Chryseobacterium sp. W4I1
TAAACAGGCTTTAGATCTTTTCTTAGATTTTCTGAAAGTCAAAGATTAATCTCAGGAAAGGTTAGAAATACTGTTGATACTTTTCAAATTTAAATTTGAATCTAAAATATATGTTTAGATTTTCTGTCGTACCTTTGTTATAATAAACTATTGATTTGAGTACTTATTTAACGATATTAGGCTTTAATTCAGCTATTCCGACGATCAATTCTTCGCCTACAGCCCAATTGCTGGAAATAGAAGAAAGACATTTTCTTATTGATTGTGGAGAAGGAACCCAGGTACAGCTGAGAAAGGCAAAAGCGAGATTTTCAAAGATCAATCATATCTTTATTTCACATTTACACGGTGACCATTGTTTCGGTCTACCGGGACTTATCGCTTCATTCCGTCTTCTTGGAAGGGACAATCCTCTCCATGTTTACGGCCCGAAAGGCATCAAGAAAATGCTCGAAACCATTTTCAAGATCACAGAAACTCACCGTGGATTTGATGTTATCTACCACGAGCTGGATAAAGATTATTCCGAAAAGATTTACGAAGACAGCAGGGTAGAGGTATACACTATTCCTCTTGATCACAGAATATACTGTAACGGTTATCTTTTTAAAGAAAAACCAAAAGACAGGCATCTCAATATGCAGGAAATTGCCAAATACAGCGAAATAGAAACCTGCGATTATCATAATATAAAAGCAGGAAAAGATGTGGTGCTGAGTGATGGCTACGTTCTAAAAAATGAAATACTGACCCTTGATCCTGCGCCTCCGGTTTCCTACGCTTTCTGCAGTGATACCCGCTACCTCGAAAGTGTAATCCCGATCATTAAAAACGTGACTGTACTCTATCATGAGTCCACTTTTCTGCACGACCTTAAAGAAATGGCTGATTATACCGGGCATTCCACAGCACTGGAAGCAGCACAAATAGCCCAGAAAGCCCAGGTCGGAAAACTGATTTTAGGACATTTTTCAAACAGATATGGAGATCTTACCGTATTTACGGATGAAGCCAGGAATGTTTTTCCCAACAGCTTCCTTCCCAAAGCGCTGGAAAGCGTAAAATTTTAAACTTTGCATGCTTAATTTTGAAGAATTAAAAAGCTTTTTGAACGAAAAAGCAGATCAGTACAACAGTCCGGATTTTATTCAGGATGATCCTATCCAGATCCCACACCGTTTTACCTTAAAGCAGGATATAGAGATTGCAGGATTTCTGGCGGCAACAATCTCATGGGGAAACCGGAAATCTATCATCAGATCAGCGGACAAAATGCTTGATATCATGGGAAACTCTCCTTATGATTTTGTATTGAACCATTCTGAAAAAGATCTGGAAATCCTTCAGAATAAAAGTATACACCGAACTTTTAACGGTGAGGATTTTGCTTATTTTATCAGGCAGTTCAGTAAGATCTATAAAGAAAATGAAAGTCTTGAAAATTTATTTATGATAAAAGATCAGGAAACCAATTTTCAGCATGCCATTGAAAGATTCAGAAACAGCTTTCTGGAAACCGAAAAACACAGAAGCCATAAGCATATAAGCTCACCATACAAGAACTCTTCTTCCAAACGGATTATTATGTTCCTGCGCTGGATGGTACGGAAAGATAAACATGGCGTAGATTTTGGTATTTGGGGAAATATAGATCAGAAACACCTATCTATTCCATTGGATGTACATACAGGAAATATATCGAGAAAACTTGGTTTGGTTTCAAGGACACAGAATGACTGGAAGACAGTGGAAGAGCTTGATCTGGCAATTAGAAAATTTGATGAAGATGATCCGGCTAAATATGATTTTGCCTTATTTGGTCTCGGAGTCACCAAAGAACTCTTATAAAAAACAGGAAAAGATGAAAAAAGAAAATGAAAAAACAGAGGTTTTAGAAAAAATAGCGAACGGTATTACGTGGTGGGTAGGTTCTATTCCGTCACTTATTGTTCATACCTTATTTTTTATTACTTCATTTCTTCTGCCGATGCTCCATATAGTTGAGTTTGATAAAATGCTTCTCATTCTTACTACAGTAGTTTCACTGGAAGCTATTTATCTGGCTATTTTTATTCAAATGTCCGTTAATAAAAGCCATGAGAAAATTGAAGATATCCAGGAAGATATAGAAGACATCCAGGAAGATATCGAGGAGATCAGTGAAGATATTGAAGAGATTAGCGAGGATATTGAAGAGATCAATGAAGACATTGAAGACATCCAGGAAGATATTGAAGAGATCAATGAAGATGAAGATGATGAAGATCATAATGAGAGAGCTAAAAATGTGATTCTGAAAAGTAACGTAAGCTCCAACAAAAACGAGATCAAAGCTTTGAAAGACATTATCAGCCAGCTTCAGAATGAAATAGACCTTCTAAAAAAAGACGAATAAGCATCCTTAATTAAAAAATATAACCAGACCGGCATAAGCCGGTCTTTTGCTTTTCTATACCTGAATTAAAATCCTACTAATTTTATGGAATATGTAATTATAAAATATATTTTTTATGAATGTAAATGGTAAAATAAGGTTAAGTGCTCAAAAGGAATGTTTTTTATAGATATTTTTGTTACATTTGAACAAACAATAATAAAATGTTCAATTATAGACTGAATAATTACTTTTTAGTTACCGTGTTTCTATTGGCTTCCATGTCCGTATTTTCTCAAAAAACGGGCAGAAAGCTGCAGCCTGAAAAATTTACTGCCCAGAGTAAAAAGGCAGGAGCATTTATAGACGTTAATGTACCTACTTATGCCCCTTCAAGTTTTACCATAGAGCAGATTGTGAAAAATGTGCTGATCTCAGGAGGATCGGTCTGTGCGGCCCCCAATGTGAGCAATGTAACGATTTCCCCGAATCAGCTGGCAACAGATACAGAAAGAGCATGGGGATACTTCCATAAGGGAACGACCAATTTTCCTTTTACCGATGGAGTGGTTCTTGTTTCCGGTAAAGCAAGAAGAGCAGGAAACGGATTGGAAGGCACCTTAGGCGATGTTGTTCCCGGAGCGGGAATAAATGATCCTGATCTCGTGGCAGCTGTTAATCCGCCAGTGACCCTTAAAGATGTGGTGGCTTTAGAGTTTGATTTTGTTCCGAACAGCAATCAGGTGAAATTTAATTATTTATTTGCTTCAGAAGAATATACCAGCGGATATCCTTGTGGTGATTTTGCTGATAGTTTTGCGCTCCTGCTTAAAAAAGTAGGCGATCCTACCTATGAAAATTTAGCAGTCCTGCCCAACGGAGACGGACCTGTAAGTGTTACCAATATTATTCCGCTTGGAGTAGGATGTGACGGGGAAACTCATAATGAACAGTACTTCGCGGGATTGAATACATTGAATGTAGAAACTAATTTCATAGGAAGAACCATACCGCTGACAGCGGTTGCTACCGTAATTCCAGGCCAGACTTATCATTTTAAAATGGTTTTGGCGGATGCTTCAGATAACGGTTATGATTCTGCTGTATTTCTGCAGGGAGGATCTTTTGATATCGGGATGACGATCGTGGATGGCAACGGGAATCCTCTTGGGGATACATTAAATATGTGTGATAATACACCACAGACTTTAAAAGCAATGGTGACCACAGTTCCGGGAATGACCTACAAATGGTATAAAAACGGAGTGGTAATTCCTAATGCAACCAGTGCAGTATATATTGCTACTTCACCAGGCGTATATGAGGTAAAGACCTTTGTGGGCGGTACAGAATGCCAGAAAGCAAGTATTACCATTATTGGAGGAACTTCACCGGCGGCACAAAACGCAACATTGAAGCTTTGTGCCACCCCAACCAACAGTACTTTTAATCTTGAAGATTCAAAACCCCAGATAAGCACAACTCCGGGAGCGGTTTTTCGTTTCTATGCCAATCAGGCTGATGCGCAGGCTCAAAATAATAATTTTATTACTGGTCTGACAAATTACAATGGTACAGACGGACAAGTTATCTATGTTTTGGTCTCAAATGGAGCGTTCTGTAGTAAAATTGTGACTCTGACGTTGAAAAGAGAAGAAACACCAATAGCTCAACTAAGTGCACCGAGAATGAGGATCTGCGAAGGAGAATCTCTTGTAATAACAGCATCCGGTGGGGTAACTTATCAGTGGGGAGATACTTCTTCTACAGGAGGGGTGAGAACCGTAAGTCCAACTCAGACTACTACTTATACAGTATATGCAATTGGTGCGCAGGGATGTAAATCTCTCCAGCCTGCTACTATTACCATTGATGTTATTCCAGCCATTGTTTCTTCATTGAAAGGCGGACAGATCTGTGAAGGAGATTCAATTCTTCTGGATGCCGGATCAGGACCGGGATATACTTATGAATGGAGTACAGGAGAAACTACCCAGGCTATTAGCGTAGACACACCGGGAGAATATATAGTAATCATCAGTAATGGAGTTTGTATCAAAGAATTCAGAACCCAGGTCATCCGTGCAGTAGTTCCCGAGATTATAAAAGTAGAGTATAACGATAACGGAACCATGGTTCTTACAGCCAGCAATCCAAGTAATGGAACTTTAGAGTATTCAGTAGACAACGGATTTACATGGCAGGCTTCCAATGTATTTTCTAATGTTCCAAAAAATACAGTAATATCCATCCGTGTAAAAGTGAAAAATACCAGCTGTGTAGGATTCCTGGAATATTTTACATTTGTGATGAAGAATGTGATCACACCTAACGGAGACAACGTTAATGATATTATTGATTTCAGCGGGGTAAGCAGCTATAAAGACTTTAAAGGACTTGTTTTTGACCGCTATGGAAGAGAAGTTTTCAAAGCTGGAAAAACCAGGCCTTACTGGGATGGGTATTTCCAGGGGAAACGCCTTCCTACAGCATCTTATTGGTATCAGGTAACCTATCAGGATCCGGCAAGTAAACAGCCGGCAGTAAAAACCGGATGGATCCTTCTTAAAAACTTAGAATAATTTATTTATCTAATATGTATAAAGACTGGCATTTTTGCCAGTCTTTTTTATTGTTTTTGTATAAAGTGAGTTTATATGTTAAGATAAATAAACTTGTATTAATGATAATGTAAATTATGTTAATTTAAATTTTAATCAAAAAAAATAGTATTTTTGTTTAAAATACTATAAAATGTTAAATAGGAGGATTGGAAGTTTATTTTTGGCTTTATTTTTTGTACTCACAGGCAGTTTTGTTTTTGCTCAAAATATAGACAGATCTGCAATACCTGCAAAAAAAGCGAGTCCAACTTCTATGAAGGCAGGCGCTTTTATAGATGTAAATACACCCAACTATCCGGAGTCTAATTTCAGCATTACCCAGCTGGTAAAAGATGTATTGATATCCGGTGGAGCGTGTTCCACTTCCAATGTAAGCAACGTCAATGTTTCTCCCAATTTATCAGTGAATGATGCCAACCGAAGCTGGGGTTTTTTCAATAAAGGAACCACCGCTTTCCCGTTTGCCAAAGGTATTGTTCTTACAACCGGATATGCCCGGAAAGCCGGAAACAATCTTCAGGGTACACTGAGTGATGTCCTTCCGTCAATGGGAGATGTTGATCTGGCTACTGCTTTAAATGTCAACAATGCGTCATTAAGAGATGCTACTTATATTGAATTTGATTTTGTTCCCACTTCTACTGAAATAACATTCAGATACTTATTTGCCTCCAAAGAATATGATACTTCCCATCAGTTTGCTTGTACTATTTCAGATGGATTTGCTTTATTGCTGAAAAAATCAACAGATCCTACTTATACTAATCTCGCAGTACTGCCGGGAGGAGCAGGTCCCGTGAGTGTGACCAATATTCACCCACTGATTCCGGGAGGTTCAGGATGTGGTCCTGCTAATGAAGCCTATTTTGCAGGGGCTAATAATCCAATGGTTGAAACAAATTTTGACGGACGTACGATTCCGTTAACAGCAAAAGCGACGGTGACTCCTGGACAGACTTATCATTTCAAAATGGTTTTGGCAGATTATTCAGATCCTAATTTTGATTCTGCCGTTTTTCTTGAAGCAGGGTCATTTGATATTGGGGTGAAAATCCTGGATCCGGCTGGAGTACAGCTTCCAGCTTCTGTCAATATGTGTGATAATACACCGCAGACATTTACCGCTTCCGTGCAGGCTCCCAATGTTACGTATCAATGGTTTTTAAATAATAACCCTATTCCCGGACAAACTGGGCCAAGCTATACGGCTACGCAGCCTGGAGTATACAGTGTTCAGGTATTTATTCAGGGAAACAGCTGTCCGGGAACAGCCAGTATTACCGTAGTAGGAGGAACTTCCCCTACCGTACAGAATGCCACCCTTACCGCGTGTTATGCACCAGGGAATGCCACCTTTAATTTACCTTCAGCACAAGCATCTATAAGTACAACTGTTGGTGCAACTTTTGCCTATTATGTGAATCAGGCAGATGCCATTGCTGGAAATGGAAATACAATTCCAAGCCCTGCTACCTACTCAAGCCCGGGAGGACAAACCGTTTATGTTTTGGTGAAAAACGGGTTCTGTTCGAAAGTAGCTCAGCTTCAGCTGGTAAAAGCGCCTCAAATGACTGTGACTATTGCGCCACCGGCAGCATTAACATGTGTAAGCTCACAGACCACATTAAATGCTTCAGCTTCTGTATATCCTACAGGATCTGTATTCAACTGGACTACTGCTGGTGGAAATATTGTTTCAGGAGGAAATACATTAAATCCTGTAATCAATGCACCGGGAACCTATACTTTAACGATATCCAATACCTATCAGCCTGGAAGTGTTATCTGTACCGCAGTGGGGAACGTAACAGTTACCGGAGACAGTGCACCTCCCGTTACAGGACTTACAGCCAGTAAAATACAGATATGTAATGGTGAATCAGTTACTTTAACAGCATCCGGAGGAGTTACTTACAACTGGACCGGCCTTCCGGGAACCGGAAATACACAGACAGTAACACCTACTGCAAATACTACTTATACAGTGACTGCTGTAGGAGCCAATGGATGTGTATCTCAGAATCCTGCAACTATCACTATTGAAGTTTCGCAGCCAATAACAGTACAGAATGCTGTACTGCACAAATGCTATGCACCGGGGCTTACCTATGATCTTACCACTGCCCAAAGTCAGATTACTACAGCAGGTGGAGCGGTTACCTTTACCTATTATATCAATCAGGCTGACGCTCAGGCAGGTAATGCCAACTTTATTACAATACCCACATCGTATGCTCCACCGGGAAATCAAACCATTTATGTTTTGGTGAAAAACGGCGGATGTCATTATGTGGTTTCTTTACAGCTATTAAGAACTGCCGAAACAACGCTTACCATAGCAGCACCGCAGGAAATTACCTGTACAACTCCTCAGACTACATTAAATGCCTCGGCATCTGTAGTCCCTGCCGGATCTACAATTGCGTGGACTGCAGCAGGAGGTGGCAATATTGTTTCAGGAGCAAATACACTTAATCCTGTAGTCAATGCAGGAGGAACGTATACCCTTACTGTTTCCAATGTATCACAACCAGGAAATCTAACCTGTACCTATACAGCAAGTGTTACTGTCACTCAAAACACGTCACTGCCAACGGCAACATTAACTTCATCTCAACCCAGAATATGCGTAGGTGAGTCTGTAACGCTGACAGCTTCAGGCGGGGTAACTTATAACTGGCCAGGCCTTACCGGAAACGGAAGTACTCAGGTAGTTTCTCCTACTTCTGATACCGTTTATACTGTGTTTGCGGTAGGAGCTAACGGATGTGTTTCAGCAACTCCAGCGACAGTAACTGTTTTAGTTGGACCACCAATTGCAGGGGTAACAGCTTCTAAAGTAAAAATATGTGCCGGAGAATCTGTCACACTTACAGCTACAGGAGGATTTACCTATAACTGGGTAGGCCTTACCGGAAATGGGAACACTCAGGTAGTTTCGCCTACAGCGACGACCATATATTCTGTATATGCTCTTGGAGGAAATGGATGTAGCTCGGTCACTCCTGCTACGGTAGAAATAAAGGTTGTTCCTGCTATTGTTTCTACATTGGAAGATGTTTACGTATGTGCTGGAGATACTGGTGTTTTAGATGCAGGTGCAGGCACTGATTACACTTATATCTGGAATACGGGTGCTACTACACAGACCATTTCTACCAATGTTCCCGGAACCTATAATGTTACCATAAGCAATGGTGTATGTTCTAAGGTCTTCTCTGCAAGCTTAATGAATCCGGATCTTCCACAGTTTACCAATATTGCCTATGACAACCATGTTCTTACCCTTAGTGCAAGCAATCCTACAGGAGGCGTTTTGGAATATTCTATAGATGGAGGGATTACGTGGCAGGCATCCAATCTATTCTACAGTGTTTTAGATAATACAAATTATCATGTGATGGTCAGGGTGAAAGATGCAAAATGTGGAACATCAATAGATTACTTCACATTTGTGATCAGTAATGCTATTACACCTAATTCGGATGGAATAAATGACACCATAGACTTCTCAGGAATCAGAGGTTACAACAATTTTGCAGCTTCAGTTTTTGACCGATATGGAGCGGAATTGTTCAAAGCGACCAAAACTGATGCTATATGGAAAGGTTCTTTAAAAGGGATGAATCTTCCTACAGGCACCTATTGGTATAAAGTACAGTGGGAAAACCCGGCCAGTAAAAAGCTGGAGCAGCGGTCGGGCTGGATATTGTTAAAAAATAGAAACTAATAAATAAACCTTCCATATTTGGGAGGTTATTTTTTTTTACGTTATAAAAAAGATAAAAAATATGTCATATATTTGAAAATAAATTAAATTTGTTGAAACTAAGTATTAAAAGTATTATGAGAAGAAATCTACTGTTTTTTTTATTTTTTTTAGTCACCTCGACTTTTTTATATTCACAAAATGGTAAGCCAAGAATTCCCCACAAAGAAACGGTTTCAGGAACCAATAAAGCAGGAGCCTTTATTGACGTTAATGTTCCTCCGTATGTAGAATCCGGCTACTCCATTACACAGCTCGTAAAGGATGTACTGATCTCTTCAGGAACGAATACCTGTGTGACACCAGCGGTAACCAATGTGAAAATCACCCCTAACCACGCAGTAGGAAATGCGGACAGATCCTGGGGGTATTTTAATAAAGGAACTACCAATTTTCCTTTTAAAGATGGTATTATACTTTCTACCGGGAAAGCCGCAAGAGCAGGTAATGGCCCTGAAGGTAACTTAGGTGATGACAATGGCGGAGGAACAGATTCTGATCTTGCCCAGGCTATCGGAGCTACCGGAACACTTGCTGATGCTGTTCTTTTGGAATTTGATTTTGTACCTACCACCAGTCAGATTAAATTTAACTATATATTGGCCTCTGAAGAATACTATGGGTCTTTTCCTTGTAACTATGCAGATGCCTTTGCCATTCTACTTAAACCTACATCCGGAGGTCCCTACCAAAATATGGCAATTCTTCCGGGAGGTGCGGGACCTGTAAGTGTAACGAACATTCACCCTGCGGTACCTGGAAGCTGTGGAGCCGTTAATGAACAGTATTTTGCAGGATACAATACAACCAATATCGAAACAAACTTTGAGGGAAGAACTATTCCCCTGACTGCGACCGCTACTGTAGTTGCTGGCCAGGAATATCATTTTAAGATGGTTATTGCAGATTATACACCTTATACTTTCCCCGATCATGTTTATGATTCCGCAGTGTTTTTAGAAGGTGGATCATTTAATATTGGTGTAGAGCTTCTGGATCCAAGCGGAGCCACATTACCTTCTGACATTAATGTATGTGATAACGTACCACAGGTGATCACAGCTTCTGTAAGTGATCCTAACTTATTATACCAATGGTTCCTTAATGGAGTTCCAGTAACAGGTGCTACTACGAACACCATTACAGCTGTGCAGCCTGGAACGTATACCATTGAAGTAAGTGTTCCGGGGAATCCATGTCCGGGTAAAGCAACAATACAAATTCATGGAGGAACAACTCCGCAGGCACAGGATGCGACGCTGTTGCTTTGTTCTACACCGGATATTACCACTTTCGACCTTACCAATGCGATGCCTTCACTGAGCCCGACACCGGGAGCTGTATTTAAGTTCTATGTCAATCAGGCTGATGCAATAGCTCAAAACAATAATAATATCCAGAATATTTTAAATTATAACGGAACCGATGGCCAGATCCTCTATACGGTAATTTCAAACGGAGGATTCTGTAGCAAACTCGTAGAATTAAAGCTGTTGAAAGAAACTACACCGGTAGCAGGTCTGAAATCTTCCAGAATAAAAATATGTCCGGGAGAATCTGTAACCCTTACTGCTGAAGGAGGAGTAACTTATCAATGGATGAACTTCTCGGGTACCGGAAATACCCAAACCGCAACCTTATACCAAACTACAACCTTTACAGTGTATGCTGTAGGAGCAAAAGGCTGCCGTTCGTTAAATCCTGCTACAATAAGAGTAGAAGTTACGCCGGAGATCACTTCACCTTTAAAAGATGTAGAAATGTGTCTGGGTGACCGTGTAGTTTTAGATGCAGGAGCAGGCCCGAATTATAAATACTTATGGAGTACCGGAGCCACTACACAAACGATCACAGTAGATAGCTGGGGCATTTATACCGTAGAGGTAGATAACGGATTCTGTAAAAAGATCTTCTCAGCCAAAGTAGGAGGGGCGGCCACTCCGTTCGTTACAGCAGCTAATTACGAAAGTTCAAAAAAAACAATCACGATCATTGCTGAAAACCCTCTAATGAATAATACCCCAAGCACCTTAGAATATTCCTTAGATGATGGGATCACATGGCAGGAGTCAAATGTTTTCACTAATCTTTTAAACAATACCAATTATACGGTTATAGTGAGAAGAGTAGGAACTCATTGCGTGGGAACCTTTGATTTTTATACCCTTCAGATCAACAATATCATTACGCCTAATGATGACGGAGTGAATGATGTTCTGGATCTGAAAGCTCTTATTGGATTCAAAAACTTTACAGGATCCGTATTTGACAGATATGGTGTGGAAATGTTCAGATTCTCCAAAGAAAAACCTATCTGGGACGGAACTGTAGCAGGCAAGAAGCTTTCAACAGCGACTTATTGGTATAAATTCAATTTTGAATATCCTAAGTCTAAAGTTCAGATGAACTGGTCCGGCTGGATCATGCTGAAGAACCGAGAATAATAGATAAAGTCTACATAAAAAGCCTTTCAAGTCAAATTGAAAGGCTTTTTTATTTTTTGAAAACAGAAGATTACTTATTTTCTTTCCACAGATTCGCAAAACTGATAAAATCCAGCACGCTTAGCTCTTCCGCTCTTTTGTCTAAAAATTCGTGTGTTTTCAACGCGTCGGGAATTTCCAGAACCTTCAGGGAATTTGAAAGTTTTTTTCTTCTCTGGTTAAATCCAGCCTTTACGATCTGCTTAAAAAGAACCTCGTTTCCGGCAAGGCCTTCTTTCGGATTTCGGGTTAGCCTGATCACTCCGGATTTCACCTTCGGAGGTGGATTAAACACATTTTCATGAACCGTAAACAGGTAAAAGACATCATAGTACGCCTGGATCAGCACAGAAAGAATACCGTAATCTTTAGTTCTTGGTACTGCTGCCGTTCTTTCAGCAACTTCTTTCTGAAACATTCCCACCATTTCAGGAACCTGCCCATAGTAATCAATGATCTTAAAAAGGATCTGTGAAGAAATGTTGTATGGGAAGTTACCAATGATGGCGATTTGTTCACCATTGATAAAATTAAAATCCTGCTTCAGGAAATCTCCCACAAAAGTATCCTCTGTGACCTTTGAATAATTCTTTTTAAGGTATTCAATAGATTCTGTATCGATCTCTGCAAGGTAGATGTTTTGGTCCTTTTCAAGCAGATATTTAGTAAGGACTCCCATTCCGGGACCTACTTCCATGACATTTTTATAGTCTTCATAGCTAAGACCTTCCACGATTTTTCTCGCGATGTTTTCATCTGTCAGAAAGTGCTGTCCAAGATGTTTTTTTGCTTTTACACTCAAAGTTTTTTATGATTTTATTAACAATGATTTTCTTTATTTCGTCCCAAATTTCGGAAGATTTTTTCTATTTTAGCCAAAAATTTTAATATTAATGGCTAAATCTGTAGATGAATTTAATAAGAAAAGGCTTCGGTCCAGCAATATTACTGTAGTAATAAGTATTGCCTTAGTGTTATTTTTGTTAGGACTAATGGGGCTTATTTTGATTAATGCCCAAAAATATTCTGACTATATCAAAGAACAACTGGTAGTAAATGCTTATTTTGATGAAAATTATGATGCTAAAGACTCCGTAAAAATTGCAAAACTAGAAGAAGAAACTTTTAAAAAGGTACAGACATTAGCTCCTGTGAAAAAAGCGACTTATATCTCAAGAGATATGGCTGCCAAAGAAGCCAAAAAAACAATGGGGATAGATAGTGATGCGCTTTTTGAAGAAAATATTTTCCCTTCCTCTATCGAAGTGGCTTTAAAACCGGAATATGTAGACCCTGCAAAAATAGATGGAGCGATTAAAATAATCAAATCCGTTCCCGGTATTGTAGACGTTAAGAATGACAGTACCTTGATGGTGGATGTTTATAATAACCTGAGCAGAATTCTGAAATGGATCTTAGGGTTTTCTATTCTTTTCCTTGTATTGGCTGTAGTTCTTATCAACAACTCTATCAGGCTGAAAATATTCTCTAAAAGATTTATCATCAAAACCATGCAGCTTGTAGGGGCAAAAAGAAGATTTATCCTTAAGCCGTTTATCATAGAAGCTATTGTTTTAGGCGCTATTGGATCTGCATTGGGTCTGCTGGCATTGGGTGGAGTATGGTATTACTTTACAAACCAGATAGGTTCAGCCTTTGTACAGGACAACAATCAGTATTTCTGGCTGGTTATCTTAGTGCTGGGAGTGGGGATTTTTATTTCCGTTTTAAGTACTATTTTCGCTACTTGGAGATTCCTAAAATCAAACGTTGACGATCTATATTACTCTTAATAATGAGCAAAAAAACAAATAAATTTTCCGCTTCAGAGTTTGGAAAAGACACTGAATTACAACAGGAAAACACTTTTTATTTCGGACAGCAGAACTTTAAGTGGATGCTGATAGGGCTTGCGTTTATCATCGTAGGATTTCTTCTGATGATGGGACCGGATGCCAATACAGTAGATGGTAAATTTGATCCCGACTCCTGGAATGATGGTATTTTTTCCGTACGCAGGATCAGAATTGCCCCTCTGTTCGTAGTGATAGGCTTTGTCATAGAAGTTTATGCTATTTTAAAAAGAAAATAAACCTAACTTTTATTTAAAGATTAAGAGATTGAGGGATTTAGACGTTTTCTAAATTTCACGATCTCTTCATCATTTAATCATCAATATATTATGGATCTATTTAAGGCAATCATTATTGCGATTATCGAAGGACTTACAGAGTACCTTCCTATTTCGTCCACAGCACATATGGGTTTCACAGCAAGCCTGATGGGAATGCAGGATGATGAATTTCTGAAAATGTTTCAGGTATCCATCCAGTTTGGAGCTATACTTTCCGTTGTGGTAGCGTACTGGAAAAAATTCTTTGATCTGAAAAATCTCCAGTTTTATTATAAACTTGCTTTTGCAGTAGTTCCTGCATTGGTTTTAGGATATTTATTTGATGATAAGATAGAAGCCATTCTTGGGAATCAAATTGCTATTTCCTCAGTTCTTGTATTGGGTGGGGTAGTTTTGCTTTTTGCAGACCAATGGTTCAAGAATCCAAGAATAGATGATGAAAAGGGAATTACCATAAAAAAGGCCATTACAATAGGTTTTTGGCAGTGTCTGGCAATGATGCCGGGAACGAGCCGTAGTGCAGCTTCCATTATCGGGGGAATGACACAAGGGCTTACGAGAAAAGCGGCTGCAGAATTTTCATTCTTTCTGGCCGTTCCTACTATGCTGGCAGTGACAGTATATTCTGTTTTCCTGAAAACATGGGGTAAGGAAACTGCTCATCCTCAGAAAGGATATGAAATGATCATGGCATCTCAGGATCACATCATTATTTTTGTAGTGGGAAATATTGTGGCCTTTATTGTAGCGCTTATTGCGATCAAAGCATTCATCGGAGTGCTCAATAAATATGGTTTCAGACCTTGGGGTTGGTACCGTATCTTTGTTGGTATTGCTCTGTTGATCTATTTTTATTTCTTTAAATAAATATATGAAGATCAATAGTTTAATTATATTAGCTTTTTCCAGCTTAATTATTTCCTGTACGCCTGCTCATACATTGTTTGTAAAAAATAATACACAGGAAAGGATAGAGTTTTTTGTTGAATTAAAAGAAAAAGTTCCAATCGGGGACCTGGTGATCTGTAAAGAGCTGGTACCGGATGAAAAACTGGATCATAAGGCATTTATAGAATATGATAAGGAAGGAAAATGTTATCAGCAGAAAATTACTGCCGTTAGTAAAACCAGCTATAAATTTAATTTACCTGAGCATTACACAGTGAACATTGTACCCAATAATTCTGTATATCCATTTCACAATATATATTATTTCACAGGCGATAAAAAGTGTTTTATCAATGTTGAAAATGGCCCTGAATGCAAACAGAAAGTCAATAAGTTGCCAAGCTTAGTAAGTATCACAGAAATTTTAGAATAATGACAGCTGAAGAACTGCAATCAGGCTACGTGTTTTTATTGGATAAGCCTTTGGACTGGACTTCTTTCCAGGCGGTCAACAAAATGAAATATAAGCTCAAAAGAGAGTTTAATCTTCCCAAGAAATTTAAAATAGGGCATGCCGGAACTTTAGATCCAAGAGCAACAGGACTGCTTGTTGTCTGCTGTGGAAAATTTACCAAGAAAATTCCTGAGATTCAGGATGCTCCCAAAGAATACTGGACAGAGATTAAAATAGGTGTACAGACGGAATCCTATGACACCGAAAAGCCGGAAATCCTTCAACAAGACATTACCCACATTTCGGACGATCAGCTCAGGGAAGCCCTTGAAAAATTCGTTGGCGAAATAGAGCAGAAACCACCGGTATATTCAGCCATAAAAATAGATGGTCAAAGAGCTTATAATTTGGCAAGAGCCGGAGAGGAAGTGGAAATGAAATCCAGAAAAACCACTATTTTCTATCTTCAGGATATTAAAATTGAGCTCCCTTTAGTTAGTTTTACCGTAGGCTGTTCTAAAGGGACATACATCAGAAGTCTGGCCCATGACATTGGGCAGGAACTGGGAGTCGGAGCTTATCTGACCCAGCTTAGACGTACCAAGATTGGTGATTACACTATTGAAAATGCAACGGCTGACTTTTTGGAGAATGAATACAGATTTGAAAATTTATAATTAAAATCGTATTTTTACTGATACTGGCAGTGAAAATTATACAGGTTACGGAGAAGACTAATGGAAAAAACACGTATCAATAAATATTTATCAGAAGTAGGCTACTGTTCGAGGAGAGCCGCAGATAAACTTTTGGAAGAAGGAAGAATAATGATTAACGGAAAGATTCCTGAACTGGGAACAAAAGTTTCCGATGAAGATGTTGTGGAAGTAGACGGAAAACCAATCCGTGAGACGGACGAAAAGCCTGTTTATATCGCCTTTAATAAACCTTTGGGGATTGTCTGCACCACAGATACCAAACGCGAAAAAAACAATATCATTGACTATATCAGCCATCCAAAAAGAATTTTTCCAATCGGAAGGCTGGATAAGCCAAGTGAAGGACTGATCCTGCTGACCAGCGATGGTGATATTGTAAACAAGATCCTTCGGGCAAGAAACAACCATGAAAAGGAATATATTGTACGTGTTGACAGACCGTTATCACCCAAATTTCTTGAAAAAATGAGAAATGGAGTTCCTATCCTGGACACCGTTACAAAGAAATGTGAAGTAGAAAGAATCGATGATATGACTTTCCGTATCATTCTTACGCAGGGCCTAAACAGACAGATCCGCAGAATGTGTGAATATCTTGGCTACGAAGTAAAAAAACTGAAACGTATCCGTATCATGAACATCAAGCTTGATATTCCGGTTGGGAAATGGCGTGACCTTACGGAAGAGGAACTTAGCTCCCTTAACCATCTCCTTTCTGATTCTACCAAAACAATCAATTAAGATTATAAAATTAATAATAAGAGACTGAGCAGGAATATTTTCCTGCTTACTTTTTTATATCTGCTTTATCAAACAAATAAGTACTTCCATTTCCAAGTATCCGTCTGAATAAAGTAATAAAAAATTATTTAAAATATTGTTTTATAATATTCATACATTGGTGTAATATTTTCGGTTTATTAGTGAAAATATATTATATTTATAATAGAAACTACTAAAAACCTGAAAACCATGAATTTAAAATTTAGTCCACTTTATTTTATTATTATTTTAATAGCATTTTCTAATTGCCAAAACGATAATCATAATTCGGATCTCCCGCACGATACTTCTTTTTACATTGACTATAGAAGCCTGAAAGGATCCCCAGATGGGATAGCTGTCATTGAACTCGATCCTGAAGCCCCAAATTTTGGACATATTAGCAGCAAACTTGAATTAGGCGTAGGTGTCCTGCCTCATCATCTTTATTATAATCAGAACGCAAACAAACTATTCACCACTGCTTTGGGAGGAAGCTATCTTTATCAGATAAAAACGGAAAAAGACAAAAACGGACAGCCGGTATTAGTTAATGCAACCCCTATTGATACAGGTGAGAACACGGTAGGAGAAAATTTGTTTTTTACTAATGACGGAAGATATTTTATGACTTTTATGGGAGGGGCAGGAGGACCAAAAGATGGTAGTATAGGTGTTTTTAATGCAAATAACAACCAGCTTATCAAAACTATTAAAGCGCCGATTCAAACCAATCCAAATCAATTTATTATGTACCCGCATGGCATTTCTGTTAATGAGGAAAAAGGATTGATGATGGTTACCTCAACCATTCACCCGGATCTTACTACCGGCATGGGAAACACTTGTACTTTATTAGATCTAAATACCTATGAATTAAAAGAGACCTATCTGGTAGCAGACTCACAAACGGACATGTCCAGTCCTGTTGAGGTTTTGTTATTACGCGGTAAATTTCCGCAATATGCCCTTGCAACAACAATGCTAGGCGGTGATATCTGGATTGCTCCATACAATGCCACAACTAAAAAATATGATGCCTTTAGTAAAATATTTGACGGAAGTACACAAGGATTAGGCTGGACCCTCGAAATGTACATTGATGACAACAGCAGGCTCTATGTAAGTTTTGCAGATCCTGGAAAGGTTTTGGTCTTTGATATAAGTAATCTTCCTCAATTAAAACTTTTAAAAACCCTTACTGCAGATAAAGGCGCCCATCATATGGTTTTCTTTAAAACCAAAAAGGGAAAAGAAGTGGTAGCAGTACAAAATAACCTGTTGGATATTCCGAACTTAAATTCCGGCACCATTAGTGTCATTGAAATAGAGACAGGGAAAACGTTAGGTACGATCGATTTACGCGCCAAATACGGAATACTGCCTGAATCAATTGAAGGAACCAATGGTCCCAGCAGCTACATGCATCACTAAAATATGAAACTCTGTCTCAGATTAGAAATTATCCAAAATATATGTTTGGGTAGTTTTTACTGCATGACTTTCTGTTATTTTAAATATAATTTCATTCTTGCCTCATATTCAGGCTTTAATTTTAAAAGCTTCAGGATTTTCGTATCATCATGGTAGGTAGTCCGGTAGAATATAATCTTATCAGCAGAATATTTGAAGTAGGGATGATCTTTCAGCCATTCTTCAGGAGCGTCTGTCAAAGTATATTTAGGAACATTTGAAACATCCAGCGGAGCAATAGAAATTAATTTTTGAACCAAATCTTTATTAATATTGTAGGTGTCTAGAATTTGTTGTTTATTGACAAAACCCCTCAGTTTTTTTCTAAATCCGATCATCGATCCGGCACTTTTCTCATCTAATCCAAATTCCAGTAACTGCTTGAATGTGATCATATTTAAATCAATTTTTGAAAAATCAGTTTCCTGTTTTTGAACCTGATTCGTACTCGTATTAAGTTTGATGTAAGGACTTAATTCTTGGAACTTTTCAGGAGAAATAACAAAACATTTCTTTATATCTTCGAGTGATTTGAAGCTTCCTCTGAGATTCCTATCTCTGTAATTGACAATTGTATTCGCCTGTTTTTCAGAAAAGCCTAAACCTTTCCATCCATCCAGATCTAAAGTATTGGGATCAAATGAATGGTATTGAACAGTAGATTTTATGGCGTACTGATTGCCGGACTTTCTAAAATTATCAGGTGTTTTTACCGGGAGCAGGATATAAGGCTCAAGCCTGCTGTAAGTTTCCGAAGAAATAATAAAACATTCTTTAAACTTTTCCTTACTGACAAAGCTTCCGCCTAAATAATTCCTGTATTTCAAAATAGCTTCCGCTTGTTTTTCAGTGAAACCCATGTTCATCCATTCAGCAGCAGAAAGCCGATCCGGGTTAAATTTTCCGGAAACCGTAATCACTTTCTTTTCATAGCTTTTAAATTTATCAAATCCGGATTTGGATCTGACTTCCGGAAGCATTATAAAAGATTGAAGCGCTGTGAATTTCTCTGGAGAAACAGCATAACACTTTTTGAATTGCTCTTTGGACATAAACTGTCCCCCGATCATTTTTTTATAATTAAGAATAGTAGATGCTTGCTTTTCAGAAAATCCTAAGCTTTGCCATTGCTTACTGTCTAATACATTAGGATCGAAATCAGTCAGGTTTATGGGAACCGAATGTTCCGTAATAAATTTGACTTCCGGGAAACGTTCTTTTCCCCGGCTTGTATACTTCTGAAAGGCCAATAGGCCAATCAATAAGATGCCCATAAAGGCCAGTTTCTGGTAATAGTTTTTTCTCATCATAAGGTAAACTTATTAATAATAATAAACCGAAGCAATGATGGAAAGCAGAATGGATCCTTTTATACAACAAATTCATTCAAATGATTTTTAAATTACATTTAAATGCTGTTTATATAGAATTATTTGAAGAAATAGCGGTGAATATTTGTTATTAAAATAAAAAATCTCTTTAAAGACGTTATTTATGGGAATATGATTATTCAGAATCCCTGTCTGCAAGAGAAGATTTCAGTTTCTGAAGTTCAGCTTTGATAAATTCAAGACGGTCAATAATGGTA
This sequence comes from Chryseobacterium sp. W4I1, assembly GCF_030816115.1. Taxonomy (NCBI): domain Bacteria; kingdom Pseudomonadati; phylum Bacteroidota; class Flavobacteriia; order Flavobacteriales; family Weeksellaceae; genus Chryseobacterium; species Chryseobacterium sp. W4I1. The sequence goes on from NZ_JAUSXQ010000001.1 coordinate 721,769, forward strand.
ACTGTTTCAGAAATTTTACTGTTGGTGGTTAAAGCAATCCTTGCTCCATCCAGTGTATATCCCTTTTCCTTTACCAGATGGTAGATCATCTGCAGGTTTTTAATATCCTCAGGAGTGAAATAGCGGTTACCTTTTTTATTCTTTTTAGGCTTAATGATTGGGAATTCCTGTTCCCAATAACGTATTAGTGAAGTGTTTACGTCAAATGCTTTGGCGACTTCTCCTATTGAATAATACAGTTTATCGGGCAGATTTATCTTCATTTTATGAATCCTAAAAGCCAAAGATAAAAATTTTTTAAACTCTGATGCAAATATGTGAAGGTAATATCTCTGTAAATGTTTTGTATAACGAAGATTTGTTGGATTTTTTAGATTTTTGGATCCATCATCGAAAAATTATAAGGGCATAGAATTCTTGATTACCTATTGTAATTTTATTTTTGGGATACACCTTATTTACAAAGGCAAGTTTGCGTTTTCTCTCTTTTTATAGTACTTTTATACCATAACTACGATCTCTTTACCCAAGTAATGAATTCCATTTCTGTTCTTCATATTGAACTTTTCCAGTCTGGCAGGAACACCTCAGATTTTTATTTCAATACCATGAAAGAACATTTGGTTGTAGGACACCGTCATATAGAAAAACCGCACCGGCATGATTTTTATGCTGCTGTTCTTTTCACAAAAGGAAAAGGTATCCATGAGATCGATTTTCAGAAATATGAAGTTTCAAGGGGAAGTCTTTTCTTTCTGTCGCCCGGACAGATTCACAGTTGGGAGCTTTCACACGATATTGATGGGTATATTTTTTTCTGTTCACAGGAGTTTTATGAAATGCATTATGTAAGTCAGAAGCTCCGGAATTTTCCTTTTTTCGGTTCTGTTTCTTTTCCCAGAAAATTGCAGCTGGATGCAGGTGAGTTCATAAAAAATAACAGTTTGTTTCAGGAGCTTGGTAAAGAGCATCAGATCCAGAATGTGATGAAAGAAGGATTAATCCTTTCATTAATGTCACAGATTTTCATCAATACTGCCAGGTTATTTTCAAAAAATATCGATATCCGGTCTTCTTCCGCCAGTATTTCCTATTTTAAACATTACCAGGATTTTGAAAATCTGATCGAGCAGCATTTTACCACCCAAAAATCTATTTCGTATTACGCATCTTTGCTTGGAATGACTCCAAAACACCTCAACAGGATCGCTCAAACCGTTGTTCAGAAAACAGCAACCGATGTTATTACCGAAAGAGTAGTACTGGAAGCCAAAAGAATGCTGATGTACCTTGATGAAAGTCTTGTGGAAATTGCATTCAGGCTCGGGTATGAAGAATATTCCTATTTTGTAAGAGTATTCCGGAAAAGTTCCGGAATGACTCCCACTCAGTTTATGAGAAAATATAAGGTTTAAAAATTTAAAGAAAGAAGATGAAAGTTATTGAAGCCCAATATCTCTTGTCTCACATCTCACATCTGATATCTAAAATCTTGATTCTTGGTTCTTGTCTCTTGATTCTCCTTTACAACATAAGCTTAAAAGGTCCTTCAAACGTCGTATCAAATGAATCCAGTAGCTCCCCTTTTTCATCAAAGACGCCAATCACCATGTTCTGCTTGGAAAACTTAATATCTTCTTCAGGGAACGTGATATTAATATTTCCTTTCAGAATCTCGTCACCTTTTAATATGATCTTTTTTGGACCGAAATAAGTGATCTCAGCATTGGCGGGAGTCATTACTTTAATCGTCAGGATCTTTTTCTCGTTGGATTTATTTAACAGCGTATAAATAAAAGTATTGGTGATTTTTCCGTCTTTAATAAAGAATGTAGAGCCGGCGGGCTTGATGAATTTGGCTTCCATAGATCCGCGGTCATACATTAAGAATCCTAAAAAGCCAATCAGCAGGGCAAGAAATACCGTTGTCGCTTTCATTCTTGAGGTAAATCTGAATGTTTCCTGGTTTTCAATTTCTGCTTCTGTAGCATAGCGAACCAGTCCTTTTGGAAGTCCTACTTTCTCCATCACTTCATCACAGGCATCAATACAGGCCGTGCAGTTCACACATTCCAGCTGCTGACCGTTTCTGATGTCAATACCTGTAGGACACACCACTACACACTGATGACAGTCAATACAATCTCCTTTCCCTAACGCTTTCCGGTCTTCATTATTCCGCCATTTAGAGCGGTTTTCTCCTCTTTTAAAATCATAATAAACATTGATGGTTTGTTTATCGATCAATACTCCCTGCAGCCTTCCGTATGGGCATATCAACGTACACACCTGCTCACGAAGCCATGCAAAAACAAAGTAAAAGGCTAAAGTGAAAAATATCATGGTAATGAATTTCAGGGGATGTTCCTGAGGTCCTTCACTCATAATCAGGAATACCTCCTGATAGCCAACGATATACATAAACATGAAATGAGCAATAATCATTGAAATTAAGGCAAAAACAGACCATTTCAATAGTCTTTTTCTTATTTTTTCGGCATCCCATTCCTGTCTGTCCAGCTTCATTTGCTTATTCCGGTCTCCTTCAATCCAGTATTCAATTTTCCGGAAAACCATTTCCATAAAAAGGGTCTGCGGGCAAAACCAACCACAGAATATCCTTCCGAAAACCACCGTAAAAAGCATCACGAAAATTACAGAAGTGACTGCTCCCAACGCAAGAATAAAGAAATCTTGAAGATAAAAAGGCTGTCCGAGGATAAAAAACTTTCTGTCGATCACATTAATCAGAAGAAAAGGATTACCGTTAATTTTAACGAATGGAAGCCCGAAAAATATAGCAAGCATTATATAACTCGCATAATTTCTGTAGTTTGTGTATTTTCCTTTTGGTTTTCGTGGAAAGACCCATTTTCTTTTTCCGGAATCGTCCATAGTTCCCACGGAATTTCTGAACGTATCATTTTCGATCTCTACAAATTTGCTGCTGCCTGATTCTGCACTCATTACGGTACTTTTGTTAAGTTAAAAAGTATTAAGGTGATATTTGAGACTGGATCAAGCTGCTTTTCAGTCAGTTTAAAAAAGAAAAAATAGAGCTGATCTTACCTTTGCAAAGGTCTGCAATAAACTTTTTTAGAACTAATATGATCTACTTCCATAATAGTACAATTAAGACATATTGTGTTTTAATTTTTATTGTATCAAAAAGAGAATATATGTTTGAATCTTTTAATTGATATTGTAACTTGCGTTCACTAAAAAAATGAGGAATGAAAAATATCTCTAAAATATCTCTGGTTGGTTTGGTTTTAGCATTGGTAAACTGCCAATCAGTAAATTACAGCAAAATGTTTTATGAAGATGTACAACCGGAAAAGGTTTCGGATCAGTTCAGTTTTACAGAGGGACCGTCTTCGGATAAGCAGGGGAATGTTTATTTCACCGACCAGCCTAATGATAAGATCTACTACTGGGACTGGAAAACGAATAAGGTAATAGAGTTTTTAGAAAAAACAGGGCGGGCCAATGGGACCCATTTTGATAAAGACGGAAACCTGATCACCTGTTCCGACGATCAGGGAGAGATCTGGAAAATTTCAAAAGATAAGAAAGTAGAAGTCATCCTGAAAGGTTTTGAAGGAAAAAGACTGAATGGTCCCAATGATGTCTGGAATGATTCATCCGGGGGAATGTATTTTACAGATCCTTTGTATGAAAGAGATTACTGGGTAGACTTTAAACAGGAAATTCCACACAAAAGTCTTTATTACAGAACAAAAGAAGGAAAGATCATTAAGCTTGAAACCTTTACCCAACCGAACGGAATAGTGGGAAGCGAAAAATTTAAAGAACTTTATATTTCAGATATTGATGCAGGAAAAACCTATGTTTATGATATTCTGAGTGAAGGAAAGCTGTCCGAAAAAAGACTGTTCTGTGAAATGGGCTCAGACGGAATGACGCTGGATAAACATGGAAACCTTTATTTAACCGGCAAAGGTGTGCATGTTTTCAACCGGAAAGGAAAGAAAATATATCATATTCCAATTCCTGAAGAATGGACTTCCAATGTCACTTTTGGGGGGGAGAATAATGATGTTTTATTTATTACAGCTTCGAAATCGGTTTATATTTTGCCAACCAGAGTAAGAGGAACAAAATAATACTATTTGCAGATTTGCAATGATTATAAAATAAAATATAAGCCCGATCAGGGCTTATATTTTATCTTTAAAGTTACTATTCTTAATAAGCAACCTCCATTTTTACCTTTTTGCCTTTCAGTTTTTCGTGGCTCAATCTTTTTAAAACATCATTCACTCTGTTTCTTGCAACGGCAACATAAGAAGTCGTATCTTTTACTTCTATCAAGCCAAGTTCTTCCTTTTGAAGATCACCTTTTTTAAGTAAATAGCCTACAATATCCACTTTATTGACCTTATCTTTTTTTCCTGCACTGATATAGATCGTCTGGAAAGGAGTTTTTGCCGGTACTTTAGTAAAGCCACTCACATTTTCCTCGGGAGTATCTTTTTTAATGAACGGAAAATTTTCGTCTTCCGTCATAATCAGATAGGCAAAACCTTTAGCATTCATTCTCGCAGTACGGCCGTTTCTGTGAATAAATGCATCTTCTTTTGGAGGAAGCTGGTAATGAACAATGGATTCCACCTCAGGCACATCCAGACCTCGTGAAGCCAGATCAGTAGTAATCAAAATCCTCGCTGAATCATTTCTGAATTTCAGCAAAGCACGTTCTCTTTCATCCTGTTCCATCCCGCCATGGAATGTTTCCCTATCGATTCCTTTTTCTTTTAAAAGCTCAGAAATACGGTCTACCGCTTCCCGGTGGTTGCAAAAGATCAATGTTCTCTTATTTCCTATTTTACAGATTAAATGAAACAGGGTGTCCAGCTTTTCTTCAGAAATGGTCATTACTTTTCTGAGCTGAATATCCGGCTTTACCTCACTTAATTTTAGAAAATCAATGATCTTTTCGTTTTTTAAGCCTGTAAACTTCGGAATTTCATCCATGGCTGTTGCAGAAGTCAGAATCCTCTGGGAAAGACCGCTTAATGAACCGGAAATATATTCCATGTCTTCATGAAAACCCAGTTCCAAAGCTTTGTCAAATTCATCCAGAACCAATGTCTTAATTGTTTTAGGATCGAAATTATTATTTCTTAAATGATAAACCACTCTTCCGGGCGTTCCAATAAGAACCGCCGGAGCTTCAATTAAATTATTGACCTCAATTTTTTTATCATGCCCACCATAGCAGACAGAAACTTTAAAATCGGTTCCCATCGATTTGAAAACCTGCTCAATCTGGAGTGCCAATTCTCTTGCAGGAACTAAAATCAATGCCTGAATTCCTGAAGCTTCTTTTTTCAGATTTCTAAGAACCGGAAATAAAAAAGCCAGTGTTTTCCCTGAACCGGTAGGAGAGAGCAAAACAACATCAGTATTGTTTTCCGTAGTTTTATAGGTAGATTTCTGCATCTGATTCATATCCTGAATCTGCAGTTTTTCGTAAAGGGGTTCTAATTGCATGTTGCAAAGATAATTGATTTTGTTCATTTTTATTTATTCGAATTATGGAAAGCCGTAATATACTGATGTCACATGGTGATAAATTTGAACTCATAAATTAATCACTATGAAACTATACCAAACCTTAGAATCACAGCTTAAAAAAGAACCCAATTACGTCTCCGATAATGATGAAGTTAAAAAATGGGTGGTACTGAATAAAGCACAGAATTTTGATGAAGAACTCATTGGATTGTTATTGGATGATTCAGATTTGAAAGAGAAATTTTTTATCAATATAAAAGATGTCTTGATATTCAATCAAAATCTTTTTATACATTTTCTTGAACAGAAAAATTATCTCAACGACAGCTATACTCAATTTAAGAATAAAGTTGGTTTGTCAGTTGATGGCAAATATCTGAAACAACGGAATGAAGTGGCTTTGGTCTGGCCGTTCAAAGATTGTATTTTGGAGGGCGGACAAAGCCGTGAAGAGGATAAAAGAGAAGAAATCTTCTTTAATGAAACTTTGGCGCAGGATGAAATAACTCAATTACTTGATCCAAAAGTTCTGACAAATGCCAAAAAGTTTGATCAGGCTGGTGAAAAGAGTTTTGACCAATTCAATCGCAACGAAAACGGAACCATTACCGATAATTTGATTATTAAAGGAAATAATCTTCTCGCATTGCATTCCTTAAAGAAAGAATTTGCTGGAAAAGTGAAACTGATTTATATCGATCCGCCTTATAATACTGGAAATGATGGATTTAAATATAATGATAGTTTTAATCATTCGACTTGGTTGACTTTTATGAGGAATAGATTAAATGCTGCAAAAGATTTGTTAAGTGATGATGGGGTTATTTTTGTTCAATGTGATGATAATGAGCAGGCTTATCTTAAAATTTTAATGGATGAAATTTTTGTCAGAGATAATTTTATCAGCAATATAGTTTGGAAAGGAAGAGGAGGAAGACAGGATAGTAAGTTTATAGCACAAATTCATGAAACAATTGTTTCTTTTTCAAAGAATATTTCAAGATTGGAACTTTTTAAAGTTACAATTGAAGATAATTCTAAATATTCCTTACAAGATGAAAAAGGAAAGTATAAAGTTCAATTAATTAGAAAATGGGGAAGTAATAGCAGAAGAATTGATAGACCTAATTTATATTATGGTATAAATTTTAGAGATGAAATTATTTTTCCTGTTCTTCCAGATGGAACAGATGGTTGTTGGAGATGGAGTGAGGTTAAACTTAAAAAAGCAATTGAAAATAATGAAGTGATATTTGTTGAAAAAGAAGGCAGAAAGGAGTTGTATGAAAAAATATATGAAAGAGATGGAACAAAACAAGTGGTTTTTAATTCGTGGATTGAAGAATCTTTTTCTGGTCAAGGAGCTAAAACTCTTCAGAACTTATTTAACAAAAAAGTATTTGACTATCCTAAACCAGAGCAATTAATTGAAAAAATTATAGAAATTTCTACTTTAGAAAATGATATTGTTTTAGATTATCATCTCGGAAGCGGAACAACTGCAACAACAGCCCATAAAATGAATAGACAATATATCGGGATTGAGCAAATGGATTATATAGAAACCGTACCTATTGAGCGTTTAAAAAAAGTAATCGATGGTGAACAAGGCGGCATTTCCAAATCCGTCAACTGGCAAGGCGGCGGCTCATTCATTTACCTCGAACTCAAAAAATACAACCAAACTTTCATCGAGAAAATTGAAGAAGCTGAAAATTCTGAAAGTCTTCTGCAAATCTGGGAAGAAATGAAAACCAAATCCTTTCTGAATTACAACATTGATATCAAAAAGCAAGAAGAACACTTGGAAGATTTTAAAGCTTTACATCTGAATGAACAAAAACAGCATCTCTGCGAACTGCTCAATAAAAATCAGCTGTATGTGAATCTGTCTTCACTTAATGACGAAAATTTTGAGTGTACGCCGGAAGAAAAGAAACTAACTAAAGATTTTTACCAACTTAAAAATTAACAATGGCATTTCTATACGATACCCTTTTACAGGAATTTGGAAAAAGAGCCATTTCTCAGGTTCCGGTTCCAACACAAATTTCGGATAATTTGAAATTCAGCCAAAGACCTTATCAGCAGGAAGCATTTCAGCGTTTTATTCTTTGCCACTCAGAAAATTTTGCTGGCAAACCGCATAAACCGCTTCATCTGCTGTATAATATGGCAACAGGGAGTGGGAAAACTTTGGTCATGGCAGGTTTGCTGCTTTATTTGTATGAAAAAGGATACCGGAATTTCCTGTTTTTTGTCAACAGTAATAATATCATCCAGAAAACCAAAGACAACTTTCTTAATCCTCAAACATCTAAATATTTGTTTAGCAATAAAATTGTCATCAATGGGAAAGAAATTTTACTGAAACAGGTTGATAACTTTGATGAAGCCGATGATGAGAATATCAATATCAAATTTACAACCATTCAGCAGCTGCACACTGATTTAAACAATACCAAAGAAAACAGTGTTACCTACGAAGATTTTACAGATAAAAGAATAGTGATGATTGCCGATGAAGCACATCATTTAAGCAGTGGTACCAAGAACGGAAATCTCTTCGGAAGCTGGGAAGAAACAGTTTTGAAAATCCTTCACCAGAGTTTTGACAATATCCTTTTGGAATTTACGGCAACTCTGGATTATGAAAGCCGGGAAATTATCAATAAATATAAGGACAAAGTTATTTATAAATATGACCTTTCGCACTTCAGGACAGATAAGTTTTCTAAAGAAATCAATCTTGTCCGTTCTTTGTATGACGAGAAAGAACGTGTTATTCAGGCTTTGATTCTTAATTTGTACCGCCAGGAACTGGCAACGATTAATAATATCAATTTAAAACCCGTGATTCTTTTCAAAGCAAAAAAGACGATCAAAGAATCTGAGCAGAATAAAGAAAATTTCCATCAGCTCATTGAAGAGTTTTCAGAAACAATGCTGGGAAAAATCAAAAAAACGTCTACTGTTCCCATTGTTCAAAAGGCTTTTCAGTTTTTTGAGGCCAAAAATATTTCATTGAATGACATGGTAAAACGAATTCAAACGAATTTCCGGGAAGAAAACTGCCTGAGTGCCAATAATGATTCTGAAGCAGAGAAAAATCAAATTTTACTCAATACGCTGGAAGATGAAAATAATCCGATTCGTGCGGTATTTGCTGTTCAGAAGCTGAATGAAGGATGGGATGTCCTCAATTTGTTTGATATTGTAAGATTATATGAAGACCGTGACGGAAAAGACGGAAATCCAGGTAAAACAACACTTTCGGAAGCACAGCTGATCGGTCGTGGAGCAAGATATTATCCTTTTGCACTGGAAGTTGGAGAGGATAAATTTATTCGGAAATATGATGATGATATTTCAAATGATTTAAAAATACTGGAAGAACTATATTATCACACCAAAGAAGACAGCCGTTATATTTCGGAACTGAAAAAAGCTTTGGTAGAAACAGGAATTTATGAAGATGAAGCGAATCTTGAAACCAAACAGTTAAAACTGAAACCAATATTCAAAAAATCAGACTTATATAAAAAAGGATATGTTTTCTCCAATAAAAAATTACCGAAAAACTTTAATAAGGTAAATTCTTTCACTGACTTCAATATTAACAAAACCAATTACCGGCATCAGCTTTCTTCGGGTGGTGGAAGAGTTTCCAGCGTATTTTTTGAATTAGAAAATCCGGTTTCTTTTGATGAGGTTATAAAGACTAGAGATGTTGAACTTAAGAATATCCCGAAACATATTATCAGACATGCCCTGGGCCAGAATCCGTTTTATTATTTTGATAATCTTTCCCATTATTTTCCCAACATTTCGTCACTTTCAGTTTTTATTGAAGATAAAGAATATTTAGGTGATTTGGAAATTACATTCACAGGAAGTTATAACCGTCTTCAGGAACTTTCACACTTTGATTATCTTCAGGCGTTGAATGGTCTTTTACAAAACCTGGAAGCAGATATTAAAAATAATTCTACAGAATATGAAGGCTCAGAATATTATCCACAACCTATTCATCAGGTTTTCAGGGATAAGGAAATCAGGGTGGCTAAAGGTAATGAAAGAGCAAAAGGGCAGGAAGAATTAGTTTCAAATGAATCCTGGTATGCATACAATGCCAATTACGGAACCATTGAAGAAAAGAAATTTGTAGAATTGTTTTCCAGACGTTTTGAAGGGTTCAGCCAGAAATTTGAAAATATTCATCTGATCCGAAATGAAAGAGAGATTAAAATCTTTGATAAATATGGTCGTGCTTTTGAACCCGATTTTATTTTATTTTGTAATCAAAAAAGGGAAGAGCAATTAACGTTTCAGGTATTTATAGAACCTAAAGGAACTCATTTGATAGGCTACGACAAATGGAAAGAGGATTTTCTGAAAGTAATCGGGAATGAAAAAAAATCTATTAAAATCTATACAGATACCTACAAGATTACAGCCGTGCCATTCTATAATTATGGAAATGAAAATGAATTTAAAAGAGCTTTAGAAAGTACCTTCGAAATTTAAAAATCACGCACTTGAATTTAAAATAAAATTCATATCTTTGCACCCACTTTTTGTGTGAAAGGTTTGAAGAGTAAATTATTATAAACTAATTACTTCCGTATTTTTTAGATCCACATTTGTTCAGACCATTAAAAAAGAAGGAATACAAATTTTATTAGAAAATGTCAAAAGAGACAAATTCAGCAGAGGTTTTATTAAACCAAAACGTAGCACCGGAACAATTTGATTGGGATTCTTTCGAATCAGGTCTTGATGCAGACGCAAGAAAAGAAAAGAGCGATTTAGAAGAAATCTACAACGGATCTTTAAGCAGTTTAAATGATAACGACGTTATCACTGGTAAAGTTGTAAGATTAACTGATAAAGAAGCTATCGTAGACATCGACTTTAAATCAGAAGGTGTTATTTCTCTTAACGAATTCCGTTACAACCCAGGCCTTAAAGTAGGTGATGATGTTGAAGTAATGGTAGACAGAAGAGAAGACAAAACTGGACAATTACAGTTATCTCACAGAAAAGCTAGAACGCTTAAAGCTTGGGATAGAGTAAACGAGCTTCACGAAACTGGAGAAATCGTTAACGGTTTTGTTAAGTCTAGAACTAAAGGAGGTATGATCGTTGACGTTCACGGAATCGAAGCATTCTTACCGGGTTCTCAAATTGATGTTAAGCCAATTAAAGATTACGATCAGTTCGTAGGTAAAACTATGGAGTTCAAAGTTGTGAAAATCAACCCTGAGTTCAAAAACGTAGTAGTATCTCACAAAGCATTGATCGAAGCAGATATCGAAGGTCAGAAAAAAGAAATCATCGCTCAGCTTGAAAAAGGTCAGGTTCTTGAAGGTACTGTTAAGAATATTACTTCTTACGGTGTATTCATTGACTTAGGAGGTGTAGATGGATTGATCCACATTACAGACCTTTCTTGGTCTAGAGTGAACCACCCATCTGAAATCCTGGAAGACGGACAAACTGTGAAAGTGGTTATCCTTGATTTTGATGACGAGAAGACAAGAATCCAGTTAGGTATGAAGCAATTAGAAGCTCATCCTTGGGATGCTCTTTCTGCTGACATGAAAGTTGGTGATAAAGTAAAAGGAAAAGTAGTAGTTCTTGCTGACTATGGTGCATTCGTAGAGATTGCTCCAGGTGTAGAAGGATTAATCCACGTTTCTGAAATGTCTTGGTCTACTCACTTAAGATCTGCAGGTGATTTCGTGAAAGTAGGTGATGAAGTTGAAGCTGAAGTATTAACTTTAGATAGAGAAGACAGAAAAATCTCTCTTGGTATCAAGCAATTGTCTAAAGATCCATGGGAAAATATCGAAACTAAGTATCCATTAGGATCTAAGCATGTAGGAACTGTAAGAAACTTCACTAACTTCGGTGTATTCGTAGAGTTAGAAGAAGGGATTGACGGATTGATCTACATCTCTGACCTTTCTTGGACTAAGAAAATCAAGCACCCATCTGAATTCTGTGCAGTTGGTGATAAATTAGATGTTGTTGTTCTAGAACTTGACATCCAGGCTAGAAGATTATCTCTAGGTCACAAGCAACTTCAGGAAAATCCTTGGGATAAATTCGAAACTAAATATGCTGAAGGTACGATCCACGCTGGTAAAGCTGTAGAGGTTCACGATAAAGGAGCTTCTGTACAGTTTGAAGACGTAGAAGTAGAAGCTTTCTGCCCATCAAGATTATTAGAGAAAGAAGATGGATCTAAAATCAAGAAAGGTGAAGATGCTCAGTTCAAAGTAATCGAATTCAACAAAGAGTTCAAAAGAGTAGTAGTATCTCATACTGGTATCTTTAGAGACGAAGAGAAGAAAAACGTAAGAGAATCTTCTAACAACAGATCTAATAATACATCTTCTTCAAACAACGAAGAAAGATCAACTCTTGGAGATATCGATGCATTAGCAGAATTGAAAAGAAAAATGGAAGAAGGTAAATAATCTTCAACTCCATTTGATCATATGAAGCCGCTCATTTGAGCGGCTTTTTTGTTTTTAATCATTAAGAAATAATTATTTGATGGAATTAAATGTTTTTTTTATTGATTTTTAGAATCAATTAAGGTTAATGAAAGGTTAATGATTAAAAATATTCAATTATGAATAAGATTAATATTATTTTTAATTCATCAAATCTAAATATTAACTTATGAAAAAAACATTTTTATTTTTCTTCTCCGTATTGCTTATGTCATTGAGTTCCATGAAAGGGCAGACGGATTATGTTATCTGTATTGATAACGGATCTACCATCAGTGATAGCCGTTTTAAGGAAATGAAACTTACCGCTGTTAAATTAATTGAACGTCTTATGGCTTGTAATTCAAAGAACAGATATGCTGTGGTTCATTATGGTGCAGGTTTTAATAGCGGGCCAAGCTTGGGGCTTATTCCTAGAATATATATTGAAAGTGATTTTACTAATTCTACATTTCCAGACCCCTATGTTACGAGAAGGCTTAATTATGGCCAGCATCTGCATGAGGCTTTAGGATTAATAGGAAATGCACTAGACGGTAGTTATAACCCGGAAATTGTAAGTCCACAGACTTCTTTACATAAAAATGGAAGTTCCAAATTTGTCGTTGTAGTTATTACAGATGGCGCCAGAAATAGCGGTGATCTTTCTACAGGCTCCTACCTGGTAAATTATTATGACACAGGATTGAATGATCCGGGGGCTTTTAAAAATGTTACAGATTTTAAAATCGATAGACAAGCTAAAATTGCCATGATCCATATGAGTCCCAATGGCTCATCTACGGCTGCGGGAGCTTCTATTACAAGTGTAGGAGGATCTTATACTGGAGTAGTGGAGAATAATACGAATGATCCTGATTACGGTATATTACCAAGACTTTATTATCCCAGGAATTACTCTTTTATTTTTGATTCAGTTTCAGAGATGCCTCAATTTAATGAGCTGGTTAATAATATTTGTAGCGGACCAATGTCATATGGAGGAACTCTTAAATTTTTCTATGAATTTTCTGCCTGCAGTATGCCACTTGATTTTAATATTCAAGGCGAGTTCACTCTCCCTCCGGGATCTACATTGTTGAATAATAAATTAGTTGTCAGAGATATCAGTACAGGAATTGATTATGGAATTTCTACAACGGCGTCTGTTGCCGGCAATCATATTAACTATCATTTTTATCCTTCAGACATTAATATTCCTCCAGGGTCGACGAGTAAATATAAATTTATAATGACAATACAGCATAGTATACCGGGTGGAGGATCTACGGAAGCTATAAGCTGGAATAATTACCCTTTCTTTCCCTATGATCTGGATCTGAGCGGTTTTTGTACAAGAAATGCCTCAGAAGTATCGCAAGGCGCGCTTAAGCTTACTCCTAATCCTACAGATGGGGCATTTAAAGCTATATTGGACAAAGAAATTGGATCTGGAAAGTTGGAGATATTGGACCTTAACGGCAATACATTATTTATCAAAACGATAAAAGGGAAAATCTTTGATGCTGATCTAAAAACTCAGCGACAAGGAATATATATTGTAAAAGTGACCTCAGATAAAAACGAAATTTTTACAGGTAAAATTATCAAGAAATAATAAGTACGCAAAGAAATAACAAGCAAGGCTGTCTGAAAAGGCAGCTTTTTGTTTTGGAATTTTGCATGAATGAATTTAATCGGAATGGTTAACAAGATAAGAAATTGATTAATTATTCTTTGAACAGAATATCTATTCCTGCTTATTATCGATCTGATAAATTATAAATGATGGGATTTAATTTTATGTAACGGTTTATTTTTTATAATAATTTATTTAATGGGAATTTTGGATGTGAATTATTTGTATATTAGCGCCTTTAATAGTAAAAATGAAAAAGATAACTCTACCTCTTTTATTTGCTGCATTCGCAGTTTTTCCTTCTTCATTGTTTTCTCAAGATAACGGAAAACTGATTAAGGATTATATTTCTCAAAACAAGATAAGAGAATATAAGAAAAATGATCTTACTAATTTTGTTATAGAGAATGTTGATTCTTCAAAATCAATGAATGGAGATGTAGTCAAGTTTCAACAGATGTATAATGGTATTCCTGTTTATAACTCTGCAGGAACAGTGCTGGTTAAGGATAATAAAATTGTCTATTATTCAGACAACTTTCTAAAGGATTATACCCTGTCTACTTCAAGTACTGCTGGTATAACCAAGGAAACTGCATTACAGGCAATAGCTGCCCATCTGGGTTCTGCAAAGGTTGCAGCTCTACCGATTATGGCATTCTTTGAAAAAGGGACTAATAAACTCATTGCTGCAAAACAGCGGTTGGTATATACTATAGATCAGAATCAAAATCTGAGACTAGCTTATGAATATCTACTACATGAACCTAAAACAACAAATCACTGGAATATTTTGGTAGATGCTAATACAGGGAAAATCCTAGATAAGATTAATCTAAATCTTTCATGTAATTTCCATGGTGAGGCATATGCTCATGATGAGAATACGATGGCATCCTTTCCACAAGTAGAAAATGCATACCGTTCCAGCAGCAATAATCTTATCACTTTGGCGCCGGATAATGCTTCATATAATGTTTTTCCATTACCGGTAGAATCTCCTACATTTGGTTCCAGAGCAGTGGTAACCAATCCCTGGATTCTTGCTTCCTCACCCGAAGGATGGCATTCTAATGTAACTACACATTATACTACTACAAGAGGAAATAATGTATATGCTTACGATGATAAAGATGATGATGAACTTACTTTTGGAACTTCTCCAGATGGAGGGACGTCCAGAAACTTCAATTTCCCATATAATCCAACAGCTTTAACCTCTTCAAATCTATCGGCAGCTACAACTAACTTATTTTATATAAGTAATATGGTACACGATATTTTTTATAAATTCGGATTTACCGAATCTGCAAGAAACTTCCAAAGTAATAATTTTGGTAATGGCGGTTTAGACGATGATGAGGTTTTTGCACAGTCACAAGATGGCGGAGGGTTCAATAATGCCAATTTTGCTCCTTATCAGGATAGTTATAACCCTGTGATGCAAATGTATTTATGGCTGGGTTCAAACCGTAAACTGTTCTACAGTGCCCCTTCCGATGCTGTTGCAAGAGTTGTTAATGCAGGAGTGGCACAGTTCGGGGCTACTTTAAATGATGTTGGAATAACCGGAGATGTAAAGCTGGCAAGCATTATTGACGGATGTACAGCATTACCTGCCGGTGAAATGACAGGTAAAATTGGACTTATAGAAAGAGGAGGTGGTGCAAATTGTGGTTTTGCTGTGAAAGTAAAAAATGCACAGAATGCAGGAGCAATCGGGGCTATTATTTATAACAATACAGCAAACGGTTCCACTTTAGGTAATATGGGAGGTGATGACCCTACCATCATAATACCTTCAATATTGATTACCAATGCTGAAGGAGAGTTTATCAAAACCAAACTAGCTGCAGCTACTACAGTAACTGTTGGCTTGAGAGCAGATACAAAATATGACGGAAGTTTTGATAATGGAATCGTTACCCATGAATATGGCCACGGTATTTCAAATAGACTGACAGGAACGGGATCTAACTGTTTAAATAAATATAATGATAAAGAGCAGATGGGTGAAGGGTGGTCAGATTTCTTTGCTTTGATGTTAACAAATAAACCTGGTGACAATGCCTCAGTAGCCAGAGGTATGGGAACATATCCTATCGGCCAAGCAACTACAGGCGGAGGTATCAGGCCAGCTAAATATTCTCCTGATTTTGCTATTAATGATTTTACTTATGGAGATACTAACGGAATGGAATTTAGTGATGGTACTCAATTGGTAGCAGATGCACATTCTATCGGCTTTATCTGGGCAACCATGCTTTGGGATCTACACTGGAAATATGTTGAAAAATACGGATATGCATCTGATGTAACTGCAAATGCCAATAGTGGAAGCGCCAGAGTGCTTCAGCTGGTAACAGACGCTTTGAAGCTTCAGCCATGCAACCCAACTTTTATTGACGGAAGAAATGCAATACTGCAGGCTGAATTGGCAACAACAGGCGGAGTAGATAAATGTATGATCTGGAGAGTTTTTGCAAAAAGAGGTTTAGGAGCAGGGGCTACAGCAGGATCTATGACCAATATCAATGATCAGACTGAAAGCCTTACCCTTCCGGAAGGATGTTCTGCATTATCTACAGACGAGGTTAAGGCTGTCAAAAATAAAATATCTATCTATCCAAACCCTGCTAAGGATGAGTTCTACATCAACTTCCCTGGCAGTATGATGGGTAAAGTAAGCCTTGAGATTTATGATATGTCAGGAAAGCTGGTTTCTTCAGAGGATAAGATTTCTCCTGAGGCTAAGAAAGCTGTTTCTACAAATAATTTAGTAAACGGAACCTATATGGTGAAAGTAAAAGGCCTAGGCTTTGAATCTTCATCAAAGGTAATCGTTAAGAAATAATCACTTAAAATATTTATTTTTTTTGAAAATCGCCGCAAGCTCTGCTTGCGGCGATTTTATTTATCTATCATATTAACGTCTCAGGTTATTTCAATTAATATATTGTAACTTTGCCGGCTGTTAAAAAATTATGAAGAAGAAAAATATACTCAAAGGAGTTTTATTCGTAGGAATTGGGGCTAGTATATACGGAATGCTGGCTACATTTGTCAAAAAAGCTTATATAGATGGTTATACCACTTCAGAAGTTACCACATCCCAGTTTTTGATGGGGCTTATCGGACTTCTGCTCCTTAACTTTATCCAAACCATCACATCAAAGCAGAAGCTATCCTCACCGAGTGCCAAAGAAGTAAGAATGCTGATGCTTGCAGGAACATCATTAGGCTGTACCAGTCTGTTCTACTACATAGCAGTTCAGTATATCAACGTCTCCATAGCCATTGTGCTGTTGATGCAGTCGGTGTGGTTCAGTGTTGTTGTGGAAAGTATCATAGCAAAGAAATTGCCGAATGCGAGAAAAGTAGTTTCTGTGATCATTGTACTGGTAGGAACCATATTGGCTACAAACCTTATCAATATGGATATAGAACTTGACTGGCACGGGATATTCTGGGGTTTAATGGCTGCAGCTTCCTATACCATGACCATGTTTACATCCAATACACTGGCAACGCATCTGCCTGTATTCAGAAAAAGTATCATCATGCTTTGTGGTGGAGCAATTGTCATATTTGCATTCCTGTTTTTTGCTCAGATCGGACCGATGTATTTTGATGGTTTAAAATCATTTTATTTAAATTTTACTGAAAATACACAGCATATTCACTCCTTCAATTATTCAATATTCTGGACGTACGGATTTGTTTTAGCTTTGTTTGGAACCATTATTCCGCCTATCTTGTTCAATATCGGTTTCCCGAATGCGGGACTTGGATTGGGAAGTATTGTTTCCTCGCTAGAACTTCCTGTTTCAGTGACTATGGCTTTTGTTTTATTGGATGAAAAAGTGATATTATTACAGTGGGTAGGAATTATCCTGATCCTTTTTGCTATTGTTCTCATGAATCTGCCTTCAAAAACAGAAGTTAGTGCAGTGGAATTGTCTTAAAAATTGATAATTAAATTAAAAATATAAGTTAGAAACCGTTCCTTTTGGAGCGGTTTTTTTAATTTTAATATTTAAAACAAAGTTTAAAATGAAATATTTTGTAAAGACAGCATCAGTAATAATCCTATCAGTACCGGTGTTATTATTTTCACAGATAAAACCTCTGGATGCAATGCTATCTGAATATCAATATCCATATGAAGTTCATTACTTAGATCTTAAGTCTCAGAACAATGATCTCAAAATGGCGTATATGGATGTACAGCCCCAAAAGCCAAACGGAAAAACAATAATGCTTCTCCATGGAAAAAATTTTAATGGGGCTTATTGGGAGAAAACAGCAAAAGATCTTTCGGGTAAAGGATTCAGAGTGATTATTCCCGATCAGATAGGATTTGGAAAATCTTCTAAACCGAAAAGCTACCAGTTTTCATTTTCACAACTCGCCGAAAATACCAAAGCTATATTAGATCAGCTTCATATAGATAAAACAATAGTTCTGGGGCATTCCATGGGAGGAATGGTCGCAACACGATTTACCCTTCTTTATCCTGAGAAAGTGCAGAAGCTCATTCTCGAAAATCCGATTGGACTTGAAGATTATAAAACATTTGCTGCTTATCAGACCGTAGATCAGGCATACCAGTCGGAACTTAAAAATACGGCAGAAACCTATAAAAACTATCAGTTGAAATTCTATTACGATAATAAATGGAAAAATGAATATCAGCCCTGGCTGGATCTTATTGTCGGATGGACACTGCATAAAGATTATCCGCAGGTAGCCTGGGATGCTGCTCTGACTTCTGATATGATCTATAACCAGCCGGTCTGTTATGAATTTAAAAACATTAAAACTCCCACACTGCTTATTATAGGAACGAGAGACAGAACGGCAATTGGAAAAGACAGAGCTCCAAAGGAACTCCAGCCTAAAATGGGACAGTATCAGGAACTGGGTAAAAAAGCGCAGCATGAAATTGCGGGATCCAAATTAGTTGAACTGGAAAATGTAGGACATCTTCCTCACATAGAAGTGTATCCAAAATTTTTCACTGCCCTGTATGATTTTATAAAATAGAACCTGAATGTTTCATAGCTAGTGAATCATACAGTATGAGGCATAATAAAAAGAGACTGCTCAAATATGAACAGTCTCTTTTTGTATGTATTGTTGTCTGAATTACTTTTTCTTGTAAGCAGCGTCTTTGATTCTAGCTTTCTTACCTCTAAGGTCTCTGAAGTAATAGATTCTAGATCTTCTAACTCTACCTCTTCTGTCAACTTCAATTTTCTGAAGTGCAGGCATATTGATAGGGAATACTCTTTCTACACCTACATCACCACTCATTTTTCTGATGGTAAAAGTTTTTGTAGCTCCAGTACCTCTCAATTGAATAACGGTACCTTTGAAGAACTGAGTTCTTGTTTTTTGTCCTTCTTTAATTTCGTAATACACAGTAATTGTGTCTCCTGCTTTGAATTCAGGGAAATCTTTTTTAGTAATGTACTGATCTTGTACGTACTTTAATAAATCCATTTTTAATAAAATAAAATGTTAAAGCTAAGCAACTTACACGTTCTTCGTCAGAGGTTGAATAACAGGTCGCAAAGATACAAAATAGTTTTTAATTCCACCAAATAATTAATGTACTAAAAACTATAATTTTTTTACTCCCAAACTGCCTGAAAGTTAACGGTTCTTTCAAGTTCCCATCAGGTACAGTTTATATAGGATTTCTACTTTTGCCCGAAATTAAAAAATTAAGTAATTATTTTCTTAACGGATTGATTTACAAAATGAAATAAAACTATAAAAAAAGTAAACCACTATGAAACATTATCTCTTCTTTTTCTGTTTTGCCGTCCAGATGGCATTCGGGCAGGCTCTTTTTCCTTACCTGCAGAATCCGACCCCCAATTCGATGATTGTCAATTGGAAAACATCATCCAACAACGAAACAACTGTGATCTACGGAACGTCTCCAACCAGTCTGAATGTGACGGTTACCGGAACCACAAATATTTTTTCTGATACAGGTTATAATAACAACTATTATTATCATACGGCAAAAGTAGCAGGTCTGCAGCCAAATACGAAATACTATTATAAGATAAAGACAGGAACCAGCGAATCGGCGGTTTATAATTTCAGAACACTTCCTCTGCCGGGACAGCCCGCCACTACAGATGGAAAAATACGTTTCCTCATTATGGGAGACAACCAGATCAAGGCAGAACCAAGGTATGATACCCTTACTCTGAATGCATTCAAAAAATTAAAACAGAAATTTGGAGCAAGTTCTGATCCCTCAGATAATATTGCCCTTACTTTTATGGTAGGAGATCAGGTTGACGTGGGAACACTGGATCATTATGAAAATGTACATTTTAAAAAGAACATTCAATTATCACCTTATCTTCCTATTCAGACTACCGTAGGAAACCATGAAACGTACGGAACTCTTGGCATGAATTCTTATTATGCCCATTTCTATATTGATGAAATTAAATATAAAAATATAGCTTCCGGAAATGAAAATTATTATGCCCAACAAGCCGGAAATGTTCTGTTTGTAAGCTTAAGTTCTGAACATACGGGAACTGAACAGCAAACCTGGCTTTCACAGATTTTAAATGAAGCTAATAATGATCCAACAGTTGACTGGATCATCTCTTTGAGTCACAGACCCTATCAGGCAGAGCAGTATGTAGGTGATATTTCTACCTGGGTAAGAAACAATGCAGTACCGTTGCTGACGACTTCCAGTAAATATCTAATGCATGTTGGAGCTCACCATCACTTATACCACAGAGGCCAGCTGAAAGAAACCCCGAATTACCAGATCATTTCCGGAGGAACGGCATGGGACCAGTATTGGGGAATGTCCAATGAGCAGGATTTTGATGATGTACAAAAAACGCTTACAGACTGGACATACCAGATCGTAGAAGTAGACGTACAGACCGGAAAAGTAGATATAGAATGTTACTCCATTGGAGGAGTGTATAATAGGAAGTACAATGAATTGGTAGATACTTTTCACCGGTATAAAAATCAGCCGAAACCTTCAAAACCTTCTATTACCAATACTTTCTCAACTTCAGTTACTTTACCTTTGACTCTTGATGGAAGTGCTTTTGCATCAACTAATGGAGAACTTTTGAATACAACCCAATTCCAGATCAGTAAGGCAGCCAATTTTTCAGTTATTGAAAAAGAATTTTACCGTGATTATGAAAACTGGTTTGGAAAAGAAGGCAATGGGACGCCGGACAAAACGAAAAACTTAAATGCCGGACTTGATATTACAAAAGCAACAATCCCTGCCAATTCTATTTCCAACGGAACGTATTACGTAAAAGTTCGTTACAGAGACAGAAATCTGGAATGGAGTGACTGGAGTGAGGTAAAACAGTTTGTAGTAACCGGAAGTGTGGTGTCCAATCCTACATTTGCATTAGATAAAACTGAATATACGCAGGCTGAACCTATTACGGCCACTTATACAGGAGGACCAGGAAACCAGCAGGACTGGGTAGGAATCTATAAAAAAGGACAGACCCCTGCTACAACTACTTCTCAGAGTTTCCTTTATACCAATGGGCAGACGGCAGGAACCGCTGTTTTTACAAGTGGTTTAGCTAATAAAGGGCAATATTTTGCAGGTTTCTTTGCGAACGGAGGTTACACAGAAATCACAGGGAGAAAAAACTTTTATGTAGGGCCTAAAGTTCAGCTGCAAACGACCGCAGATACTTATCCGGTGGGTGGAACGGTTGTCATTAATTATAGCAACGGACCCAATCTGGTAAAAGACTGGATAGGAATTTATAAAATGGGACAGACGCCGGGAACTAATAATTCTATCAAATGGAGCTATGTAACGACACCGTCAGGAACGCTGAATTTTACAGGTCTCCCGAAAGGATATTATTATGCTCAATATCTTCTTGAAGACGGCTATACGGGAATAGGGGATAAAGTATTTTTTAAAGTAGGGGATATAGTGACCGATTTATGGATCAATAAACCGGTTTATACACTAGGTGAGAATATTACCGCTTCATGGACGGATTCTCCGGGAATTATCAAAGACTGGCTGGGAATCTATCCTCAGAGTGTTCAGACTCCTGATGATAACTTTGTTTCTTATACCTATTTCGATGGGGTTACCCAGGGAACAAAAACAATCCAGGGAACAGCACTGCCTACAACGCCGGGTAATTATTATATGGTGATGTTCACCAATGATTCTTATACGGAAGTTTCAAACAGAAAACAGTTTCAAGTGACCTCCGGAACTCTGGGAACTGAAGAAACAAAAAGTACCGAGAAAAATGTAGTTTTATACCCGAATCCAACGAAACCCGGTGAGCCTACATTTATCAAAAGTGATTACCCCATCGAGAAAATTGAACTGGTATCTGCAACCGGACAGTTGTTGTATGAATCCAAAAACATCAACAACCAGCGTTTTTCCCTGGTTAACGAAAACCTTCCGAAAGGAGTTTATTTCGTGAAAGTTCACACAAGAAAGCTGTTTACTTTAAAACTTGTGATACAGTAAATAACAGTACATAAATAATAAAAAATCGGCCATTATAAATGGCCGATTTTCATTAAAATTTAGAAAATATTTTAAAAATCATACAGAAGATCATCTTCCTGAATAGTTGTGCTCATAATACTGTAAACATCCTGATCTTCAACCTCTGCAAGGATTTTAGAATCCTGGATAAGCTTTCCTTCAGGACTATATACTTTTAAAAGGATCCATTTTCCGCTTCGTTCCAGTTCCTTTAAACCGGAATCTGTTTTATATTTAATTTTTCCGCTCTGAAGTATTCCGTCTTTTACAACTGCTTTATTAGCAGGTTTGCCTTTCGTATACTGTATAATCTGCGATGTGAAACCTTCTGTTTCGTCTAAAGGCTGGGTATAGGTGTAAGTAATATTCCCTTTTTCATCATAAACAGTAGAATCATATCCTGTCTGTTTCGCATTCAGTTTTTTCTCATATTTCACCTTTCCATCTTCCATGAATGATTTTGAAACTACCAGAATACCATCTTTATAAAGCTTTTCGCTGGGTTCTTCATATAAAGTGCCATTGTAAGGCATATCATCTTTGTAGGTTAAAGTCCCTTTCACCCTTCCGTCCGGAAAATAATATTTGATCTCCTGTGTCATATTATCCTTTAGTACTCTTTCAGAAGACAACTTTCCATTTTCGTCAAAATATTTATTCAGGATGGTAGAACCGTTTTTATAAACATCAATGGCGGTAAAACTGGAAAAATCATAATTAAACTGATAATCCTCCCCATCCTGAGGTTTGTAATAATTGGATTCTTTATCATAAACATAGATAAGATTCCCTATTTTCTGGCCTGTTTCGTCATACGTTGTTTTATAGCCGTCTTTTTTGTTTTTCTTATCTTCCTGAAGGATCTTTCCGTTTTTTGAGTAAATGATGCTTTCCGTTATCGTTCCGTCACCCTTTTGCTTTTCAATTTTAGATACCCTCATCGGATTATAATAATATTCTACCAGAACATTACCGTCAGAGCTTCCTGCATTATTCGTTCCAATATATTTACCTTTTTCACCGTAATATTTTGTCTCGTATTTACCTTTACTGTCGGCATTTATTTCGTAACGGATTCCTTTGATATCCTCATCATAAACTATGGTTTTGAAAGAGTCGGAGCTTTCATAAACAGTAATGCTGTTATACAGAGATGAAACTTCCGGATCTTTATAAGTGTACATTTTTCCCTTAAAAGTACCATCTGCCTTATACACAAGATCTTCCAAAGGTCTTCCTTTATCATCAAAAGTCTGGGATGGGCCTATCTGCTTTCCGCATGAAAAAGTTCCTGTACTTACCACTTTACCTTCTGGGCTGTACCAGGTTACCTTGCCATCATAAACCTCACTCCCGGGTGTAGCATCAGAGACTAAACCTTCCATCTGAAGTTGACCATTTTTATAGAAATCCTTTATTAGAGTAAGTTTACCCTTAGTTTCCGTTTCCCGGTAAAATTCCATTTTATCCTGAGTCGTTTTTTCCCAGTTTTCATCAAAATAGATTTTTTCCTGAGCACAAATACTGATGCTTAGTACCAATGCAAGAACTGCGTAAGTAAATAATCTTTTCATGTTTTTATTATAGTTTTAAATAATTTGAATTAAGTGTAGAGTTTTGTTTATACGGAAGCCTGTGAATATCAATAAAATATAAAGTATGAATTTATTTAACGCTAATGGCAATTAATAATTAATTTTATAAACATTTTTGTGGTATCAAATATAAATCAATTTGCTGAGAAATAAATAAAAATTCACCCCGTAAAATCACGGAAAAACATTGGTAGAGATTAATATTTTAAGACTGCGAGAAAATAGTGAATCAAGGAATTTATCTTGAATAAAATGCATTTCTACCTTTTTATAAACCTATCAATTCCGAAAACTTTATATCCGTAAAGAGAAAACATTCCCAACAGCATGATAAACAATATCTGTGAGAGGAAAAGAAGTAGGTCAGCCATGTAGCTGTCCCTCGGGTGAGTTCCGATCTTTGAATTATACCGTGAACAGGAATTGCTGAATAAGTGAAAAATCATCATAAAATTCAAATAAATTCCTAAGTACCATAAATATGAGAAAATTTATTAAATTTAGCGGACAGAAAAATCTAATATTTCATGATAGATAAAAGAGTAAAAAATGCAAAGGAAGCCATAGAAGGTATTCAGGATGGAATGACTTTAATGCTGGGTGGATTTGGTCTTTGCGGGATCCCTGAAAACTCCATTAATGCCTTGGTAGAAAGCGATGTAAAAGACTTAACGTGTATCTCCAACAATGCAGGGGTTGATGATTTCGGATTGGGATTATTGCTTCATAAAAGACAGATTAAGAAAATGATCTCTTCCTATGTAGGGGAAAATGCTGAATTTGAAAGACAGATGCTCTCCGGAGAATTAGACGTTGAGCTTACTCCACAGGGGACGCTTGCAGAAAAATGCAGGGCAGCACAGGCTGGAATTCCTGCTTTTTATACACCAGCAGGTTACGGAACAGAAATAGCAGAAGGCAAGGAAGTGAAAGATTTCCACGGAAAGCCTCACATTTTAGAACATGCATACGAAGCAGATTATTCTATCGTGAAAGCCTGGAAAGGTGATCATGCAGGAAACCTGATTTTCAAAGGATCTGCCAGGAACTTTAATCATCCTATGGCAGGGGCAGCAAAAATTACTATTGCTGAAGTAGAAGAATTGGTAGCACCGGGAGAGCTCGATCCCAACCAGATTCATATTCCCGGAATTATGATCCAGAGAATCTTTCAGGGTGAACATTTTGAAAAAAGAATTGAACAGAGAACGGTCAGAACAAAAGAATAATTTTTTTGGAAAGACAGTTTTTCACAATAAAAACAAAGCGCTGAATAGATTTCAGCGCTTTGTTTGTTTTATGCTTCAGAAACAGGCATTTTTCTTTCCCCGATCTGTTGTCTCCACATCGCATAGTACAGTCCTTTCTCTGCAATCAGATTATTATGCGACCCCATTTCTATGACTTGTCCCCGTTCAAGTACATAAATTCGGTCTGCATGCATAATCGTACTCAAACGGTGTGCAATAAGAACCGTAATCTGTTCCTTTTCTTTCGAGATATTTTTAATGGTAGATGTTATTTCCTCTTCTGTTATACTGTCAAGAGCAGAAGTCGCTTCATCAAAAATCAAGAGATGAGGTTTTCTTAAAAGTGCTCTTGCAATGGCAATTCTTTGTTTTTCTCCCCCACTCAGCTTCAGTCCACCTTCACCGATAACTGTTTCAATACCCTTTTCAGCTCTTTCCAGCAATGTGGTACAGCTTGATTTCTGCAGAGCAATCTGAAGATCAGATTCGGTAGCCTGGGGATTTACAAAAAGAAGATTTTCCTTGATGGTTCCTGCAAAAAGCTGAGTGTCCTGGGTGACAAAACCAATCTGATTTCTCAGTTCATCAAAATCAAACTCTTTTCCGTTGATCCCATTGTAAAAAATATTTCCTTCCTGAGGCCTGTAAAGTCCTACCAACAGTTTTACCAATGTGCTTTTTCCTGAACCACTGGGTCCCACAAAAGCGATGGTTTCCCCATTTTTAACATCAAATGATATATTATTTAAAGCTTTATACTGGGCAGACTGATGTTTAAAAGAAACATGTTTAAATTCCAGCTCTTCAATAGCACCGATCTGTTTTGGATGAAGAGGTTTTTCTTCCACCTCCTTCTTCATTAAGTTATCAAAATTCTGAAGAGAAGCCTCAGCCTCACGGTAAGAAATAATAATATTCCCGATTTCCTGCATCGGCCCGAAAATAAAGAAACCATAAAACATCAGCGAGAGATATTGACCCGGAGTTACAATATTTTTAAAAATTAAAAGCAACAGGGTCATTGTAATCATCTGCTGAAGAAAATTCACCATCGTTCCCTGGATAAAACTTAAAGAACGGATGCTTTTTACCTTTCTCAGCTCAAGTCCAAGAATCTTGTAGGTATTATTATTTAAGCGGATCACTTCCTGATTCGTTAATCCTAAACTTTTAACAATTTCTATATTTCTCAAACTTTCTGTTGTACTTCCGGCTAAAGCGGTAGTTTCAGAAACAATATTCTTCTGAATACTTTTAATCCTTTTGCTCAGTAAATTAGTAATAAAGGCAATCAGGAAAATCCCGCAGATATATACCGGCATAATCGACCAGTGAAGGCGGATTGCATATACCGAAACGAAAATAATACTCACTAAAATTCCGAAGAAAATATTAATAAAGCTGGTAATAAATTTTACAGAATCCTCCCTTACTTTCGTTAAAATAGACAAAGTTTCACCACTTCTCTGATCCTCAAATTCCTGAAAAGGCAGTGCCATAGAATGCTGTAAACCATCAGTAAATATTTTTGCACCAAACTTTTGAGTGATCACACTTACAGCATAATCCTGGAAAGCCTTAGCAATTCTGCTTATCATTGCAGTTCCGATCAGTAATCCCAAAAAATAAAATACACCATGATAAATTCCTTCACCGTATAAATATTGGTTCAGGTTTCTGGGTAAAAGCTTTTCCTTATCAAAAAAATTAGGATGCGTCACCAATCTATCCAGGATATTACCTGTAATGGCTGGAGCAAATAAAGAAAAAACCTGATTAATGGTTGCTAAAAGCAAAGAAAGAGCAATCAGCCATTGATAAGGCCTAAGATATTTTAAAAGTATTTTCATTTTAGTAAATAATGCTGTAAAATTAGAGATATTATTTTGACTTACAGTATTAACCTCATTGATGGTTAAGAAAAATAATATGATAAGCCTGAATGCCGGAATAGAAGGTTGAAATGCTACATATCCTTGTAAAGGCTTTAAACTTTAATAAGAATATTTTGATAATATGGTCAATTAGTGACGCTTTCCGCTCAGTAACTTCCTTCTTTCAGCAAAGCCCTTTTGTATTCAAGTGAAAAGAATTAAATTGCAGTCTAAGTTTTTACTATGCTTACAAAAGAACAAATTGCCAAAAGAATTTCAAAAGAACTGAAAGATCGTTATTATGTAAACCTGGGAATAGGTATCCCTACATTGGTCGCTAACTATGTTCCCGATGGTATTTCCGTAGAATTCCAGAGTGAAAACGGAGTTTTAGGGATGGGACCTTTTCCTTTTGAAGGAGAGGAAGATGCTGATATCATCAATGCCGGAAAACAGACCATTACTATTTTGGAAGGGGGTTCATTCTTCGATTCTGCTTTCAGTTTCGGAATGATTCGCGGTCAGAAAGTAGATCTTACCATCCTGGGAGCCATGGAAGTTTCAGAAAACGGAGACATTGCCAACTGGAAAATTCCTGGAAAAATGGTAAAAGGAATGGGAGGTGCAATGGACCTTGTGGCTTCTGCTGAGAATATTATCGTTGCCATGATGCACGTGAATAAAGCTGGGGAAAGCAAGATCCTGAAAAAATGCAGCCTTCCGCTTACGGGTGTTAACTGCGTGAAAAGAGTAGTAACCGAACTGGCAGTATTGGATGTAACTCCAGCCGGATTCAAACTGGTTGAAAGAGCTCCAGGGGTTTCAGTCGAGCACATCGTAAAATCTACAGAAGCAGATCTAATCATTGAAGGTGAGATTCCTGAAATGCAATTTTAGATAAAACAAAACCTTGTCAACGACAAGGTTTTTTTATTAATAATAATGTCTAGTCCTGAAATATCGATACACAAAAAAAGACTCGTTATGGAAGAACATTTAGAAACGGCGTACATCAAACGTACACAGAGAGATTACAATTTGAGTTTGAAGCTTCAAATTGTAAGAGAAATAGAAGCAGGAAAGTCAGGAGTCACTGAGTGTGGTAAAAAATACGGTATCCAATCACGCTCTACGATTGTTAGTTGGCTTAGAAAATATGGTACCTTTGATTGGGAAAACCAAACGTCATTTAGCATGAAAAAGACTCCGGAACAGCGTATTATGGAATTGGAAGCTGAAGTTAAACTGCTTGAAAAGCAGAAAGCATTTTTAGAGAAACAGGCTTACATTGCAGATAAAAAGGTCATATTTTTCGATATGATGATTAATCTTGCTGAGAAAGAATATGATATTGATATCAGAAAAAACTTACCATCCGAACAATCAGCCACTTCCGCAGTGAAGAAAAAGAAACGCTAATCTTTACCTGCGAATTGTTCGGATTGAATAGACAAGTCTATTATAGAAGTATCAAACGGCATAAAAGCTCACAAAGCAAAGCTTCGAAAGTGATTAAACTGGTAGAAGATATTCGCGTAAAAATGCCAAAATTAGGAGGCAGGAAGCTGTATTTTCTTTTAAAGGAACCTTTAAGGTCTTTGAAAATAGAGAGGGATAAGTTTTTTGATATTCTGAGAGCTAATCATCTACTCATAATTCCCAAGAGAAGCTATTGTATCACAACGAATTCTCATCATCGATTCAGAAAGCATAAAAACCTGATTCTGGATTATAGTATAAACAAACCCAATCAGGTTTGGGTAGCAGATATTACCTATATCGGGAATAGAAAAAAGCCAAGTTATCTAAGCCTGATAACTGATGCTTATTCCAAGAAAATCGTTGGATATCATGTTGCAGACAACCTTAATACAGAAAGCAGCCTTGTAGCATTGAGAAAGGCATTAAAGAGCAATAACATTGAAAAAGAACCACTGATCCATCATTCTGACAGAGGCTTACAATATTGTTCAAATGAGTATCAAAGGATTTTGAAAAAGCATCAATTAAAATGCAGTATGACACAGAATTCCGACCCTTACGAAAATGCTGTTGCAGAGAGAGTGAATGGTATTTTAAAACAAGAATTTGATATCGATAAATATGATATTGAAACTTCCCTTAGAAGAACAATAGTCAATGAAGCTATTGGAATTTATAATGAATTACGACCTCATTTTTCGAATCATTATTTAACCCCAAATCAAATGCATAAACAAAAAGAAGTCAAAATGAAAACTTATAAAAGCAAAAACCAAAGCAAAAACAAATTTGCTCTGGTTTAATTATTTATTTTTGTCCTTGAATCTGTATCGGATTTTCAGGACTAGTCATATTTTTGAGCCATTCTAACTGACATAGGAAAATGTAGCGTTAAGAAAATAAAATCTGTGAACGTTAAGAAAATTCTACTGTTTGAAGCGCGAGACAAATTTTGAACCGAAGAACAAATAATGAATTCGCGCAAGTTTTAGAATTTTTAGAGATCAGGATTTATTTTTAGCGAAAGTTTCCAAGTCTTGAATTTTTGTTTCTTTTGTTTCAAGACAAAAGAAAAGAATAAATAGTAATCAGAGATTTTCCCCTCGCAGATTTAGCAGATGATACAGATTTTTCTCATTGTAAATGTTCTCAAAAAGTGTTATGAAAAACACTATTTAACCGACATAGGAAAATGTAGCGTTAAAAAAATATATCCTGTGAACGTTAAGAAAATTCTACTGTTTGAAGCGCGAGATAAATTTTGAACCGAAGAACAAATAAAGAATTCGCGCAAGTTTTAGAATTTTTAGTGAACAGGATTTATTTTTAGCGAAAGTTTCCAAGTCTTGAATTTTTGTTTCTTTTGTTTCAAGACAAAAGAAAAGAATAAAATTAAATTAAGTTCTAACTTCATTTATTTCCCATCCTGCGCCCCAAAAACCTTCTGTAAAATAGAAGTTGTTCTCATTGCCGGAGTATTTCGGATTCCGCTTTCCTTGTCAGCTACCATCTTGAATACCCCGTTAATAGTTTCAGTGGTAACATATTCATTAAGATCGGTCGTTACAGACTGTCCTGTAAAAGTATTGTACTTTGAAATCAGGTTTTTCCATACCGTATCTGCACCCACTTTTCCCAATGAAGCTTTTACCTTTGGCTGGAAGGCTGTAAACAACTGACTTTGTGTTTTGGTCTGTAAATAATTGGTCGCTGCATTATCACTGCTTAATAAAATATTTTTAGCATCCGTGATCGTCATTGAAGTAATGGCTTTGGTAAAAATAGGAGCGGCTTCTGTTACCGCATCCTCAGCAGCTCTGTTTAATAATTTTACTCCTTCATCAGCAAGACTTCCCATTCCCAGAGAGCGGAGTGTGGTATCAATTTTTCTTAGTTTTTCTGGCATTAAGATTTTTACCGCTTCATTCTTTAAGAATCCGTCTGTCAAAGCCAGTTTCTTCACACCATCAGTTACCCCAAGGCTTAACGCTTCCTTTAATCCTGAAGAAATCTGCGTTGAGGTTAAACTTCCCAGATTAACAGGAGAGGTTTTAGTAGTAGTGGTGGTATTAGTTGTAGCAGTGGTTGTTGTAGAACTTTTAGGTTTTGATGGATTATCAAGGTCAACACCGGTTTTGGTTTTAACGGTAGATTTGATAATGTCTAAGAGCTGTGCCTGTGAGGAAACTGAAAGTAACAGGGCAGCAGCGAATAAAATATTTTTTCTCATTGTATCTTTTTTGCAAATTTAGATGTTTTATTATTTAATAAGTTAAATCACCAAAGAGTTTTAGAAAATAATTATATTAGCTAAAACCTTAATCTAACCTAAATGCGACGTTTTCTTTTTATATTTTCTGCTCTTTTTTCTACTGCCTTTTCTGCTCAAAAGAGACCGAATTTAATCCCTTACCCCCAAAGTGTAACCATGCAGAATGGGAAATTTGTAATTCCAGAAACATTGATCCTGAATGATAAGCTGCCAAAAGAAGAAACAGAATATTTAAAAAAACGTCTCGGTTCCATGGTCAAATTTCAATCCAGTAGCAGTACGGAAAAAGTGCATGTGATGCACATGCTGGTTCCGCAGCCGAAAGTTCCCATTAATCCTGAAGGTGATAAAGAAAAATATACTATTGATATTTCTCCCAAAAGAATTTTTATCAGTTCCTATACTAAGCAAGGTTATTTCCTGGCCCTTCAGACATTGATTCAGCTGTTTGAAGAGCACAAAGAAGACCGGGAAATACCAACTATGGAAATTAGCGACAGTCCGAAATTTGCCTGGCGCGGAATGCATCTGGACGTTTGTCGCCATTTCTTTAATGTTGATGAGGTTAAACAATACATTGATTATTTAGCTATGTATAAGCTGAATACCTTTCACTGGCATCTTACAGATGATCAAGGCTGGAGAATTGAAATTAAAAAATATCCAAAACTTACCCAAATTGGTTCAAAACGTAAAGAATCGATGATGGGTGCTTATGTTGATAATACTTTTGACGGAAAGCCTTACGGCCCTTATTTTTATACTCAGGAACAGATTAAAGAGGTCATTAAATATGCCCAGCAAAGACACATTACTATTGTTCCGGAAATAGAAATGCCGGGTCATGCTTTAGCTGCATTATCTGCTTATCCGGAACTCGCGTGTACAAAAGGACCTTTTGAAGCAGCTACAAAATGGGGCGTTTTTGATGATGTTTTCTGCCCGAAAGAAGAGACATTCACTTTTCTTGAAAATGTTCTTGATGAAGTTATTGCGCTGTTTCCATCACAATATATCCATATCGGAGGTGACGAATGTCCGAAAACAAGATGGAAAGAATGTGCCCACTGTCAGGAACTGATTAAAAAAAATAATCTCAAAGACGAACATGGCTTACAAAGCTATTTCATCCAAAGAATTGAAAAATATGTCAACAGCAAAGGCCGGAAAATCATCGGTTGGGATGAAATTCTTGAAGGCGGCCTGGCCCCAAATGCTGCAGTGATGAGCTGGACGGGTGTGAATGGGGGAATAGAAGCCGCAAAATCAGGACACTTCGCTGTAATGACTCCGGGAGCTTATTGCTATTTCGATCATTATCAGGGCGACCCACAGTCTGAACCTAATGCTTTTGGAGGTTTTACCCCTTTAGATAAAGTATATTCCTACAATCCTGTTCCTGCAGAACTCAATGCAGAACAGGCAAAATATATTATGGGCGTTCAGGCCAATTTATGGACAGAATATATCACAGATTTTAAACAAGTGCAGTATATGATATTCCCTAGACTGATGGCACTTTCCGAAGTAGGATGGGGAACGGCAGATCCTAAAAATTATAAAGAATTTGAAGACAGGGTAATCAATCAGTTCAAAGTTCTGGATCAAATGAAAGTCAATTATGCAAAAAGCATTTACAACATTTCTAGTAAAGTAATTCCTGCTAATAATGGTATTTCTTACGAACTGACTGTATCACAAGATCCAAAGGGAATCCGATATACAACAGATGGAACAGAACCCTCAATAAATTCACAGGTTTATCAGGGACCAATTGCTGTTTCAAAATCTTTAACCGTTAAATCTGCTTATTTTGCAGATGGGAAACTGAAAAGTGCAGTTTCTTCACAGGAATTTACCATTTCAAAAACGACTGGAAAAAAGATTACGTTAGAACAACAGCCAAGTGAAAACTATTCTTTCGGCGGAGCTTTTACCTTGGTAGATGGAATTATCGGAAACACAAGACAGTTAGGAAAAACATGGCTGGGCTTTCAGGGGAAAGATGTCATTGCAACCATTGATCTTGGACAGAAAACATCATTTTCAGAAGTTTATTTTAATACCTTGGAAAATAAGGGAAGCTGGATTCATCTTGCAAAATCTGCACAAATCTTTGTTTCTGATGATGGTAAGAACTTCAAAATAATCAAAGAAATTGGGAAAGACGAAATCCAGAACTCAAAAGGAAAAATAAAGCTGAATGTAGGAACCCAGAATTCAAGATACATCAAACTAAAAATAGAAAACGCAGGAATTATTCCTTCAGGAAACCCCGGAGCAGATTCAAAAGCGTGGTTGTTTGTTGATGAAATTGGTGTAAATTAGAGATGAAACAATCTTATACAATGCAAGACACCATTCTTTCCTCTGAATTTTCCTCCTCACCGGAACTTGTTGAAAAACTCTACCAATATGGCATCACCAAAAGCTATAGCGAGGGAGACATTATTTTAGATGAAAACGCTTCCATACGCTCTATTCCCATTGTGATGAAAGGAATGATCAAAGTGATCAGAACGGAAGAAGATGGAAGAGAAATACTGCTGTACTATATTCAGGCGGGAGAAAGTTGTATCATGTCTTTCCTGGGCGGAATGCATCAGGAAAAAAGTATAGTAAAAGCTGAAGTGGAAGAAGATGCTGAAATTCTTTTCCTGCCGGTAGATAAAGTTTCATTATTTATCAAGGAACATCCCGAATGGCTGGATTATATTTTCAGACTCTATCATAAACGTTTTGAAGAGTTACTGGACATCATCAATGCCATTGCTTTTAAAAAAGTAGACGAAAGGTTATTAGACCTTCTTCATAAAAAATATGAGCTTACAAATTCTAAAACCATTGTAATCACTCATGAACAGCTTGCCAATGAACTGGGAACCGCCAGAGTGGTAGTGTCCAGACTGCTCAAACAACTGGAAGAAGCAGGAAGGGTAAAGCTCGGCCGGAATAAACTTACGCTTTCTTAAAGTACACTAGCTAATAATTAACTAGATAGTATTCATTCCTCAAATAATATAAAAAACAGGATTCCAATAACGTTTATTTTTTGAATTTTATATGGCTTTTTTGGTTTAAAAACATCTTATGTAACAAAAGTAGCTGTAGCTTTCTCCGGATATTTTCATTTTTGCTCAGAATTATTTGAATAACAAATGGAAATTATAGGATACGTAGCAGCAATTTTAATTGGGATTTCGTTGGGCTTAATAGGTGGTGGCGGAAGTATACTCACTGTTCCCGTGCTTTTTTATCTTTTTGGATTAGACGCTTTTATTGCCACAGAATATTCTCTTTTTATAGTAGGAATCAGCAGTGCTGTGGGATCATTTTCATATTTTAAAAAAGGGCTTGTAGATCTAAGAACCGCACTTATATTTGGCATTCCTTCCATTATATCTATTTTTCTTACCAGACTTTACCTGGTGCCGCTCATTCCGTCAGATATTTTCAGGATAGGTGATTTTATTCTGACAAGAAATATTTTTCTTCTTTTGGTTTTTGCTGGTTTGATGATCCTTGCCTCCTATAAAATGATTAGAAAAAATGCAGCAATAAAAACGAAGGGGCAAAATGGGAAATATCAGTCCTTTCTGGCAGCAGGAGAAGGTTCTGCTATAGGTGTTTTAACCGGATTGGTAGGAGCCGGCGGTGGTTTTATGATCATTCCCGCCTTAGTTAACCTCTTGAAAATGCCTATGAAAAATGCCGTTGGAACTTCACTCGTCATTATTTCTTTAAATT
This sequence comes from Chryseobacterium sp. W4I1, assembly GCF_030816115.1. Classification (NCBI taxonomy): domain Bacteria; kingdom Pseudomonadati; phylum Bacteroidota; class Flavobacteriia; order Flavobacteriales; family Weeksellaceae; genus Chryseobacterium; species Chryseobacterium sp. W4I1. The sequence goes on from NZ_JAUSXQ010000001.1 coordinate 756,229, forward strand.
CTTTGATAGGTTTTTCTTCATCCGCTGGAAATGCAGCAATAGAATGGCGTTTTTTATGGTCTTTTACTGCTATTGCCGTTGCAGGAATTGTAATAGGCTCAAGGTTTTCCAGAAAGATCGACGGCGAAAAGCTAAAACCTGCTTTCGGATGGTTTATCCTGGCGATGGGAATGTATATCTTTTTTAAAGAGATCTTTTTATAATCCTTATGTAACAAAAGTAGCTGTAGTAAAAAGATGAAAGCAGCAAATTTGCATAAGTAAACAAAGTAAAATTGAACAGTATGAAAATTGAACAAATTTATACAGGATGTCTGGCTCAGGGAGCTTATTACATCATGTCAGACGGAGAGGCTGCTATCATAGATCCACTTCGTGAAACACAACCATACATAGAAAAACTGAAAAAGGATGGGGCAGAATTGAAATATATTTTTGAAACTCATTTCCATGCTGATTTCGTAAGCGGACATATAGATTTAAGCAGAAAAACAGGAGCTCCGATTGTATACGGACCTACTGCACAAACAGAATTTGAAGCCCTTATTGCAGAAGATGGGCAGATATTCAGACTTGGAAAGGTGGCTATAAAAATCCTTCATACCCCTGGACATACTCTGGAGAGTTCATCTTATCTGCTGATGGATGAAGATGGAAATGAAAAAGCCCTCTTTAGTGGTGATACCTTATTTTTAGGTGATGTGGGGCGTCCGGATCTGGCTCAGAAGACTGCAGATATGACCCGTGAAGAATTAGCAGGACTGTTGTACGACAGTTTATATCAGAAAATCCTTCCTTTGAAAGATGATATTATAGTATATCCTGCCCATGGTTCCGGATCCGCCTGTGGTAAAAATATGCAGAAGGAAACAGAGGATACATTAGGAAATCAGAAAAAAACAAACTATGCCCTTAATCAGAAAGATAAGGCAAGCTTTATAACGGCCATTACAGATGGATTGCTGCCTCCTCCTCCTTATTTCGGGATGAATGTTGCGATGAATAAAAATGGTTATAATAGTTTTGAAGAAGTACTATCAAAAGGAATGAATGCCCTTTCTCATGACCAGTTTGAAGAAACAGCAAAAAATTCAGGAGCTTTGGTACTGGACGTAAGAAATAATAAGAAATTTGCAGAAGGCTTTATTCCACAGTCTGTTAATATCGGGTTGGACGGTGATTTTGCGCCATGGGTAGGAGCTTTAGTTATAGACGTGAATCAGCCTTTACTGCTTGTTACTGATAAAGGATATGAAGAAGAAGCAGTTACCAGACTCAGCCGGGTAGGATTCGACAATGTTTTGGGATATCTGGAAGGCAGTTTTGAAGCCTGGGAAAAAAGTGGAAAAGAAACAGATGTTGTAAACCGTATTTCTGCTCAGTATTTTGAGAAGGAAATAAAAGGAAAAAATGCTAAGATCCTTGACGTGAGAAAAGAAAGTGAATACAATGCAGAACACATAGAAGGGGCATACAGCAGGCCTTTAGCTTATATCAATGAATGGATCAATGAAATAAACCAGGAAGAGCATTTCTATATACATTGTGCAGGAGGATACAGAAGTATGATGGCTGCAGGTATTCTTATGGCAAGAGGGTATAGGAATTTTACGGAAATTGAAGGAGGTTTTAATGCCATTGCAAAGACTGATATTCCGAAAAGTGATTTCGTGTGTCAGACCAAAATTTTAAAATAAATTAAGATAAAAATAGATGTTAGATATTATTAAAGAACCCTGGCCCTGGTATATAGCTGGCCCTTTAATCGGGCTTACTGTTCCGGCCCTGTTGATTTTGGGAAATAAATCTTTTGGAATCAGTTCTTCACTCAGACACATCTGTGCAGCATGCATACCTGCGAAAATCAGCTTCTTTAGATATGACTGGAGAAAAGAAGCGTGGAACTTATTTTTTGTACTCGGAATTTTCTTTGGAGGGATGATTGCTGCCAACTTTATGTTTAATCCGGACGCAATTACAGTGAGTTCAGCACTTAAAACCGAGTTGGCAGGTTATGGCATTACAGATTATTCCAATCTTGTTCCTGTACAATTGATGAATTTTGAAAGTCTCTTAACTCTAAGAGGATTTATCATGATGGTTGCCGGTGGCTTTTTGGTAGGATTTGGAACCCGGTATGCCGGCGGATGCACAAGTGGTCATGCCATCATGGGACTTTCCAACCTGCAGTGGCCGTCTCTGGTAGCTACAGTCTGCTTTATGATTGGTGGTTTTATTATGGCCAACCTTATTTTACCAATCATTCTTTCCCTTTAACTAAAAATTTAAACAGAAATCAATTATGTCAGACAATAAAAAATTAAGCATTCATCATCAGGACACTGCCTGTACCAACGAAAGCAGCTTAAAACATCCATGGTATCATAACCTGAAATATCTGGTGGCAGGAATTATCTTTGGAATTATTTTTGTGAAAGCTGAGGTGATCAGCTGGTTCAGAATACAGGAAATGTTTCGCCTCCAGTCTTTTCATATGTACGGAATCATTGGCAGTGCTGTAATGGTGGGAATGATTTCGGTATGGCTGATCAAAAAAATCAATATCAAAACAATTCATGGCGAGACTATCTCTATACCATCCAAAAAATTTAATAAAGGCCAGATTTACGGTGGATTGATCTTTGGTTTTGGTTGGGCTATTACCGGAGCATGTCCCGGACCTCTTTTTGCCCAGATCGGGACCGGGGCATTAGCCGTCTCCATAACACTTCTGAGTGCTATTGCCGGAACTTGGGTATATGGATACTTCAGAGACAAGCTGCCTCATTGATCCCAAAAAATAAAAAAAAGACCGTAGATAATTTGCTATGGTCTTTTTTCTTTTCAGCTAGCGGGAAAATTGCTAATTTGGGAGGCAAATACATCTCACATGCAAAGTAGACGAAATTTCATAAAAAAAACCGCTGCAGCTTCTCTGGCACTTGCTGTAAATCCAATGGATCTTATGGCTAAAGACCTGCCGGAAAACCATAAAATAACAGGCAAGCCTATCGTTCTTTCCACCTGGAATTTCGGTCTGAAAGCCAATGAAGAAGCCTGGACCATTTTGGGAAAAGGCGGAAAAGCTCTGGATGCGGTGGAAAAGGGAGTTCGTCTGGTAGAATTGGACCCTACGGAAAGAAGTGTAGGCTATGGAGGACGTCCGGACAGGGACGGAAGAGTAACCCTTGATGCCTGTATTATGGACGAAAACTACAATATAGGTTCAGTAGCTTGTTTAGAACACGTTAAAAATCCAATTTCTGTAGCAAGAGCAGTTATGGAAAAAACACCTCATGTAATGCTGGTAGGAGACGGAGCATTGCAGTTTGCCCTTTCACAGGGATTTAAAAAAGAAAATCTTCTTACTCCCGATTCAGAAAAAGAATGGAAAGAATGGCTGAAAACCAGTGAATATAAGCCGGTTGCCAATATTGAAAACCATGATACCATTGGAATGATCGCCCTTGATGCACAGGGAAACCTTTCCGGAGCCTGTACCACCAGCGGTATGGCTTTTAAAATGCATGGAAGGGTAGGAGATTCTCCCATTATTGGGGCAGGTTTATTTGTTGACAATGAAGTGGGAGCTGCTACCGCTACCGGACACGGTGAAGAAGTAATCCGTACAGTCGGAACCCATCTGGTGGTTGAGTTGATGAGGCAAGGCCGAAACCCACAACAGGCATGCAAAGAAGCTGTAGAGAGAATTGTAAAAATTACCCAGAGAAGAAATAAAAACCTGAAAGATATCCAGGTTGGTTTCATTGCCCTGAATAAAAAAGGAGAGTATGGTTCTTACTGTATTCAGGATGGATTTAATTTCGCAGTCTATGACCAGAAAGGAAATCGTCTGGAAAAACCAGAATTTGCCTTGAAATAATTAGATGTTCTGTTTAAACTTGATGTCAGGAAAATAAGAATCAACAGCGGTTTTAATAACCATTCAGGATTGGAAAGAAATTAAAATTTCGAAATATGAACAGATTTTAGAAAATAACTCTTTCTGATTGTAAAAATATCTCAGGAGTAATCTAAAAATATAAAGTAAATAAAAAATGTCAAAAATAGAAATAGCGTGCTTCAACCCGGAATCAGCAATGATTGCATTTGAAAATGGAGCCGATAGAATAGAATTATGTGACGGATTGAATGAAGGCGGAACAACGCCTGATTTTGAAACAACAAAAAAGCTCAGAGCAAAAATAAACATTCCAATTTTTGTAATGATCAGGCCCCGAGGCGGAGATTTTACCTATTCGGAAGCTGAATTTGAGCATATGGAAAAAGATCTTATCAGGCTGAAATCCCTGAATGTAGATGGTTTTGTTTTTGGAATCCTGGACGAAAATAATCAGGTAAATGTAGAACACAATACGATTTTGGTTGAGATGGCTTATCCTCTTCCCTGTACTTTTCACCGTGCTTTTGACCGGGCAAAAGGTCTTGAAGATTCCTTGGAAAAAGTCATTGACTGCGGCTTTAAAACAATTCTCACATCAGGTCAGAAGCCCAATGTTTCAGAAGGTAAGGAAAATCTTAAAAAGTTGGTTAAGCTGGCTGATGGAAGGCTTGAAATTCTGGTCGGTGGCGGACTTCGTTCAACCAATATTGAAGAGATCAGAGAATATACCAATGCGGGCTATTTTCATTCCTCAGCAATTACAGACGGTGGAGCTTTAGCCAGTGCTGACGAAATTATCGCTTTGAAAAATAAATAGTTCTTTTAACGCAAAGCTTTATTTCAGATAACGTTTTATTTGAGAAAGCAAAGAATCCGCCTTCGTTGTTATGAAGCTGTATGGATAAAAACATTTGCTTAATTGAGATTTTCGCTTTGAAAGTCAATAGTTTTTTAACGCAAAGTTTTATTTTAGATAACGCTCGATTTTGAGAGAGCAAAGAATTCGACTGCGTCGTTTATGAAGCTGAATGGATAAACGTTCGCTTAATCGAATCAACTTGTTGATTCTTCCCTTTGCTTTCCTTAAAACTCAACACGTCCTAAAATAAAACTTTGCGTTAAAAATAACATGGTATTAGTATCTTAATTAATTTAGATAACAAAACACAAATGAATGACAGAAAACGAACTATCCTACAAGATAATAGGAGCAGCAATAGAAGTTCACAAAAATCTAGGAGTCGGATTGTTGGAAAATGCTTATGAAACTGCGCTGGCTTATGAATTGAAAATACTTGGATTGGATGTGAAGCAACAAGTTTCCTTACCTTTAAAGTATAAAGAAATTACAGTAGAAAACGCCTATAGAATTGACTTAATTATAGAAAATAAGGTTATTATTGAAGTAAAATCTGTTCTGGAGCTGAATCCTGTTTTTTATTCCCAGGTTTTAACCTATCTGAAGCTAGCTAACCTAAATTTAGGGCTACTGATAAATTTTAACAGTGAACTTATTAAATACGGAATTCACAGAATTGTAAACAAACTTATTAATGAATAGATCTATCCTTTTTGCTTTCCTTTTTATTCAGAGTATCATGGGTGCACAGATTACGGAACGAAGTTTGTCTTCGGAAAAATGGCAGTTCAAAAATACAAAAGAACAGCAATGGCTGCCTGCAAGAATTCCTGGTACTGTACATCTTGATCTGATGAATAATAAAATGATTCCGGATCCTTTCAAAGATGAGAATGAGAAAAAAGTACAGTGGATAGAAAACGAAGACTGGGAGTACCAAACCACTTTTCAAGTATTATCAAAAGAACTGGAAAACGATCAGATAGACCTTGTTTTTAACGGCCTTGATACCTTTTCAGAAATTTACCTGAACGGAAAGCTGCTGAAAAAAATAGACAATATGTTCAGGAAATGGGAAATTCCTGTAAAAGACTTTTTGAAAGAAGGAAATAATGAATTAAAAATTAAATTCAGATCGGCAGTAAATGAAGGGAAAGAACTGGCAAAGAAAGTTCCTTTTACCACTCCCGAATCACCGAGAAGTTTTGTCAGAAAAGCCCAGTATCAGTTTGGATGGGATTGGGGACCAAGATTGGTGACTGCCGGAATATGGAAAGACATACAATTAAAACTCTGGAATTTGGCTAAAATCCAGAACGTTAAATATCATCAGATTTCTTCTGAGAATGGTTTGAATCTTAAATTTGAGATACAAATCGATACACAGAATCCTGGGGATTATGTGCTGAATATTAATAAATTAAATAAAAAAGTTTACCTTAAAAAAGGTCTCAATAGAATAAGTATTCCATACGGAACAGACGGATTAAAACTTTGGCAGCCCAATGGCTGGGGAGATGCCCATCTTTATGATTTTAAAATTGAACTATTTAAAGATAAGAGATCATTGGATCAGGAAAATATAAAAGTCGGACTCAGAACTGTGGAATTGGTTCAGGAAAAAGATGCAGCAGGAAAATCCTTCTATTTTAAAGTCAATGGAAAGCCACTCTATGCAAAGGGAGCCAACTGGATTCCTTCCGACAGCTTTTCACCCAGAATAGCTAAAGAAAAATATCAAAAGTTGATCAAGGACGCCAAAGATGCTAATATGAATATGATCCGTGTCTGGGGCGGTGGCATCTACGAAGATGATGAATTCTACAAAGCCTGTGACGAAAACGGTATTTTGGTCTGGCAGGATTTCATGTTTGCAGGAAGTTTTTATCCAGCTGATGAAGATTTTTTAAATAACGTAAAAGAAGAAGTAAAAGATCAGATTAACAGGCTTCAGAATCATCCTTCCATTGCTTTATGGTGTGGAAATAACGAAATTGATGAAGCTATTGTTAACTGGGGTTATCAGAAACAGTTCAAATACTCAAAAGAAGATTCCCTCCAAGTTTGGAAAGACTATAAAAAACTCTTCCACGAACTTATTCCAAATACATTGTGGGAAAGCCTTACTTCCGATAAAAATATCTATTGGCCCAGCTCACCATCTATCGGCTGGGGACACAAAGAAAGTCTCACAGAAGGAGATTCCCATTATTGGGGAGTCTGGTGGGGAGAACAACCCTTTGAAATATATAATGAAAAAGTTGGCCGCTTCATGTCAGAATATGGTTTTCAGGGTATGCCAAGCCTGGAAGCTGTGAAATCTATGTTTTCCGGGACTCCCGATCTCAATCTTCAGAATCCTGTCATAAAAGCCCATGAAAAGAATACAAGAGGCTGGGAGATCATCAGTGAATACATGAAAAGAGATTACAAAGTCCCAACAGACTTTATACAATATAATTACATTTCCCAGCTGCTTCAGTCCCGTGGGATGAGAATCGCTGTTGAAGCCCACCGCCGTTCAAAACCCTACAATATGGGAACCTTATACTGGCAGCTCAACGACTGCTGGCCGGTTGTTTCCTGGTCATCCATTGATTATCTGGGAAACTGGAAAGCTTTGCATTACCAGATGAAAAGAAGCTTTGAGCAACAGGTTATTTTAACAGAAGAAAAAGAAGGTGTTTTAAACTTCTACGCTGTTAATGACGGATTGAACATATTCAGTGATGTTAATTTAGAGCTACAGACAATAAATTTTGACGGTCAGATTTTAAAAGAGTTTAAGGCTGTTTCAAAAGAAAAAAAATTGGAAAGTATTTTGAAATTTGATCCCATACAAATGGCTACTTTAGTTTCTGATTCTGATAAAAATAAAGTCTTCCTACAGCTTACGCTTAAAGATGGCAGCGGGAAAATAATTGCTGTCAATCAACATTTCTTTTCAAAGCCTAAAGATCTTCAGTTGCCAAAGCCTGATATTAAGATTAAAAAAATCTCAGCAGATGAGGTTGAAATCTCTACAGATGTTTTGGCAAAAGATATTTATCTGATGGGAGATACCCAGTTCAATGATAACTTCTTTGACCTGCTTCCCAATACCTCAAAAAAGATCAAGCTTTCAAAACCCTTAGGAAATATTAACGTAATGAGTCTTTGGGATACATTGAAAAATTAAAAACTGTTGAATCTATAAAATTTTAAGATCATAACTGAAAAATCAGCCGTAACTTTATACTTTATTTTTTTAATATTATGGTGAATTTTGTTCTGATTGCGGTGTGTATTATTGCAGGAATGGTATTCAAAGCAACAAAATCTATCCATCCCGATGCTCACAAAGGCATCAATACCTGGATTCTTTACCTTGCCATGCCCGCGGTTTCCTTTAAATACCTGCCAAAAGTAAAATGGTCAGCAGAAATGCTGTTCCCGATTGCCGCTACCTTTCTGATTTCTGTTTTCTGCTTTTTCTTTATGATGTTTTACAGTAAAAGTAAAGGCTATTCAAGACGGTCCAGAAGCACATTAGAACTCACGAGCGGTTACAGTAATACATCTTTTATCGGGTTTCCCCTGATCAGTGCTTTTTATGGCGAAAGCCTTTTAAGTATAGCCATTATCTGCGATCAGACCATGTTCTTTGCTCTTTCTACATTGGGAATCATAGCAGCCGTGAAAGGAGGAAGCAAATCCGGAAAAGTAAGTGCTGTATTTATTCTTAAAAGATTAGTCAGTTTTCCACCGCTAATTGGCTGTATTGCAGCCTTAGTATTATCTCAGTTTATTGATTTTACCGCTGCAGAACCGTTTTTTGATAAACTCGCAGCAACCGTAAGCCCATTGGCTTTATTTTCTGTAGGTCTCCAGCTCAAATTCAACGGATGGAAAAAATTGATTCCTCAGATGTCAGCTTCCATGTTTTATAAACTGATCCTGGCTCCGGCAATTGTTCTTGGATTGGCTTTGCTTCTCAATATAAAAGGAGATATTGCAAAAATTACCATATTTGAAGCCGCAATGCCGACTGTTGTTACCTCAAGTATTATTGCAGAACAGTTCAGACTGAACACCAGACTTACCAACCTGATAGTTGGCCTCAGTATTATTGTTGGATTCCTCACTTCTGCCGTTTGGTATCAGATTATCGAATGGTTTTTCTAAATTTATTATTCTCAGAGTTAGAACTGTCATTCAGAGCGAAGCGAAAGAATCTCAAAAAGGCAGTTGTATTCTAGTTTTTATGCAAAGCTATATCTTAAAGCTCCATATTTTAACATTGATCTGATGAAGCAAACACCTTAACCATATAGCTTAATAATGGCGTAGCCACATCTTGCCTCCTTAAATCAAGAAATCCTAAATCAGACCTTTGCGTGTAAAAACTATAGTGATACAAAAAAATGATTTATATACAGAGAATAATCTCTCGCAGATTGGCGGATCTGGCAGATGTTTGCGTTATTTTTTATATGCTTTATCAGTTCAATCTACGAGATATTTTTAGTCAACAGTACTATGCAGATTACTGGATGAAAAATTCTATTCAATAGGAACGGGCTTTAGCCCGTTTGACTTTGAATAATAGGTAAATGGCTTTAGCCAAAATTTAAATTTATCCGGTATAACGGCCATTGCATCTCCTCGTAATGACAGAAGACAATCTCAACAAAAAATTGCAGTTCTCTAAAGAAAAATCTAATTTTACATTTTAAAAATTTCCCTTGCTGTACGCCCAAATTGTTTTACCCCTTAATTTAAAAGGATCTTTCACTTACAAAGTTCCTGAAGAACTGATATCTGTAATTCAGATTGGAATGCGGGTTTTGGTGCCGTTTGGGGGAAAGAAAATCTATACGGGAATCGTTTTTGAACTTCATGATAATGCTCCGGAAAGTTTTGTAGCCAAAGAAGTGATCAGTATTTTGGATGACAAACCCATACTTCCGGAAGAGCAGATCAGCTTCTGGAACTGGCTTTCAGAATATTACCTTTGTGGACTTGGAGAAATCTACCGTTTTGCATTTCCTTCTTCTTTAAAACTGGAAAGTGAAACCTATCTGAAATTAAAACCCAATATAACGGTTGATTTTGAGAATCTGGATGTCAATGAAATGTATCTTATTCAGGCATTGGAAGTACGCCAGCTGATCAACCTTACCGATATTGAGGCATTTATTCCTAAAAAGGATATCATCAAAACAATCAATTCTCTGATCGATCTGCAGTATATTGAAATAGACGAAAAAATAGCTGAAAAATATAAAGCTAAGGAAGTAGCCTATGTAAAAATCAATGATGAGGTTTTGAAAAATCAGAACCTTGCCGATATTCTTATAAAATTGAACAGGGCTTCAAAACAAAAAGACCTTTTCCTGGCCATTTTGGAAAAACAGACAGAACATCCTGAAACTCCCATTAAAAAAGCAGATCTTTTTGAAGACGGATATTTTGGAAGCTCCCATTTTAAGGCACTTGCAGATAAAAATCTTGTCGAAGAATATCACATGCAGAAAGACAGGATCGAAAGCTATGAAGGCGAAATTGAAGAACTTGAAGAACTTTCCGAACAGCAGAAGGAAGCTAAAACAGAGATTGATGAAGCTTTTGAAGAAGGAAAGAACGTGTTGTTGCACGGGGTAACCTCTTCGGGAAAGACCCATATTTATTTAGAGAAAATTGAAGAATGTATTCAGGAAGGGAAAAATGTCCTGTTCCTGCTTCCGGAAATTTCTCTGACGAAGCAGATTACCCAAAGATTAGAAAAAAAATACGGCAGACAGCTCGGTTTCTATCATCAGAAATTAACCGATTTTGAAAGAGTGGAAGTCTGGAGAAGGATCAAACAGAATGATATTAAAGTTCTCATAGGAACACGTAATGCTCTGTTTCTACCTTTTCAGGATCTCGGACTTATCATTGTAGATGAAGAGCATGATTCTGCCTATAGGCCCAGAGAAGCTTCGCCTTATTTCAATGCAAAAGATGCCGCCTTGGTCATGGGGAATTTTTACGGAGCCGGAGTGATTCTCGGATCCGCCACCCCTTCTGTGGAAAGCTATTACAACGCCAGAAAAGATAAAATAAAATATATTTTCCTGAACGAAAGGTTTGGGGATGTGAAACTGCCGGAATACGAATTGATCAATTTTAAGGAGGCTCAGGAATCCAAGAAAGTCTCAGGGAACTTCTCTTTACATTTAATTGATGAGATCAAAAAAACACTGGACGAGAAAAATCAGGCCATTGTGCTTCATAACCGCCGGGGTTATGCCAATGTTATAGAATGCGAAAGCTGTGGCTATGTCAATTACTGCTCAAACTGTGATGTCGTAATGACGTATCATAAGGCTGCCAATGAGATGAAATGTCACTATTGCGGCCAGCGGGCATCAAAACCGAGAAGCTGCCCGAAATGCCAGTCAGAAAACCTCAATGAAAGAGGAGTAGGTGTAGAGCAGATTCATGAAGAAGTATCCAAATTGTTTCCTGATCATGAAGTAGACAGGATGGATGTAGACTCTATGCGTAAGAAATTTGCGTATGAAAAACTGTACGAAAAAATAGAAGACCGGGAAACAGACATTATTGTGGGAACGCAGATGATCTCCAAAGGGCTTGATTTTGATCATATAGAACTGGTTACCATTCCTAAAGCCGATTCTCTGCTCTATGTACAGGATTTCAGGGCCGAAGAAAGAGCTTATCAGCTGATCACGCAGGTTTCAGGGAGAGCGGGAAGAGTTTCAGGGAAAGGGAAAATTCTCATTCAGACCTATAATCCGGAACATTCCGTTTTCCAGCTTATTAAAATGAATAATCCTGCAAAGGTTTATAAATATATTCTTACCGAACGTCAGAAATTCCACTATCCGCCGTTCACAAAACTCATCATGATTGAGCTGAAACACAGGAAAGAAGATAAAGTGAACCGGGCTTCCCAGTTTTTAGGCTCTATTTTACGAAAATATCTTCCAGAAGAATGTGTTTTAGGACCCGAAAGAGCTCAGATTGCAAGACTGAATAATTTATACCAGTTTCAAATTATGCTCAAGCTTCCCCGCGGGAAAAAATATGATGAATTCAAGAAAATGGTTTTGCTGAGTTTGAATGAATTTGATGAAATCACTGCTTATCAAAGTATTAAAAAAGACGTTTTTGTGGATTTTTAACTTTTTTTAACAAACTTTACGGTCTTTTATAAGACCTCCGTAGCCCTTTTTCTCACAATAATTTCTACTTTTGGTCGTTGATTAAGTGTTTGGCTCTTTAACTTATGATTTAACTTATCATTTTTTACAGTGTCCAACTATGGTAAACAAAAAAAGATAGATGGTAAATTACAGAAAATATATTTCAAGCGTAGCGGTATTGGCTTCTGGGTTTTTCCTTGCTCAATCTACCGTTTCTACCGTTCTTTACTCACAGGCTTACGATAATCAAAAAAACACTTTGAATCTGCCTTCTCCCATTACTTCGGTGGCGGAGAAAACGATGTTGTCGGCCAAAGAACTAGTAGACATTAATGTAAACACAATGATGGCGGATCCTGTGCTGAAAAATGCAACCTGGGGATTCGTAGTGTACGACCCGAAAACGAAGAAAGTGATCTCTTCGTACAATGAAAATACTCCCTTAGTTCCCGCTTCCACTACAAAATTATTAACAACGGAAACAGCATTGAACCTTTTAGGTGAAAACTACCGTTGGATGACCCAGCTGGAATATTCAGGGACTATAGATGAGAATGGAACTTTAAACGGAAATTTATATGTTGTAGGCAGCGGCGACCCTTCACTGGGAACCAATAAGGCGGGAGCCTGGTCTTACAGAGATATTATTTCAGACTTCATGAGCGGACTTTCCCGCGAAGGTATCAGAAAGGTAAATGGTGATATTATCATTCAGACAGCGCTTTTCAAAGGCAATATTACAAGGCTTCCGGAAAATGTTGTATGGCTTGAAAATAATAATTACTACTTACCTGTAGGAACTACCCGCGAAATTGATCCTGCCAACGAAAAGCTGATCGTAAAAAAATCAGGAACAGCTTCTGATAAAAAATACTTCTACGTTTCTCCTTATGCCAATCAGATGGTATACGCTGAAAAATACAACGGAGACGGTATTTTAACCACCAAGCTTCCTGATGCTCCGGCTTATCTTGCCAATACTTTCAGAACAACTTTGGTAAAAAGCGGAATTGGCGTTACCGGAAAAGTAACTCCTAAAATGACGGATGCAGCTCCGGAAAGCAGAAAACTGGTTGCAGCGTATAAATCTCCTACATTGGGTGATATTATATTCTACACCAATCAGCACAGTGATAATTCCCTGGCAGAAGCCTTGCTGAAAACGGTAGGTTTCCAGAAAATGGGTGATCAGACCTCGGAATCCGGAAGAATCGTGGTAACTAACCACCTGAAAGAAGAAAGTTTTGATATGATGGGTCTTAATTATATAGACGGAAGCGGACTTTCAAGAAGTAATAATGTAACCCCAATTTCTCAGGTGAAGTTTTTAACTTCTTTGATGGATGAAAAATATTACAAAACCTATTTCACTTCACTGCCGGTAGGCGGACAGTCCGGAACCCTGAAAAGAATGTTTATTGGTGCCGGGAACGGACAGGTTTTTGCTAAAACAGGAACTTTAAACAAAGTGAAAACATTAGCGGGTTACCTGAAAACCAATTCCGGAAAAACGCTTGTATTTTCTTTAATGGTAAACAATTATTCAGGATCTGTAGATATGGTGAAAAAAAGAATGGAAAAAATTCTTGAGCCAGCTCTGGATCTGTAAGAAAATATTTAATTTAACTTTATAAAAACCTTTTAATCAATGATTAGAAGGTTTTTTTTATCTTTGGTTATAGCTAAATAACCTGAGTATGAGAAAATTTTATCTTTTAATGCTGGGCTTTCTGATCTCCCAGCAATTTTACAGTCAGACACCGGATGAAAATATTGAAATGAAGGGGCTCATTGCAAAAGAAATGAATGCTTTTACGAAAAAAATGATCACCTATAATATCAATCCCAATACCCTGAACTATAATCTGCAGTATCAGAGAATGGATGTTACTCTGGATCCTGCGGTCTATCATATTTCAGGTTCGGTGACTTCCCATTTTAAGCCCAATCAAAATATGGCAAGCATTTATTTTGATCTTTCTGATCTTCTGGTTGTTTCCCAGGTTCAGTATCATGGCACTGATCTCACATTCCAGCAGCTTCCTACAAAAGAGATTAAAATAGATTTTCCTGCTTCAATTGCTGCCAATACGCTGGATTCATTAACGATCCATTATTCAGGTGCTCCGTTAGCAGGAAATGCTTTTTCTACCTCACTTCAAAGTGGAGTTCCTATTCTTTGTACATTAAGTGAACCTTATGGTGCGCAGGAATGGTTCCCTACAAAACAAAGTATGAATGATAAGATGGAAAGATTTGATTTTAAAATAACCACCCCTTCACAATATAATGTAGCGGCCAATGGAAAGCTGATGTCTGAAACCCTGCTTCCCGGCAGTCAGAAACTAACCTTCTGGCGGACGGCTTATCCCACTGCCGCTTATCTGATTGCAGTTGCTATTACCAATTTTATAAAACTCAATGATACCATGGGAAGCCCGCCATTTCCCTTTGTGAATTATATATATCCATCGACTAACGCTGACCCGGTAAGCATGGCTAATATAGAATGGACTAAAGATGTGATGAATACTTTCGAGACCTATTTTGGTCCTTATCCATTCCGTAATGAAAAATATGGCCACATGCAGTTTAAATTCGGGGGAGGGATGGAGCACCAGACGATGACATCCGTGGGAAGCTGGAGTAAAGGTCTTATTGCCCACGAACTTGCCCATCAGTGGTTCGGAGATAAAGTGACGTGCGGGACATGGAATGATATCTGGCTGAATGAAGGTTTTGCTACTTTTGGGGCTATTCTGGCCAATGAGAAATTGCTCATGACCCATACTGAATTCAAAGATTTTATGTTGAGCGAGATCAATAATATTACTTCTGCTTCCGATGGTTCTACCTACGTTCCGGATGCTGAACTTTCCAATGTAAGCAGGATCTTCAACAACAGGCTTACATATGCTAAAGGTGCTTATATTTTGAGAATGATCAAGTGGATTCTTGGGGATACTGTCTTCTATCAGGCATTAAAAGATTATCATGCAAGACCTAATTTAGCTTATAATTACACAAGAACTTCAGATTTTAATGTGTCGCTGCTGCAATCCACAGGAAAAGACTTTACAGGATTTTTCAATGACTGGCTGTACGGTGAAGGTTATCCTTCCTATGTTACAAAATGGAAACAGACCGGAAATCAGATCCTTTTTAAAGTTTCCCAGACCCAGAGTCATCCTTCTGTAAGCTTTTTTGAAATGCTGCTGCCCATCAAAGTGAACGGAACCGGAGGCGAAACTGCTTATTTTGTCTTGAATCACACTTCTGATAATCAATATTTTCTTGAAAATGTTTCATTTCCTGTGGCTAGTGTTGAATTCAATTATGAGTACCAGATTCTCGAGAAAAACTCTACGGTTCTTCAGGATAATACATTAAGCGTATCTTCTGTGGATAAGGAAGATTTTGCATTATATCCAAATCCTGCCCAAAACGAGTTGTATCTGAAAGGAATGAATAAATCTGCAGCGTATTCAATTCATGCTGCAGATGGAAAGCTGGTAAGAAGAGGTGTATATCAGCCGGGAAGAACTATCGGAATCTCTGAACTGGTTCCCGGGACCTATATTTTTACCGTTAATAATCAAAAAATAAAGTTTATTAAATATTAAAAACACAGTATAACATGTATTTTTGTATTTAATAATATATTGATTGATGTTAATAATTATGAAATATATTCATTAATATTTTTAATTTCATATTTAAAAAATTAATTATAATTTATATTTTAATTAAAATAAAACTGTTATATCAAATAAATTGTAATTATTTTTCTTATTAAAATTCACTATATATAATTTAAACCTTTTGATCCATGATTAGAAGGTTTTTATTTATATTTACCCGCATAAATTATTGGGTATGAAACTATTTTATTTCTTGACTGTAAGCATCTTGCTTTCACAAAACTTTTATGGTCAAAATGATCATAATCTTGAAAGAAAAGGATTGGTCGCAAGGGAAATGAAATCCTTTGCTAAAAAAATGACCGCTTACAATACGAATCCCAACACTTTAAATTACGATCTGCAGTACCAGAGAATGGATGTTGCCATTGATCCTGCTGCTTATAATATTTCAGGTTCTGTAACCTCCCATTTTAAACCAACTCAGAATATGAGCAGCATCTATTTTGATCTTACAGATGTTCTTACAGTTTCTACAGTGAAATACCACGGAAACAACCTGGCATTTCAGCAGCTTCCTACCAAAGAACTTAAAATAGATTTTCCGGCTTCTATTCCTGCCAATACACTGGATTCTCTTACAATTAACTATTCAGGAGCTCCCTCTAATGATAATGATGCTTTTTTTAACGGCACCCAAAGTGGAACTGCAGTGCTTTCTACATTAAGTGAGCCTTATGGGGCCCAGGACTGGTTTCCAACGAAACAAAGCATGAACGATAAAATTGAAAGATTTGATTTTAAGATTACAACCCCTTCACAATATAATGTTGCTGCAAACGGTAAACTGATGTCTGAAACCTCACTTCCGGGATCAAAAAAACTTACCTTCTGGAGAACAGCTTATCCTACGGCAGCTTATCTTATTGCCCTTTCAATTACCAATTTTACGAAAGTGACAAGCACTATTGGAAATCCACCTTTCCCATTCGTGAATTATGTATTTCCGTCTACCAATTCCAATGCGACCAGAATGGCTAATATCGAATGGACTAAGCAGATCATGACTACTTTCGAGACCTATTTCGGGCCTTATCCTTTCCGTAATGAAAAATACGGGCACATGGAATTTCAGTGGGGAGGCGGAATGGAGCATCAGACCATGTCTTCTATGGGAAGCTGGAGTAAGGATATTATTGCCCATGAGCTTGCTCACCAGTGGTTCGGAGATAAAGTGACTTGCGCTACCTGGAACGATATATGGCTGAATGAAGGCTTTGCAACCTTCGGGGAACATGTTGCCAATGAAAGACTGCTGATGACCAATGCTGAATTCATGAATTATTTGGCAGGGCAGAAAGATTATATTACCGGTACAACAGGAGGAAGTACTTATGTTTTGGATAGTGAACTGTTCAACTCCGACCGTATTTTCAGTGGCAGGCTTTCTTATGCAAAGGGAGGATATATCGTAAGGATGATCAAATGGATATTAGGCGATGATGCATTTTATCAGGCTTTGAAAGACTATCATGCAAGACCGAATTTAGCGTATGGGTATGCAAGTACAGCAGATTTTAAAACTTCATTTTTACAGTCTTCAGGAAAAGATCTTACCGAATTTTTCAATGACTGGCTGTACGGACAGGGATATCCTACTTATACCATCAAATGGAAGCAGACCGGAAATCAGATTCTATTTAAAGCCGGGCAGACACAAAGTAATGCTTCTGTAAGCTTTTTTGAAATGCCCTTACCGATCAAGGTGAACGGAACAGGAGGGCAGACCGCTTATTTAGTCCTCAATCATACATCCAATAATCAGGGCTTTCTGGAAACGGTTCCTTTCCCTGTTGCCAGTGTTCAGTTTAATTATGAGAATCAGATCCTTGAAAGAAACTCTACCGTGGTTCAGGATAATACATTAAGTGTTTCTTCCGTGGAAAAAGAAGATTTTGCATTATACCCAAATCCGGCAAAAAATGAATTGTATTTAAAAGGGGTTAACCGATCAACCGATTATTCAATTCATTCTGTTGATGGAAAGCTGATCAGAAAGGATGTCTATCAGCCAGGGAAATCAATAGGAATTGCAGAACTTGTTCCCGGCACTTATATCTTCACTGTTCAGGAAAAGAATATCAAGTTTTTAAAGCATTAAAAATGCTATATAATAACAACAAAAACGGGCATTATACCCGTTTTTGTTGTTTACGACATAGATCTCAAAAAAGCGGATAATAAAAATAATGTGATCGTTCGGCAGAAGTTATGGCATATAATAATTCCATTGTAAAATAATTAATGGGTTAAACATATAATAAAGGATATTCAGATCAGAAAGCTTTTGTGTTTTTTGACAGCGATAGCAGCCCTTTTTCTGGCAGTTTTCACTTTATATCTGAACCATTTTTCTTTGAAGATTTTCCGCATGATATTGTCAAAATTCCGGGTAACTACCATATTTTTAAAACCCCTCCATTTTTCGAGAAGGCTTGAAGGAAGAGCTCTTACAGAAACAGAATACCCTTCGGTTTCATATTGAATGTAATGCCACCATCCGGACGGAATATAAAGGGTTTCACCGGGTTTTAAAACCGCTTCGTAGCCATCTAAATAAAGCAAGGCTGGAAATTCTCTGTAATCAGGATCTTTGATGTTCGGTAAGCTGTGAAAATTGTAAGGTAGCTTATACATCAGGTCAGATTGTTTCCATGGAAAAAGCCAGATTCTTTTAATTCCTTGAAACTGAGTAATAAAAACATGGGACATGTCAATATCAATGTGATTTCTGGTAATAGATCCTTCACCTCCGAAGAACATAAAAGGCAGCCATTTTAATATTTTTCCGTTCGTAACATCATTATAATGAATATCGTTTTTGAGTTCAGGCCTGATGTTGAGCAAGTTGAATAAAAAAAGTCTGTTTTCTGTAGGTGCTGTACTTATCATATCCAGATATTCTGAAAAAGAGGTCTGTCCGACAGGGCTGCTGGCCACTTTGTCCAGAGATTCAAGTTCACTTCCATAAATATTAATCTCATGATCTCCTGCAATTTCCTTGAAGTATGCATAATTCCATTTCTTAAAGGCTGGACTTTCAGGATCTACAAAATCTTCCATAACAACAGGAAAACCGGGCTTCATATGATTATTTATAAAACTTTCGGAACTTATTTTCTTTACTTTTTCTATTGGGGTCAGTCTCATATTCCTGAATTTTAAAAAACAAATATACTTATTATCCTACTAAATTTGTAGACTAATATTGTTAAAAGTAAATATGCAGTCATATTTTCACAATAAAACGTATAAACGTTAATATATTACTGCCTTTTTATTAAATTAGCGCATCTAAAAAATTTACTAAAAATGATCTCTGAAAAATATCTTCAACATTTACAGAACGAACTGCAAAACATTGAAAATGACGGTCTTTTCAAAAAAGAAAGAATCATCACTTCGCAGCAGAGTGCTGAAATTGAAGCCAACGGAAAGAAACTTCTGAACTTCTGTGCAAACAATTATCTAGGTTTATCCAACAATCCGGAGGTGATGAAAGCTTCCCAGGACATGATAGAATCTCATGGTTACGGTATGTCTTCGGTACGTTTCATCTGTGGTACACAGGATATTCACAAGCAGTTGGAGAAAAAGATTGCAGATTTCTTAGGTCTTGAGGACACTATTTTATATGCGGCATGTTTTGATGCGAACGGAGGTGTTTTTGAGCCTTTATTTACTGAAGAAGATGCAATTATTTCAGATGAACTGAACCATGCTTCCATTATTGATGGTGTACGTTTGTGTAAATCGGCAAGATACCGTTACAAAAACAATAATATGGCTGATCTGGAAGCTCAGCTAATTGCTGCTTCTGAAAAGGATCACCGTTTCAAAATCATCGTTACAGACGGGGTTTTCTCTATGGATGGTATTGTAGCAGACCTGAAAGGGGTATGTGATCTTGCAGACAAATACAATGCTTTGGTTATGGTAGATGATTCCCATGCTACAGGTTTTATTGGTAAAACAGGCCGTGGAACTCATGAGGCTAATGAAGTAATGGGTAGAGTGGATATCATTACTTCTACATTAGGAAAAGCTTTAGGGGGTGCTTTAGGAGGGTTTACTTCCGGTAAAAAAGAGATCATTGATATGCTGAGACAGCGTTCACGTCCTTATTTATTCTCCAATTCATTGGCACCTGGTATTGTTGGGGCTGCCTTGAAAGTTTTGGATATGATTTCTGAAGATACTTCACTTCGTGATCAGGTAATGGAAAACGCTGAATATTTCAGAAAAGAAATGGTGGCTAGAGGATTTGATATTCCTGAGGGCGATGCTGCGATTGTCCCGGTTATGTTGTATGATGCACCTCTTGCTCAGAAAATGGCTGAAAAGCTTATGGATGAAGGTATTTACGTGATCGGATTCTTCTATCCGGTAGTACCGAAAGGAAAAGCAAGGATCAGAGTACAACTTTCTGCAGCCCATACAAAAGAACATCTTGATAAAGCGATTGCCGGTTTTGAGAAAGTGGGCAAGGAGCTTGGTGTTATTTCTTAATTAAAATATTAAATCATTAAAAAACAGGTTTATGAAAAAAATACTTCTGATCATCGGGTTTGTATATTTTCAAAGTTTCTCTGCACAGAGCATTATGGATTTCGATCTTAAAAATGTAGAATTGCAGGGAATGAAACCTGCTGCAATAGATGAAGAAATGAAAAGTATCGGGATAACAAAAATTCCTTTTTTAACGGATAATCCCGATATTATTTCAAAAATAGAAGATCCGGAAACAACAGCTACTATCAAAAATTTCTACACTTTTACGTATAATAATTCCAGAAAAGATGATGGTGGTGTAATGGTGTATGAGTTTAAAACAAAAAAAGACCTGGATGCATTTCTTGCCAGAAATTTTGAACAATCCAACAGCAGGATTTTAGTAAAAGGTCTGTTCTGCATCAATATCTGGAGCGATTACGGCCTGAATGTGAAAGGAAAGGAAACCAGTGAAGATCACCTTAATAAGCTGGAGAAATACTACACCAATCTGGGTGCAAAAAGAGTAAAGCTACAAGAAATGCAGCCTACAGACGTTACGGATCAATAATTTATATCTACTGATGCTTTATACAATAATCAAAGCGCTGCATATCATTTTTATGGTAAGCTATTTTGCGGGAATTTTCTATCTCGTAAGAATTTTCGTCTACTATAAAGATACAGACGAATTTGCTGAAGAAAAAAAGAAAATCCTTAGAGAACAGTACACATTCATGGCCAGAAGACTATGGAATATTATCACTGTTCCGGCCGGTATAATCATGGCAGTCTGTGGAATTGTCATGATATTTCTGAATACAGGGCTGATGAAAATGCCGTGGTTTCATTTGAAACTGACTTTTCTGATCGGGCTTGCCATTTATCATTATTGGTGCTGGAAAAAAGTCCTGAAACTCAAAGAACTGAACGGAGAAACTATAGAAACACCTAATATTAAACTGAGACAAGCCAATGAGATCGCTACCTTCATTCTGTTCCTTGTGGTGTTTACTGTGATCCTGAAATCTTCAGTGATTGAATATTGGTGGCAATTAATCACCGGATTTTTCGTTCTTGTATTTCTGATCATGATGACGGTGAAACTCGTTAATAAAAATAAAAAAAACAAATAACTGTAGAAGTAAGATCTATACATGAATACGTAAAATACACGAATACATATATACATCTTTTCTGCATTGTACAAAAAACTATGATTGCAATTTTAAAGAAGGAACTCTGGAGTTACTTTGGAAACTGGAGTGCGTGGGTCATTATTGGCGCATTCAGTTTGATAACCGCTCTTTTCCTGTTTTTTTTCGAGAATGATTCTAATATTTTCGATATTGGGATGGCCTCCCTGCAGAGCTATTTTGTGCTTGTTCCGTGGCTGCTGATGTTTATTATTCCTGCACTTTCTATGAAAACTTTTGCGGAGGAACAGCAGACGGGAACACTGAGCTGGCTGTTTTCCCAGCCTTTAAAAGTTTCAGACCTCGTAACAGGTAAATTTCTTTCAGTGTGGATCGTCGGGGTTTTATGCCTTATTCCATCACTGATTTATCTCTATACCGTATATGTTCTGGGTGTTCCTGCCGGAAATATTGATCTTGGAATGACCTTTGGAAGCTATATTGGATTAATTGTTTTAATTGCAGCTTTTGCAGGAGTTGGGATATTGGCTTCTTCACTTTCACAGAATCAGATCATGGCGTACCTTTTAGGCGTCTTCATGTGTTTCATTATGTATTTTGGAATTGAGCAACTGGCCAGCTACAAACTTTTGGGCGGAGCGGATTTTATTCTTCAGAATATAGGCTTTTATCAGCATTTCCTAGGCTTTACAAGAGGTCTTATTGATCTTAAGGACGTGGCCTATTTTATTCTGATCATTGGTGCTACGTTACTATTGTCCAACCATTTTATCACTAAAAAGAAGTAGCATTATGAAGAAGTTCAATATTAAATCTCCATTAGGAATTTTCTTAATTGTAGTGGTGCCCTTAGTGATTCTGCTTACCTTTTCCGGGATCAGATTAGATTTAACGAAAGAAAAAAGATATACCCTTTCAGACAGTACGGTAAAAGTTCTGGAATCTGTGAAGAAACCGCTTACCGTAGATGTTTATCTTGAAGGTGACTTTCCGGCGAGCTTCAAACAGCTTCAGAGCGAAACCAGATTTATGCTGGAAGAGTTCAGGAAGATCAATCCAAAAATAGATTTCAAATTCATCGATCCTATCAAGACAAAAATGTCCCAGGATACGTTGATGGCGATGGGTATGCAGCCTTCTGTTCTCCCGGATGTTAAAGACGGTAAGATTTCACAGATCACGCTTTTCCCTTATGCTGTTATCAAGTATGACAAAAGGGGAGTGTCTATTCCATTGGTGGTACAGCAGGCAGGAATAGATGCGGACCAACAGCTGACGAGATCTATTGAAGGCCTTGAATACAGCCTGGTTTCAAATATCAAAAATATTGCAGCCGATAAGAGAAAGAAAGTCGGAATTCTGGTGAATCAGGATGAGCTTGGTCCTGAAGAGTTCCATGGTTTTATGCAATTGGCGCTGGAAAACTATGATGCAGGTCCTGTAGTTCCAAAAAACCAGACAGAACTTACGCTTGAAGATCTTCCGTTATTGAAGCAAATGAGTGCTTTGGTGATTGCAAAACCGAGAAAAGCATTTACAGATAACGAAAAAGTAATCCTTGACCAGTTTATTATGAATGGTGGGAAAACCCTTTGGATGATTGATGCAGTAAATGCAGAGATGGATACGCTGACAAGATCTCAAAAGGTAATGCCTTTCCCTGTAGATATCAATATGACAGATTTCTTTTTCAATTATGGAATCAGAATCAATCCGGCCTTGGTGAAGGATGTAAAGAAATTTGCATTATTAAAGCTGGTAACGGGTGAAGTAGGAGGGAATCCTCAGTATACAAGTCTTCCGTGGCCATATTTTCCACTTGGAATTGCTGAGAATGATAATCCGATTACTAAAAATATCAATCCGGTAAAATTTGAATTTCCAACTTCCATCGATACATTGGGCGGAAGAAAAAATATTAAGACCCAGGTTCTTTTTGAATCCAGTGAAAGAACACTTCTGAAGCAGGTTCCCAATTATGTTGATCTTAAAGAAATTGCAAGCGTAGACAGTCTTGGGCAAATGGAAAAACCAAGCACACCGAAGATTTTTGCAGTTGCTTTAGAGGGTAAATTTAATTCTGCCTATGCCTCAAGAATTGAAAGAAAAGGATATCCGGGTTTCAAAAGCCAGAGTCCTGAAAATAAAATGATCGTTATTGCTGACGGAGATGTCGGCAGAAATAAAATGCATAAAGGCGAGCCGCTTCCAATGGGAATTGACCGTCTCACGAATCAGGAATTCGGAAACGAACAGTTCCTGAGAAATGCCCTGGATTATCTTCTGGACGACAGCAACCTAATGGCGCTTAGAAACAGAAATATCGAAGAAAGACTGCTGGACAGAAACCGGATCACGGAGGAAAAAGCAAACTGGCAATGGCTGAATCTGCTGCTTCCTTTAGTGGTAATTGGTTTATTAGGAGGATTGTTTTTCTGGATGAGGAAGAGGAAATTTGGATAATATATAAAAAAGAGAAACCTTTCGGTTTCTCTTTTTTGTCTAGCAGGTTATACCAAAACAACAACTGTACTTGATCTTGAATTTTAATTACTTAAATATTTAAACGGGAAGTGGACGATATCAATTACTTTTGTCCAGATTATTTCCCAGGCTCATCAACTTTACAATAAAGCCTACCATGGACTTATTCCCGTTTCATCCTCAATATCATTACTGTAGAATTGCCCCGTTGGTGCATTGTCATCAGTAAGTGTATGTTTTACGATGAAAGAGGCTGCACTTTCCACAGAACCAGGGCCGCTGTGGTGATTGAAGTCTGTAGCGGTATATCCGGGATCAATCACATTTACTTTAAAAGGAAGGTCTTTCAGTTCATAAGCTAAAACAATGGTATAGGCATTCAATGCTGATTTTGACGGACCGTATGCTGCTCCTTTCACATGGTAATATTTCCAGGCCGGATCGCTGTGGAGCGTCAAAGATCCAAGTCCTGAAGTGATGTTGCTGATTCTCGGGCTTTCTGATTTTTTAAGCAGTTCTAAAAACGACTGGGTTATACTAATCACCCCAAAAAAATTGGTATCAAAAACTTCCTGAATGTCTTTAATAGAGGTTTCTGCTGCTGTCTGAGGATTGACTCCAAGAATACCAGCATTGTTGATCAGAATATCCAGTTTTCCCTGTTCTTTTTCAATACTATTTTTTGCTGCTGAAATTGAATCCGGATTGGTGACATCTATTTCAATGGCTTTTATATTTTGAAAACCCTTTTCATTCAACTCTTTTACGATGCTTTCTCCTTTCTGAAGATCACGGCTTCCTAAATAGACGAATAACCCTTTTGCTGAAAACTGCTGTGCTGTTTCAAGACCAATACTTCTGTTGGCTCCTGTTATTAATACTGATTTCATTTTTTCTTTGTTTAATTAATGATGTAAAATTCCATCAATTAAATTTGATGTTGTTTGCCATATGGCAAAAAGTAAAAAAAATGTAAGTCAAGAGGAGATATTGACTGGATTCAAAAGAGATCCAAACTCAAAGTAACAAAAGTTTTTGAAGCCAGATGCATGATGTGTAGAAAACTGTTAAATCAGGAAAATCTGCGAGAGATAAAAGTGAAAAAAAGTTGATGGATATTAATATTTACCAATATTTTTTCTGATTCTACTGAGTGAAGATTGGGTAATCCCAAGATAAGACGCAATATAAGAAAGTGGGATCCTGTTAACCACAGTAGGGTAGATTTCCATAAATTTAAGATAACGGGTCGTTGCATCTTCCGAAACCAGCGGACTTCTTCTTTCTACTTTCTGGATCAGTGCTCTTGAAATAATTTTATGAACAATGATTTCCCAACCAACAATAGTTTGCAGAAGCTCCAGCCAGTCTTTTCTTTGGAAAACAATAAGTTTACAATCGGTAACGGCCTGAACGTAACTGCTGGAACATATCTCATTATCAAAGCTTTCCAGATCTACGACCAGGTTATTTTCTTCAATGAAATATTTTGTGATTTCTTCTCCCTTGTTATCGTAATAGCAAACCCGCAGAATGCCATCTACAACAAAACCAACCTGCTTTGCGATTTTCCCCGCCTCTGAAAAATATTCGTCTTTTGAAAGAACTATTTCCTTGGCCTTACTGGTTACAAAGTCTAGCTGTTGTTGGTTCAGATTTCCAAATCTTAGGATAAAATCAAATAGTTCTTTCATAGATGCAAGTTAGTGAAAGTTACTTTTGCTGTATTTGTCATTTGGCAAAAAGGGGCTATAATTAGACAAATATTTTGTTTTTAATTAAATAGCTTCCTGAATTCCAATGGAGACTGATTGGTTTTCTGTTTAAACAGCTTACTAAAAGACTGCGGATGTTCAAATCCCAGTTCATAAGCTATTTCACTGACGGAAAGATGAGTGGTGCTGAGATGTTCTTTTGCTTTGTCAATTAACTTATTCTGAATATGCTGTTGAGTATTCTGTTGCGTATGGATCCTTAGTAAAGACCCAAGATAGTTGGGAGAAATATTCATTTCGTTAGCAATGGTTTTTACAGAAGGAATACCACTTTCAATTAGATTTCCGCTGTCAAAATGTTGGGAAAGTATTTCATCAAACCTTTCCAAAAGTTCGTGGCTCGATTTTTTACGGGTTAAAAACTGACGTTCATAAAATCTTTCGGAATAGATAAGAAGCAGCTCAATCTGTGCAGCAATCAATTCCTGAGAGAACTTATCAATATTTGATTGATATTCCCTTTCTATATTTTTCAGAATATCAACCACAATTTTTTCTTCCCGATCCGAAAGGAAAAGAGCTTCATTGATGTCATACTTGAAAAAATCATAAGATTTTATCTTCTTTGCCAGTGAAGTATTCCAGAGAAAGTCCGGATGAATCACCAGTAGCCAGCCTGTGGGTTCTGCTACGACTTCCGGCTTTATTTCAAGTTTCAGGAACTGCAGTGGTGAAACAAAACACAGCACTCCGGAATCAAAATCATATTCCTGCTGACCGTAATTAAATTTCGCATTCACATTACGTTTCAGACCGATGGAGTAAAAATTCTGGATCCATTTCAGTTCAGTATCATCCGTGGGATAGTTGACCTGGCTATAATCTATCAGGCTGATCAGGGGATGGTCAGGATTGGGAAGGTTACAGAAAGCATGAAATTCAGAAATTGAATTGAAGCGGAATGGAGGTTTCATAATGCTAATTTAGTAAAATGTACAAAGTATTAATGTTATAATGTTATAATGTATTAATCTATTTACTGTTAAATCCTTCGACTACGTTCGGCATGACTTCTCTACATCAGGCTTGTAGTTTAATGAAAATAGGGATAGATTTGCCATTGTCATCCTGAGCGAAGTCGAAGGATTTTTATTTAAAACACAGATAAACGGACCATTATATCACCGTAGACATGGTAAGATTTTCCCATTGTTTTGCATCATCTGTAATGGTTTTAATTTTAGCATCCAGAAATTCAGAAGTACCAGTTCCCAAAAGGAAATGAACCGGTGGGTTCTGTACTTCACTGATAGCAATTAAAGCTTCTGCTCCTTTTTCGGGATCATTGGGCTGATTTCCATTGATTTCATTAAGGTGCGCCTGCTCCGAACTTCTGGCAGTCTCATAAACCTGAATTGGATTTTCCGGTGTTTTTACAGAATCTTTACTTAAAAAATCTGTACGGAAATAGCCTGGATACACTACAGTCGCATGAACTCCGAATTCTTTAATTTCCTCGGCAAGTGATTCGGTAAGCCCGGCTACTGCAAATTTTGTTGCACAATAAATGCCCCAGCCGGGAAAATTTCCGAAATAGCCTCCAATAGACGAAATATTGAACAGATGTCCTGATTTTTGTTCACGCAGATACGGAATCGTATTCCTGATCACATTCAGCGTACCAAAAACATTAATGTCGAAATTCG
Source organism: Chryseobacterium sp. W4I1 (assembly GCF_030816115.1). Taxonomy (NCBI): domain Bacteria; kingdom Pseudomonadati; phylum Bacteroidota; class Flavobacteriia; order Flavobacteriales; family Weeksellaceae; genus Chryseobacterium; species Chryseobacterium sp. W4I1. Next base: position 783,438 of record NZ_JAUSXQ010000001.1, read on the forward strand.
CTCTCGCTTCCTTGTCTGTCAGTTCTTCCAGGGTTCCTATTTGTCCGTATCCTGCATTGTTTACTACTACATCAAGCTGTCCGAAATGATCAACTGTTTTTACAACTGCTGATTGTACATCTTCGTTATCCGTTAAATTAAGTTCAAGAGGTAAAAATGTTTCAGATTTCTCTCCGATTTCTGCAATCAATGATTGTGCATTTCTTGTCGCTGCTGCTACACGGTAATTTTTTGCTAATAATTTCTTTACTAAGGCCAGTCCCAGACCTTTTGAGGCTCCTGTTACGAACCATACTTTCTTTGTTTCCATTTTTATTGGGTTTAATAATGATACAAAGATCTGAGAATCAGAGACGGCAAATGTAGCCCAATCAACGAATCATGTAACCAGATCGTGAATGGGAAATAAAAAAGAGAAACTGGAAAGTTTCTCTTTTTTTATAGTTAAGCTTCCAAAACAGGAATAATATGCTCCCATTTGAGCTGCTTCGCATAATCCAGGGCTGTTTTTCCCTTATTTGATTTTATATTTTTATCAGCTCCTGCTGCCAGAATGACTTTTACAGAGGTAAGATTGCCTGCAATAGTTTCCTTATGAAGAAGCGTCAGGCCATTTTCATCAGCGTGAATAATTTCATTAGGATATTCCTGCAGAAATTTCACAAATTCTTCTTCCATATTTTTACTCATAGGATGTTCCACAAGATTTTCAGGTTTTTCCTTTTGGTCATTCACGACGAGTATTTCATTAAAATCTCCAAAATCAAGCTGCCATGCCTCGTCATGCTCTTTTCTTTCATCTTCTGACATATCGGCTCTCATTTTATGGATTGTAAATCCTCCGTAAGTTCTGGGTAAAGGTTCTTCTTCAGGAATAAGAAGTTTGGCCAGGTCTGTGGGAGCTTTTACAGTAGGGGTAATAGCAAAAAGCCAGTCGCTGATCTCATTCAGCGGAACTTCAAAATAATCTCCTGCCTGAATATTAGTGAGTTCATTAGGCTCATTGATCAGGAAACCGCTTACTGTATCACCATCGAATTCAATATCATTGATCCACATATGTTCCACCGTATCTTCTCCTGTTTCCATATCTTCCTCCCTGAATACTGCTTTTACAAAGGCAAGATCGAGACCGGGGATGATTCTCCTGTTTTCCCACGACTGCTCGCGCCAGAAATATTTAAACGTCTCCCGTGCTTTTTCATAGGCTGCAATCATTTTTGGGTCTTTTCCGTCCGTAAAAATAAATGAGTTCTCTTCCATAATAATTTAGTGATTGATAATTAATTACAATTGATAATGATGCCGGGCTTAAAAGTGTTCTGGAACGCTCTTAAGCCCGGCATTTTTTATTTAAATTAAAAATACGAAAAATATAAACACAAGTTTAATTTTTTCAGTAAAATTTTAATGATTTAATGTTCCTGGTCTGCAGTTTTAGGAAGAAGAACTGCTGTTTTGTAATAGCTTATATCTGTTTGGATGTGGCTTTGAAGATCCTTAAAATTAGAATATTCATAATGTTGCCAATCCAGGCCATTTTCAGGATTGGGAGTCCTGTCTATAGCGAGTTCAAGTTTTCCGTCTTCCTGGTAACTGAATTCTATAGCTGCATATTTGTCACCATTTTCATCAAAAGCATACCAACATTTTGTGGTTCTTTCCGGTATTGGCTGCATGGTCTCATTATCGATAATCTGTGAGCAGATAAAATTTTCCGGATCATCGTGATAAAATACAGTTTTTGATATCAGAGGCTTTTCATCCACAGACAGCGAGTACATTTTATTGGTGGCAATAATGAAGTCACCGGCAGATTCTCTTTTTTCAATATCAAAGAAATCAGACTTTTCTTTAAGATAGTCTACAACCTGTTCTTCATCTTCGTCTTGACTCATAAAATAATTGATGCTGTAGATTTCATCTTCTGTGAGAAACTCGATCTCTTTGAGAACCTCAGAATCTTTTTCGTAATAATATAAGTGATAATCGTCCAATTTCTCAGCCTGAGCTTTTGAAATCACTTCTCCAAAAATGTTTTTATATACTTTTTTCATGTTTAGTTGTTTAAATAATATGTTTTATCATGGTATTGTATTGAAAGGCAACGGAGATTAATCATCAAATCCTGTTCCTTTTGTAATGTAAGTTTCCGCGTTTCTTAGATGGTATAATTTTACTTTAGTTAAGAGATTCATCAACGGTTTTTTTATATTTTCTGCGGCATGTTTATTTTCCCTTATCTGAATGAGAAAGTAATATCAACTGATGACCAGAGCAATGTTTATCATGTATTTTGTTTTTTCCTGGTGATAAAAATAGGTTTTCTGCCGGTTTGGCGAACATAGAAGCTGTCGGGAAGCTTAAAATTTGCATCTCTGTATTTGATTTTCATGGGCTAGTTTTTAGTGAGCTCAAATATATTTAAAATCAGAGAATTACGAAATTATATATTGATTTTTTTATTGTCTCTTTTAGATGTATTAATTTCAGACATTTAGATCAGACATAACGAAATGAGTCATCTCATAAATACATCAAAATAATGATTATGAGATGATTGTGAGTTTTAATTAGAAGCTTAGAAAGGGGAGGGGTAATTTTTTTAACAGTTTTTGTTACAGATTTAAAAAGAAATTGGATTTATACATCTTTTATAAAATCTTCATATTCGTAATAAAATCTTTCAAAACCATCCATTTTCTCCCAGAAGAACTCAAAAATTTCCTGCCATGTATTTTTATTGAATATAGAAACACCGTGTTTTTCAACCCAGATCTTGCTGATAACCTTTCCATTATCAAGCGTAAAATATTCGTCTTTTTGAAAATCTCCTATAAAGTCCTTCAGGATATCTTCCAGGGACCAGATCTTTTCATAATAAGCATTTCGAAAAACTTCATCTTTCATTTCTATATCCAGAGACACTTCCACCTTCTTATTATCGGCATTGAATTTAAATGAAAAATCCTTGACTTTGGTATCATACAGGAGCCATTTTCTAGGAAAAGACTTTCCAAAAGCAGTCCAAAACTCCTTTTTTAGTTGCTGTGCTTCTTGTTTACTGAACATATGAACAAAATTAAGGATTAATGACGAAAAGGCAAAAAGCAGCAATCAAATTCTTCATTCCATTTTACCCATAAACTTATCATTTACATTATTCAAACAATTTTCTTATTTTTGCTGTAATGCTTTCAAAAAAATCCCAATATGCTTTTAAAGCGCTTTCATACCTTGTAGAGAAAAGGAATGATGGCCCGGTCCTTATTTCCGAAATTGCGGAACATAAAAAGATCCCTTTGAAGTTTTTAGAAAATATTCTGCTGGAATTAAAAAAAGCGGATATCCTGGACAGTAAAAAAGGAAAAGGAGGTGGTTATTTCCTGCATGAAAATCCTGAAAATGTGAAGCTTGCCAAGATTATAAGACTGGTAAACGGCCCTATTGCCATGCTCCCATGCGTAAGTTTGAACTTTTATGAAAAATGTGATGACTGCAATGAAGACCATTGCGGCCTGCATGATGTGCTGATAGAAGTTCGGGATGCATCACTGAATATTCTGGAGAGTAAAACTTTGATGGATCTGGTCGATTGACCCGGTCCTTTTTTTTGAATAATTAGTCTACTTATTTGGTAGGATAATATTTTTATTAGATATTTGCAATAGCCCAAATGAATCAGTCACAAATAAAAATAGCTCTGAATGGAGGTTCGAATATTTCAAATACAAGATCAGGAGCAGTTCTGATTTATTGATGTAAAGATTCAGGGAAGCTGTAATGATATTGCTATGATAATTTCAAGAAAGATCCAGATAAGACTCAATGTATTTTTTGCTACAGCTGTTATACTGCTGATTATTATTTCATCGATGTATGGATTAGGATATCTGGACGAGTTGCAGAATATTTTAGCGAAAGACCATTATATTTTTTACTGGATGCTGCTTGTTGGCGTATTTGCTGAAATTGTTGCAGGTTCAATGGGGATGGGATACGGAGTGATTTGTACAACGACTCTTTTACTGCTGAATATTCCGCCTCATATTGTAAGCGCCAGCATCCATTCTGCAGAAAGTTTCACTACGGCCGCAGGAAGTTTGAGTCATATTAAACTTAAAAACGTAAGTAAAAGTTTGGTTAAAAGACTGGCAGTTCCGGCAGTTATTGGCGCTATCATCGGAGCGGTAAGCCTGACCTATCTGGGTGAATATTATGCCAAAATTACAAAAACGCTCATTGCTTTTTACACATTATACCTCGGAATTCAGATCCTTTCCAATGCTTTTAAAAAGAAACAGAATAAAGCTATGAAAAGAAAAACGAACCTGACCAGACTTGGTGTGATCGGAGGGTTTATTGATTCTTTTGCCGGAGGAGGCTGGGGACCCCTTGTAACAGGAACGCTGATTAAGAATGCTTTTACACCAAGATTTGCAGTCGGAAGTTCTACGGTAGCTAAATTTATACTTACCATAACGGCGGCTGTCACTTTCTTCTTTACTCTCGGGATCCAGCACTGGAATATTATCCTCGGTCTTCTGATAGGGGGAATTATTACCGCTCCTTTTTCTGCAATGCTTACGGCAAAGCTTCCTGTGAAAAAGATGTTTCTTATTATTGGAATTCTTGTTATTGTCATGAGTTCCATAACTATTTATAAATCAGTTTTTAATTAAAAACCCACTTACTTGTGGAAAAATAAAAGTCTTAAAAAGAGCTTCCGTTTTAAAAATATTCTACTTTTACGTTACTAAATAATAGAAAATGAATTTACATGTAATAGCGCTTTTCAAGTTTAATGAAAACTATCTGATGGATGCCGTAGAGCTTTTTCAAAACCTTGTAAAAGAAACCAGAAAAGAAGAAGGATGTCTTCAGTATGATCTTATAGAGGACAAGGATAACAAAGGGACATTCTTTATGGTTGAACTCTGGGAAAGCGTAGATCACCACAACAGACATAATGGACAGGATCACCTTCTGGACTTCCGTAGAGATGCTTCAAAGATGATGGTAAGCTCAGTGGAAGTGTATAAAGGGTTTAAGATTTATTGAGATTAGGATTTAAAAATTTAAAAATTAAAAGATTTAAAAGATTATTCAAGCTTTTAATTTTCAAAAAATACCACATAAAAGGCAGTTTCAGAATCCTGAAACCGCCTTTTGATTAGAAAAAATAGAAAGTATTAAAATTTTGAGTTATTTTACGATAAGTTTTTTTGTTTCTGTACTGCCTCCGAAATTGATTTTCACTAAATAATTTCCTGCAGTAAGGTGAGATAAATTAAGATCCTGCTTGTAAAAGCCAGCCTGGTTAGTCAGTTCTGCAGTGTATACTTTTTTCCCGGTAAGGTCATAAACCTCAATGTTTCCTTTGTTGTTAGCTTTTTCTTTAACATCAAAAAGAACTGTTACTTTTTTGTCAGCTGTTGTAGGATTTGGATAGATCCCGAAAGAAGCTTTTTTGCTTACCTCCGTTACTCCTAAAGAAGCGGTAATCTTTTTGTACTTGAAATACATATTTCCGGTTTGGGTACCTTCGTTGGAAATAAAATATAACCTGTAATAATCCGAACCTTGCTTTATATAATATACAGCATCAGTATAGGCTCCTGAAGTGGGTTTCCAGGAATGACCGATAGTAGTGATATTGCTTGAAAATGCTGTAGGGATAACGGGATTTGCGGTCTCCTGAATTTCAGGTCTTACTTTTGCTACTGTGATATTCGGGTTTTGAATCACCCCAGCCATTCTGTATTTCATGGTTTGTGGATTTCCTTGCTGATCTACATATGGGTAATCTGTGTAGTATCTCGTAAACATCATATCCCAGTTGGCTTTTGCCGGTTCAAGATTATTCACTTTTTCACCTGTATTGAAAGAGAAATAATTGAAGTAAGCATCATCAGATCCGTTAGCAACAGTTTTTGTCTGTGTAGCGTCCCAGGAAGAGGTAGCTGCATTCCATTTTGCATATTTAAAAGTATAGCCACCAAAATAATCGTCAATCATAAATTTGACAGATGCTCCTGAAGCATATTGCATAATAAAAATTACTTTTCCTTCTATATGATGGTTTAAGGGATTGTATTCTCCCCAACCATAGCTGGCAGAACCTTGCTCAAAAGCACCTTCCTGTATATAATTAGTATTGTCAAGGTTAAATAATGGTGCTCCATAAGAAGCAATACTGTTACTCGTTATGGTATTCCAGTCGGCAGGATTAGAAGAGGCCTGATATACTTTTATATCATATGCGTCATTAACTCTTGTTCCAAAATTAGTTGCAGATGCTCTGTAAAAAGCGACATCCCATGAGTTAGCCGGTTGTGACACTATATTATTAGCACTAAAGTCAAAAAATACACGATTTTGATATCCACTTCCCATCGTCATATTCACCGTTGTGTATCCCAGTGCATCAGTTTGTGCCAGAACTGTATGTTGAACAGAAAGAGCAAATACCGAAGCCAATAATAGTTTTGTTTTCATAACTGATTTTTTTTAAATTCTTATTTAGAATGATTCTACAAAATTATATAATTATTTTTAATGAGTCTAAATAAAAACATGACATTTGTCGTGTTTGCCGGAATTAGATTAAAAATACTGATCAACTTTTAGTAATAAAAGAGCCGGCTGGAAGAATTCCAGCCGGCTTTATAAAGCTTATGTTTAATAAACCTTATTTTTTGATGAACTTAGATTTTACTACTGAACCTTCAGCAGTTTCAACAAGCATATAGTAAACTCCTGTATGAAGTGTGCTGATATCAAATTTCTGTCCTTTCAGTTTTCCTTCAGCTACTTTCTGTCCTCCGGCAGAATAGATTTCAATGTTCTTAGGCTCCGCTTTAAAAATAAATTCTAAAGCAGTATGGTCTGCATTGACAACAAACTTAAAGTTTTCTTTTACTTTAGCAATATCGTTAACTCCTAATGTAGTAGAGGTATTATACACCACATTATCAATTTGGATCGCGACGTGGGCAGCACTTGGAGTAAATTTAAAAACAATGTAAGAACCTGTAGTCGAAGGAATAGTAACACTTATGTTCTGAATTACTCCAACAGTAGTTACATTGATAGGATTTCCTAGACCCACAAAAGTCGACATATCAGTCGTGCTTGTTGCTAATCCTATCTGGATGGTTCCGGGTCCCGGAGACGGAGATACCAATGTAGTGGTGAATGTTAAAGATTTATTTCCTGTTACGTTATCAATCAGAGGCGTAATAAGATAAGAAGGTGTGGTAGCATTGTTACCGGCATAAGACTGGATAAATCTCTGACTGTTGTCCGTATCAAGGGCTGCTACAATCATTCTTGGCGGAGCAGGAGGGAAAGCTCCCGTTATAGGTGCAACTACTGCAGACCAGCCACTTTGCGGGAATGTGGTGGTTCCGATCGTAAAATTATTGAAATTCTCATTAAGTGTCGATACTTGCGCATTCGCTGTAAAAGCCGTAAACATCAATGTCCCTAAAAGTAGTTTTAATTTCATAACATTATTTTTATTTAGAATTGTTCTACAAAAATAAGTATTTATTTTTAACTATTCTAAATAAAGCATTATATTTGCGGAAATTTTTACTCTATGAAGAAGAAAGTGCTTTCCGTTCTATCATTATCCATAGCCTTTTGGATGAACGCACAAGAAAAAGATTCTCTTAAAAATAAAAAAATAGAGGAAGTTGTTATTACAGGACAATATACACAGCAATCCATTAATAAATCAATATATAAAGTTGAAGTTATTGATGCCCAGCAGATCAAGAATATGGCTGCAACCAATGTGGCGGATGTTTTAAATCAGACTCTTAATATTCAGATTACTCCTGACACCCGCTCAGGGAATTCTACCGCTACGATGATGGGACTTAATGGCAATTATGTGAAAATTTTGATTGATAATATTCCCGTAGTAGGAGATACTGGCCTGGGCAGTAATATTGACCTTACAAAGCTTTCTTTGAATAATGTAGAAAGAATAGAGATTGTAAAGGGAAGCATGGGGGTAGAATATGGTAACGGCGCAGTAGCAGGAGTAATTAATATTATTACAAAGAAAACAAATAATAAAAAAATAAGCGTTAGAGCTTCTCTCCAGGAAGAAACAGTAAGAAATAACTATGACCTGAAGAAAAAAGGAAACGGAAGGCACATCCAGAATATTAACCTGGATTATAATATCAGTGACAACTGGTTTGCCAATATCAGTTTCAACCACAACCAGTTTATGGGGTATGAAGGAGAAAGTAAAGGATATAAATATTTTGAAAGAGACAATAAAAGAGGGTATGAATGGAATCCTAAAGATCAATACGACACTTCTGCATTGATCAGATATTCAAAAAATAAAACTTCTTTTTTCTATAAACTTTCTTACCTGTACGAGAAGTTTAATTTCTATAACCCGGAAGTTAGCAGAATTCCTCTAAATGACGGAATGGGTGGGGCACTTTATGAAAGCATGGACAGAGAATATAATACCAAGCGGTGGGCTCACCAGTTTAATATTCAGACCAATATTGGAAATATTCGTTATATAGGAGATTTCTCTTATCAGAACCAGAACAGAAAATACCATGAATATAATTATGATATTCCCAACAGGGAAGTCAGAATCAACAGAGAAGACCAATCTTATTATAAAACAGATGTGATTTATTCACGAGGAATGTTCAGTAATTTTCTTAACAGTAAAACTTTTGACTTTCAACTTGGCTATGAACTGGATTATACCAATGGATATGCAGCCCTGATTGCGGGAGACTTTTTTGGTGAAGCCGTGAAAAGGAAAATTTTTACTTATTCCAACTTTCTTTCTGCGGAATGGAATATTTCAGATAAATTTTCAGTCAGGCCGGGAGCAAGACTTTCAGTCAGTGAAAATTTTGATAACCAGTTTAATTACTCTCTGTCTGCAAGATATAAAACCTCTGAAACCTCCAACCTAAGAATGGTAGCCGGGACTGCCAACCGTTTTCCAACGTACGATGAGCTTTATACATACTTCGTTAATATCAACCATGACGTACAGGGTAATCCTGATTTAAATCCTGAAAAAGGTTTTTCAGCAGGTGCTTTCTGGGATCAGAATTTTACAGCGAAAGATTGGAATATTGCATATAGTGTGAATGCATTATACCTCAATGTACAGGATAGAATAGAAATGGTACTGATAAAAGACCCTTCTACTTACAAATATATGAATATGGACAAATACAGGAATATGTTGTTGTCCGCAAATATTGACTTTAGAAAAGATCAGCTTGCGTTTTCCCTTAGAGGTTCTGTAAGCGGTACTTCTGTCAATCTGAACAGCCTGAATCATACATCACCTACAGATTATCAATATCTTGTGCAGGCCGGAGCATCAGCAACCTATAAGTTGAAAAATGTCAATACAGGCTTTGCCTTATATTATAAATACACAGGCCCGGGAAGAAATTATGTATTGGAAAGTGAAGCTGCCGGTTTCAGGATTGGAAAAGTGGATGATTTCCACATGATGGACTTTATCGTGAGTCAGCCATTCTGGAAAGATCACATGGAACTTTCTGTGGGAGTGAAGAATATATTTGATGTAACTACTTTAAATACTACAGCAAATCCGGGAACTGCCCACAACGGAGCTGCAGACCGTCTTAATTTATTTTACGGAAGAAGTTATTTTGCAAGATTAATCTATCAATTTTAAAAAAGCTGCTATTATGAAGTACCTAAAAATATTTACTCTTTTTTCAATCATTACTTTACAATCATGTATTTCTGCTGACGAAGATTCCGTTCCTGCGCCACCAATAACTGGATCTGTTGCAGATGTTGCGATAGGAGGTGCTAGTGAGCCCAATCAGGTTTGGATTGATTTAAGTGATGTAAATCCCCAAACAAAAAAAGTCAATCAGATCATCAATAACAGAACAAATTGGGATCTTGGATTTTATACCGGAGACGGATTTCATGTTGTGATTAACGGATCTATTGCCATGACTGTGGCGAAAATTCCAAATGCGACCGATATCAAATCGGTAACAGAAGCTGATGTAGCAACTCTTAAAAGTACGGCTATGGTAGGAACATTTAATCCAGCCAACCTGCAGTATATAGATAATCCCAATGGCAATTTTCTTACCCAGACTTCAGGAATAGAACCTATTAAAGAGAATGATGCCGAAAACCCGGTTTATCTGCTAAATCTGGGAAGAGATGTTCCGTCTGCTGACAATGTGGGGCCGGGATCCGTCAATCTTTCAGGAACCGCAAGAGGGTGGAAGAAAATTCAGATCTTCCGCGCACTTAATGGATATAAAATACGCTATGCCAACATAGATGACAAAGAATATAAGGAGTATTTAATTACAAAAGACACAGACTACAATTTCACTTTTTTTAGCTTTAATACAGGTACACCGGTAAAGATCCAGCCTAAAAAGAAAGATTGGGATCTGGGCTTCACCACTTTTACCAATGAAGTGGTAGATCCTTCTACCGGAGTAAGTGCAGGAAGCTACTTTTTTGCAGATTTTATCGTCACCAATACGCTTAATGGGGTAGGCGTATATCAGGTAACTCCCACAGGAAACCTTGATAAGGCTTATAATTCGTTTAATCTAAATGACATAGATCAGACTAAATTTATTTTTAATGACCAGAGAGCTCTTGGTGATAAATGGAGAACCACGACCGGAACAACGGATAACCCATTGGCCCATGTATATGCCAACAGGTTCTTTGTTCTGAAGGATGCTGAAGGATTTTACTTTAAACTAAGATTCAACACCATGAAAGATAAAGATGGCCATCGAGGCAACACTAATTTTGAATTTGAACCTTTATAATAAATCAAATAATAGTATATCATGAAAAAAATCATTCTTGCAGCTTCCATTCTGATGGCCGTATATTCTTGCAAAAAAGAAGAAGGCGCTAAAAAAGAAAATACAACAGAAACATCTTCTGAAGCTCCAAAAAGCAATAACAAGATCGTTACGCTAAGTGGAGGAGTTACGGAAATCGTAAGTGCGTTGGGTCACGAAAAAGAGATCGTGGGAACAGACGTTACCAGTACTTATCCGGCCACATTAAAAGCTACAGCTAAGGACCTGGGACACGTAAGATCAATGACCATTGAGCCAATCATGGCGGTAAATCCTACCTTAATCTTGGCTTCAGAAAAAGATATCAACCCTGAATTGCTGACCAAGATCAAATCTTCGGGTATTCAGGCTGAGGTTTTCAAACAGGAATTTACGGTAGACGGAACTAAAAAACTGATCGCCGACGTAGCAAAAGCTATTGGAAACACAGATTATCAGAGATTAAACGACAAAATTGATGCTGATTTAAAACAAATTCAGCCCATCGCTAAAAAACCAAAAGTATTGTTCATCTATGCCAGAGGAAACATGCTCATGGTTTCAGGTAAAAATACACCAATGGCAGCACTGATAGGTCTCGCAGGGGGAGAAAATGCTGTAAATGATTTTGAAGATTTCAAGCCTTTAACACCTGAAGCCGTTGTAAAAGCTAATCCGGATATTTTATTCTTATTTGAAACAGGCCTTCAGGGAGCCGGAGGAAATGAAGGAGCTCTTAAAATGCCTGGTGTAGTGCAGACCAACGCAGGTAAAAATAAAAAGATCATCGCAATGGATGGAGGATTGGTTTCAGGTTTCGGACCTAGACTAGGAGAAGCAGCAGTAGCATTAAACAAACTTTTAATTGAGAACACAAAGTAAACTATACTTTTATCTGACTATAGGTGCCGTACTGCTTGCCATTATAGCAGTACTGGCACTTAATACAGGAGTCTATGATTTTGGAGGAACGTCACCCTTCAAGGTTTTATGGCTGTATATAAAAAGTGACCCAAGCTTATCTTTAAGCGATAAATATGTGATCTGGGATGTAAGAGCTTCAAGAATTATCATGGCGATTTTGATAGGAAGCATGCTTGCCGTTTCGGGAACCAGTCTGCAGGGATTATTTAAAAACCCCTTAGCGACGGGTGAAGCGATAGGCTTAACGTCCGGAGCTACATTACTTGCGGCAATTGCCATTATTTTAGGAGGACATTTCAAGCATTATCTTCCTGAAGTGGTACAGTTTTCACTCGTGGGTATTTCAGCTTTTTTAGGAGCCTTGTTAGCTATGATGCTCGTTTACAGGATTTCTACAAGTGCAGGAAAAACCAATGTTGTCATGATGCTTTTAAGCGGTGTGGCGATTACGTCCATCGGTTTTTCCATTACAGGATTTCTTATTTATATCTCAAAAGATGAACAGTTGAGAGATCTTACCTTCTGGAATATGGGAAGCCTTGCCGCAGCAACCTGGACAAAAAATATCGTTTTGGCAGTTGTTCTGATCATTTCCTATACCGTTTTACTGCCAAAAGGAAAAGCACTCAACGCAATGATGCTAGGCGAAAGAGATGCCCAGCACTTGGGAATCAATGTGGAAAAACTGAAGAAGCAGATTGTCATCATCACATCCTTAATGGTGGGAACCTGTGTTGCATTTTCAGGAACCATAGGTTTTGTAGGGCTTATTGTACCCTATATTTTAAGACTTTTATTTAAATCAAATTATGTCTTTATTTTACCATTGTCAGCCGTTTTAGGAAGTGTTTTACTTCTGATAGCCGATACATTCAGCAGAAGCATTGTGGCACCATCAGAATTGCCTATTGGTATTTTAACTTCATTAATTGGAGGCCCTATTTTTATCGCTATTTTAATTAAATTTAAAAAATCACTCTAATGATAAAAGCACATCAGATCAATTATCTTCACAAGGATTTTCACATTCTTGAAGGCGTTGATGTCTCTTTAGGTTATGGAGAGTTTTTAGCGATTGTCGGGCCAAACGGAGCCGGAAAATCAAGCCTTCTCAGTGTTTTGGCGAATGAAATAAAGCAGGAAAAACAGAAAATTTTATTTAAAGACAAATCCATTGAAGACTGGGAAGTGAAAGAATTATCTAAGCATAAATCTAAATTTTCACAGCACAATTCCAACGAGATTCCCCTGGAGGTAAAAGATGTGGTTATGATGGGGCGTTATCCCTACTTCGATTCCCAGCCGCACAAAGAAGACCTTGAAGCCATGAATAAACTGATGTACGAAACAGATGTTTATCATTTAAAAGACAGGGAATACAACACCCTTTCCGGAGGAGAAAAACAACGTGTTCACCTTTCAAGAGTAATGGCTCAGCTGGAAAACGAGATTGCCCACAAACTGGTTTTTCTCGATGAACCACTGAATAATTTAGATATAAAACATCAGTATAAAGCTTTGGAGATTATTAAAAAATTCACCAAAAAAGTAAATAGCGCCATTGTTGTTTTGCACGATCTGAATCTTGCAGCCCAGTTTGCAGACAAAATTTTATTAATGAAATCAGGAAAGGTTTCCGCATACGGAACGCCGGAGGAAGTATTTACAGCCGAAACAATAAGCCAGGCTTACAACTTCCCATGCACCATCTGCGGACACCCAATTACCAATAACCCAATGATCATTTTTGGATAACCATGGAAAAAGATGAATTAAAAATCCTTGCCTGCCATCTCGCCCATCCACAGGGAGAAAAAGGAATAGAGATCGGTGAGATGATGAATGCGACCAATATCAGCATGACATTAGAAAGTGTTAAAACACTCCTAATAGAAGATGAAGAACACGTCCTTGAAATAGGACATGGAAATGCAGGGCATCTGAAGAATCTTTTAAGCAGAGCCCAGAACCTGAAATATACAGGAGTAGATATTTCCGAAACCATGTACAATGAAGCCCAAAAGCTGAACAAAGACTTTGAAAACCAGGCGGATTTTGTATTGTATGAAGGAAAAAAACTTCCTTTTGAGGATAAAACCTTTGACAAAATATTCACGGTCAATACCGTCTATTTCTGGGAAAACCCGGTTGAATTTCTCAATGAGATCTACAGAGTTCTGAAGAATGAGGGAACGTTTGTCATGGCCTTCGGACAGAGAAAATTCATGGAAACGCTGCCCTTCACAGCGTATGATTTTAACCTCTACAGCAACTCCGAAATGGAAGAGCTGATTTCTCAAAGCTATTTCAAAAGAATGAAAATTTCTGAAAAAGAAGAAGATATACAAAGCAAATCCGGAAACGAAACCATCCATAGAATTTATACAATTTTAACCATAAAAAAATAAAATAATGAGCACGTTAGTAAATGATTTAAAGGAAAAATGGGAAGCTCTGAAAGCAGAAAATCCACATATCAGAATAAGAAATGCTGCAGCACAGCTAGAAGTAAGCGAAGCTGAATTACTGGCAACAAGCATAGGAGAAGGAGTAACTGCTCTGAACCCGGAATTTCCTGCTATCCTTACCGAAGCTGAAAAGTTAGGAAAAGTAATGGCGCTTACCCGTAATGACGAATGTGTACACGAAAGAAAAGGAATTTACCAGAACGGTGATTTCAGCAGCCCCCATGCACAGCTTTTCGTAGGAGAAGATATTGACCTTAGAATATTCCTTAACCATTGGAAATTTGCTTTTGCAGTAGTGGAAGGAGACAAGAAAAGTCTTCAGTTCTTCGGGAAAGACGGTCTTGCCCTTCATAAGATTTACCTTACAAAAGACAGTAATGAAGCAGCTTTCGATGCTATTGTAGAACAATTCAAAGAAGAAGATCAGAACCAGGCGTTTGCCGCTGAACCAGTAGCTCCAAAAGCTCCTGAAAAAGCAGATTCTGAAATTGATGCGGAAGGATTCAAAAAAGCCTGGACTGAATTAAAAGATACCCATGATTTCTTTATGATGACCAGAAAATTCGGGGTAAGCAGAACACAGGCTTTAAGACTCGCGCCGGAAGGATTTGCTAAAAAGATTGACAATGCTAAAGTGGTGAATGTTTTGGAAGATGCTTCAGAAAAAGGCCTTCCTATCATGATATTCGTTGGAAACAGAGGAATTATCCAGATCCACACCGGAAACATAAAGAAAACACTGTGGCACCAGCAGTGGTTCAATGTAATGGATCCGGATTTCAATCTACATCTGGATGTTACGAAAATCGCTGAAGCATGGATCGTGAAAAAACCTACTGAAGACGGAGAAGTTACGGCTATTGAAGTATTCAACAAAGAAGGAGATTTCATCGTGCAGTTCTTTGGAAAAAGAAAGCCCGGAATCCCTGAACTTCAAGAGTGGAAAGATCTTGTTGCAGAATTAGAGCAATAATAATTAGATGATTTTTATTAGGCCGTTTTGTTTTTTTAAATTCAAGACGGTCTTTTTTTATGAAATCATTAATTTTAAATCATAAAGCACACATCTAATCTTCTTTAGCAGTAATTTATTAAACTTAAAAACTAAAGCGCTAAAACTCTTTTGTGACTTTGTGGTTTAAAAATAAACGTCCAAATTTGTAATATCTCTGTAAAAACATTGGTATAATTTGTATTTAAATAAAATAATAATGAAAAATATTTTCATAGCCATTTTGCTGGCAGGTTTCTGTTCGTTGAGCGCACAGGATTTTAAAGCGTACCAGTTTTATGACAAAAAAGGAAAAGAAGTAAAAACAGAAAGGCTGATTAAAGAATTGGCTGAATATGATATAGTTTTCTTTGGAGAAAATCATAACAGCTCCATTAATCACTGGCTTCAGCTGAAAGTGACGGAAGGTCTGTTTCAAAAGAAAAACGGACATATCATCCTGGGTGCAGAAATGTTTGAAAGAGATAACCAGGCTCAGCTGAACCAATATCTGGAAGGAAAATTTGATGCTAAAACATTGAAGGATTCTGCCCGTTTATGGAACAACTATGCGACAGATTACAAGCCATTGGTAGATTTTGCCAAAGCTAAAAAACTGAATTTCATTGCCACCAATATTCCAAGGAAATATGCTTCCCACACAGCAAAAGAAGGCCTGGAATCTCTGAATGCATTAAGCGAAAAAGAGAAAACGTATATTGCTCAGCTTCCTATTAAAGTTACACTGGATACTCCGGGTTATCAGGAAATGAAAGCAATGATGGGTGATCATGCTGAAGGGACAAAAGTGATGAACTTTTATTTCTGCACAGGCAACAAAAGATGCTACCATGGCTGAATCTATCCTGAAAAGCATGCAGGCCGGAAAAACGTTTATTCACTATAACGGAAACTATCACAGCAAAGAATTTGGCGGAATTTACTGGTACATCAAACAGAAAAATCCAAACCTTAAAATGGCCGTGATTTCTGTTTTTGAATCTGAAGATCCTGAACTGAAAGTGCCTGCAAAAGATTACATCCCGACGGATTTCAACCTGATCATTCCGGCGGATATGACGAAAACATTTTAAAAATCAATAGAAACGGGCTTTAGCCCGTTTATTTTATGTAAATCTTCAAATAGGCTTTAGCCCAATTACCTATTTGAAATACAATCTCTATCTTTATACTACAAATAATAAAAATGAAAAAAATATCTTTTCTGTTCATCTTTTTTATAGGGTTCATCAATGCCCAGAAACTGACATCAAACGAAATTTCAATTATTAATGAAGGCAATGTCAGCACGGCATTACCCATTTATCAGACAACAGACTCTCATCAGCATACAACTTTATTAAGCCTTTCTACAGAAATTGATCCGGTTGATCCCAATACTGTAACTTTGGTGAAAAGAATGAAAGAATCTCTTCTTTCAACAGACGGTGGAGTAGGCATTGCAGCACCACAGGTCGGAATCAACAGAAAAGTAATATGGGTTCAGCGTTTTGATAAAGAGGGAAATCCCCTGGAATATTTTATTAATCCTGTGATTGTCTGGAAATCTGAACTACAGAATCTCGGTCCTGAAGGTGATCTTTCCATTCCCGAATTCAGGGACCAGTTTTACAGAAGCAAAGTGATCCAGTTAGAATATGTTGATTTGAAAGGGCAGAAATATTCGGAGATTGTGGAAGGATTTACAGCAGTTATTTTTCAACATGAGATTGACCATCTTTTTGGAATCCTCATTTCAGATAAAAAAGAGAAGGAGAAAAATGATTCTTATAAAAAAGTGGATGCTTTTAAAAGGAGTGATTCAACAACGAGATAATGTTTTTTAGGTGAATTCATTCTTTTCCTGCATTTTACATATCCTGTTTTGATATAGGTTTTACTTTATATTTCTTGTATATTCACATTTCGGAAAATTATCGCAGCCCCAGAAAAATCCATATTTGCCATTTCTTTTAATAAGGTTTCCTCCACAATTTGGGCATGAAATATTTCGGCTGAGATTAGAATTGGCTATTATTCTTTTATCTTCAGTACGGTTGTTTATTCTTGCATGGAGAATTGTTGCGACAATTTCGTTCTTGGTTCGTTCGTTAATATAAGCTGAATCATATTTTTTAATGGTTTTGACCAACTTATTGGTATAAACCACATCAGTATATGTTTTGGTTTTAAGAGTTGCTCTTTTTGTAAATACAATTATCGAGTAATATCTCAAATACTTATAATTTTTCAGGACGTGCTTTAAAGCATAAATATGACCCTGGTTTTGTAAAACAGGGTTGTAAAATTTACGTCTGTACTTATAAATAACCTGATACCAGTACCTGTCTTTTTCATAGCCTAAAATCCAGCCTTTATAATTTTTGGTTTCAATAACAAATATTCCGTAATCTGAAACAATGATGTGATCTATCTGTGAAATAGAGCCTTTAATCTTTAATTCAATATTATTCAGGACAATATATTCTTTATTATTTAATCTTTTAAGGGTTTCAGAAACCCTGCGCTCGCCAATATATCCCTTTATTTTTGGAGTGTAATATTTAATGACCAGGAATAAGATGCCTAGAATAAAAATAATTAAAAAGCTAATATCCATGCTGTTTTTATATATTTATCTGCTCTTTGAGATTGACCACCTTTTCGGGATCTTAATTTTCAGATAAAAGAGAAAATGATTCTTACAAACCTTTGGATGCTTATAAGAAAAGTGATTCTGTGACAAAGTAAGGATTAAATATTTAATCGGTAAGAAAAGCAATCAATTCTATAGGCTTTAATTCTAAATTTTAGTTCGTCTCTTTTTTTTAAAATTTATTAACAGCTCAGGTCTTATGGAAATTCAATATTTAAAAGTTTCTTTGTTTTTCTGTCAAAAGCTACATTGATAAAAGGAAAAGTGTTATCCCTTTGAGATACTTCTCTAATTAATATAGTATGCCCCAAATTGGAGTCATCTATAAACTCAAATCCTTGAAACTGTATTCTTTTTATGGCCCCAAGTTTGGATTTCATTGAAGAAAGTGCTTCATAAACAAGATGATCTTCAGGTTTAAATTTTGTATCAAACATATCAAGTATTCCTTTGTAATTTTCACTGGTTAAAAAAGAATTAAACTTTTCTATTTCAGGATAAATGCTTTTTACTTCCTGTAGTTCTTTTTTAGAAAATGTTTTAGAAATACTAGTACCATCTGGCAATATTATTTTTGCCTTAATTAAATCGTAATTATCCGGATTCTGGTTTTGGAAAATGATAAAAGCAATATTGGCGGCATTGGAAATTGCCCTATTTGGTTGTTTGTTTATTAATTTACTATCCTTTATAATTAATTCAAAATAATCATTGGCTTGCGTATTTAAAGTCTCAACACCCTTATTCGTTACAACTGAACCGCCATAAAATTTCTGAACTTCCTCAACAGATTTTTTGTCTTCAGATGTTGTTGCTACCTTATTGCAGCCTGATAGAATAATTAGAATTAAAAAGGATAAAATTTTAATTGCTTTCATGGATTATTTAATTAGTTTATAGAATTTATGCTAACGCTTAACTTTACTGATTGTGTAAATTGAAATGATATAGTCTATAAAAATAAATAATTTTGACTTGAAAACAATTTAAAATATAAGATAATTGAAAATAGAACTGCTTAACAGAAAAAATCTGCTCCCATAAGAAACAGATTTATTTTAATTAAAGAAATTAAGCTTAGTTATTCGTCACTGAAAGCTTCACTTCAATATTACCTCTTGTCGCATTAGAATACGGACAGATCTGATGCGCTTTTTCAGTCAGCTCCTGCGCTTCTTCAATAGAAACTCCTGGAATATTCACGTCCAGCTCTGCAGCCAAACCGAAACCTCCATTTTCAATCTGTCCTATGCTGATCTGGGCAGTTACTGTTGTCTCACCGGTTTTTACTTTAGATAAACTGATCACTCTGTTAAGGGCACTGTCAAAACAGGCTGAGTATCCTGCTGCAAAAAGCATTTCAGGATTCGCAAAATCATCACTGCCACCACCTAAAGCTTTGGGCATTTTTACTTCAAGATCCAAAACACCGTTTTCACTTTTTACATGGCCGTTTCTTCCACCCTGTGCGGTTACCTTTGTTGTATATAACGTTTTCATTTATTTTTCTATTTTGTTTAATATTTTTTGAACAGTTTCTTTAAGATGAAGTAGATCTTCCGTCTCTACACCTATTTTTTTTTGTATTTTTCCCGGAATTTCACAGGCTTTCTGCTTCAGCTGTTTCCCTGATTCCGTTAAAAATACTTCAACCACTCTTTCATCTTCTTTTTTTCGCTTTCTGTCAATAATTCCTTTATTTTCCAGCCTTTTCAGAAGAGGCGTTAACGTTCCGCTGTCCAGGAACAGCTTTTCGCCAATATGGTTTACTGCAAGACCGTCATTTTCCCATAATACCATCATCACGAGATATTGTGGATAGGTAATATCAATCTCATCAAGAAACGGGCGGTAAAGTCCCGTAATCTCTTTTGCAATCACATACAGCGGGAAGCAGATCTGATTTTCTAATTGTAAAGATTTTGAATTTTCCATAAAGCCGGATATGAAGATTGTTGAATATATTATTTTTTGATGATGAATTCCTCCATTGGAACTCTTACCTTTTTCATCGTTGAAAGCCAGTCGTTGGCAGCATCTCTGTAACCAAGATATAGAAGGCTGACACTTTTTAATCCTAATTCTTTAAGATTAAGAATTTCATCCACAACTTCATTGCTGAATCCTTCCGCCGGTGTGCTGTCAATTTTTAATTCTGCGGCCTGTGCCATGGCTAAACCTAATGCAATATAAGTCTGACGTGCTGTATGAGCAAAATGTTCTTCAGGAGTCTGAGCTCCATACATTTCCTTGATCTTATCGGTATAGCTGCTGAAGCGTCCTCTTGGTAAGTCTCTTACATCGGTATGATGATCGTATACTTTATCAATTTTTTCATTCGAATAACTGTCCCAGGCAGCAAATACCAAAACATGTGAACTGTCTCTCATCACTTCAGGATTCAGTGCTCCCTTTACCATTTTTTCTTTTAATTCCTGGTTTTCTACCACGATAATCCGGAAAGGCTGAAGGCCCGATGATGTAGGGGCCAGTCTGGCTGCTTCCAAAATGGTGTTAAGATCTTGTTCTGATACTTTTTTTGAAGGATCATATGCTTTTACTGCATGTCTCCACTGTAAATCTTCTATTAATGACATTTATTTTATTTTAAAATTATACTTCTTGATGTGATTCAAACCTGCACATCAAAATCACAGTACAAATGTATAGCTATTTAAATTGTGCACAATTTAATTTTGATAGATTTAATTGATAGTGATTTTAGAGAAAAACGAAATAACTGAAGGGAGAAAAAGAATTCAGCAGGAATCGGATTTTTTAAAAAGTCTTTTAATTGAAACTTTGCAGTAGAATTTTAAACAAAAAAACAATGCAGCGATTTAAAAACAAAACAGCCCTGATCACAGGGGGAACCAATGGAATGGGATACGCAACAGCGCAACAGTTCATTAGCGAAGGTGGAAATGTAGTCATTACAGGAAGAACCGAAGAAACTGTAAACAATGCCTTAAAAAAATTGGGCAGTCAGGCTCAAGGAATCGTTTCTGATGCGGGAAGTATGAAAGATCTTATGAATCTGCAGCAGGAGGTAAGAAAATATACGGAAACCATTGATGTACTTTTTGCCAATGCCGGTTTCGGGAAATTTTTTCCTATTGAAAGTGTGGATGAGAATCATTTTGATGAGCTTTTCAATGTGCTTGTGAAAGGTCCTTTTTTTACGGTGCAGCAAATATTGCCGTTGATGAAAAAAGGAAGTTCTGTAATATTCAATACTTCTGTGGCCACAGAGATTGCCATGCCCAATTTTTCAGTTTATTCTGCAGCAAAATCAGCGGTACAGTCTTTTATCAAAACATTTGCAGTAGAACTTACAGAGCGTGGAATACGGGTGAACGGAGTCAGTCCGGGGCATGTTAAAACCAATATTTTTAGTCATACAGGTTTGAATGCAGAACAAATTGAAGATGCCGTTCGTGATATCATTCCAACAATTCCTTTTAAAAGACAGGGCGAGCCAGCAGAAATTGCCAATACCGTATTATTTCTTGCTTCAGAAGAGGCGTCTTATATTCACGGGACAGAAATTAAAGTGGATGCTGGAATTTCCATCATCAGATAAATTAAAAATACCCCATCATTTTTTTGACAGGGGATTTTTGTAAGAAATCAATTATTTTCTTCATCAGGCTGCTTCAGGCAGTATTTCGTCTGGAAATAGAAGTTACTGATGAACTTCATTGACCTGTTTGATGATATTGGTATTATTCTCAATACCGATATCAAAGGCTTTTCCTTTTTTGTGACTTTGAGTAGCTCTTTCCAGAAGTGTTTTGTAACCATCACTTTTTTTGGAAAGATAAAAGACCTGAGGACTTATTCCAATGGATACACGCATGAATTCTGCCGGTTTTTCCGGATCTTCAGCAAGGTTGGTAATTACTGAATTTTTATACCAGGTCAGGTTCTGTGAACTTGAACTGCCGGAACAGGATGTGATCATAAATAGTATTAATAATATATAAGTCCAGGGTTTCATAGAGAAATATTTATAAACAGCTTCTGCAATTTAATCTTTAATCTGCAGAAGCTATATAAGTTAATTAAAATCCACAGCCTCCAACATTTGGAGCCGGTGATGGAGAACATCCTGAAAGTGATGAGAATGTAGTCAATACACAGTTGGTATTGATTAAATTGTCATCATACAGATAAGAGGCACTAGGGCTTCTGTAGTATACACTTCCTGATGTGTTGGCATAAGTAGATACTGATGCAGATCCGCAGGTGGTATTGATACATGCATTTCTCCAGGCTGTATCCGTTACAGGTCCGCTGGAGAACAGGGAAGGATCAATAATTCTTTTTTCGGTAACACCGGATGCATTTTTATAGCTTACCAGAATGGCAACGTGATAACTCCATGACACGCAGCATGTTCCTGTAGATGCTCTTAGATTTCCATACACAAACTGCTTTTCACAGTCGTAGCCGTTGTTATTCAGGATTTGTCTCATTTTATGAGCTCTTGCATAGCATCCATCTACAGGATATCTGAATGTAATGCATGGAGAAGACGCAGTAGATGTTCCGCATGCCTGATTTTTGATCAGGGCAAACATACTGTTCAGCGTAGCTACGTTAGGAAGAACACTTGTTAACTTGTTGGTTTCACTTTTAGCTTCTTTTGTAAAAGCAGATTTAAAATAACGGATATCCTCTGCGCTTCCTTTTTCTACTTTTGCAATTTCGTGGGTGTTAGGCTTGATGAAAACCTGGATCGGCGTTTCATTTTTTACTGCTTCTCTGATCAGGCTGATGTATTCTTCATTTTCTTTTGTAGGCGAGATGGTATAGAACTGTGCAGTAACAATGAAAGAAACTTTCAGAGTTCCGTTTTCATCTTCTATCCCTACCGGTACTGTTTTTCCCAAGTCCGTAAGATTTTTGCTGATGGTTTCAGTCTGACTCATTTGCTGCTCTGCGTTAGAGTCGTTACAGGCATTGAATGACAGAGCTGCCACAAATACCATCATTGATAACATTAATTTTTTCATAATTCTCATAGTTTGGTGGTTTGTAATAATATTAAGTTTTGGTGTGTCGTTTTTTGAAAATACAATAAAAATAGTTCACTTTATTGTGATATTAAAAGTAAATAAAAATACAATACCGACAAACTATTTTTTAATAAAAATTCAATTGTCTTGAAAAATATGGATGGAAATTGCTTTTTTAAATAACTGAAAGCCGTTTTTATTACGAATGAATTAATACTATAGAATATATAAAAAATCCCGCTCAGGATAATGGCGGGATAGGTTTATTTTCAAAGAATTAGGGCTTGTTTTTCATCAGGCTGCTTTGCAAGACAATATCTTTGATGAGTGCTTCCTGATAATAATATAAATTACTGTCTTCGCCCATCTGGTTTTCCAGGACAATAATACTTACATCCGAACCGGGAACATATGCATTCAGAGATGCGAAACCATCCCCCAGACCTGTGTGTCCTAAATATGGAATGTTATTATATTTCACAATACGTATATTATAACCGTAACCTGATTCCTTTTTTCCAAATACATCATGCTGCGACAAAGCCGATGAGGTAGTCATGAACTTATAACTTTTAGAACTCAGAATTTTCCCTTTATGAAGGAGTGAATTCCAAAGTGCCATATCTTCTGCTGTACTAATCACGCCATCAGCAGGCATATTTTCATCAGTGATAAATGAATTTTCAACAGGAGTAAAATTATTGTCCTTATTCATATGTCCCGAGACAAGATTTCTGCGGTTATCTTTAGAATAGCAGAAGGTATTTTTCAGATGAAGTTCTTTGAACAGGTCGGTAGCCTGCCGGATATATGATATACCGGAAGTTTTTTCAATGATCTTTCCTAAAAGGATATTCGACAGATTTCCATACTTAAATTCTGTACCCGGTTTAAACAGTAAAGGTTTCTCAATATCAATAATGCCATGGGTATGATTCAGGAGCTGATGTACAGTAACCGAATCTGCCCAGGGCTGTGTAAGGGAAGGAAGGTACTTTTTGATGGGCGCCTGCAGATCCAGTTTTCCTTGTTCAAATTGCTTTAATACCAATACGGAAGTAATCTGTTTGGTATTGGACATAATTTCAAACTGATCGTTCATTTTCAAAGGAACTTTCGTTCGGCTGTCTTGGAAACCATAAGCTTTCGAGTACTTCATTTTTCCGTTTTGGGTGATCAGGACCACACCGTTGAAATGTCTGGGAGAGGTAGGAGACTGTATTAAGCTGTCAATGCGTCTGGCATAATCATTTTTGCTTTGGCCATAAAATACGGATGCTGAAAAAAGGAATGCTGTAACGCAGAAGATTCTGATAACTGGTTTCATTGGCTTAAAAGTTTAGAGTTGGTGTGATATTATAAGAGACCAAAATTAAGTTTTAAAATAATACAGGATCAAAAAACTTTGAAATAAAAAACTGCAGAATTTAGAATCGTGATTCATTTGTAAATAAAGAAACCGACTGTAAAGCTACGGTCGGTTTTTATTTCTTTAAGATTTTTATTATTTAGTAACAAGCTCAGCTCCGAAAACATCTGCAAAATGCTTTCTGATGCTGGCTTTCAGATGTTCTACTTCCTCGGTTGTCAATTCTCTTTCAAGTTCTCTTTTTACAGAAGTTACCTGCTTATCTTTGATCCCGCAAGGAATAATATATTCAAAATAACGCATATCCGTATTAACATTTAAAGCAAAACCATGAAGGGTAACCCATCGGGATGCTTTCACACCCATGGCACAGATTTTTCTTGCATAAGGCTTTCCTACGTCCAGCCAAACCCCGGTTTCTCCCGGTGAACGCTCACCTTTAAGACCAAACTCACCAATCGCTCTGATGATCACCTCTTCAAGATTCCTCATATACAAATGAATATCTGTAAAAAAGTTTTCAAGATCTAAAATCGGGTAGCCCACGATCTGTCCGAAACCATGATAAGTAATGTCTCCACCACGATTTACTTTGACAAACGTAGCATCAATTTCTTTCAGCTTATCAATTCCGGCAAGCATATTTTCTTCATGACCACTTTTTCCCAAAGTATAAACATGAGGATGCTCTACCAATAAAAGGTGGTTGGGCGTGGTAATGTGTTCTTCAGCAGGCAGATCACGGTTTTTTATTTTGGTATCAATAATATTTTTCATCAGGCTTTCCTGATAATCCCAGGCAGGCTGATATTCTTTTATACCCAGATCTTCAAATTCTACTGATTTATTTTGATTTGTATTCATACGTCTGTTCTTTATATGAAATCGGAGTTTCATACTATTTTCTGAACAACAAATTTAGTGAATTTTAAGCTTTTATGGAATGGATAAAATCTATGGCAGCATTCTTCCAGTCTTTATGGTTCAACAGAACATTCACAAAGGCAGTTCCTATGATTCCTCCATCTGCTTTTTCTGTTACATTTTCAAAATCTTCTTTTGATTTGATCCCAAAACCGATCATCAGAGGATTTTTAATAGGTAGTGAAGCGAGCCTTGACAGGTAACTTTCATTTTTCAGAACAGCAGTATCATTTCCGGTGGTAGATGAAGAACTTACTGCATACAGAAACCCTGAACTTAAAGAATCCAGGTATAAAATCCTTTCATCAGAAGTTTCAGGAGTGATGAGAAACGTAAAATTAAGGTTATATTTTTTTAAGACCTGCTGGTAATTTTTTTCGAATTCAATAGGAGGAAGGTCAGGAATAATCAATCCGGAAACACCGCTTTCCGAACATTCTTTACAGAATTCTTCAAATCCGAAACTTAACACAGGATTGATGTATCCCATCAGAATAATCGGGATCTGTATCTCATCTTTTACCGTTTTCAGCTGGGAAAACAGTTTTTCAATGGTCATTCCGTTTTTTAAAGCCAGCTCATGAGCCTGCTGAATCACAGGGCCGTCAGCTACAGGATCGGAATAGGGCATCCCGATTTCCATCATATCTGCGCCGGATTGCTGGATCAGTTGTATAATGTCCGCAGTATCTTCCAGTTGTGGAATTCCTGCTGTAAAGTATATGTTTAGTTTTTTCATTTTTATTGTTTTAATGTAATGGGTAAAAGGCAAAAAGGTAAAAGTATAATGTATAAAGTAAGGCGTAGAGATACATTGTACATTTTACATCCGACATTTTACAAATTTTTAAGATACGTTTCCATATCCTTATCCCCACGTCCGCTTAAGCAAATGACAATAACATCATCTTCATTGAATTTCTTTTTATCTAAAACGGCCAGTGCATGAGAGCTTTCCAAAGCCGGGATAATACCTTCCAGTTTCGTTAATTCAAAAGCGGATTGTAAAGCTTCATCATCATTGATACTGAAAAATTCTGCACGGTTTTCTTTGAACAGATGAGCATGGAAAGGCCCGATTCCCGGATAATCAAGTCCTGCGGAAATGGAGTGGGGCTCTATGACCTGCCCGTCTTCAGTTTGCATTACAAGACTTTTGCTTCCGTGAAGAACGCCCAATGTCCCCAGAAAAGTAGTGGCAGCAGATTTCCCTGAGTGGATGCCGAAACCGCCGGCTTCTGCCGCAATGATTTTCACCTCTTTTTCTTCTACAAAATGATAAAAAGTCCCTGCAGCATTACTTCCACCACCTACACAGGCAATCACATAATCAGGATTTTCTCTTCCGATTTTTTTTTTCTTTTAACTGTTCTCTGATTTCCTTTGAAATGATGCTCTGAAATCTGGCTACCAGATCCGGAAAAGGATGAGGTCCTACCACACTTCCGATCACATAATGAGTCGTCACAGGATTATTGATCCAGTCTCTCAAAGCTTCATTCACTGCATCTTTCAGGGTTTTAGAGCCTGAAACAGCCGGAACAACTTCTGCTCCCAGCATTTTCATTCTTGCTACATTCGGAGCCTGTCGTTGGATATCTATTTCTCCCATGTAAACAATACATTCCAGGCCAAGCAAAGCACAAGCGGTTGCTGTAGCGACACCGTGCTGGCCGGCTCCGGTTTCGGCAATAATTCTTGTTTTTCCTAAACGTTTAGCCAGAAGAACCTGTCCCAGCGCATTATTGATCTTATGGGCGCCGGTATGGTTGAGGTCTTCCCTTTTTAAATAGATCCGGGTATTGTATTTCTTACTTAAATTTTTAGCAAAATAGAGTGGAGTAGCACGTCCTACATAATTTTTAAGAAGATCCTGATACTCCGTTTGAAAGCTGTCAGATTCTATGATCTTAAGGTAGTTTTCCTGTAATTCCTTTACATTCGGATATAGCATTTCCGGGATAAAAGCACCTCCAAATTCTCCATAATATCCGTGTTCATCAGGGTTTTTATAATTCATTGTATTGTTCTTTTGTTATTAAATAAGCATTATTTTCTGAACTCAAATTCAAGAGTATTTCTTTATTTTGTTCAGAAATATTAAAAATTAAAATATCATCGTCTTCCGCTGTGATCCAGCCGATTTCAGTCTTTTCTACTATACTTTTAGCTTTATTTTCTAAAATTTGAATACCACACCGCTGATAAAACGGTCGCAGATCTGCAAAGCAGAAACCAACAGTTTCAATATTTCTTTGCATCATATTTTTTTTAAATAGCTGAACCAACTTTGATCCGTATCCTTTCTTTTCCTGACCGGCAACCAATCCGACTGCCTCAGCAAGAGAATACTGCTTTCCTGAGATCTCTAAAACGAAATCAAAATTAAGCCGGATAACCACCAGTATTTCATCATTTGAATTGAACAGAAAATGAAATTCAGAATTTTCAAAAAGGTTCCGGAAATGAGTAAGCTTCATTTCTTTCCATTCAGAAATATTCCAAAGGATTAAAATATGTTGTATTTCATCATCCGACAGCTCATCCGGCGTTTTTATTTTATAATTCATCTGTCAGACTGTTTATAAATTGAATGTTATAATTGCGCTGCTGTCTGGTAATGAGCTTTTTATGATGTAGTAATTCAATCTTACTGATGAGATCAATTAATGTTGCGACATCTATTTTTGATTCATACATGGTAACGGCAATTTCCAGGTTGTCGATCAGGAAATAAGGATCTGAATCCTCGTAAAGCAGAAATATTTTAGCATAAATTTTTCCGAGATCATATTTCACATTCGCTCTGACATGGCTGTCTAAAAATTTGTCTGAAATAATGACAAGATAATAGCTGTTCCATAAGCCGATTCTTTCAAAAAAATACTGAATATCAATTCCCTCGAAAGTTTTGATAATTTCTGTAAATTCCTGCAATTGCCCATCAATGGTCCAGTATTCCGCATCGTTGTCATTTTGAGACACAAAATTATACAGAGACTGGATTTTTTTATTTCCGAACTTTGGCGGAAATAAGGTTTTGTAAAATGTTTTTTTTAACAGATGGATGTTCATCATCTTAGTGTGTATTTTTTTTAGCTGTTCCTTTAGAACGCTTTCGAAATGAATTTTCTTATTTTGTCCAGGTCTTTATTTCCCGGTTCCAGTTCAAATTTTGAGTTGATATCTATTACAAAAGGCAGCTTGTACAGTAGTCTGATATTTTTTGCATTTTCTTCTGAAATCCCACCGCTCAGAAAATAGGGAAGTGAGATCTCAAATTCATTCAGAATCGTCCAGTCGAACTGTTTTCCTGTTCCTCCGAATGCAGTTCCGTCCGTATCGAAAAGGAAATAATCTACCATTGAAACATGAGAATTGATGATTTGTTCAATTTTTTTTCTCTTTTTCTGATCATTATTGCCGATCCTGATCACTTTTATAATTTTAATTTCCGGTTTGAGATTTTGCCTTAACTGTTCAACAAAATCTTCATTTTCATCACCGTGAAGCTGTATCAGATTCAATCCAGCTTTTTCTGTAATATCTATAATGGTGTCAATTCTTTCATTCACAAAAACACCAGTTTTCCCATTGTGGTCAATATGTGAAATATCTTCCGAACTCAAATGGTTCAACACATATCTTGGCGATTTTTCATAAAAAATAAAACCCAGGAAATCTGTTTTCAAGGAAATCAGTTCATGAATTTGATTTATTCTGGTCAATCCACACACTTTTAGTTTCGGCTGTTGGTTTTGATTCATGATTAAACAGTTACATTGCTATATTGGAAACAAATTCAGCAAATTTGTTTGCAGGATCTTCATTTTTCATGAAATATTCTCCCATCAGAAATCCGTCGAACCCTTTATTTTTTAAATATTTAAAATCTTCCTCACTGTAAATACCACTTTCGGCTACAGACAAAACATTTTTCGGAAGCAGATCTTTTAGCTGCACAGAATGCTGAAGATCCACTTTGAAATCTTTTAAATTTCTGTTATTGATCCCTACAAGATCAATTTTAGGATTAAAATGTTCCAGTTCTTCATCTGTATGAATTTCCAAAAGAACTTCCAGATCAAGGCTATGAGCCAGTTCGGTGAATTCCTGAACCTGAGAGGGCGAAAGACAGGCTGCGATCAGTAAAACTGCATCAGCCCCAATACTTTTGGCTTCATAAAACTGGTATTCATCCACCATAAAATCCTTTCTTAAGATTGGAATAGTGATATAGTTTCTTACGTTCAGGATGTCATCAAAACTTCCTCCAAAAAAATCCTTATCGGTAAGAATTGAAATTCCGGATGCTCCAAAATATTCATAGGCAGAAGTCACGCTTAAAGGTTGAGCCCTGTCATTAATAATTCCTTTTGAAGGAGATTTTCTTTTGAATTCAGCAATGATACCACTTTTGTTTTTTACAGACTCTTTCAGTGAGTAACTTTTTCTTCCAAAAAATTCTGAATTTTTCAGACGCTCAACTGAAATGCCTGCTTTTGAAACTGCAATTTCTTCCTTTTTTCTTTCAATAATTTTATCCAGTATGGTCATGTGTTTGTTTTTTGTTGAAGTTAGAAGTATCACTAAATACTTGTAATCCTACTATCAACCATTAACTAATAATTCAAGGCTTCTCAATGCTTTTCCGCTTTCCAGACTTTCTTTCGCCATCAGTAAGCAGTTTTCATAGGCTCCGAATTTTCGGGTATGATAAAGTGCTGTTGATGCATTGGCAAGAATTACCGAATTTTGTTGTACTGATCCATTTCCCTCTAGGATATTTCTGAATATTTTTGCTGATTCCTGAGGTGTTTCGCCCCCTTTAATACTTTCCGGACTTACAGAATCAAATCCCAGATCTTCTGCTGAATAGATCTCTTCACCGGCTTTTGTAATGATCTTGCTATCCTGGGTAAGACTTATCTCATCATATCCATCCAAACCATGCACGAGAATAAATTCATGTGCTTCTTTCTGCAAAAGATATTGATAGATCCTTGCAATTTCAAGATTGTAAACTCCAATCACCGAATATTTTGGTTTGGCAGGATTGACAAGAGGTCCCAGAAGGTTAAAAAATGTTCTCAGCCCCAACGCTTTCCTTAGAGCTCCAACCGATTGCAGGGCGGGATGAAAATAAGGAGCATGGAGAAAACAGATATTAGCTTTATCAAGTTCTTCGTTCAGTTGATCTGAATTGTTCTTAAACTGATAGCCCAGCTCTTCCATTACATTAGATGATCCTGTGGTAGCGGAAGCTCCGTAATTTCCATGTTTAGTCACTTTCTGTCCTGTGCCCGCAACGACAAAGCTTGCCAGGGTTGATATATTGATCGTATTTTTTCCGTCGCCTCCGGTTCCTACGATATCCATTGCGTCGTGACTGTCAATATTAACATCAACTGCCATTTTTAAAAGTGCTTCTCTGAAGCCTTCAAGTTCTTTTAAGGTAATATTCCGCATCAGAAAAATACTGATGAAGGCGGTAACTTCCGCGTCATTAAATTTATTCTGAGCGATCTCAATCATTGTTGCCTTTGCCTCAGATTTGGACAAAGTATTATGATTGAACAGATATTGTAATATTTCTTTCATTTGTGGAGTTTTTATAATGTTGGGTCCTGTTTTCAATTGAAAAGAAAGTTTTTGATAATGACTTCGCCATCAGGAGTTAAAATACTCTCAGGGTGAAACTGTACACCATGCACATCATAGGTTTTATGTTGAAGAGCCATGATCATTCCATCCTTATCTACAGCGGTAATTTCAAGTTCTTCCGGGAAACCTTCGGGATTTACTGCCCAGCTGTGGTATCTTCCCACTTCCATTCCTGAAGTCAGATTTCTGAAAATTTTTGTATTTTCTTTAACCAGCTCAGCAGAAGTTGCCACACCGTGGAAAATTTCTGAAAGATTGATCAGGTTTCCTCCAAAAGCCTCTGCAATAGCCTGCTGTCCAAGACATACTCCCAGAATACTTTTTGTAGGAGCATATTCTTTGATCAGATCCAGTAAAATTCCAGCTTCTTCCGGAATTCCAGGTCCCGGGGAAAGGATAATTTTATCATATTTCCCGATTTCTTCCAAAGTGATCTGGTCGTTTCTTACCACATCTACCTTTTGATCCAAAACCCTTTCAATAATCTGCACGAGGTTATAGGTAAAGCTGTCGTAGTTATCAAAAACCAGAACTTTAAGTTGTTCCTGAGTTGCTGACTGGTTTATATTGTTGCTCATTTTTTTGTTTTTTTAATTGTTGATAATTAATAGTTTGTATAACTGATGATTTTTAATTCATCAATAATTTATTGGCCTTATCAACTGCTTTTTTCAGGGCGTTTAATTTATTGTTTACTTCCTGCAGTTCGTTTTCGGGGATAGATTTTGCTACAAGTCCGGCCCCGGCCTGATAGTAGAGTGTATTATTTCTGCTTAAAAAAGTACGGATCATAATTGCCTGGTTGCAGGTGCCATTTAATCCGATCATTCCGATACATCCTCCATAATAGCCACGGGAATCTTTTTCGTACTGATCAATCAGCTGTAATGCTTTATGTTTTGGTGCACCGCTTAAGGTTCCCTGCGGAAAGGTTGCAGAAACCATTTCAAGTGGATTAATATTTTCGGGAAGATCAGCTGTAACTTCACTTACCATGTGAATAACGTGGGAGAAAAGCTGGATTTCTTTAAGCTTGGTAACCGTTACATTTTTTCCCAGTTTCCCAAGATCATTTCTTGCCAGATCTACCAGCATGGTATGTTCTGCATTTTCTTTCGGGTCATTTTTTAAAGCTTCAATGGATTGAAGATCAGTTTCCAGATGCCCTGTTCTTTTAAAAGTTCCGGCAATAGGATGGATGACCGCTTTGTTGTCTTTGATGATCAGTTGGCTTTCCGGGCTGGAACCGAATAATTTGTAATTTCCATAATCGAAAAAGAAAAGATAAGGAGACGGGTTGATGTTTCTAAGGGCACGATACACGTTGAATTCATCACCTTTGAATTTTTGTTCAAACCTTCTGCTCAGCACCAATTGGAAAACATCGCCTCTCATACAGTGTTTTTGGGCTGTTTTTACCAGTTCAATATATTCTTCATCCGTAAGATTAGAGGTTTCATCATCTGTTTTTTCGAAAGGATAGACCGGAGTGTTCTGATTTTTGATGAGGTTTTCAAGCAGGTAAAGTTCAGATTTTAAACCAGGAATTTGATTTTCAATAATATGCATTTCGTCGTTGTAATGATTAATCGCAATGACATATTGGTATAATCTGTAACGCATGATGGGTATTTCTACCTCAGGGCTTTGCGGTTTTAAGCTGATGTCTTCAAAAAACTGTACGGCTTCAAAACTGGTATACCCAAAAAGACTTTGAGCTGTCTGTTCAATAGGATCATGTGTAGTTTCACATTCAAAGACACTTTGGAATTCATCAAAAATGTCAGTGATATTACGCGTTCCGATAAGCTGTTTCACCGGGTCTGAACCG
Organism: Chryseobacterium sp. W4I1; assembly: GCF_030816115.1. NCBI lineage: Bacteria > Pseudomonadati > Bacteroidota > Flavobacteriia > Flavobacteriales > Weeksellaceae > Chryseobacterium > Chryseobacterium sp. W4I1. The sequence goes on from NZ_JAUSXQ010000001.1 coordinate 816,154, forward strand.
GGAAGCTTGATTTCAAACTCGGTCAGGTTTTTAACTTCAATTCCGGCAACGGCATTTACTGCAATAAATGAAAAGTTATTGTCTATATTCTTAGAATCTGAACTTTCCAAAAGGATGGTATCCCGGAATCTGTCCCTGATCTGAAGATAGATATTCATAGGAGTATAAAGGTCTCCCAATGTTTTTTTTGAACTGGTCTTTATGTTAATTTTTTGAATAGACATCTGATCTGTATTTTTTTGTTTTTGAATTAAATAAAAAAAAGCTTTAACGGAATCCGTCAAAGCCTATATATTGTGTATTTTAATTATCTGCTATACCATTAGCAACATGACAATACCTCCAGACCCGACGAAGAGTTTGAAAGCCACCACCAATTATTGTTGCTCATATTAAACATGGGACAAATGTAGAAATTTTTTTAATATTAAAAACAAAAAATTAAAAAAAGTAACAAACTTCCTGATTAAATTGCTTTATTTCAGTTGTTTAAGTTCTTTTTTAAGTTCCTCAAGCTTGATCTTATAACTTTCCTCATCATAAGAAGCTGTGTACGCTTCCAAAGCGATAATATATTCAGCAATAGATTCTTTATCAGTTCTGTCTGCTTCATATTTGATCCGGGCAGAGTTTACCGGTGCCAATTTTGAGTATTTAAGGACTGCTTTTCCTTCTTCTGATTCGTTATAAAGAATGACGATATTTTTTTCATATCCCGGAATGTATTTTACCGGAAAGGGAATTTCCGTTGGCGGTATTCTGATCGCATTTTCAATGGGATAAATTGTTGCACTTGTCGTAGAGAAAAATGTTGAGCTATATTTTCCGTCCGGCTTCTTGACAATGGCCTCATAATCATGAATGTACATATCATTCAAGGTGGAATTTGTCTCTACATCAGAGGTGATAATAGCGGTACTTTCGACTCCGTATTTATTTAAAAACCAAGCATTCAGATACTGTCCGGCAAAACCGTTCAGAATGGCCAACGGAAGGATAGGAGCCAGAAACCATGCTTTTTTGGTCACAAAAGAAAGTAATCCAAAGAATACAAAAAGGATAATCACAGTATAAAAACCATGATGGCTGGTGAAAAACAGGATTTTGGAAATAAAAATCATAGTTTAAATTTAAAATTATCAATTCAAATAATCGTTATCTAATCATTAATTTTCCGAAAAAATATAGAGAAGGTGAACATTTGTCATGAGTTTAAACGCTTATTTTTTATATTTTTGTCTAAATTTTATAGAAAAAATAATGAAAAAAGTATTAGCAATTGCGTTCATCGGAGGTTTATTAGTGGTAAACTGCTCTAAGAAGCCGGATCATACATTACAGGACAGTAACACTATGCTGCCGGAACCGGATGCTCCAGCGGTAGTAGATTCTACAGCTAAAATCACAGATCCGAATGCTGCCACAACTGCTCCGGCAACAAAAGCTACAGAAGCCGCTAAAACAGATTCTACTGCAGCAAAAAAATAATGAAAAAATTCCTTTTGGCAGGAGTTATGGGATTTTTAATCCTTTCCTGTTCTAAAAAAGAAAATACGGAGGTACCCAGTGTACCCTCTGAAACATCCGCTGTTTCGGAGCCGGTAAAGACTGATCTTTCAGGTGACCAGATCATCGAAACATTAGACTGCTCTGGATGCCATGCCGTGAATGAGAGAATGATAGGACCTTCTTACAAAGAGATTGCAGAAAAATATTCTGAAAAGGATGTTGAAATGCTGGCTTCAAAGATCATAGAAGGCGGAAGCGGAGTTTGGGGAGGTGTTCCGATGGCTGCCCATCCACAAGTGTCTAAAGAAGATGCTAAAAAAATGGTAGGCTATATTTTGAGTCAGAAAAAATAATGATGTCTACCGAAAAATCCAGTCTGCACACAAGAAATCTGCATCGAAATCCTTATGATTTTGATCAGCTAATTTCTTGTGTGCCAGAACTGAAACATTATGTATTTGTGAATGCGTATCAGACGCCGACCATTAATTTCAGCCTTCCAAAAGCGGTTAAGCTACTTAATCAGGCATTACTTTTACATTTTTACCATATAAAAAACTGGGATATTCCTGAAGGCAATCTCTGTCCTCCCATTCCCGGACGTGCCGATTATATCCATTATATTGCCGATCTTTTAACTGAACAAAAAGCTGAGATTCCGACAGGAATTTCCATATATGGTTTAGATATCGGAACAGGTGCTAATCTTGTTTATCCTTTGCTGGCTCACAGATCTTACGGCTGGAAAATGCTGGGAACAGACATTAATCAGGCTTCTCTGGAAAACGCACAGCGTATTTTAGACCATAATCCGGATCTATCCCCCGCTATTCAGCTAAAACAACAACCAGATTCTCATCATATCTTCAAAAATATCATTGGGGCTAAAGACCGTTTTACATTTTCTATGTGTAATCCGCCTTTCCATGATTCTGAAGAATCTGCATTAAAAGGAAACCTCAGAAAAACAAAAAATATCAATAAATCAAAGTCTAAAAAGGCTCTTCTTAATTTTGGAGGACAACAGTCAGAATTGTGGTGCGAAGGCGGCGAACTCGCTTTTATCTCAAAAATGATTGAAGAAAGTGCTCGGTATTCTTCACAGATTCTTTGGTTTACATGTTTAGTATCTAAAAAAGATAATCTATACAAACTAACAGCACTTTTAAAGAAAGTAAAAGCATTAGATTTCAAAACCATCGATATGGCTCAGGGGCAAAAAGTAAGCAGAATGCTGGCCTGGACATTTATTCCTCAAAGTGACAGGAAAGATTGGTGTTAAAATGTCAATCGTTCAATGGTCAATTTTGTTGCACAAGTCAATAGCCCAATGTGAAGTGCAGTAATAAACTCACAGCGAAGCAGATTCACAATTGACAATTCGCAGAGTGCCCAATTCTGGTGAAATTCTTGTCCAAAATTTCCTTGCCAAGCAAATTCAAAATTCATCATTGACAACTCACTAAAAATGCCTAAATTTGTACGCTTTTAGAAAAATAAGAAATGCAATTATCAGAACAAGAAATCATTAGGAGAGAAAAGCTGAATAAGCTTACTGAAATGGGAATTAATGCATTCCCTGCGGAGGAGTATACCATTACAGATACTACAGAATCTATAAAACAGGATTTTTCTGAGAATAAACAGGTGAAGATCGCTGGTAGATTGATGTCCCGCAGAATTCAGGGGAAGGCTTCTTTTGCTGAATTGCAGGACTCTAAGGGTAAGATCCAGGTTTATTTCAATAGAGACGAAATCTGTCCGGGTGAAGATAAAGAGCTTTATAATGAAGTCTATAAGCACCTTTTGGATATCGGTGATATTATCGGTATCGAAGGAACTTTATTCACTACTCAGGTAGGAGAGATGACGATTTTGGTAAAGAACTTTACGCTTCTTACTAAAGCTCTTCGTCCGCTTCCGCAGGCTAAAACTGATGAAAATGGAGTAGTACATGACGGATTTACGGATCCTGAACTGAGATACAGACAGCGTTACGTAGATTTAACGGTTAATCCGCAGGTGAAAGAGATCTTCGTGAAAAGAACAAAGATGTTCAATGCGATGAGAACTTTCTTCAATGATGCCGGATATTTTGAGGTCGAAACACCTATCCTACAGTCGATTCCGGGAGGAGCGGCAGCAAAACCGTTTATTACACACCACAATGCTTTAGACATTCCATTATATTTAAGAATCGCAAACGAATTATATCTGAAAAGACTAATTGTTGGTGGTTTTGATGGTGTTTATGAATTCTCTAAAAACTTCAGAAATGAAGGAATGGACAGAACTCATAACCCTGAATTTACAGCGATGGAGATTTATGTCGCTTATAAAGACTACAACTGGATGATGGATTTCACAGAAAAACTGTTGGAATTCTGTGCCAATCAGGTGAATGGAAGTGCGGAATCTACTTTTGGAGAGCATACGATCAACTGGAAAGCACCTTATCCAAGGGTTTCTATGACAGAAGCAATCCAAAAATATACAGGTTTTGATATCACCGGGAAAACTGAACAGGAACTGTTTGATTTTGCTAAGTCTATCGGAATTGAGGTAAATGAAACGATGGGGAAAGGAAAATTAATTGATGAGATTTTCGGTGAAAAGTGTGAAGGAAACTTCATCCAGCCGACTTTCATTACCGATTATCCTATTGAAATGTCTCCATTGACTAAAAAACATAGAAGCAAGGAAGGATTAACAGAACGTTTTGAATTAATGGTTTGTGGAAAAGAAATCGCTAATGCTTATTCCGAGCTGAATGATCCTATTGACCAAAGAGAGCGTTTTGAATCCCAAATGGCTTTATCAGAAAGAGGAGATGATGAGGCAATGTTCATCGATCAGGATTTCTTAAGAGCATTGGAATATGGTATGCCTCCAACTTCCGGATTAGGAATCGGTATGGACAGACTGATCATGTTCCTTACAAACAACGCATCCATCCAGGAAGTATTATTCTTCCCTCAGATGAGACCTGAAAAAACGGTTCCTCAAATTGAATTGGGCGAAGATGAAAAAGTAATTCTGGAGATCCTTAATTCTCAGGAAGAACCGTTCACATTAGCTGAAGTAAAAGAAAGAAGCCAGTTATCCGGTAAAAAGTGGGATAAGGCTTCTAAAACTTTGACTAAAAATAATCTGGTGAGGGTGGAGAGGATTGATGATCAGTTTTTGATAAAGTTGGTTTAATCACCAAATAAAGAATAAAAAAGCGGACTTTTAAAGTTCGCTTTTTTATTTTTACTAAATTGGGCAAAAATTTAATTATGAAAAAATATTTATTAAGTCTGTTTATTTTATGCGGAATTATAGGTAAATCTCAAGTGTATAAAGATCCTGGATACCTGAGTGGTTTTTATGCAAGTACAACGAATAATCCATTTTTGTTTTGGATTCAAGATGATGGTACAATATATTTGAAGAATTCATCAGGGTATGTTAACAAAGTTAAAAACATTGGTGGACTTGATCCAAATTATGGAAATTTGAATATTGGTCCAATCAAACTCCTTAGAGTTGTTGATAATAAACTTTTAATTAATGATGGTACTTATTTAAAAAGACGTTTTTTAGAAGGAACACTTGATGTTTCATTTGGGAATAATGGAATGATAAATTGGGCATTAGGGCCCTTTGGACAGCAATATATATTTATAAATGAAGATAATAGTTTCTTTATATTAAGAAATAGCAAAATTGAAAAATATACAGCAAATGGAATTCTTGAGTATGATTTTCCCTTAGGTGTTGATATAGCTGCTTTGAACAACATTACTAAATCCAAAAATAATTATTTTTATATTTCCTATTCTTTCAATTCTTTAAGTATGGTTAAAAAATTGGATTCTCAAGGAAACCTAGTCACAAGCTTTGGAAATAATGGAGTTATTATATTACCATATCCTATGCTGTTAGCTGTAAATAATATCGAAGAGCTTAGCTTTACAAGAAAAGACGGTTCTACATATTTTGTTTATAAATATACTGACAATGGTATATTAGATAATAATTTTGGAGTGAGTGGAATTGCTCAGTTTCCTCAGCAATTTGATTATGAGTATTTAGGGGTAAGCAATTTTGATTCTATTGGCAATATTATTGTAATACTTAATCGTATGCGCATTAGTGATTTACATGGAATGGTTCCTAATGGTAATACATTAGTAAGAATTACACCTTCCGGACAATTAGATAATAGTTTTAATAATGGTAGTGCTATGTTTTATGACGGATATAACACAAGTAGGATTGGAGGGTTAAAATTTATTAATGATAACGAATTTTTATGTTCTAATTCATCAAATGGATTAAACATTTCACATGGTTTTATAAAATATAAAAGGACATCCTCCTCTTTATCGGTAGATGAAATTAGTAAAAAGACTAATGATTTATCCTTTGATAATCCATTCAATAATGAAGTGAGGTTTCATCTGAAAGAGAAGATTAAAAGTGTGGAGATCTATGATGAAAGTGGGAGACTGGCTTTAAGTGGAAATACATCAAAGCTTAATACATCTTTATTGGCAAAAGGAATTTATTTTATCAAAATAACAACCGAGTCCAATAAAATAATTTCTAAAAAAGGAATTAAAAATTAAAATAATGGCTAAGCATAGCTGTTTGAATAAAAAACCGGTACAGAATCACGCTGTACCGGTTTCTTTTTTCCATTTCCGCAGCTGAGTCCTGAAATTCTTAAACGGTGCTACGGTATTGATATGTATCCATTTCCAGACGGGCCATTTCGCTGTTGTCGTAGCCCATTTTCTGTGTTCAGGAATAAATAATGTTTCATGATCAAGGGTTTCAATCCATTCTATGATTTCATTGACCTTATTTTTCAGAATCTTTCTTTGTTGGTGAAGGCTTAAAGCTCCGTACTTTTTATAAAAAGATTCATATAATCCGCCTAAATTATTCCATTTATATCCCGGGGCTGGGGTGTGTACCTCGATTCCTTTCTTCTCATCCGACTCCCATTGCAATAGAAGGTTGGTCCAGCCAAGCTGATAGGAAATGTTTTGTGAAGGGCTTTTATCAACTCCCGGTTTCAGAAGGTCTTTTCCGTGTTCTGGAACATCATCAAATTCAGTGTCGTAAAGCAGGTAGTTCTTTTTTATTGCTTCAATCAGTTCGGTTTTATCTTTATATTGGATCATTTTTTATCATTTTCTCTGTCTGCTGAACGAAGCCATCAGATAAAACAAAAACGGAAGAATAAACAAAGAGCCGAGCATTAATGCCCAACCTAAAGCATTAATAGTTTTTGGAGGAGCCATGTGTTCAAGTAATGATAGATGCTGTCCATTTCCAAGCAAAATAATATCAGGATTATGCTGATACGTAGCTGCAACGAGAATCATCACCATCTGAAAGCCTGCCAATGCCCGTACAGGAAGCAATTTCCGCTTATTCATTGCACGGAGAATGAGCAGGAGAGCGACTGTAGCAAAAGAAATCGCCATGATGCCTAACGGTTTTGAAAATACCCACATCACAAGAGGGATGTCAGAGATATAAGCTGTTAAAAACACCAATACACCTGTAATTACTACAAAAACCATAGTTTGTTTAGATTTTTTAATCATCAAAGTAAGGTCTGCCTTATCGCGGGTCTCTCTTAATGAAAAGATAGAAGCCAGATACGCACAAAGTGCTACGGTGAACAGTCCTACAGAAACCCCAAACCAGTTCAGCCAGCTGAAAATATATAAGTCTAAAAATCCTACAGCATCAGGATTGATAGAATGAGAAACAGTAGCAGCTGCAATCAGTCCTAAGAAAAATGGAGTTAAGAGACTGGCATAATAAAATATCTGCGTATATAAAACCTGCATATTATCTTTTACAGCATCATAATGTCTGAATGTAAAGGCTGTTCCCCTTGCAATAATACCCAAAAGCATCAGAACCAAAGGAATGTGAAGATAGGTCGACATCGTTGTATAAATCTCAGGAAATCCTACAAAAAGAATAACGATAGCAATGATCAACCACATATGATTAGCCTCCCAAACGGGCGCAATAGACTCATACATGATTTCTTTCGTCTTATGACGGGCTTTTTTATGAGTGAAAAGCTCTACAATTCCGGCTCCAAAGTCAGCACCGCCCAAAATGATATACAGGCAGATAGAAAGCCAAAGAAAACCTATAACAACGTAGATCATGATTTTTTGTTTTTTTCGTTAAACTGAGCGTCTGTAGGGTCGTAAAGCTTCGGTACCATTTGAATCTGTCTTTTCAAAAGAAAAATGATGATAAGTGATAATGATACGAAAATAGCGGTAAAGAAGTAAAAAGAATACTGTATTCCCGGCATCGGTGTTACTGCATCTGCCGTTCTCATGATTCCATAGATGATCCAGGGTTGTCTTCCTACTTCAGTAACAGTCCATCCTGCCTCCAAAGCAATATATCCAAAAGGGGTAGCGATCAGAAATATTTTTAAAAGCCAGTTTTTACTCAGCCATTTCTTCTTAAAAAAGAATGCATACAAATAAACAGCACCAATACCGATCATGATAACACCAAAGAAAATCATAATCTGGAAAGCATAATGCACAACTGCTACCGGAGGCCATTCATCTCTTGGGAAATCATTTAATCCCTTTACTTCATGATTGAAATCATTGCTCACCAGAAAGCTTAATACTTTTGGAATTTTAACGGCATATTTCACTTCCCCTTTTTCTTCATCAGGAATTCCGCCAATAACGAAAGGAGCTCCTTTTTCAGTTTCAAAATGAGCTTCCATGGCAGCGAGCTTAATAGGCTGCCTTTCTGCAACAGACTTGGCCGCAACATCGCCACTTAAAGGTGCTCCGAACGCTCCGATCAAAGCAAAACCAGCTGCAATTCTAAACGCTTTTGTATGGAATTCTACATTTTTTCTTCTCATTATTAAAAAAGCATGAACTCCTGCCACAGCAAATCCCGTAGCACAGAATGCCGCCACAGTCATATGAAGAGCCTGCGGAAACCAGGCATCGTTGAACATCGCTTTTATAGGGTCTATATTTAAATACTGTCCGTTGATGTAATCAAAACCTGCGGGAGAATTCATCCAGGCATTGGCTGCAACCACTAAAATGCCTGAAGCCAGTCCGCTTAATCCTACCAAAAATCCACAAAACCAGTGAAACCATTTATTGAATTTTTCCCAACCATATAAAAAGAAACCAATCGCAATCGCTTCAATAAAAAATGCAGTTCCTTCAAGAGAAAACGGCATCCCAAAGATCGGTCCGGCGTGTTTCATAAATCCCGGCCATAGAAGTCCAAGTTCAAAAGAAAGCATGGTTCCTGAAACAGCTCCGGTTGCAAAAAGGATGGCAACTCCTTTGCTCCAGGCTTTCGTTAGTCCTTTGTATACCTCATTATTCGTTTTAAGGTATTTCCAATGGGCAAAGGCCATCAGAAAGGGCATTACCATTCCCACACAGGCAAAAATGATATGAAAGCCCAACGACAAAGCCATCTGCGCTCGGGCTGCAATAAAATCATCCATAATAATCAACTTTTGAGTAAATAAATTTAAGCATAAATAACGGATGTATAATATGATTTAATGCAGTTGACGTTTTGGAAATAGGTTATAACTTTAAGCTTTTTTAGATAAAACGACTTCTTATTTTGTATTAAAAACACTTCGTTTTTTTGACATATTTTAACTTTCATACGTCGAAAAAAATCACGATATTTGTAGGTCTTTGCATTTAGCAGAATTTAATAATTTATATGAGTCAAAAACAATATACAGCTAGTAGTATTCAGGCATTGGAAGGTATGGAGCACGTACGTATGCGTCCTTCAATGTACATTGGTGATGTAGGATTAAGAGGTCTTCATCATTTGGTTTATGAAGTAGTAGATAACTCTATTGACGAAGCGTTGGCAGGCTACTGTGATACGATATTCGTTGCTATTAAAGAAGGAAACGGAATCGAAGTAAGCGATAACGGTAGAGGTATTCCTGTTGATTTCCACGAAAAAGAACAAAAGTCAGCTCTTGAGGTGGTTATGACCAAAATTGGGGCAGGAGGTAAATTTGATAAAGATTCTTATAAAGTTTCCGGAGGTCTTCATGGAGTTGGGGTATCTTGTGTGAATGCACTTTCCAACGAAATGATCACTACCGTTTACAGAGACGGAAATGTTTATCAGCAGATTTATTCCAAAGGAAAAGCGCAGACCGGAGTTGAAGAGATAGGAAACAGTGATAAAAGAGGAACTAAGCAGTTTTTCCAGCCTGATGATACTATTTTTTCAGAGCTGGTTTACAACTATGATACTTTGGCAACCCGTTTAAGAGAGCTTTCTTATCTTAATAAAGGAATTACCATTACCCTTACTGACGAAAGAGAAATATTGGAAGATGGTTCTTTCAAATCTGAAATTTTTCATTCCGAAGGAGGTTTAAAGGAGTTTGTAGAATTTATTGACGGAAACAGAGAGTCTATTATGGAGAGCGTAATCTTCATGGAGGCGGAAAAAGATGATATTCCTGTAGAAGTTGCTATGCGTTATAATACGTCATTCAGCGAAAATCTGCACTCTTACGTAAATAACATCAATACCCATGAAGGTGGAACTCACCTGGCAGGTTTCAGACGTGCTTTGACGAGAACGCTGAAGAAGTACGCTGATGATTTGGGTATTCCGCAAAAAGAAAAAGTGGAAATTACCGGTGATGACTTCCGTGAAGGACTGACTGCTGTGATTTCTGTAAAAGTAATGGAACCTCAGTTTGAAGGACAGACCAAAACAAAATTAGGAAACTCTGAAGTTTCAGGTGCTGTAGATAAAATTGTTGGGGAAATGCTTAGCAATTTCTTAGAAGAAAACCCGAATGAAGCGAAAATTATCGTTCAGAAGGTTGTTTTAGCAGCAAAAGCAAGACAGGCAGCTAAGAAAGCCAGGGAAATGGTTCAGAGAAAATCTCCAATGGGAGGTTCCGGACTTCCAGGAAAATTATCCGACTGTTCATCCAAAGATCCGGCTGAATCTGAACTATTCTTAGTAGAGGGAGATTCCGCAGGTGGAACGGCTAAACAAGGTAGAGACAGACATTTTCAGGCTATTTTGCCCTTAAGAGGTAAGATTCTGAATGTTGAAAAGTCTATGCTTCATAAGGTTTACGATAACGAAGAAATAAAAAACATCTATACCGCTCTTGGAGTTTCTGTAGGTACCGAAGAAGACAGTAAAGCCCTGAATATGGCTAAACTGAGATATCATAAAGTAGTGATCATGACCGATGCGGATATTGACGGATCTCACATTTCTACCCTGATCCTTACTTTCTTCTTTAGATTTATGAAAGAGCTTATTGAGAACGGATATATCTATATTGCTCAGCCGCCTTTATATTTGTTGAAGAAAGGAAACAAAAAGGTTTATGCTTATAACGAAAAAGAACGTGAAGAATTCACTTTAGAAATGTCTCCGGACGGAAAGGGTGTTGAGGTACAGCGTTATAAAGGTCTTGGAGAAATGAACCCGGAGCAGCTTTGGGAAACGACTCTAAATCCTGAACACAGAATCTTAAAACAGGTAACAATTGATAATGCAGTTGAGGCTGACAGTATTTTCTCAATGTTGATGGGAGATGAAGTTCCGCCAAGAAGAGAATTTATCGAGAAAAATGCAAAATATGCTAAAATCGATGTCTAACTGTTATTAAAAATATAATGAAAAAAGCTTCTATTTATTAGAAGCTTTTTTTATATTTGGTGAAAACCAATAAAAACAATACTATGTTAACTCTTTTACAAACAGGCCCTTATGAAGGGTCGGATGTGGTCTCTGGTGCGGCCATTGCAGGATTGGGAATCGGTACTATGATCTTCAGTTTGCTTATTTATATATTTTATGGATACTGTATGTATAAAATATTTCAAAAAGCAGGAAGAGAAGATGCGTGGGCAGCTTTTATTCCCATTTATAACATTATCGTTCTGCTTGATATTGTTAAAAAGCCGATCTGGTGGATTATTTTGTTTTTCATTCCATTTGTTAACTTATATGCCTCATGGGTCGTCAATGACAGATTGGCGAAGGCTTTTGGAAAAGAAACTCCGCTATATACTATTCTTCTCTTCTTCTTTGGATTTATATTTATTCCTGTGTTAGCTTTCAGCAGTGATAAATATGACAGTAACAGAATTCCAAATGATCAGTAAATAATAAAAAAATATAGGACTTCAGAAATGGAGTCCTTTTTTTGTATAAGCTCATTTTTAATTTTAGAAATAATTAGACTAGATCATAAAAGTCCTCATTTAGAGACATAATCTGTTCAAATAACTTCTAACACCCAGCAGTAAAAGCTTTTCTTTAATATTATCATTTATATCAAAATAAAAAATTAACATTTATTAAGATTTTACTATTTTTGTCCAATTTTAATAACCATGATGAAAATTCTAATTCTGGGAGCTCTGTCTACAGCCTCAGTATATTTCGCACAGACCTATCCGGCGTCTGCTATTCCTGAAAACTTAAAGAAAAATGCAAACATTGTCATCAGGAAAGACTTTACTACCGTTCAGATCAATAAAATTGATGAAATCAAATACCAGCTTAATACTGTAACCACTGTTTTAAATAAGGATGGTGATTCTAAAGCTCAGATTTACATTCCCTATAAAAAAGGCGACCGTATTTCTGAAGTAAAGGTTACTGTTTATGATGAAGCAGGAAAAAAAGTAAAAAGTTTTTCAAAATCTGATTTTGGAGATTTTGCTAATAACAGTCAGGGCGTATTTTATTCTGACAGCAGGATTTTAGAACTCTCATATACAGCAGCTAATTACCCTTATACGATCGATTTCTCTTATGAGATTACAGATGATAATACTATTTTTATCCATGATTTTGTACCTTTTCTATCTCCTAATACGTCTTTAGAAGAGGCTCAATATAAGATCATTAATAAATCCGGGATCGATCTTAGAACCAAAGTTTATCCTTCCAAATATAATTACGCTTCTGTCATTACAGCAGATAATGGCATTGAAAAGACCTATTCTTACAAAAATGTTCCTGCCATAGAGGATGCTTTAATGTTGCCTCAACCAGTAAAAATCTTACCTAAAGTGAGTTTTGCCCTTACAAAATTCAATCTGGAGGGAAAACAAGGGACCTTAAATAACTGGACAGATTTCGGAACCTGGTATTATAATAATCTGGTAGAACCGGTTTCTGTATCTACTCCTGCCATTAAAGCTGAAGTGGCTGCCCTGAAATTATCAGGCTCCACAGAAGAAAAAGTAAAAAAGCTTTACCAGTATATGCAGTCCAAAACCAGATACATATTTGTAGGACTGGGAATTGGCGGATGGTTGCCTATGCTTCCGGACGAGGTTCAAAAGAAGGGATACGGAGACTGTAAGGGACTTACCAATTATATGAAAACCCTTTTGAACGAAGCGGGTATTCCGTCTCATTACTGTGTGATCAATTCCAGTTCGTCACAAATTTCTTTTGATCCTGATTTTCCATCAATGGGCGGAAATCATGCGATTCTGATGATTCCTACAGAAACCGGAAATATCTGGCTGGAAAATACTTCCCAGCAAACTGCTTTTAATCATTTAGGATACAGTACTACCGACAGAAATGTTCTTGCTGTGACCAAAAAAGGGATTGAACTAATATCTACACCGGAATATACTGCTGAACAGAACAAGGAGAAACAAGCTTTAAAGATCAATCTTAATGAAGATAATAGTATCAATGGTGATATTCATTTTGCTTATACAGGAAGTCAGTACGATAATAATCTGGGCTATACTTATCTCTCTCCAAAAGATAGAATTGAGGCCATGAAAAAAAGATTTGATGTTCTGAATTTCGAGAAAGTTGAGATGAAGGATTTCACAAATGATAAAGACAATGCTGTTATAAAGTTTAATGTTGATTTTAAAGCCAGTAATTATTCTAAAACCACGGGTGTAAATATGATCTTCAGAGCTGTTCCAATCTTTACCAATAATTATTATAAAGCAGAAGAGAACCGGGAACTTCCGTTTGAAATAGGACAGTCTTTCCAGGATGAATATGAAATTGATTTTACAATTCCCAAAAACTATAAAATTGATGAAGTTCCGGAAAATGTAACCATCAACTCTGAGTTCGGAACCTATAAATTGACTCTTGTAAAAAATGGTGAATCACTTAAAGTGACCAGATTCATTAAAATAAATAAAGGCATATTTCCAAAAGAAAAATACAACGATTATGTCAGCTTCAGAAAGAAGACCTTAAATATGGATAACTCTAAAATACTATTAACTAAAATTTAAAAACATAACATGAGAAAACTTATATTAACAGCAGTCTGCACAGGAATTCTGGTTTGTGTAAACGGCCAGAAGCACGAATTTCTGAATCCTCCTAAATTTGATAATGCTGATCTGTCTAAAGAAAGATCGGCACTCGATGAAAATGCACCTGCGGAGATTTTATATAAATCAGTGCATTTTGGAGTAGACACTTCCACTGGAGATCTCCGGAAACAGGTCTTCTACAGGGTAAAGATTTACGATAAAGATAAAGCAGAAGACTGGCTGAATCTTGAAATTCCGTTATATAAAAATTCTCATGGTGATGAAGAGGGCTTAAACAAAATGAAAGCTTTTGTATATAACCTCGAGAATGGGTCTGCTATAACTACAAAAGTAGATAAAAGCTCAAAATATAAGAGTAAGGAAAGCAAGTATACCACGATCACGAAATTTGCTTTTCCCAATGTTAAGAACGGTTCAGTTATAGAATACCAGTATGAGGTTTTGTCTCCGTTTTTATATTCGGTGCCTCAGATCGTTATAGAATCTGATACACCATCATTATATACAGAATATATTCTGGATGCTCCCACCTATATATCTTACAATGTGAATTACACGGGATCTTTAGCCCCAAAATACAGGATGGTAGAAGAAAAAACAATGTTTGGAATGCCATTTAAAACTTACAGATTCGGATATGAAAATCTAAAAGGTTTCAAAACTGAAAAATTTGTAAAAAACGATAGAAATTACCGTACAAAAGTGAGTGCGGAGCTTCATTCAACAAATTTCGGACAACTGAAAATGCATTCCTCTTCCTGGGAAGAAATCAAAGAAAAACTGTATAAAGATGAAGACTTTGGGGTTGAACTGAAAAAAACGAAATTAGCTAAAGAGAATATGCCTGCCTCTGTTTCAGATCTCAAATCAGATACGGAAAAAGCTGATGCTATTTTTAATTATGTGAAAAATACATTTACCTGGAATAAAGACCGTGGAATCTATACAGAGAATGGTATAAAAAAACTTCTAGAAACCAAAACAGGAAATGCTGCTGAAATCAATCTATTTCTTGTCATGATGCTTAGAGAGGCCGGATTAAAAGCGGAACCACTTATTATTTCTACAGTGGATAACGGGGTGATCAACGTAGTTTCTCCAAGTATTGTAGGTGCTAATTTTGTCATTGCAGCAGTTAAATTGAAAGAAGGATTTAATCTCTATGATGCTACCTCAAAACAGTCGTCAAGGGATAATCTGCCTCCGAGAGACTGGAACCAATATGGTATTCTCATAGCTAAAGATAAAGCTGTGATGATGCAGATGGGAAATACAACGTCCAGTTTTAATTACCTCACGACAGAAGCTAAGATCAATGAAGATGGAAGTATTTCCGGGACTTATTCCGATAAAGATACCGGTTCTTATGCCATGTTTGTTAAAGAAAGCTATGATGAAAATGCCGAAAAATATAAAAAACAGTATAAAGAAAATTATTCAATAGATTTCACGGGAATTGATTCCAAAATTCTGGAAAACGGAGATTTTGAAAGCACTATGCAATTTTCATCAGATAACCTGATTGATAAAGTAGGTAAAAAGATGATCATCAATCCAATGCTTTTTTTAAGCAGAAATACCAATGATTTTGATCAGGCCGATGAAAGAAAGTATCCTATCGACTTTATTTCTGCATTTACTAAAGTGAAAAAAGTGACGCTGGAAATACCTGAAGGTTACATTATAGAAGCAATGCCTAAAAGTAAAAAGATCGTTACTCAGGACAAAGAAATTGAGTACAGCTATGTTACAGAGCAAAAAGGTAACAAGCTGGAAATTCTTTCTACCATGAAAATTGCAAGCCCTGATTATCCCAAAGAATATTACCCTGCATTTAAGCAGATTTGGGAAACAGCTTCAAAAAGTGAAAACCAGGTGATAAGTCTGATCAAAAAATCATAGGATAAGTTTCCATAGATATTTATTAAATAAAATATTTTTTTGCAAAACCATTCATATTTGAATGGTTTTTGCATTCACACTAAAAAGAAATAATTATGAAAAACACCTTCGCCGTTCTTGCTGTTTCAAGCTTTCTTGCATTTTCTGCATGTAAAAAAAGTGATCATACTGTGGTATCTTCAGATAAAACTGGAACTGCAGAGACTGAGAAATTTGTAGTGGATTCCGTGATAGTAAGTGATTCTTCAAAAATAGGAGATTCGCTTACCATTGCCTTCACCAATAAACTGCTCGTTTTCCCAACCCTGAAAGATAAAAAACTGCTTGACAGTATTTATTTTGATAACGAAGGGATTAAAGATTTTTCTAAAAAAGGACTCCAAGCTTACCTCGATAATAGAAAAAATAATTATTTCAACTCGGTGAAAAATGACAGCAAAGATTTGCTTTCCGATATTTCCGGACAGAAATGGTATACAAGTTCCCATATGAATTTAGTTTCCAATGATAACGGTTATATGCATATTGAATACGTATGGAGCTCCTATGAAGGCGGAGCTCATGATAATTACGGGTTTTCGGAAAGAGTTTTTGATCTTACAAACAATAGAAAACTGGAACTCTCGGATATTACTTCAATGCCTAAAGCCAAGATTGAAGTCATGTTGATGAAGAATGTTAATCGAATTAACAGCGGAACAACAGACGGTGAAGGGCAGGTGAAAAATTCAGAAATGCTGCTGGTAGAGACCATTCCTGCTACCAATAATTTCTACTTCGACCAAAAGAACCTGTACTTTCACTACAGTCCGTATGAAATTACAGCGTTTGCAGCCGGAGACATTGTAATTCCTGTTTCCTGGACAGAGCTGAAGGGAACATTGAATACAAAATTTAAAGAAAGAATGAAAATAAACTAAATTAATGCTTCCACATCAGGAAGCATTTTCTATTTTTGCGGTAATGGAAAAAGTAGCTTTTATCATTAATCCCTTTTCGGCCAAAAAAAATTATCAGCCATTTCTTGACGAACTCAAAAAAAAGGTGGATAGTCCGCTATATTATGTCTCGGAATCTATTTCGGGAACGGATGATTTTATCCGGGAAAATTTTGATAATGTTGATATTTTTGTGGCTATAGGCGGGGACGGAACTATTTCTACGGTGGCAAGAAACCTCATCAATACAGATAAAATCTTAGCTATTTTCCCTGCAGGATCAGGAAACGGTTTCTCCAATGAAACTAAATTCAGTAAAAACCTGGATGAACTTATAGATAAAATCAAGGCCGAAAAATCCAGAAAGATAGATACGTTTTTAGTAAATGATAGACTCTCCATCAATGTTTCAGGAACAGGATTTGACGGAAAAGTGGTGAAGGAATTTGAAAAAACAAGCCGTGGATTCAAAAACTACATTAAAGTTTCCCTGAAAACATTCTTCAATTATAAACCCATTAAAGTCAAATTTACAGACGAAGCTTATCAGCAGTATAATGGAAGATACCTGATGCTGAATATTGCCAACACCCGACAGTTTGGAAATAATGCCTACATTGCTCCGAATGCAAGCAAAAGTGACGGATTGGTAGATATGGTTCTTGTGAAGAAATTTCCACTGACGTATTCCGCTCTTTTCGCATTCCGAATGTTTACCAAAAGACTCAAAGATGACGAATATGTCACCTATCTTCCTGTTTCAGAGATCTCTTTTAAAGTAAATACGAAAAACTGGCATCTTGACGGTGAATTTAATAAGATAAAATCACCAATCCATGTTAAGGTTTTACCTGCTAGTCTGAATATTCTCGTTTAAATTCCTTCATTAAAATAGTGAAGTGATAAAATCTTAAAATTACATCTCCAGCTTCTTCTCAATCTCAGCCGGATTGTCCAAAGAATACTGTAACTGCTTTTTATCTAATTGCTTTTCCCAATTTGCTACAACCACCGTAGCCACAGAATTTCCAATTACGTTGGTCAATGCCCTGCATTCACTCATGAATTTGTCGATGCCTAGGATTAAAGTTAATCCTGCGACTGGGATCTCCGGCACTACAGCTAATGTTGCCGCTAACGTCACAAAACCTGCTCCCGTAACGCCTGCTGCCCCTTTTGAGCTTAACATGGCAACTAAAAGAAGCATCAGCTGTTTTTCCAGTGACAGATCAATATTAAGAGCCTGAGCTATAAACAGGGAAGCCAGCGTCATATAAATATTGGTTCCATCCAGATTGAAAGAATAACCTGTGGGAACTACAAGTCCTACAATTGCCTTTGAGCATCCTGCTTTTTCCAGTTTTTCCATAATCCCCGGAAGTGCAGATTCTGAAGAACTGGTTCCTAAAACCAATAGAAGCTCCTCTTTCAGGTAAAACATCAGCTTGAAAATATTAAATCCGTTGTACCAGGCTACCGCTCCCAAAACCAAGACGACAAACAGAATAGAGGTGATATAGAATGTTCCTACTAAAAATATAAGATTCAATACGGAATGCAGACCATATTTTCCAATCGTAAATGCCATTGCTCCAAAAGCCCCGATTGGTGCCAGTTTCATCAGCATATGAACAATTTTGAAAATTGGAGTTGAAAGATCCTGGAGGAAATCAGTTACTTTCTGACTTTTTTCTTTGGTTAAAACCAGTGCTACACCCATTAATACGGCTACAAGAAGCACCTGCAGTATATTTTCACCTACTAACGGACTGAAAAGTGTTTCAGGAATAATATTCATGATAAAACCTGTCAGGGTAGATTCGTGTGCCTTTTGCTGGTATTGTGCAACATCACCGGATAGGGTAGCAGGGTCAATATTTAGGCCGTGTCCAGGCTGCAAAATGTTTCCCACGATCAAACCGATGATCAGTGCCAGTGTAGAAAACGTAAAGAAATAAATCATAGCTTTTACGGCAATACGTCCCACTTTCTTAAGATCTGTCATATGGGCAATTCCTAATGTCAGGGTAATGAAGATCACAGGAGCGATGATCATTTTTACCAGTTTGATGAATCCGTCACCCAAAGGTTTCATTTTTTCACCCAGCTCCGGGAAAAAACGTCCTAACAGTATACCTGCTGCTATGGCAACAATAACCTGGAAATAAAGCTGATGATGGATTTGTTTCGCTTTCAAGAGATTCTTTTTTTTAGATTTGAAGGCGGAAAATTAAGAATTTTTATCTTAAAACATGACAAACGTCAGTTAAATAATGATTTTTGAAGAAGATAGGAAAGAAAGAGAAGTTCTGAAGTTTTTCAATACTGCTAAAGTTGATTCAGCCTTCATATTCTTCGACTTCGATTAGCATGACACACCTAAATTAAAGTTGTCATGCTGATCGGAGTCGAAGAATTATATAATTGTATCTGGATTATTCTACAGCAACCGAATCATCTCCACGGCCGTCTGCCACAGCGTGAATGGTTCCATTGTCATCCATCAGGATCAGTTCTGTTTTTCCGATGTATTTTATTTTTTCAATCACATAATTTTTGTTTTTCAGTGCAGTGATTGTGCTCTCAGGGAAATTATTTTCCACTGTTATCTTTTCCGGAAGCCACTGATGGTGGAATTTCGGTGCATTTACTGAGATATTGGCATTCTGCTTAAAATCTACAACATTTACAATAGACTGGTAAACAGAAGTAGGGATTGTGGTTCCACCCGGCGTTCCCACCACCATATAAGGTTTCCCATTTTTAAGCAGGATCGTTGGCGTCATCGAAGAAAGCATTCTTTTATTAGGCTGTATGGCGTTGGCTTCTCCACCCACAGCTCCAAACATATTCGGGACGCCGGGCTTAATAGAGAAATCATCCATTTCATTGTTTAAAAAGAATCCTGCTCCTGAAACTACCACTTTGCTTCCGTAATATCCGTTGAGGGTAGTGGTTACAGATGCTGTATTTCCATCCTTATCTATAACAGAAATATGAGTAGTCTGTGTAGATTCATTAGGCTGGCTGATGATTTTTCCGACTGCTGAACTCGGAGTGGCTTTTGTAAAGCTGAAACTTTTCCATCTGTTCTTCAGATAGGCATCAGAGGTCAGATAAGCGGTTTTGTCCTCAATAAATATCCGGATCGCCCATATATTCTGCTCTATCAGCAAAAGCTCGTCTTTCTGCTTCCGTCATGATCTGCACGGCTTCCGTAGAGTTCTGTTGGTATTTTTCAAGATTTTCATATCCTGCCATCGTTAGCATTTGAGCTAGCAGTACACCACCACTTGAGGGAAGTGGCATGGTTACGACACGGCTCCCTTTATAATCAAACTCCAACGGTTTTCTTTCTGCCGTTTTATAGTTCTTTAGATCTTCCAAAGTAATGATTCCATTGCCTTTTTTCATTTCAGACACGATCATTGCTGCAGTTTTTCCTTCATAGAATCCTTTGGCGCCCAGCTTTTGAATTAATTTCAGGGTCTCAGCCAGTTCTTTCTGAACTAAAATATCGCCGGCTTTCCACGGAGTTTCCTTCACAAAGGCAATGGAAGACTGATTATGGGCAAGGAATTTTTTTCTGTGTGTATTTAGCATCTCAGCTTCCATTTCTGTAATGGCAAAACCTTTTTCGGCCAGATCAATCGCTGGTTGGATAATTTTATCCATTGGAAGCTTGCAATATTTTAAAGTTGCAAAAAATCCGGAAATACTTCCCGGTATACCTACAGCCAATCTTCCATATTGGGACAGGTCCGTGTTAGCTTTTCCGTTTTTGTCCACATACATATCCTTGGATGCTTTCCTCGGGGCAGTTTCTCTGTAATCCAGGGTGAATTTTTCGCCATTATTTTTAACACCAACCAGAAATCCTCCTCCTCCGATGTTTCCGGCTTGAGGATATACAACAGCCAGTGCATATTGTGTTGCTACAACAGCATCGTAGGCATTTCCACCCATCTTCATGATTTTTGACCCTGCCTCACTTGCCAGAGGGTGGGCAGAAACTACGACCCCTTTATTTTTAACCTTTACTTCTTTGATAATGTTGAAGCCTGTAAACTGTGCAGGTGAAAAATTAAATGCCACAAGTACGGCAGCCAGAAATACTCTTTTCATAAGATTATGTTTAAGGCAAAAGTAGATAATTTTTAAGCAAACTAAATATCTTCAATAGAGGTTTGTATCTATAATAGTCATTAAAAATAAAACCATTCGTTAAATTACCTATTTCGCATGTAAAAAATAAGTTAAAATAATAAATAATCAGTAAATGTTATCATTTGTTTATTTATTTTTATTAAAAACTCAATTTTATTGATTTTAATTTATTTTTTGTAAATTGAACTGACATTAAAAAAACGCTTATGAATAAAAATTACCAGAAAATTGCTTTGCTTGGAGTATTGTTTTTTATTTCTGCAAATGCCAATGCCCAAACTAAAGATTCGATAAAGACCAACCAGGTGGATGAAGTAAAGATCACTATTGGTTCAAGAAACAAAGCCAGAGTAGCTACCGATACTCCGGTGCCGGTAGATGTTATTAATATTGGTTCTCAGGCCGTTTTAAGTCCTCAGATGGATCTTAATCAGATTTTGAATTATGCAGCACCCTCATTTACATCTAATTCAACAACTGTGGCAGACGGAACAGATCATGTGGATCCGGCTCAGCTAAGAGGACTTGGGCCTGATCAGGTATTGGTTCTTCTCAATGGAAAAAGAAGACATAACTCTGCTTTGGTTAATATCAATGGTTCGCCGGGCAGAGGTTCGGTAGGGACTGATCTGAATGCCATTCCTGCATTTGCGATTGAGAGGTTGGAAGTGCTGAGAGATGGTGCTTCTGCACAATATGGCTCTGATGCTATTGCAGGAGTTATCAATGTCATCATGAAAAAAAATACCAATTCTTTTACAGCCGCCATTACGGCAGGAGCTTTTAATTCAAAAGGAGCGAATGATCATCATGGAGGATGGGATGGTGGAAAATATCAGGTAGATCTTAATTATGGCACTAAAATCGGGACAAACGGATTTGTCAATTTCACCGCAAGTTTATTAAGTAGGGATGATACAAGAAGAGCACAAGCGGCCACCGGAGATATTTTCAATGCATATAATGCGATTGAACAAAGAGCTCTGGAACAAGGGGTGAATATTTCTTCACTTTTTGGAAACATTAGCAATACTCCGAATACACAGCAGATTATAGGTTACATTCATCAATATGCTCCATCAGTTGGATATTTTACAGCACAGCAGCAAGCAGCTATTCAGTCTGCCAGCACTATTTCGCAGTTGCAGAATTTACTGAAAGTTGATGCTACTGAAAATGAACTGGCTTATAGAAAATTAACCAGAGACGATTTTAATATGCGGGTTGGACAGTCCAAATTAACGTCCGGGCAGTTTTTTATGAATTCTGAATTTGATCTTTCATCATCTGTGAAGGGATATGCTTTTGGAGGAATTTCTTACAGAGATGGTAATGCAGCAGGCTTTTTCAGAAGACCCAATCAAAACAGAACGTCTACGGCCCTATATCCGAACGGTTTCTTACCGGAAATAGCTTCTGATGTTATTGATCTTTCTTTTGCAGGCGGGGTTAAAGGAAAATTGGGAAATGTCAACTATGACATCAGTAATACTTTTGGGCAGAATACTTTTGATTATACTATTAAAAACACTGCTAATGCATCCATGCTGTATCCCGGTAAAACAGAATTTGATGCAGGTGGATTGAGCTTTATGCAGAATACGGTTAATGCAGATTTTGATACAAAATTTGACTGGCTGAAAGGTTTTAATGTAGCCTTTGGAGGAGAAGCAAGATTTGAACGCTATAAAATAAAAGACGGAGAAGAGGCGTCCTGGGCGCTTTATGATATCAATGGAAAAATCCAGACTCCATCAACAAATCCTAATTTAAAACCTACAGATTTTTTCGGAGTCTATACTTCGCAATCGTTACCAGGTCAACCTGTTGTGCCTGCAAGTATGACTAGCACCAGACCAGGTGGTTCGCAGGTATTTCCTGGTTTCAGGCCTGAAAATGCTTTAAATAAAGGAAGGCAGTCTGTGGCGGCTTATGTAGATACAGAATTAGATGTTACAGATAAATGGCTTGTAAGTGCTGCTTTACGTTATGAACATTATTCAGATTTTGGATCCACGTTCAATTACAAAATAGCAACACGATATAAGTTAACTGATCAGATTAATATAAGAGCAGCTCATTCAACCGGATTTAGAGCTCCTTCCTTGCAGCAGATTTATTTTAATGCCACAGCAACTCAGTTTGTAGGCGGTACAGCGTTTGAGGTAGGTACATTTTCAAATGATTCAGAAGCTGCCAGACTCTTGGGTATTCCACAGTTGAAACAGGAAGAGTCAGCGAGTTATTCTGCAGGTTTTACGGCAAAAATTCCACAGGCTAACCTTACTTTTACTGTAGATGGTTATTATATTAAGATTAAGAATAGAGTGGTTCTTACCGATCAGTTCTCAAGACCAGCCGGGACTTATGCTGATGGAAGTCCTGAAAAAAATCTACAGAATCTTTTTGATAAAGCCAATGCCAATGCAGCTACATTTTTCGCTAATGCTATTGATACCCAGACTAAAGGAGTAGAAGGGGTGGTTTCTCACAGAGGAAAGTTTTCTGAGAAAGTTTCACTAAATTCTGATTTGGCAGTGACGGTGTCCAAAACCAACAGAGTAGGAGAGATCCACGGTTCTGACGCTTTGATTAAAGCAGGGCAGATCAACCGCTATTACTCAGAATCGAGTAGAATTTATCTTGAAGAAGCTATTCCGAGATTTAAAGCTTCCCTTAATAACGCTTTGGAAATCAGTAGATTTAATGTGCTTTTGAGAAATGTGTATTTTGGAAAGGTTACAGATCCTAATGTAATGGATGCCAACGGGGACGGTATTGTAAGTGGTGAGATTATTAACGGGCAGGCGGTTGCCACAGAGCATCCTGTATGGGGTGGAAAAGTAATTACGGATTTGTCAGTAGGCTACAAGTTCAGCAGTAGCTTTAGGTTGACTATCGGAGCTAATAACTTATTTGATATTTATCCGGATAAAAATTATGGACCAACTGCAGTAAAAGTGCCTGCCCTGGATGCTTCCGGTAATTTGACTTACGTTAATGCTGCTCCTATAGACCTTACTAATCAAAACCAGTTCGTTTATTCCAGAAACACATCCCAGTTCGGAATGAACGGAAGATTTCTTTTTGCGAGAGTTAATTTGAGCTTTTAGCGGCTTCTCTTTAGATATTATGAAAAAGGTATGTTTTTGCATACCTTTTTTATTTTGGTTGATTTGATTTTTTTACTTTTGTACAACTCTAAAAAAATATCTAAAATGGAATCCTATACGGAAAGAATATTGATTACAGGTGCTTTGGGACAGATCGGCACCGAACTGACAAACAGACTTGTTGAAATCCACGGAGCTGACAATGTAGTAGCATCCGGACTAGACAGATGGCAGAAGGGAATTACCGCTGCAGGACATTATGAAAGAATGGATGTGACCAATACGCAGTTGGTAAGACAGGTGATCAAAGATTATGAGATCACAACAGTGTACCATCTGGCTTCCCTTTTGTCAGGAACTTCAGAAAAGCAGCCTATTTTCGCTTGGAAACTGAATCTTGAACCTCTTCTCCATTTTTGTGAACTGGCAAAGGAAGGGCTTCTTAAAAAGATCTTCTGGCCAAGCTCAATTGCAGTATTCGGGAAAGGAATTCCGAAACATGATGTAGCGCAGGATGTGGTTTTAAATCCTACCACAGTGTATGGAATCTCTAAGATGGCTGGAGAGAAATGGTGTGAGTATTATTTTGATAAATACGGAGTAGATGTAAGAAGCATCAGATATCCAGGACTTATTTCATGGAAGACTCCGGCAGGTGGTGGTACAACAGATTATGCTGTAGAGATTTTTTATGAAGCAATAGAGGAGGGAAAATATACAAGTTTCATTTCTGAAGATACAGGAATGCCGATGCTTTACATGGACGATGCGATCAATGCAACGTTAAAATTAATGGAAGCTCCAAAAGAAAGTTTGACCGTTCGTTCGTCTTATAATTTAGGAGGAATGTCATTTACTCCTAAAGAACTTGCTGAAGAAATCAAGAAAGAAATTCCAGGTTTTTCAATTGATTATAAACCGGATTTCAGACAGGCAATTGCAGATTCATGGCCGGCTTCAATTGATGATTCTGTAGCTAAAAAAGACTGGGGACTGACCTACGATTTTGGGATTTCAGAAATGACTAAGGACATGATCAAGAATCTTAAGGTGAAATTAAATAAAAATTAATTACCTAAAGCTAAAGTTTAAATAGATGTTATTTTAATATCTGATTTATAATTAATTACAAAATCTATCTAAAATTTAATTTAAAATGATCTTACTGACTTTTAACATCTTAAACATTGAATCTGAAACCAAAAACGGCTTTCAGATTTCTGATGAAGAAAGGTTGAAGATCACAGAAGACAATACAAAAGCTGTTCTTCGGATTTTAGATATTCATGATATAAAAGCAAGTTTTTTTATTGAGATTTCTATCGCTCAAAAACTGCATCATTTAATAAAAGCAATTTCATCCCAAGGGCATGAAATTGCTTTTTATAATAAGACTTCCAATCTTGAGGAAATTGAAGAGGTTAAGAAAAATATTCAGGATCTTTTGGAAAAACAGATCAGGGGAATCAGGCAGAAAGATTTTAAACTCGCTCAGGAAAATCTGAAATCGCTGGAGTTTAATTATGTTTCTAATATCGATAATGCAGACATCCTTTTTCCATTCAAAAGATTAAAAAGAGATACGGAGATCAATGAAGAAGACGGATTGAGTATTGTGCCGGAAAGTATCTCCCCATACAGTCAGCTGCCGTATAATGATTTTGTCTTTCAGATCTTGCCGATGAAGTATTACAAGAATATGGTTTTCGAAACGCTAAAGAATGATGATTTTGTACTGATTTATCTCAATTCCTGGCAATTCACAGATTTTAAAAAGTATAAGTTTGATATCCCTTATTACAGGAGCTTATTTTCAGGCAAAAAAATGGAGGACAAACTGGATGCCCTCCTTACCTTTATCAACGAGAATGATATGGCTACTTCCCGTATGAAAGATTATATTTTTTAGGGAGAAGATTGTAGGGGTTAGGTGTTGCGTTGCAGTTTTGAATTCTGGTCTTTGATTAAGTTTAGGCAGAGTATTTGGGGGTCAATGGTGAATTTGCTTTGCAAGTGAATAGTGAATTGTAGAAAAGAGTCAAGAATCAAGAGCTAAGACTTCAGATATACTAGATGATACTCGTTAACTTAACTACTACGAACTAGCAACCAGCAACTAACAACACTTCTCAATTCATTTACTCTAAACCTCTCAGACTCTCAAACGCCCTCACAACGTAATTAACTCAGCTCAAACAACGTAATTTCCGGTAAAACTCCAACTCTTCCGGGGTAGCCTAATACTCCAAAGCCTCTGTTGACATACAGCATCTTTCCTTCACTTTCGTACAAGTCAGCCCATTTTGGGTAGCGGTATTGTACAGGAGACCATTTTACATTTTTCAGATCTAAACCAAACTGCATCCCATGCGTATGCCCCGAAAGTGTCAGATGGATGTTTCCGGGGTGCTTTTTAACGACATAATCAAAATGGGTAGGGTCATGGCTCATTAGAATTTTTGGAGCAGATTCCGGCACACCTTTTAAAGCATCATCGATTCTTCCGAACTGAGGGAAAGGCTTCAGTCCCCAGTTTTCGACACCAAGGATGTATAGCTTTTCACCCTCTCTTTCTATTGCCCTGTTTTCGTTTCTCAACATATCAAAACCCGCCTGTTTTTCATAGTCGATAAGGGTGTCAAGATTCTTCTTTTTAGCATCAAGAGAAGACCAGGTTACGTAATCACCATAATCGTGGTTTCCTAAAACGGCCAATTTTCCGTCTTTCGCCTTGATTTTTGAAAATAATGGAATAAAAGGTCTGAATTCATCAGCAACATTATTCACCATGTCTCCCGTAAAGAGCACAAGGTCAGGTTTCTGCTCATTAATCAGATCAATGGCATGCTGCAGTTTGTCCGGATTAGAAAAGCTGCCGCTGTGTACATCGGAGATTTGGATGACCTTATAGCCTTTAAAGTTTTTGGCCAAACCTGGAATCTTTACTTTGATCTTTCTTACTGTGTGCCGGTACTTTCCAAAAGTGATTCCGTCTATAAAAAGCGCAGAAAGAACACCTCCAAGCCCTAACCCTATTATACTCAGGAATTTTCTTCTTTCCGGAAAGAAGTTTTCTTTTGGCTGTGTAAGCCCGATCAGGTAGCCTCCGGTTCTGAAGATATCATCAATCAACAGAAACAGCACCACAAATATTTTTGGCAGAATAAAGATCAGGAACAGTGAGATCATAATCTGGACCCTGATTGAGCTTTTATCTGTTTTTTGAAAGTGCATCAGCTCATAAGCGAAAATTCCGTAGACGGCGAAAGATACAGCCCAATATCCGAGCTTTACCCAGAAATTATCAGTTAAAGTTCTTACAGCCTGGTAGATATAAACTTCCAGAAATAAGAAGATGGCGGCAATGATCAAAAAATTTCTCTGCATAAGATCTAAAAAAGCACAAAGAAAATGTTTTCCCTGTGCTTTATATTTTTTTGTTAATTAAATATTTTAAGGAAATCTGTAAACGATAGCATTGATGTTCATTCCGGCACCTACCGAAGTCATCACAACGTTACCATTATCTTTAAACGTATGACCCTCCATTTTTCCTTTAATTATTAAATCATACATGGTAGGAATGGTTGCTACAGACGTATTTCCAAGGTTTTGGATCGTCATAGGGGAGACCGAATGATCATAATCTTTCACATCATAAAGCCGGTGAAGCCTTTCAATCATGGCGTAATCCATCTTTGCATTGGCCTGGTGAATCAGGATCTTGTCGATATCTTCAATAGAAAGTCCTGCATCCTCAATAGTTTCCTTAATAGCCGAAGGAACATTTTTAAGAGCATACTCATAGATCTTTCTTCCCTGCATTCTTACATACAGACGTCTCTGGTCTACATCCTGATTGATGGAAGGGGCGTTTTCGAGATAAGATAATTCCGGACCGTTGTCACAGATCGTGTTGTGGGCAATAATACCTACATTTTCCTGATCCGTAGCCTTTACTACAACAGCGCCGGCTCCATCTGCAAAGATCATTCTGTTTCTGTCATGCGGATCGGTAACGCGGCTCAAAGTTTCTGCTCCCACTACAAGGATGGTTTTTGCAGCTTTTGCCTTGATCAGATTGTCTGCAAGGATCATGGCTTCTACCCATCCCGGACATCCGAAGATCATATCGTAAGTAATGCACTTTCTATTTTTTATTCCCAGCTGGTTCTTTACTCTGGCAGCCATATTGGGCATGAAATTCACATATCCGTCTACAGTAACTTCTCCAAAGTTGCTTGCATAAATTATATAATCCAGGTCTTCGCCGTTTACATTAGCATCTTCAAGGGCAATTTTAGCAGCTTCAGATCCAATCTTTGAGTTGGAAAGATCGTCTTCAATGAATCTTCTGTTCTCTATTTCTGTAATTTCTACAAACTTCGCAATGGTCTCTTCTGCAGGCTTTTCAATCTTTACTCCGTCTTCAGTGTAGAATTCAGAATCCATAAAATAATCTCTACCAATAACTCGGTTAGGAATATAGGATCCGGAACCAATAATGATCGTATTCGGCATTCGTTTAAATGATTTTTAGAGATGCAAAGTTAATAATTAATATTAATAACGGAGAATTAAAAATATTATTAAATTTGCAAAAAATGTACTTTACAGTCGTATGAAAAACAACTCGTCCTTAAAAGGCTTACTTATTGCAGCTGTGGTGTTTATCGTTGCCTTTGGAGTCTACTTCTTTTTTTTAGCCAAAAAAAATTATTTTGTTGTAGATAATCCTACGCCCAATACCTATTATTTCAAGATCAACAACGGTTCCGAAGGAATTATTTCCGCAGGACAGTACGTTCATGTAGATGTGAAAAAGGGTAAAAATTCAATCAAAGTTTTTGATCAGAATAAAAAAATGCTGTATGATTCTGCCTTTGAAGTGAATAAAATTCGTGGCCTTATCAATATAGCCCATCAGGATTATTATATTAATGATCAATATTATGGGTACAATCTTAAAAAAGATTCATTACTTTTGGCCCTGGACAAAATCACAATAGACGGGAAAAGCTATTTCGGAGGTGCTAGACACTTCAACAAGCTTTATACCGAAGATTTTTACTACAATGTAGATGAAGATTACGACAAGCTGATCAAAAACATTCAGCAGGTAGAATCAAGATCAAAGATCTTCAGAAAGCAGGATTTCCTAAATTATTACAAAGAATATTACAAGTTTTAAAGTTTTGACAAAAGATATTACCAAAGTTACTCCCTACAATTCTGAGGCTACCAAAAAGAGCCAGGTAGAGGATATGTTCGACAATATTGCACCGAAGTATGACCTTCTGAATCATGTTTTATCTATGAAAATTGATGTTTTATGGAGAAATACATTGGTGAAAATGATGAAAAAAGACGATCCGCAGGAAGTGCTGGATGTGGCTACAGGAACGGGAGATTTAGCAATCACGATTCAAAAAGGAACCGATGCGAAAGTAATTGGTTTGGATTTGTCACAACAAATGCTGAATGTTGGCGTTATTAAAATAAAAAAACTTAATTTAGACGGCAAAATTTCCATGCAAAAAGGAGATGCAGAAAATTTACCTTTCGAGGACAATAGATTCGATGCTGTTTCCGTTGCATTTGGAGTAAGGAATTTTGAAAACCTTACCAAAGGTTTGGCAGAATTAAGAAGAGTAGTAAAAGATAACAAGAGTGTTTATATACTGGAGTTTTCAAAGGTTGAGGGGTTCTTAGGTCCATTTTATATGTTTTATTTCAAAAATATATTACCTGCCATCGGCAGATTGGTTTCCAAAGATAATAGGGCATATACATACCTTCCGGATTCTGTAAATGCTTTTCCTTTTGGGGAAAAGATGAAGCAAATTCTTTTAGATACAGGATTTAAGAAAGTAGAATATAAAAAGCTAAGTTTAGGTATAGCCACAATTTATAAAGCAACAAAGTAACCTATGAATAAATTTCTATTAAGAGCACTGGTTTTAGCCTCAGTTAATATTGCAGTTTTTGCAGATGCACAGTTCAGAACCCGAAACAGAATGGATAAGTTGGAAGACTTTGACGAGCAAAAATTCAGTTGGGGTTTTTATTTGAACGGAAACAGGCTGGACTACCGCATCGTCCTTCATCCAAGATATGGTGCGGAAGGAAATCAGAATCTTGTTAAATCCAGAGAAAGCTACAGTTTTGGTGCAGGTTTGATCGCCAAGTGGAGACTGAATGACTATCTGGATTTAAGAATGGAACCAGGCTTGCAATTTGCTCAAAGACAGTTGACTTTCAATACCCAGTCTAATGACCAGTATGCTGCTGGAACATTGACGAACCCACCTTTTATGCCAATTCCTTTAACGGAAAAAGATAAAGTAAGAGAAATAAAGTCTACATTGGTGGATGTTCCTGTTTTGCTTGAGCTTCATGGCCAGAGATGGTACAATTCAAGACCGTATGTTGCGGCTGGGGTGAATTATATTGTCAACCTTCAGTCTAATTCAGACTCCGAAGATGATAACATGCAGCAGGTTTTCAGATCTACTACGCATAACTTTGCATGGTCGGCCGAATTGGGAATTCAGTTTTATTTCAATAAGTTTAAACTTACTCCGGCAGTTAGAGGAACATTCTTCATGAACAATGAGAAAGTAGCGGATAATGCCAATACACCACCATATTGGGCAACTGCAATGTCTACACTTCAGACCAGAGCAGTGATGTTTGTCCTGAAATTTGAATAAGAAAATATCCAAAAAAATATAAAAGGAGGTGCTTTTGCATCTCCTTTTTTCGTGCCAAATCAAAATATAGAGACTTTTATTTTTGTTACTGTTATTATTTTTTTACTTTTGCTATTAGTTAGAATATAGAAAACCTGAAATGCTTCAAGATTTAGAAAACAATTTTTCAGAATTAGAGAAAAAGATTTTGATTTTACAAAAGAATTATAAAAGTCTTACTGAAAGATTATCAGAACTAAGTATTGAGCATGAAGATCTGAAAACGAAATATGATGAGGAAAGAAGAAGAAATCAGGTATTAGCAGAAGAACAAAAAAATATAAAACTTTATTCAGCAATATCAGGGAATCCTGAACACAACAGGTTAATGAAAAACCATATCAACAGATTGGTAAAAGAAATTGACTTCTGTATTGCACAGCTTCAAAACAGTGGATTATAATGGATGTAAGAAGAATAACCATCAACATTGCAGGAAGGGTGTATCCGCTGAACGTACCGGCCGCAGAAGAGGAAACTCTGCGTAAGGTAGGAAAGCAGATCGAAAGTATGATTAAAGATTTTGAACAGAACTTCGATGTAAGAGACAAACAGGATGCTTTGGCAATGTGTGCCCTGAAACTGGGAACCAATGCAGAAGTAGTTTCTCTCAACTACGAAAAAAATATAAATTCTACCAACGAAAGATTAGTGAAGATTAATCAGTCGTTGAATGAAATTGGGAAATAGATTTTTTTTCCCATCAGACTGCCTACAATAATTCTAACACATTAAAGGTAAACTCAACGCTAAACAATTACCGAGCAAATGTCCGCTGAATGGCGTGCCGGGTCTCCCGGATTACAGACAGTGGAAATCAGTTCAAATCGTGTTGATTAGGAGTTTACTCTATATCACTGAATTGTTGTAGGTTTTTTTTATTTAAATAAGTGTAAGACAATTAAACTCAATATATATTATGACAACAGCCATTATAGTCGGCATTATTTGCTTAGTGATAGGCGCAGTGTTAGGGATTCTTTTCTCTAAAAGCTCGCTTAATACCAAGGCAAAATTTATTGTAGATGATGCAAAGAAAAATGCCGAAAACCTTATAGAAAAAGCAAATGTTCAAGCTGAATCCATAAAGAAAGAAAAAAATCTACAGGCCAAAGAAAAATTCCTGGAACTGAAATCTCAGCATGATTCTGATATCCAGTCCCGTGAAAGAAAAATGCAGGAGATAGAGAAAAGAATCAAGGATAAGGAACACAAGCTTAATGACGAATTGAGCAAAACCGGAAAGCTTGAAAAGGATCTGGACAAGCAGATTGCAGATTATGCTAAGAAAAATGAGATCTTAGACAGAAAACAGCACGAACTTGACATTGCTACCACCAAGAAAGTGGAGATTTTAGAAAAGATAGCCAATTACACTGCAGAAGAAGCTAAGGCTGAATTGGTAGAAACAATGAAGGCTGAGGCTAAAACAAGAGCCCAGGCACACGTTCAGGGAATCATGGAAGAAGCACAGTTGAACGCTAAGAACGAAGCTAGAAAAATTGTTGTTCAGACCATTCAGAGAATAGGAACAGAGCAGGCTATCGAAAACTCAGTATCAGTTTTCAATATTGAATCGGATGAAGTAAAAGGAAGAATCATCGGTAGAGAAGGTAGAAATATCCGTGCTTTAGAAGCCATGACAGGAGTAGAAATCATTGTTGATGACACTCCGGAAGCCATTCTTCTTTCATGTTTTGATCCCGTAAGAAGAGAAATCGCGAGATTATCCCTTCACAGATTGGTGACAGACGGAAGAATCCACCCGGCAAGAATTGAAGAAGTAGTAGAAAAAACAAAAAAACAGATCGAAGAAGAGATTATTGAAGTTGGAAAAAGAACGATCATTGATCTTGGTATCCACGGATTACACCCGGAACTGATCAAAATCGTAGGGAGAATGAAATACCGTTCTTCTTACGGACAGAACCTATTACAGCACTCAAGAGAAGTAGCGAATATCGCTGCGACAATGGCTGCAGAATTAGGATTAAACGTAAAATTAGCCAAGAGAGCAGGTCTTTTACACGATATCGGTAAAGTTCCTGAGCAGGAGTCAGAACTTCCTCACGCCTTACTCGGAATGCAATGGGCTGAAAAATATGGTGAAAATGCAGAAGTTGTGAACGCAATCGGAGCTCACCATGACGAAATTGAAATGAAGTCATTATTATCACCGATCATCCAGGTTGCCGATGCAATCTCAGGAGCAAGACCGGGAGCAAGAAGACAGGTACTTGAATCTTATATCCAGAGATTGAAAGACCTTGAAGCTGCAGCTTTAAGTTTCGATGGCGTTTCCAGCGCTTATGCGATCCAGGCGGGTAGAGAACTGAGGGTAATGGTAGAAAGCGGAAAAGTAAATGATGAGGTAGCCAATCAGCTGTCTTATGACATTTCCGAAAAGATCCAGAACGAACTCACGTATCCGGGACAGGTAAAAGTAACCGTAATCAGGGAAACAAGAGCGGTGAATATTGCAAGATAATAACAGGAAAAAGATATTTTATAAAAACCTTTCAAGAAATTGAAAGGTTTTTTACTTTTATCAAAACTTAAAAATGCAAGAACTGTCTTTGTCTTCAAAAATGAAGTACATCTTTTCAATCCCTGTTATCATTTCGGCCCTGGGCTATTTCGTGGATATTTATGACCTGCTTTTATTTGGTATCGTAAGAATTCCCAGCTTGAAAGCATTAGGACTTAATCCTGATGCCGACGGAACCTTTATCCTCAATTGTCAGATGGTAGGGCTTCTTATCGGTGGGGTGTTCTGGGGAATCTTCGGTGATAAAAAAGGAAGACTTTCTGTACTTTTCGGCTCAATTTTAGTGTATTCTCTGGCCAATATAGCCTGTGGTTTTTTACCCTATCTTCCAAAAGAGCATCTTGTGTATCAATACGCCGGCTTGAGGTTTATAGCCGGATTAGGGCTGGCCGGGGAGCTTGGAGCGGGAATTACCCTTGTTTCTGAAAGCCTGCCGAAGAATCTGAGAGCGATCGGGACATCTGTTGTCGCTGGTTTTGGATTAATGGGAGCTGTAGTAGCTCAGTTAACCGTAGAACTCGCCGGCGGCTGGAATATTTCCTACATCATTGGTGGAATTATGGGGATTATGCTCCTTATTCTTCGGGTGAGTGTTTCTGAATCAGGTATTTATAAAAATATAGAGCATAAAAGCGTTTCCAAAGGAAATTTTCTTTCCTTTTTTACCAATAAAGAACGCCTTACGAGATATCTTAAATGTATCGCAGTCGGATTGCCTACATGGTATTGTATAGGTATTCTGGCTGTTTTAGCCAATCAGTTTGCCCCGGAATTAGGAATAAAGGACCTGAACCCCGGAAAAGCAATTATGTGGGCTTACGTGGGGATTTCTGTTGGTGATCTCATGAGCGGTTTTATTTCCCATGCCCTCAAATCACGGAAAATGGCTATTTTTTATATGCTCCTGTTCACTATAGTGGGTGTGGCGATCATGCTTTTCGGGAATACCAATACAGAAACAAAGTACTATATGTTCTGCGTCTGGCTGGGCTTAGGTACCGGTTATTGGGCCATGTTTGTAACGCTTGCTGCAGAACAGTTCGGAACCAATATCAGAAATACAGCAACAACTACTGTTCCCAACATGGTGAGAGGGTTAGTGCCAGTGATGATCCTTGCATTTGATCTGCTGAAAAATAATTTCACGGTAATTATAAGTGCAGCAGTCGTTGGGCTTGTTGTTTTCGGACTGGCTTTTTATTCCTCACTTACCATTTCAGAAACGCATGACAAAGACCTGGAATTTACTGAATAATAAAGCTATTTGAAAGGGATTGATAATTTTTAAGTGTAAGTAAATGAATAATTTAACATTTTGTTATGCTTTAAATAATCATTAATTGTTTACTTTTGAAAGTAAAGGAATTTAATTCTATTGTTTAATTAAAATCAAAACATCATGTCACAGGAAATTTTAAAAAGAGCAAAAAAGTTAAAAAAAGATGACCTTAAAAACATTATTGGCGGAGTTGGTGGAGTAATTACTCCGGATCTTTCACAATGCGGCTGTAGCTGTACAGGAGCAGTGACTGGCCCGTCATATTGTGTTAAGTATAAGAAATGTCTCCAGGTAATAACCTGTTGATAAAACATTTTATTCAGTAAAACCTTTCTAATTGAAAGGTTTTATTTTTTAAGCTTAACAATTCTGGAAAGGCTTCCCGGTATCTTTCAAAAATTCTATTTTTTATTCTCTCAACGGTTATATAACAATTTAAAAGTGGAAGATAATAAACTGTTTAATAAATGGTGTGGTTCATCATTTTGTTTATATTGCAATAAAGCTAATAAAATTAGGGTATTATTAAAATTTTAACTAAATTATGTTGCGAATAATTAATATTTGTTTAACTTTGAAAAGTAACAAAAACTATATTGTTTAATCTCAAATCAAATTATTTAACACTATGAAAAACGCTAAAAAACTAAAAAAAGCAGATCTAAAAAACATTGTAGGAGGAATAAGTGGGCCAGTCGATTTATCTAAATGCGGATGCAGCTGTTCAGGTTCTGTAACAGGTCCATGGTACTGTGTACAGTATATCGCATGTCCGCAAGTATATACTTGTAATACTGAAATTTAACGTTTATAAGTCAAAAATTAAACATTTCCACATTTAATACGCAAAAGCCTTTTGGACCTTCCAAAAGGTTTTTGCCATTTTAAGATTTAAGCGAAATTTTTTAAAAGATTACTTTTTAACGAAAGTTTGCAATTTTGAACTTGTAATTTGATTTAAGGCGAAAAAGCAGGATAAGCTTTATCAGTTAAAATTATAAGATTAAAAGAATAAAGTATATTAATCTATTAAAAATCTGTGGAAATCTACGGTTAAAAATATAAAACAAAAGAGAACTTAAATAATATTGTCAGCTGATAATATAAAGCAGACTTCCCACACTGATCGTAATCCATAAAATAACAGCTACGGCCAAAGGCTTAATTCCTATTGTTTTTAAAGTCTGGATAGAAAGTGTTGATCC
Source organism: Chryseobacterium sp. W4I1 (assembly GCF_030816115.1). Classification (NCBI taxonomy): domain Bacteria; kingdom Pseudomonadati; phylum Bacteroidota; class Flavobacteriia; order Flavobacteriales; family Weeksellaceae; genus Chryseobacterium; species Chryseobacterium sp. W4I1. The sequence goes on from NZ_JAUSXQ010000001.1 coordinate 851,935, forward strand.
AATCAAGAATAAGGTAAGATTCAGGCCCGCTTTTGCTACAGCAGTTACAGAACTGCCCAAACTATTAAATACAGGAAAATAGGTATTTAAAAGAATAGCGATAACAAACAAGCCAATAAACCATGGTATTTTAATCTTCGATCCTTTACTTTTAAAAATAAACATAGTGATTACAGAAACCGGAATGATCCATAAAGCACGCGCCAGTTTCACGGTTGTTGCTATTTTTAGAGCCTCATCTCCATACTTGCCAGCTGCACCAACAACAGAACTCGTATCATGAATTCCCACTGCGCACCACAGCCCGAACTGTTCCTGAGAAAGATGCAGCAGATGACCTATAGCAGGATAAACAAACAATGCCACAGAATTCAATGTGAAAATAATAGCAAGTCCCAAAGAAATTTCCTTTGTGCTTGGCTTTATGATAGGAGAGACGGCAGCAATAGCACTGCCTCCGCAAATTGCCGTTCCCGCCGAGATCAGGTAAGATAATTTTTTTTCCAGGTTAAAAACTTTCCCTAAAATAAAGCCAAGAACCATGACTGTTAAAATACTGATGACCGTTAAAAGGAAACCCGTTTTACCTGCTTGTAGAGCTTCGTTAAGTTTAAGCCCGAAACCTAGGCCAACGATAGAAACTTGCAGCAATAAGTGAATGTATTTGTGCAGATATTTCTCAAAAGGGTTACTCATAAAAATAGCTAAACCAAAACCCAACGCCAACGCGATAGGGGAAGAGATTATAGGAGTGAGACATACAACGGCCAGTATAATAAAAACAACCTTTTGTACCGTTTCGTTTTGGATGAAATCTTTCATAAATAAGTATTGAAATCAGACTTCAAAATTCCGAAATATAGTATTACAAAGTAAATCGTATTTTATTATAGTGGATAACTTTTGGTTATGATTATGGAAGTTTCTGGAAGCAGAGTTTGAAAGTAGATTAAGATGGAAATAAACATCACGGTATCAGGGTAAATCAAGACTTTAGTAGATGAGTATTATATTTTAGAATATTTTCCGGAAAGCCGTATGTCTTAAAAAAAGAATTATTGATAATTTACCAATATTGTTTTTAGTAATTATAGTAATGTAATATATTTTTGATTTTATATAGTATGAATTGCTTTATTTCGTGTATTTAACATAATAAATTTATTTATTTATCTCATGGTAGAGAAATATATTTATTCTATATTTGTTACAAGCGGTTTCCGAAAAGCTAAAAGAGTAGGAGAAAAAAATTAATATTAACTATGAAAAAATTAGAAAACCTTAAGGGGAAGAAATTAGGCAACATGAAAAGTATTATTGCTGGTAAAAAATCATTAGATTTAGGTCTGACTGGTCCATGTGGAGGAACGGGTTCTGATACCGATCCGCATGTATTGGAAACCCTTACACTGATCAAAGGTGGAGGTGGTACCAATGACGGATGTGACTAGTCACTTGATTTTTCATGAAAAAAATTAAAGACTCTTTATAATATAAAGAGTCTTCCTTTATCCATTAATTCATAAAAAAAATGATTCTAATTTTATCAACACCCAATGATGATGATACCAATCTGGTAATGGAGCACTTAGCTATTTTGGGCGAAAAGTGTATAAGAATAAATGATCTGGATCTGTTTAATGGAAATACAAAGATGTCTTATGAGCTGTCACCTAAGCCAAGGCTTTTCCTGGAGAATGTTTTTTTTGGAAAGCTGGACCTCTCGGACATTAAATGTGTATGGTATAGGAAATTCGGCTTCTTTGATAAGTTTAAAAAGAAATTCAGAGGAGAAACGAATATCGAAATGTTAGAATATCTAAAATTAGAATATACCACTACACTGGATCTTTTCTTTGACTTTTTAAAAGATAAGAAATGGCTTAATAACTACGTGAGCGTTAAAAAATTAAACAAAATAAGCACCCTTATTGCTTCCCAGAAAATAGGATTAAGCATTCCAAAAACCAATATAACCAATCATAATGATTCTTTGGATCTGAACGAATCATACATTACCAAATCCATAAAAGACGGTACCGTCATTGATGTCGGGGAGAAAACATTCTTTTTTCTTACAAAGGAAGTCAATTCCAAGACAATGGCTCAGTACAGTCATTTTTTTCCAAGTTTATTCCAGGAAAAAATAGATAAGGAATACGAACTTAGGATTTTCCATCTAAATGGAAAAAACTATCCTATGGCGATCTTTTCCCAGCGAGATACCCAAACGGGAGTAGATTACAGGCATTACAACTACAGCAAACCGAACAGAATGATCCCTTATTCTCTGCCGGAAGAAATTGACGAAAAAATATGCAGGCTGATGAAAGATCTTGAGCTTGATACAGGTTCTTTAGATATCATAAAAGGTAAAGACGGAGACTATTACTTTTTGGAAGTAAACCCTTCGGGCCAGTTCAGGATGACCGCAATGCCATGTAATTACGAGCTTCATTATGAAGTGGCACAATGTCTCAAAAAAATGAATACATGAAAAAAACATTATTAAAAGAATTGGGTTATGAAAAAAAGAAAGAACTCCTTCCTGTTATTTTCTCCCATACAAGTCCAATGGATGTTAAAAAAATAAAAAGAGACCGCCCATTTAGAATGGTCGATACCTCTATTCACCAATCAGAAATATATTGTTTAAGAATTTATAAGGATGGAATTAACATATCTACGGAATAATAAGGATAAATATATTCATGTATTTTCATGCTGTATACCTGTAAAAGGCCATGAAAGAGGTGCCATATACGATATTCAGAGAGAGGAAATTGAATTGGTGCCCAATACCATGATCGATTTTATAGAATATATAAAAAACAGGAAAGTAAGTTCCGTTCTGGAAGAATTTGAATTGGATAAAATGGCTGGAAAATATCTTGATTTTTTGGAAAAAAATGAATTTGTCTTCTATTCCAATACCGTTTCATTTCCGGAATTATCAGCTAAAAGTATCAATGAAGACACGTCTGTCATACAGTTTATGACGATCACCTTGTCAGAATTTATTAGTAATAACTTAGATCGTATTATCAGCAATATTAATGACCTGGGAGTGAAAAGATTGCATGTCCATATAACTGACCAGGACTGTATGGGAGCAATACATGAGCTCCTGCATTTGTTGGAGCATTCCAGGGTTACGAATGTTTCGTTTTCAATGCCTTATCAGAAAATTGATAAAAAATTATACAATAACAATCGGTTAAAAGCTTTATATCTGTTTAATGCTCCCAAAGAAAAGGTAGAAGCGAATAATGAAGTGACCAACTTTTTTATAACGGTAAGCGATGCCAGGATGTTTTTGCCTAAATTTAATATCAATACCGTAGATGTCAATTCTACCGCTTATAATATTGCGAAAAATTATAATTTATCGATATATAAGACTGTGTTTGTAGATGAATTGGGCAAGATTAAATTTAATATATCCGATAAAACAAGCTATGGCAATATCACGGATTCCTTTGAAGAAATCACGACCGGCACCATCAAGAAATTATCCATGATTTGGGATATTAAAAAGGAAGATATTGCTCCGTGTAATATTTGTGAGTTCAGATATTGCTGTACGGTAACACACATACCTTTTAAGACGGATGATGGTTATGCGGTGAGCTGCAATTACAATCCTCACACTGCTGAGTTAAACTAAATAGAAAATGAGAAAAAAACTGATACTATTCTGGACGTTGCTTATTGTAAGCTTTATAATGCAAAGCTGTAAAAATTACTATTATTTGCAGCATACACCTGCCGTGAATAACGAGGATGGAAACAGCGTTCATAATTTAAAGTTTGCCAATGAAAGCCTGCAGTTTATTACATTTTCAGACTATCGCACCAATAAAGTAAACGAAAAATATGTTTTCTTTAAAACAAAGGACGTCACCCATATCCTTAAAGCCAATATAAAAAAACCTTACAGTGAACAATTTTTATTTATGTATACCAATATGAGTATTTATAATAATATGTTAGGGTTTTATTATGAAGGCATATCACTGGATGAAGTCATGAAAGATTACAATAAAAAACCGGATATAGATTTAGGAAATGGTATTGTATATAGTTACAATTCCGGAAAATTCAATGTGGTGGATATTTATAGAAAATCTGAACATGGAGTGGTGAGATTCATCAATATCAATAATCCGGACGAAAAAGATCCTCAAAACAAAAAATTTCATTTAGAGATTAAAAATCTTTTCTTTGATCTTAACAAAAACCTGTGGGATAAGAATGCCTCAGACTTTCAATAATGCTTAAAGACAGTATATGGTTGAAAGTATAAGCAATATTTTAAAGTACCTTGAGAAAAAAAATATTTATCTGGACGGAAATGCGTTTTCATTCCAGATCAATTCTCATCCATCCTTTCCGAGCCTGCTATCGATAGTGAGCGCCCTAAATGTGAACCACGTATACAATTACGTCATAGAAATAGAAGACTCCGAAATAGATGAACTTCCGGATGATTTTATGGCTTTTATTGAGCTCGGTGAAAATGAACAGGAGCTTGCCTATATTGAGAAAACGAAGGAAGGTTATCTGATTAATGGAAAACATAGAATCAGCGCAAAAGAACTGCTTTCAAAATGGAGTAATATTGTTGTTTTGATCGACGAAACGCAATCGGAGCTTAAAAAGAAGAGTATCTGGAAATATCAGCCCTATTTTGTAGGAATTTCCATCCTTATTTTATTTGCTGGCCTATATTATTACATCAATGTGCGTTCCTTCATCCATCTGGTTCTGTCTTTTTGCGGTTTTATTCTATCCGTTCTTTCGTTAAGAAAAGTGTTCGGAATTGAAAATTCAATAGTCAGTAAAGTCTGTTCGGGAACCTATACAGATTGTTCATTTTCGGATGCCAAAAACGCCAATTTCATTTCCAGTTTTGGAGATTACAGCCTGGTGTACTTTTTTACCAATATGATCAGCATCCTCTTTCTCTCGAATATGCAGAACAGTGATGTTTTTTTTACCATCCAGAGATTATTGCTGGTAGTTATTCTTCCAGTCATCGCTTACTCCTTGTTTTATCAGTTATTTAAGATAAAAAAAATCTGTCCCTTATGTATAGGGATTATCATTATTTTGCTTTTGCAGACCTCTATTTTGATGATTTGATATGAATGTTACGCCTTTTATTTCCTTGTTTTTATACGGCTTTATGTACGTGCTCGCCTTTATCATATGGCTGGGCATCAAGAAGTTTTTAAAGCAGAGTGAAGACCATAAAAAACAGCTGATAAGAAAAAACAGAGTGGTAAGAAACCATGATGTTTTTACAAATACCCTGGCCAAGCAGGAAAGATTGGATCTTCCGGAGCCTGTCTTTGTCCTGGGAAATAAGGATGCCGACCTTGAGCTAACGGTATTTACAAGCCTGTACTGTGAAATGTGCAGAGATATGGGTAAGATCATTGATCAAATAATCTTTGCCTATTCAGATCAGATAAAAATAAATATTTTCTTTAAACCCCAGTCAGCTGAGGAGAAAAACAAGCATTTGCATATACTTCACAGCATCTTTTTATTTCAGGGAGAAAAGGAGTTTTTGCAGGCATTAAATTTTTGGTTTAAAAACAAGAACCTGGAGAAATGGAAAATTGCCGATCATAATGCTGAAGAAAACAGAGACATCTTCAACTCTTCAAACGAATGGTTTTCTCAAAACGGTATTATTTCCACCCCTACGGTTTTTATAGACGGATATGTTTATCCCTACGAATTTGAAAAAGAAGATTTATATTACCATATAGAACAGATTATAGAAAATAAACAATAAACACATGCGCAACAGGATATTAATACTCAACATGCTTTTCTTTATCATTCAAAACCTGTATTCCCAGAATATGAGGATCAATTATGATATGACGTATAAAGAAGATTCATTAAGCAGCGAATCGGTTACCAAAAAAATGGTGCTGCTGATTCATGGAGAAGAATCAAAATTTTATACCGAAAAACAATATAAGGTCGACTCACTCAGAAGTAATGGACTGAAGGGGTTTGCGGTAGGTGATAACAGTTTTATGGTGATTAAAAAACCTCAGAACTCCGCTTCAAAATACTATTTCGTTTTTAGAGATAACTATAAATTAACGGAATCTGAAAAACTGAACTGGAAAATAGAAAAGGAGACCACGAAAAAGAATAATTATACTTGCCAGAAAGCAACGCTCAATTACAAAGGAAGAAGTTGGGAAGCTTGGTTTACCCAAGAAATACCCATTCAGGAGGGGCCTTATATTTTTAAAGGCTTGCCGGGATTAATAGTTTACATGAAAGATGCAACCAATTCCTATGAATTTTCTTTTACAGGACTAAAGAAAAACTATCACCTTTTAGAGTTCGAGAATATGCAGCCTAGACCCATTGAAATTTCAAAAGAGAAATTGGATAAGGTATTTTTAGACTACTTCAATGATCCTTACAGAGAAATGAGATCCGGAAATGTAAAAGCAAAGTTTAAAGATGAGAAAGGTAATGATATTGAACCCAATTTCAAAGAAATGACAAAAAACACGCAAGATGATCTAATAAAAAATAATAATCCGATTGAACTTACCAATGCTGTTAAATATCCAAAATCATTGTAATGCATATGATTAATTAGGATCTGGAGCTAAAAAGAGTAAAATGAATTTAAAAATCTGAAATCTTGGCTCCTGATTCTCTACTTCCTAATTCACCATTCACTTGCGAAGCCAATTCACCATTCACTCTACAAACCATCTAAATCAAAATCCACCGGCCACATTTTCAACATGCAGCTCAATTTCCGCCACCTAAGATCTACTCCCTAGCTCCTCACAAACTTAAGGAAAAGCTTGATCACTTCCGATTGTTCGCCTTTCGGAAGAATAAAGTGAAAATCCCTTTCTATGCTAAAATTTTTAATGTCTACAATGGTCAGCGTATTATTCTTTAGTTCATTTAGGATACTGCTGATAGAAAGAAATGCCATACAGTCCGAATGCAAAAGGTAATTTTTAATGCTTTCGCTGCTTCCCAGCTGCATAACGGTATTGAGTTCTGCGATATTAATGCCTTTTTCCTTTAATCGGTTTTGGATAAATTCCAGAGTTCCGGAGCCCTGTTCCCGAAAAATCAGATTTAAGTTATAAAGATCTTTTAAACTTAACATTTTATTAGCCAATGGGTGATCTGCCTTCGAAGCAAGCACAATCTCATCCGCTTTAAAAATTTTATAATCAAAAAAAGACGACTGTGATTCCCCTTCAATGATGCCCAGATCTATCTTTCCCTCTTTCAGGAGCTCGGAAATCATTTCTGTATTGTGAGTGATCAGTTCGATCTTGATATCCTTATAATAGGTATTGAATTTTGCCAGAATTTCGGGTAAAACATATTGTGCAACACTTGTGCTGGCTCCTATAATCAGTTTTCCTTTATGCAATTCATTAATCTGGCTGATCTCAAATTCCAGGTCACGGTAGATATTCCGTATCTTCTCCGCACATTCATAAAGAATTTTTCCGCTCTGGGTAAGCTGTACAGAGGTTCCTTTCCGGTCAAACAGTTTCGTGCCCAACTGACTTTCAATCTCTTTAATATGCTTGGTCACAGCAGGCTGTGAAATATGCAGCTCCTCAGAAGCTTTTGTAAAGCTCAGCCTCGATGCAGCTATATGGAAAACCTTTAATCTGTAGTCAAACATTGTATTATAGATTTATGGTAAAACAAATTTAATGAAAATATAAGTTTGATAGTGGGAGAGTTTTAAAAGTGAAATATTAGAATTTACTGGTCACTAAAAAATAATATAATATATTTTATAATGTTTTATTTTCCCTAAAACCCTCTCACAAATCTGAAATAGCGCTATCCCGCTCACTTTCATACCTCCTGTTTTTCGCTTCTCCGATTCTCTGTCTTGTATAAATGCTATTGTGACCGGAAAGCAGATAAGAAACCACACAGGCAATCGCTACATAGACGCCACATTCTGCTCCGAACAGTTCAATTCCCATAAGCATACAAGCCAAAGGCGTATTGGTTGCTCCGGCAAATACGGCTACAAATCCCATTCCCGCAAGCAGCCCGAACGGCAAAGGAATAAACAGCGATAAGGCACTTCCTAAAGTAGCTCCGATAAAGAATAAAGGAGTGACCTCACCGCCTTTAAAACCTGCTGAAAGGGTAACAATCGTAAAAATCATTTTTAAAGCAAAATCATACAATGGAAGCTGCTTTTCAAAAGATTCCAGAATCACAGGAACTCCCAGCCCGATATATCTTGTTGTTCCCATTACAAAAACTGCCAAGGCAATAATGATCCCACCAATCACCGGACGAAGTGGGGGATACTTGATCCTGGATTTGAAAACTGAACCTGCCCAATGAATAACCCTGCTGAAAGTTGCTGCACAGATCCCGAAAACGATTCCTGCCAGCACACTGTATACAACAGGCAGAAACTCCAACTTTGGAATAAGATCTATATGATAATGTGTATGCTTTACGTTCCAAAGATTCGTGGTCAAGTCTGCAAAAATTGCTGCTGCAAAGGCAGGGAAAATAGCATGATAACGTATCCTTCCGATCAGGAAAACTTCAAGCCCAAAAACAGCTCCCGCCAGCGGAGTTCCGAAAACAGATCCAAAACCGGCAGCAATTGCAGCGGTAAGTAAAATTTTTCTTTCATTTCTGTCAAGTCTAAAAGGTTTACTCAGCTGGTCTGAAATAGCTCCTGCCATCTGGACAGCAGTACCTTCACGCCCGGCAGAACCTCCGAAGAAATGAGTAATTATAGTTCCCAAATAAACAAAAGGAGCCATTTTGAAAGGAATAATCTCTTTCGGATCATGAATACTGTCGATCAGTAAATTATTTCCAGCCTCTACCTCTTTCCCAAAATAATGATATAAAAGTCCGATAAGAAAACCTGCTACAGGAAGCAGTGCAATCAGCCAGATATGATTTTCTCTGAAGGTGGTAGCCCATTCCAAAGACTGAAGAAATCCTGCAGACGCTGTTCCCACAAGCAAACCGATGATGATGCTTATGCATAGCCATTTCAAAATATAGGGTAGAGCAGGAAATTTTCTAAAGAAAAAATGAGTGTAAAAAGTTGTTTTTCTGCGAAGTGTTCTTTGTTTTTTAGACATAATAATCCTGATAAGTTATTGGTTAATAATCTCTTAATCAGGCGTCATCAGCTTCTGTAAAGCGGTTGGGTAAGGAAGAACACCATTTCCTTGTTGCTGCAAATTTAATTATTCTCTGCGGATTTGTAAAATTTAATAAGGTAAATTCATAAGAATCTATTTAATAAAAGGCTTCATTTCATCTTCAATCTGTGTTCTGAGGTCCATAAGACGTTTGGCATATTTCTCCTGAAGTTTTTCCTCTTCAGTTTCAGGAACCCATTTCGGAACAGGAAGTTTTTTACCGTTTTCATCCACTGCTACAAAAACAATAATGCAATGGGTTTTTTTATCAAAAGTAGGTTGTTTAAGGTTTCTTGAAAAAACATTGATTGAAATATGCATACTTGATGATCCCGTATAGATCACCTGTGCATCTACTCTTACGACTTCCCCAATTTTAATAGGTTCATAGAAACGGATCCCTCCAACATACACAGTAACGGAATAATTTCCGCTCCAGGTAGTGGCGCACGCATAACCTGCCTGATCGATCCATTTCATAACGCTTCCTCCATGTACATTCCCCCCGTAATTCACATCCGAAGGTTCCGAAATAAACTGAAAAGTAATAGGCTTGTTCTGCATCTTTATAAAATTTGAATAAAGTTATTTATAAATTTCCAGAATTTTGGATTAAATCCTACTTTTGAAGGACGAAACTTCAGGAATGAAGGAAATTTAACAAACAAGAGATTTAAAATAATAATGAAGAAAGTATTCCACCTTAATACATGCGATACATGCCGAAAGATCCTGGCTCAGTTTGACCTTACCGGTTGGGAACTCCGTGAGATCAAAAAAGAACCAGTGACCAAGGAAGAACTGGAAGCTATGTATAAAAAAACAAAATCGTACGAGGCCCTCTTCAGTAAAAAATCTACACAAATCAAATTAAGAGGCTTAGATGTAAAGAATCTTCAGGAAAAAGATTTCAAGGATCTCCTTCTGGATCACTATACCTTTTTAAAACGTCCGGTTTTTCTTACAGATAATGAAATTTTTGTAGGAAATGATAAAAATAATGTAGAAGCATTAAAGGAATTCTTTGGAGTAAATGAATGAAATATGTAATTTCCATATTGCTTTTTATTTCACTCAGTCTCTGTGGGCAGACCGTTTATAGAACACCTTCGGGAACAAAATACCATTTGCCATCATGCAGAATGGTGAAAAATGTTTCTGCTGGCCTTGACGTAAATAAAGCTATGGAAATTGGGCTTCAGCCCTGTAAAATATGCAATCCCTCCGGAACAGCAGCGTATCGTTTTATTTCCAAACCTAAAAAAGTAAACGGTACGAATAAGGGAAATCAGTGTTTGGGAATGACCAAAAGAGGAACCAGATGTAAGCACCATACTCGAATTGGAAATGATTATTGTTTTCAACACGAACCTTAAAGAATAAGGCTTAAAAAAAATGTCAATATTTCGTGATTTATTTTAATGAATTCATTATTAAATACTTATATTTATAATCATTAAAAAATAATATCATGACAAAAGACCTTTTAACAACAAAGAATCTTAACCGATCAGCATTAAAACAGATCTCGGGAAGTGGTAAAATTCCGCCAGTAAATTGCTTTACACTTTGCGGCCCAGGCGGCGGTGTAATTTCCAACAGACCGGGAATAGGAGATGCCTGCAACCCGGACAGAACCATCTGCTGCATCTGTTACTAAAACAAAAATAGGCTGTAAAATGAATTACAGCCTATTTTATTTATATTTTCAGAACTATTATACGAAAGGAGCTTTCACCACTTTTGCAGGAATGTTCTTATTTCTTACCTGAATGAAAATTTCAGAACCCAGTTTGAAATGAGGCTTGTCTACATAAGCAAGTCCCAAACCGATCTTTTTCATCGGAGACTGGGTACCAGATGTTACCTTTCCAATCACATTTCCTTCTGCATCTACTACCGGATAATCATGTCTTGGAACCCCTTTGTCAGTAAGTTCAAAAGCGACCAGCTTTCTGGTAACCCCTTCTTCTTTCTGCTTTGCGAATGTATCTTTAGAAACAAAATCCTTATCGAATTTTGTAATCCATCCCAATCCTGCTTCGATAGGTGAAGTAGTATCGTCGATGTCATTTCCGTAAAGACAGAATCCTTTTTCCAGTCTTAAAGTATCTCTGGCAGCAAGTCCGGCCGGAATCAATCCTTCCGCCTCACCAGCATTAATAAGCGCATCCCAAAGTTCTACAGCATTTTCATTGTTGAAGTAGATCTCAAAGCCTCCACTTCCTGTATATCCTGTGTTTGAAATAATCACATTATTCACTCCTGCAACATTTCCCACTGCAAAATGGTAATAAGGAATCTCAGACAGATTAGTTTCCGTTAGCTTCTGAAGGATTTCAGTAGCTTTAGGACCCTGAATAGCCAATAATGACATCTCATCAGATGCATTGGTCATTTTAGCACCGAACGTATTGTATTTTGAGATATGATCCCAGTCTTTTTCGATATTTGATGCGTTTACTACAACGAAATATTTTTCGTCTTCCATTTTGTAAACAATAAGGTCATCCACGATTCCTCCATTCTCATTAGGAAGGCAAGAATATTGAGCTTTTCCGTTTTCCAGAGCATCTACATTGTTCGTCGTTACGAATTGTAAAAGATCTTTAGATCCCGGTCCCTCAATAAAAAACTGTCCCATGTGTGAAACATCAAACAATCCTGCTTTTTCTCTTACTGCAAAATGCTCATCAGTAACACCGGAATATTGTACAGGCATTTCAAAACCTGCAAAAGGTACGATTTTAGCGCCCAAAGAAACGTGTTTATCGTATAAGGCTGTTTTCTTCATTTTTAATTTTTATTTCTTTATTTTAAAGCTGTTGAAAGTTTCGTTGAATACATTCATATAATTTCCGTTCCAGAACTTCTGGCCACAGTTGATGGAAACAAGGTAGAGATTTTTGTCTTTTTGAAAAGCTTTGGTGATCCAGAACAATTTTTCTTTTTCATCAAAATACTCATAATAATATTCGGTATATCCTTTTCTGCCTTTGTTTTCTTTTATTTTGTCTTCCGGATCATTAGATTTATAAAGTGCCAGGATAAATTTTTTCATATCCGCTTTCGGAAGATTCAGGTCGTGGTATTCTGAAATGGTAATTGCTCCAATTTCATTAGCCGGGAAAATATTGACAATATCATTGTCATTGGTGGATTTCCAGCCTTCCGGAACGTTGATAGAGTAGCCGGGATTTTCATATACTTTTGCTTTTTGAGCAAAAAATAAACTTCCCGATAAAAAAGCGGTTACAAATAATATTTTTTTCATCAATTAAAAATGGTGTTTATATTCTTCAAGGATAATTTTAAACCATTCTGTAAAATTTCCTGGATTTTCGGTAATCTCCTGGTCGAGATCTTCCATCGAGATAAATCTTACTTCTTCCACTTCCTCTTTATTTAAATTAAAATCAGACTCGTGATTTCCTATGAATACGTGGTCCAGTTCATGTTCCCAAAGGCCGCCGCCTACTTCTGCTTTATAGATAAAACTAAATTTTTCCGACAGTTCAGCCTCAATTCCCAGTTCTTCTTTTATCCTGCGTGTGGCACCCTCCAGATAAGTCTCATCTTTTCTTGGGTGAGAGCACACCGCATTGGTCCATTGGTTAGGAGAATGGTATTTTCCTGATGCCCTTTTTTGAAGAAGCATTTCGCCTTTGCTGTTGAACAGAAATACAGAAAATGCACGGTGCAGAAGGCCGTTGATGTGTGCCTGCTGCTTTTCCATCAGACCCAGAACTTCATCTTCAGGATTTACTAAAACTACCAATTCTTCCATTCCTACAAATGTAAGTCTAATAAATGTATTTTGGAAATTTTTGGATAAACATCATCTGTTAAGGAATTAAGATGATAGGAAAGCTCTTCTTACATCAGAGAATTTGTTTTTTTTCTTTCCGTAGGGTAGCTGGGCTTAATCCAAAATGTTTTTTCAGAGATTTTGTTAAATGGCTTCCATCTGTAAAACCCAGGCTCCAGGCAATTTCCTGTAAAGAAGATTGGGTATATTTTATCCTGTTGATTGCGATCTGTAGTTTTGTTTTTTGAATATATTCCTTTAGTGATTCATTAGAATTCCTTTTAAAATATTCACTGAAATACTTTTTAGAAATGTTGAATTTATCGGAGAGATATAATATGGATAATTTGTGTTCATCAATAATATTCTGATTAATATACTTAATGATGTCATTGAATTTATCATCATTTGATTTCTGAAAATTGTTGGGTGCAATGAGTCCCGAACTTATGATCGTTAGAATGGATGATAGAGTATTGGCTATTATAGTTTCTGAATAATCTGTCGGCTGTTCTTTTTCAAGCCATATAATTTCAAATAACTTTTTCACCTGGCTTTTATCTTTATTATTATTGATATAAAGTCCCGTGTTGAAATCATAAAAACCGATGATATAATTGAGCTTACTGAACCAATGTAAATAATCTATCTCCGTATTTTTAAGGTTTTTGAAATAATGTTCGGTAAACCGGATAAAAAGAAAAGTAGTAGGTTCTGTAATTTCGTAGGCATGACATTTGGAATAGGGTAAAAGGAAAAAATCATCTTTTTGATAAGTACAGGTCTTATATTCTATACTTTGAATGCCTTTTCCGTTAAGAATAAATACCAATTCAAAAAAACTGTTTTTGCGGAACCTGTCTTTCCACTCTGTAAGTTCTGTAAGTTCAATTTCAATAAGGTCCCGTATATGATCCATTACTTTATCAGGCTATATTTACAAAGATAAATCTTTTATTTTTACTCATTTATCCTATTTATATACTCTTTTCAGCACAACCCGTACGCCTAACTTTGCCCAAAAAAGAAAATGGATTACAAAGAGATTTCAAAAAAGACAGTAGGACACTTATATCAGGCACATACAAGCATCAGAAATTCTGAAGTTGATAATAAACTCATTGCATTGGCCGAATTGAGGATTTCCCAATTGAATGGATGCTCTTATTGCTGCAGCTTTCATGCTAATGAATTAAGAGAAATGGGAATGGAATCTTCATTAATTGATAAAATACCGGGTTACAAACACTCCAGATCATTTGATCATAAACAGATTTTGGTCTTACAATGGACTGATGCAGTGACCCATCTAACCAATGATATGGAAACTTTGCTTCAGGAATTAAAGCAAGAGTTTTCAGAAAAAGAAATTGTGGAATTAACGTCCAGTATTTCCTTAATGAATGCTTTAAATCGGTTAAGAATCAGTTTAGGAGATCCATTTTAGGAGTGAATTTCCCATCTAAGTTGTATTGCCAAATAATTGAATTCTTATAAAACAGAAAAAAATTAACTATATCCAAATTATTGATTCATTTTTATTAATATTATTCTATAAATGATAGTTTTTATAGTTTGTTTTTAATGTAAAGTAATTTTAATTATGGTGTTCAATGTAAAAGCCGTAGCTTTGCATTTGAATTTTTAACGATGGAATTAGAATACAAAGAGCATTTAAGTCCAATCCTTAAGGACGGGGTAAAAAATTATTTAATCGATATAGACGGTACCATTACAGACGATGTTCCGAACGAAGAACCGGAAAGAATGGTTACCTGTGAACCTTACCCGGATGCACTCGAAACAGTCAATAAATGGTATGACGAAGGGCATCAGATCTGTTTCTTCACTTCAAGAACAGAAAATCTGAAGCAGATTACCATCGAATGGCTGGATAAGCACGGCTTCAAATACCACAGCGTCCTCTGTGGAAAACCAAGAGGAGGCAATTATCACTGGATAGACAACCACCTGGTAAGAGCTACAAGATACAAAGGTAAATTTACAGACCTTGTAGAAAAGCAGGTAACTATTGAAGTTTTCAAAGAAGATTAAGAAAACATATACGAAGATTTAAAAATTAAACGATGAAGTGTACGCACTGACAATCTTTAATTTTTAAATCTTTTCACTTTTTAATATCAATTGTATTTATGAAAGTTTTAGCAAATGACGGTCTGGATCAATCTGGAATTGATGCACTGGCTGAGAAAGGTTTTGAAGTGATCACTGCAAAAGTTCCGCAGGAGTTTTTGGTAGATTACATTAACGAGCATAAAATCCGTGCCCTGCTGGTAAGGAGTGCTACACAGGTAAGAAAAGATATTATTGACGGCTGCCCATCCATCGAAATTATTGGACGTGGCGGAGTAGGAATGGATAATATTGATGTAGACTATGCCAGAGAAAAAGGAATTCATGTGATCAATACTCCTTCTGCTTCTTCAGAATCTGTGGCTGAACTTGTTTTCGCACACTTATTTTCAGGAGCGCGATTCCTTCAGGATTCAAACAGAAAAATGCCTTTGGTAGGAGATACAGAATTTGCAAGCCTTAAAAAAGCCTATACGGCAGGAATTGAGCTAAGAGGTAAAACCATCGGGATTGTTGGGATGGGAAGAATAGGACAGGAAGTAGCCAGAATTGCTTTGGGTCTTGGTATGAGAGTAGTGGCAGCAGATAATAATGTAGGAAAGGCAAGCATTAAAGTGAAATTCTACAACAACCAGTTCATCAACGTAGATATTGAAACGGAGCCACTTCAGGAAGTATTGAAGCATTCAGACTTTATTACCCTTCACGTTCCGGCTCAGAAAGACGGTTATATGATCGGGAAAAACGAATTTGACATCATGAAAGACGGGGTAGCGGTAGTAAACTGCTCAAGAGGTGGTGTTATCGATGAATCCGCTTTGATTGATGCGTTGGATTCAGGGAAGGTGAAATTTGCAGGATTAGATGTTTTCATCAATGAACCTACACCTTCTAAAGAAATTCTAAACCACTCAAAAATTTCCCTGACTCCTCATACAGGAGCATCTACTATGGAAGCTCAGGACAGGATCGGGCTTTCTCTGGCAGAGCAGATCTCAAGCATTTTACAGATCCAGTAACCAGCTGAAGATGATAAAAAAGCACCTCAATTTGAGGTGCTTTTGTTTTATATATTATTCTTGCTTTTAAGAAGATCTCTGATCTCTGTCAGCAATTGTTGGTCTGCAGTAGGTCCGGCAGGAGCGGCATCCTCTCTTTTTACCACTTTATTTGCCCCTTTGATGATCCAGAAAAGAACCATGGCAATACATAGGAAGCTGATCACAGCAGAAAGGAAGTTACCATAAGTAACACCATTCCAGGAAAGTTTAGAAATATTTTCTGCACCCGCAGCCTTTAATGCCGGGTTCAGCAACAAAGGAGTAATCACATCTTCTACCAGTGAAGAAACAATTTTTCCGAAAGCTCCACCGATGATCACACCGACAGCCAGGTCAAGCACATTGCCCTTAAAAGCAAAATCTCTAAATTCTTTAACAAATCCCATAATTTATATTTTTTTAATTAGTATACACACAAAAATAGAATTAAAAAATGTAAAAAACGTTACTTTTCAAGGTTTTTTATTCCATAATTATTGAATTACCGGCTGTGTTTAAAAGACTTTTTCTGTCGGAAATTAATAGCTTAGCTGAACATCTTTAGGATCATTCTTTAACCTAATTTTAAGGCTATAAATATAGCAGTAAACTAAAAACTTCGTAATTTAGTTAAAAGTTAGATTCCCAAATTATGAAAATTTTTACTGCAGAACAAATACGCCAGTGGGACAGTTTTACTATTTCCCGGGAGCCGGTTTCTTCTATACAACTTATGGAAAGAGCGGTGGAAGCATTGGCTGGCTGGATCTCTGAAAACTGTAAAAACCACAAAAAAATTGCAATATTCTGCGGTAATGGAAATAACGGTGGCGACGGACTGGCATTAGCGAGAATTCTTTACACGAAAGGCTTTGATACAGATGTTTTTGTTCAAAACCCTAAAGGGAAATTCTCAGACGATGCATCCGTCAATTTAAAAAGGCTTCGGGATCTTTCCGGAATTTCTGTCAGAGAATTCAAAGAAGCTGATCATTATAACTTTGATACAAAAACGATCATTATTGATGCTCTATTCGGTACAGGTTTATCACGGCCTTTAAAGGGAGTTTTCAAAGAGCTGGTTGAGGTTTTGAATGAAGAAAACTGTATCAGAATCTCTGTTGATATTCCTTCCGGGTTACCTGCGGACCACATATTTGAAGATGATACTGTTATTTTTAAAGCTGATTATACCCTCAGCTTTCAATGTTGGAAAAAAAGCTTTCTCCATCCTGAAACAGGAAAATATACCGGGAAAGTGATCATTCTCGATATAGGACTGCATAAAGGATACCTGCAGACACAGGTTACTCATGATTTTGTCATTGACGGAAAGGTTGTCGACAGTATTTTTAAACCCAGACAGGAATTTTCGCACAAAGGCACTTACGGAAAAGTGACCATGGCAGGCGGTAGTTATGGAAAGATAGGAGCAGCAGTATTGGCAACAAGGTCTGCCATGAAGATTGGATGCGGCCTTACTTTCATACTTGCTCCAAAATGCGGATATGAAATCCTGCAGATCTCCTGTCCGGAAGCCATGTTCACAGAAGGAGGGGAAGAATGCCTGGAATATTTCCCCGTTGAGGAAGATATGGTATATGGAATCGGTCCGGGAATGGGAACCAATGAGCAAACTGAAAAAGCACTTTTAAAATTTCTAAAAGAATATCATAACCCCTTAGTTTTAGATGCCGATGCACTGAATATTATTGCAAAAAATCAGAAAAATTTAGATTTGATTCCGAAAAAATCGGTCATCACTCCACATCCTAAAGAATTTGAAAGGTTGTTCGGAAGTACAGAGAATTCTTTTGAAAGATTGAAGCTTGCCCGTGAAAAGGCTGCAGAGTTTACTATTTATATCGTTTTAAAAGACCATCATACTCAGGTTATTACACCGCAGGGAAAAGTCTTTTACAATATTACCGGAAATGCAGGATTAGCAAAGGGAGGAAGCGGAGATATCCTTACAGGGATTCTTACTTCGTTGCTTGCCCAAGGTTATTATGAAGAGAATGCTTGTATTTTGGCAGTTTGGCTGCATGGCAGAGCTGCTGATCTCGCTGCGGAAAAATATTCCAAAGAGTCTATGCTTCCTACAGATGTAATCAATGAGTTTGGGAATGTCTTTGAAGAATTAAATAAAAGAACGACTGTAAAATTGTAATAAAGTAAATTATTAAAAGAAAAAGGGCAAATTCGCTTAACTGCTAATTTGCCCTTTCTATATATTTTTAATTACTGATTATTCCGGTTTCCCGTTTTCTTCCTCCGTGATCTTGAATTTCTTTGAAATAATCATTATAACCACTCCTGCAATCATAAACGGAATAGAAAGCACCTGCCCCGTATTCAATCCTCCTATGTGAATAAATTCGTCTCCCTGAGGCTCTTTCAGGAATTCTACAAAGAATCTGATCGCCCAAAGAATAATAAAGAACAAGCCGAAAAGCCACCCTTGCTGGTATTTCTTATTTGTTTTTCTATATAAGATCCATAATAGAAAAAAAAGACATAAATAACCAATAGCTTCAAAAAGCTGTCCTGGATAACGGGGAACCGTAGGACCATATTCATTGCTCTGCTGTGGGAAAAGTAGGGCAAATGGAGAATTAGGATCAGCCGCTTTGCCAAGAATTTCAGAATTGAAAAAATTACCTATTCTTACAAATGCGCCACCCAATGCAACCACAATTCCGATTCTATCATAAACCCAGAAAGGATTTTTCTTAATAATTTTAAATGAATAATATAAAGTAGTGAAGATCAGTGCGATGGTAGCGCCATGACTGGCCAGTCCTGAAAACCCTGTGAATTTCAGGCCATTTTTGGTGCTTATCGGTAAAAATACACTCCAGAAGTCTTCTTTAAACAATTCCGGCTGGTAAAAGATAACGTGACCTAGTCGAGCTCCTAAAATAGTTCCGATCAGTGTCCATGTGAAAAGCGGTTCCAGATACTTCTGGTTTACATTGTCTATTTTGAAGATCTTCAACATCAAAATATAACCAAAACCGAAGGCAAATACAAACATCAGACTGTAAAAATGCAGCGTAACCGGTCCCAGCTGGATACCTTTTGAAGGGTCCCAGATCTTGAACGGAGTTTCCAATGCAACAGCATCAGATCCGCTGATAGGTTTTACGGTTTTTACGGCATATTTGAAGTCAGTGATATTGTCTTGCGTTACCGGACTGTCGATAAGTTTAAATTTTTTATCGAAAAACTGGTAATGAGAGGTTTTAAATTTATCCAATGTTGAAACACTGAAATTGAAATAAGCCGGTTCAAAATTAGATTCGTTCAGGATTACCAGAACATTTTTGTCCGTATCCATATCCGGAAAAGCATTGAGGTCGCTTACTTCGGTCGTAGAATAGATCTTTACCGGGACACTGCCTCCGTTTACTTTCAGAGTTCCGTCAGATAAACCTCCGGGATATTCTTGGGCAAATGCACACTGTGTGATAAATAGAAATACCACGAGGTAAATTCTGAAAAATAGATTACTCATTTCTATTGATTTAATAGTTTGTTACTGATTTATTTTTTAGGTGGAACAGGGTCGTAGCCGCTACCTCCCCAGGGATGACATTTTGAAATTCTTTTTACCCCCATCCACAATCCTTTGAAAATACCGTGTACCTGTAATGCTTCCACCATATAATGAGAGCATGTGGGTTCGTAACGGCAGTTTTTGGGAAGTAAAGGCGAGATGAACCACTGGTAAAATCTGATCAAAATTACCAAAGGAAAACTAATGATTTTATTGAATGTGAGTTTCAAAACTATGCAAAAATAGGGTAAAAAATTTAAAATTAGTTTAATTTTGTTATAAGTTTCAGAGTATCAAAACTGATTCCGTTGACCAAAAAAATAAAATATCTTGAGCCAAAATATTCCACTAGCAGAAAAATTAAGACCCAAAACCCTGGAAGAAGTTCTTGGGCAGGAACATCTTACCGGAGAAAAAGGCACGATCAGAAAAATGATCGAAAATAATGCGCTGAATTCTCTCATCCTTTGGGGTCCACCAGGTACAGGAAAAACCACGTTGGCCGAAATTATTTCTGAAAAATCTGGACGGAAGTTCTACAAGCTTTCCGCCGTTTCTTCAGGAGTAAAAGATGTACGTGATGTAATAGAGGATGCCAAAAAACAGAATTTGTTCTCTGGGAAATCTCCTATTTTATTTATTGATGAAATTCACCGCTTCAATAAATCCCAGCAGGACTCATTGCTGCATGCTGTAGAGAAAGGATGGATTGTTTTAATTGGTGCCACCACAGAAAACCCTAGTTTTGAAGTAGTGTCTGCCCTTTTGTCAAGAAGTCAGGTGTATATCCTGAAGGCATTGAGCTATGAAAAACTGGAAGAATTAATTGATACTGCTTCGGAAAGATATAATAAAGATGAGGGAACCGATTTTAAAATTTTAGAAAAGGAAGCTTTCATACAGTACTCAGGCGGTGACGCAAGGAAACTGATCAATTCTGTTGAACTTGTCCTTAACCAGTACATGAATTCAGATAAAAAAGAGATCAGCAATACTGATGTTCTGGATATACTGCAGGAAACCATGGCACTCTACGATAAAAACGGAGAGCAGCATTATGATATTATTTCAGCCTTTATAAAATCTATGAGAGGAGGAGACCCAAACGGTGCGGTATACTGGCTGGCGAGGATGATCGCTGGAGGTGAGGATATTAAATTTATTGCAAGGAGAATGCTTATTCTTGCTGCTGAAGATATAGGTCTGGCTAATCCCAATGCGCTGGTGATTGCCAATAACTGTTTCCAGGCTGTTAATGTCATAGGAAACCCCGAATCCAGGATTATCTTAAGTGAAACAGCAGTTTACCTCGCGGTTTCCCCTAAAAGCAATTCTACATACATGGCGATCAACGAAGCGCTTGCATTGGTAAAAAAGACCGGAAACCTTCCTGTGCCATTACACCTTAGAAATGCACCAACCAAACTGATGAAAGATCTGGATTATGGTAAAGAATACAAATATGCTCATTCCTATGAGGGAAATTTTGTAGATCAGGATTTTCTGCCTGAAGAAATTAAAAATATAAAACTTTACCAGCCGGGAAACAATGCTACAGAAAAAAAGATCTATGAAGAGCTTAAGAAAAAATGGAATGACAGATATTAAAAAACAAGAAAGCTCTCAGTACCCAATATAAGGGTGCTTATGTTATCCATCCTAAATAAATAGAAACAGGCATTATGGCTAAAGTTGAAGATATGATTATCGCAAAACCATAGGATGATTTCAGAATCAAGGGGTTGTATTTTTCATGACTAAGCCCTAGAGAACGGAATGCGCTTTGAAAGCCATGCAACAAATGCCAGCCAAGGGAGAAGCATCCTATCAGATAAATCACTACCTCAACAGGACTTTGAAATTTTTCAATAAGCATTTCATATAACGGAAGTTCTTCTCCATATTGAAACTGATGAATTCGATTAGGAATCCAAAAATTTTGAGTATGAATAACTAAGAATAGCAGGATCAAAGTGCCCAGTAAAGTCATACTTTTGCTATACCATTTAACGCCTGGTGCATTGTCTTTATAGATATATCCAATCGACCGGGCTTTTCTGTTCTTTCTCCAAAGAATAAGCCCCTGAACGATATGGATGATAAAGCCAAAGATCAGAATAATTTCAATAGTTCTGATGATAGGGTTTGTAGCCATAAAATGTGCTCCAATAGTAAATGTCTTACCTTTGTCGTTAAAGAAAATGAGCGCATTGACTGAGGCGTGTACAATAAGAAAACTTATCAGGAATAAGCCGCTTAATGCCATTAGGATTTTCCTGCCGATAGAGCTTTTAAATATATTTTTTAACATAGTGATCAATTTTATAAGATAATATTGTTTTGACTTGTATCAAAATCCGTTAAATTCACTTCTCCCAGCATTTCTCTCAATTCGGCTTCTAATTGAAAGCTAATTTGAGATATGGGAACATCATTGGCACCTCCTTCAAATGGATTTTCAGTATTTTCACCCACTTGCGCTATAGAAGAATATAACCAGGAAATTAAGCAGCTGAAAGGAATGATCAGCCAGATCATATTCCCTTTCATAAACCCACTGACACTTTCATTTAGCTTGTTGAAATCTATCAGTAATCCATACGGCAATAGGAATGAAAACGATTGAATTAGCAGATTATTAATAATATTATACTGGCGGGGAAATGGAGAATTTTTTATCTGCTCACTTTTTCCCTGCAGATTGTAAAACTCTTTTATTGATTTTTCCATATCAACAAATTGTGTCACATTGATTTCCTGTTTTTCATAAATAGATTTCAGTGTCAAACCTTGCAAACTCAAAATGTACGTTGAAATATTTTTTGCTTTGAGAACTTTCTGTAGCTCTTCAGGCACTAGATATTTAGCTAACTCATCTTCAAGACATGTTTGTTGTTCAGGAATCGTAAAGCGTTTACGATATTTTACATTGTTTTTTTTATTTGTTGATTCCCAACTTTTGGGTTCCCTCATACTATAACGTAAGGCAGTCACCCAGGCTATATGAGTATAAATAAGAGATTTTGAAATTTCACTATTATTCTGTAAATAATCTTTACTTACCAAACCCCAGGCACGGCTATTTGATACAATAGAAGTCCATACATTTTGAGCTTCTAAAGACCGACTATAACTTAGATTGTTTTTGAATCCTAAAATAAATGCCGTAGCTGTTCCCAGCATTGCAATGACAGACCAGGGAATTGCCACCCATTTTATTCCGAATAAATGATACAGGCATATTGGAATAAAACCAAACAGGAGCAGCGTATAAATTCTTCCTTTAGTCCATGTTACAAATTCAATGAGGGTATATGATTTACCAATATACATTTTCTATTACTATTTGCTAAAATCGCAGGTTTAAAATTTAACCTGCGATTTTAATGGTTATTTTAGATTGATACAAAAGACATTTTCATCTGTAGCCCATATCAACGTTTGTTTTCAGGTTTGACAATCCAGGTCTTATATTCCGTAGTTCCCAAATACACAGGATTTTCGGGAGTAAGTGTTGTCTTTTTCAGTATTGCGCCTGAATAGGGTGCATTAACATCTGTTTCAACTTCCAGAGATTTTTGGGTTGACAGGATGTATTGTTTTATCCACTCATCTATCTGGAATCTTTCAGGCCCGCCTATTTCAAGAATTTTATTGGCAGGTTTTGCTGTTGCTGTCTTGGCAAGAAATGCTGCAACATCAGCGCTCGCAATAGGCTGGATAAATGCATCCGAAAGTTTTACCTTTCCTTCTGATGTACTCGCTGCCACAATACCACCCGCAAATTCAAAAAATTGAGTAGCGTGTACAATGGTAAAAGGGATGCCTGATTCTTTAATTAAATTCTCCTGAACTTGCTTGGCACGAAAATATCCGCTTTCTTGTAATTGATCAGTCCCAACAACAGATAAGGCGATGTGATGCTGTACACCGGCTCTTTTTTCCGCCGGAAGTAAATTTAGATTTGAGGTTTTGAAAAAATTCATTACTGGCTCATCATCAAATGATGGTGAGTTGGAAACATCAATAACAATATTTGCATCTTTAAGAGCCTCTTCAAGTCCCTCTCCGGTAATCGTGTTTACGCCCGTATTAGGTGATGCAGCAATTACCTCATGCTCATTTTTTAACAGGTTTACTACCTGGCTGCCGATAAGTCCGGTACCTCCAATGATTACGATTTTCATTTTGATTTTTGTTTATAGTTGTTAATAAAGCAAAATTGAGAATAAAAAAATCTTAAAAACTTAAACCAGTTTAAGTTTTTGCAAACACACTATATCCATCTTTGTATGGTAATAGTCATCGTGGCTATTTGAATCATTTTCTAAAATTTAAAAGATGGATAGCAAGAAATTAATTGAACTGACAAAACAGCTTATTTATGAGGCAACACATTTTAATGTCCCATATGTAAAGCAAATTTATGCGGATAATTTACTCATTGTCAAAGTTGATAAAAATGGAGTAGTAGATACCATGAATAAAGAGCAACTTGTTGGTTTTGTTCAAGGAAACAGCGATGCCAAAGCGGCACCATTCTCCACTAAAGCTGAATTTCATTACGCTGTTTGTGATGGAAATATGGGAATGGTAGTGATGACTCGCGATTTAGAATTAAACGGAAAGTCAGATCCTAAATTCTTTACACTGATCTGGGAATACTCATCTGAAAGATGGCAGGTGGTTAAAGAATCTTGTGTTGCATTTAATTAAACATGCTTTCCAAGAGCCTGTTCTTAAGCCAGTATGGAAAAGAAAAAGGAAGGTTGAGAAATCAACCTTCCTGATTTAGAATGAAATTTATTGGTGACTTAGTAGGTTATTTGTACAACAGTCACTCAAAGTATACTTTTATAAGTAATTTTATTTTACGGGCCGTTTATTTTATGGCACTTGTGCTTAGGAAAACGGTTTTCTTTCCGTTATAATCTTTAACTTCTACATTGCCCATCATATCACCATAGATCTTCGTGCTGCTGTCTGCGAACTCATAACCTTCGATGAATACCGGAGTATTTTCCGGCACGCCGTACTGGGAATTCAGCTCAGCAAGTGATACTCTGTCTAACCCTTCAAGACCGTTTTTGATTTTAACTTCTGTAAGACCATTGTCAGCGATAAAGCTATATTTTTTTAAGCCTTGAGGCAGGCTTGCAGAACTTTTATAAACATTGGAACTCTGAACAATGGTTTTTTTTGCATTGAACATGCCTACGGTTCCTACAATATCATTGGCGACAGCAAACTTTACAGAAGGATTCTTCTGTGCAGATAATGCTACAGATGATAATATTAAAAAAGAATAGAGTATTTTTTTCATAACCAGAATATGTAACTGTTAAAAACGGGATAAATATAATTAATTTTTATAAAATGTGAATGAATTTTTGTGATATTTTAAATAATGTTCCGATATAAAAGCTTTTATTGAAAATTTCTGGGTTACGAATCCCGTTTTTCTAAATTCAACTAAAACAGGAAGCTGAATAGGGTAAACAGAATAAATGATTTACGTTTTTTAGTTTTCATGATCCTTGTTTTCCTCCTTTTTATCAACTATATTTTTAATGATATTCTTAAGTCTCTGGAAAGTAAAAGAACTCAGTAATAAGATCACACCCAGGATAATAAAGGCAGTTATCCTGGAAATATTATCCATCTGCCAGACATCATAGCTATACAGTTTCAAAGCCATGATCCCAATGAGCACAAAACCAATCCTGCTGTATTCTGTGATATTCTTTTTTAGGCTAATATAAATAAAGATACTGGCCAGAACAGTCCATATAATTGGTAAATAAAGGATAGTAAAATGTTCTTTTGCCTCGTATATAAGTGAAATATCATGTACTGAGCTTACAATATAGGTATGATAAAATCCACAACTTATTGTTATGACAAGAGCCAATGAAATAGCCCAGTAAGAAATTTTTGTTTTGTAAAAATCTGATGTGGCAGCTGTATTCCATAGAATATAAGCAAACGGTATCCAGTGAAGAAGATGCATGGTATAAAAGCCAAATGTCAGCTTTTTCTGCAAAACAGCCGTAACCACTGCAGATGCTGCAAATGATGCATTGGAAATAATCAGGATCAGTATAATATAGATAAGTGCAGTCTGAATGCTTCTGTCAATGTCAAGCTTTTTCCTCAACAGCAGTAATACAAAAATATAGTAAATACTGAACAGCAGCCCAATGCTGATAATGGCTGGCCATGGCATATCCGAAATATGATAGGTAATCTCCAGTAAAAGAGCAAAATAAATAATACCATAGCCTGCGACAGCGAAAACAGTCTCGAAAAAGCTGTCTCCCTGCTTCTCCGGATCCTTTATTTCTTTTAATAGAAACAAATTAAAAATAGTGGTAGCAATGGTTACAAGGCTTGTTAAAAATACGGGATTAAAGACAATCCTCATATGATCCACATTAAGATATTCGCCCCATGTTATGATCTGTGCAACAATAACAAGCGGAAACAGAACATAAAAGCATGTTTTGAAGATATTATGGCGGTTCTTTTTCCAGATATACAGCAGGAGCGTTGCCTCTACAGCCCAGACACTGGTAATAAGATGTGTTTTGAACTGAAGGGCTGCAGCTATAGTAATAAGACTGATGGTAAGTGCTGCAAAAATAGAATAGCTGAAACCGAGATCTTTCTTTCCGTACTCCCTGAAAAAAAGCAGGGCATTGACTATTGCAAAAACTAAAGGAAAAATAATGACAGGTTCATACTGCAATGTGTTGAATAGATAGACCAATCCTATAATACTTGAAAAATTAATCAATACAAGCATTAAAGTATTCCATGATGAAAGTGTATTTTTCTTAATATAATCCTGAAGCGCAAAAATGTAAAAAATAATATAATTGATGATATAAAATACAATACTGAGAAAGTCAGGATGCTCTGCAGTCCAGTAAAATAAATAAATACTCGTGAAGATGTAGGCTGTCCATCCCACACTTTTCCAGTGTTTCAGGAATGTAGCTGCCAGCATACCGATATTTAAAAGACTGAGATAAGTAAAAAGAAAAAGATAATTGCTGTGTCCCGTGCTGATCATCAGTGGAGCAGAAAATCCGCCAAGCATTGCAAAAATAATTAATACTTCACTTTTGTAATAGTAGGCTAGAACAATTGAAATAATGGTGATCAGAATGGTAATAGCAAAAGCTGTATTCTGAGTAAACAGATGGTATTCCCGAAAAGCAATGGTGATTGTAAAATAAAGAACAGCAATTCCGCCTCCGGTAATAATGGAAGCAAAAACGGCATAATTCTTTCTTAGAAAATGCCCTGCGACCATGATTGTCGCTCCCGCTAAAAGTCCTACTCCTGCTCTTGCTGTTTCTCCTATCCAGTTTTTGTCGATTGCATATTTTACAAAATAACCAATCCCGAGAACAAGGGTGAAAATCCCGATGATGGTCAGGATGTTTTGTTTTAAGAAGTCAAAAACAGGTTCCAGCCAGTCTTTTTGTGGTTTTACAGGAAATGGCGCAGTAGGAATTGTATTTTGAGAAGTGACATTATCACCTTCTTTTGGAACTGTTTCTTCTTTAATTACAGACTTCTGAGAAGCAATTGTTTCTTGCGAAGACGGATTAATTTTGAATTTCAAATCTGAAATCTCTTTTTCAAGCCTTCTGATTTTAGTATTCATGTTACTAAAAATAACAGCAATGACTACGATTAATATGAGAAAAAGAATTTCATTCATCCTTAGTTTTTTATCAAATATAAAATAAATGTTTTTAATAGGATAAAAATTAATCCATCACAGACTATGTGATGGATTAACTGTGCAGAGTGATTAAATTGTGTGTTAATTAGATACTTTGTAAATAAAGAAAGATCCTATACTTGATCCTAAAAACCCAGCATCAAGAGCAGTAGATCCTGTAAGTCCGAATGAGATTTTATCTCCTGCCTGGAGCGAATACACGGAATTAAGACTCGTCTCTGAAATAGTAAGACTCAAAAGAATTAGGTTTGCACCACTGAATGCACGGCTGTCGATAATCGTTCCCACTCCGGCCCTGTTACGTAAAATACCGATACCAGGGGAGTTGGCTAATATAGAAGCCTGTAGACCTGTTCCGTAACGGAAAGAAAATCCTATTGCATATACCCCGGTACTCGGGATTGTATACGTGTTGTCTGTATCAGAAAACAAGGCTGCGGAACCCAGAGACCTTTCAGCTGCTAGAAAGTTAACCGCTCTGAAACCCGAGGGAAAAAGCGATAAGCTAAGGAGAGAAATACCTGATGATTTTTTTGCAGCATAAAGCGTTGGATTAGTACCTGAATTCCAAATCAATTGTGGATCTACCTGTGTGACTTCAGTTGTACTGGTATTAATTGCCAAAATCTGATAGCCAGGTAATGTTGGAGAGGTTGGAACAGTCCTCACTTTTAAATTTCCATTAACATCCAAGGTTGCGGCAGGTGTTGCGGTGTTAATCCCAACTTGTGAGAAAACAGGAATTGCAGATAAAGCTAAAAGTAAGCTGTAAATTTTGGTTTTCATAAGTAAGTTTTTTAATTAGTTTTCAATTTAAATAATGCAAAAATCATGCCTTATTTTATGGTTTTGTTAAGTATATATTGATATTTATATGAATAATTTAAACATATGTTTATGTTTTCATGGTTGCTGTTTTGTAATGTGTTTATGGGTCGTTATTTGTAAATAATAAATTTAGGTAAAAATAAATAATTATTTTTGTAAATCACAATATTATGATTTAATTAATATGTTAAAATATTTAATGCTGTCAGAATTTGTGACATAAAAAGTGCTGTTATGTCAGTTGTTCGGCCTCCTGTGGTAGCTTTGGCAGGTTTCAATAGACAAAAAAAAGCACTGCCATAAGCAGTGCCAATTGAGTAATATGATCTTTTTTTTAACTTTCCAGTAAGAATTCCTTATAGTTACCCAGAAAATCCACTTCCGCATTGATCGATTGAAGCTCCAGAAGAGCATTTCCATGCAAGACATCTTCCCATTTACCTTGTACATTAATAAAAAAGAAATAATTGCCAAGACCCGTTTTTAAAGTTCTAGACTCTATTTTGCTGAGGTTCATTTTACGCCATGCAAAAACAGAAAGAACCTGATGAAGTCCACCCGGATGATCTTCAGGAAGATTGATCAGCATACCCGATTTTTCACCCAATACCTCAAGGTGATCATTACTATATTTGGATTGTTCCTTAGAAATAACAATAAACCGGGTATGATTTTGTTCAAAATCCTGAATATTCCTGTTGACAATCTTCAATCCATACAAATTAGCAGCAAATTGATTGGCAACAGCAGCAATTTTTAGATCTCTGTTTTCAGAAACATATTTTGCGGCTGCGGCTGTGGATGAAAAATCCTGTCTTGCAATGTTTTTATATTCGGTATCCAGAAAATGGAAGCTCTGTGCCAGAGCCTGTGGATGTGAAAATATCTTTTCAACGTCCTCCATATTATTTTCGGGATGTATCATCAGATGATGGGCGATAGGCATCACGCCTTCTGCTTCTATTTTAATGGACGGTGTTTTGTATAAATAGTCCAGTGTCATAGAAACCGTTCCTTCAATAGAATTTTCCAAAGGGACTACTGCCTTGTCAGCTTCTCCGCGGTTTACAGCATTAAAACAGTCTAAAATATTAGCCTGCGGCAAAAGTTCATCATCCGGAAACAACTGGGTAGCCGCAAGCTGGGTAAAACTTGCATGAGGTCCTAAAAATGCAATCTTCATATGTATTAATATAAGAGTAAATTATATTTGAAATACAAAGATAGTAGTTTTTTGAGTTGTGAACCGAGTTGTCAATGACAGGCAAAACCACAAATGTCGGCTGTCAGCAAAAAACAAATTCTGAATAGCTGTTAAAACTACGCCATAAATCCCTGCTGCCTAAAATCTTCTATATTTTCCAATTCTCTTCTATCATCTTCATTAAAAAGTCCGGACATCTGATGATTTTATTCGTTTTTGCATCCAGAAAGAAGAGGGTAGTGGAAGCTTCTGTGATCTTAACCCCATCTTCATTATAAATTTCATACTCAAATTCTATTCTTACTCCTGGAATTTTCTTTATGTACGTATGGATTTCTAATTTTTGGTCATATAAAGCCGGACGGATATATTTAATTTTGTAGTCCGAAACAGGAAGCCAAATTCCTTGGTTTTCAATTTCATCGTATGAGATTCCTATGTTTCTGAACAGCTCTACTCTGCCAATTTCGAAGTACTGTGCATAGTTGCCGTAGTACACATATTTCATAGGGTCTGTTTCTCCGTAACGTACTCTTATTGAGTGTGTTGTGTGTATCATTTTTAGTCCGTATTTATGCATACAAATATATTTTTAAATAATCAATACCTGCAATATTTTTTTTTGAAAAGAAAAAAATCGACCTTTGTCTTCCTTCTACAAAAAGTACTAACAAAGAATTAATCGGGGCATAAATATGGATGAAAATTTAATGATGATATGGCAGAAATGCCTTCAGTTCATGCGTGATAATTTGAACGCAGCTGAAGACAATTCTGACCTAAAGAAGCTTGAAAAATCCTTCGACATGCTATTCGACAAGGTACAGCCACTTTCGTTGGTTGCCAATAACCTTACGCTGATAGTGCCGAGTGATTTTTACAAGGAATATATTGAGGATAATTACCTGTCCCTGCTTTCTGCTGCCCTGAAGAAAAATCTTGGAAAAGGAGTTAAATTATGGTACTCAGTAATGGAAAACAGGCCTACCGGAGAGGAAAAGCCAGTGACGATGAATATGAAGGGGAAAAGCGTTCCTACACCAAAAATGCAGGAAACAATGCCGCAGGGATTCTCTGCCAATATCGTAAACCCTTTTGTAGTTCCGGGAATAAGAAAAGTAAATATAGACTCTAACCTGAAGTCAGACTATTCTTTTGATAATTATATAGAAGGAGAAAGCAATAAATTTGCAGCTACCGTAGCAAGATCAATTGCTAAAAGACCGGGAGCAACCGCTTTCAACCCATTGTTCCTTCACGGAGGATACGGAGTTGGAAAAACCCACCTTGGACAGGCTGTTGGCCTTGAAGTGAAAAATCAGTTTCCGGATAAAGTTGTTCTTTATCTGTCTTCTGAAAAATTTATACAACAGTTCATTTCTGCTGCTAAAGCTCATAAGCAGACTGAGTTTGCCAACTTCTACCAGATGGTTGATGTTTTGATCATTGATGATATTCAGTTCCTTTCTGGTAAATCTGCCACTCAGGACAGTTTCTTCCATATCTTTGACCACCTTCACCAAAATGGAAAGCAGATCATCCTTACCTCAGATAAGGCGCCTGCAGATATTATGGATATTCAGGAAAGAATTGTTTCCCGTTTCAAATGGGGACTTTCTGCTGAGATCAAATCTCCGGATCTTTCGACAAGAAGACAGATCATCGTAGATAAATTAAGCAGAGACGGAATTGTTCTTCCGGGAGATATGCTTGATTTCCTTGCAGCAGAAGCTAAAACCAATGTTAGAGAGCTTATCGGGGTGATCAACTCTGTTATTGCTTACTCTACCGTTTATAAAACAGACTTAAGTCTTGAATTACTGAAAGACACCATCAATAAGATTGCTGCCAACCAGAAGAAAGTGATCAATATCCCTTATATCCAGGAAGTGGTTTGCGATTATTTTGGAATCAAAAAAGAGCAGCTTCTGTCTAAAACCAGAAAAAGAGAGATTGCTCTTCCAAGACAGCTGGCAATGTACTTCTCTAAGGAGTTAACAAATGCCACCTTTACAAAAATCGGTGAAGAAATGGGCGGAAAAGACCACTCAACGGTAATGTACGCTTGTGACACCATCAAAGATGTCTCAAAAATTGATAAAGAAGTAAAGAAGTACGTTAAAGATCTTGGAGAAAGAATCAAAAAATAGAAAATAATTTTATCTGAATAAATTGAAATGGAGAATAGTTGTATTCTTCATTTTTTATTTAGTTTTGCTGCTAAATCTTTTAATCGTTCAATTAAAAAGTGATATGAAAATATTAATGGTCTGCTTAGGCAATATTTGCAGAAGCCCTTTAGCAGAAGGTATTATGAAGACAATGCTTCCTGGAAATTTCTTTGTAGATTCAGCAGGAACCATTTCCATGCATGAAGGGGAACATCCGGATAAAAGAGCAATAAAGACTGCGGCCAATCATCATATTGATATTTCCAACCAAAAATCAAGACCGATCACCAAGGCTGATTTTGATACGTTTGACAAGATCTACTGCATGGATATAGAGGTCTACGAAGACGTAATTTCAAAAGCTCAAAATGAAGAACAGCATCAGAAAGTATCATTATTTCTGTCCGCTTCAGGAAATTATAAAAATGCTGAAGTTCCCGATCCTTACTGGGGAGATATGAAGGATTTTGAAGACGTTTTCCAACTGCTGAATAGAGGCTGTGAAGAAATAAAGAACCAAATTCTGTCAGCCAATACTTTCTAACTTATTCAAAAGAATTAAAAAATAATAAAATGTTATTCCTACTCCCAGCCTATCTATCTGAAAATACTTCTATTACCCATTTCTCGCCCGTTCTGAAAGACTATATCATGCAGACGGATTACTTTTTTGTAGAAAATGAAAAGACAGCCAGAAAGGTCATTAAATTCTTCGCTCCTGAAAAAAAACAGTCAGACCTAAAGTTGTTTGTATTGGATAAATACACAGAAAATGCGGATATCAAAGAAGCTCAGAATCTGATGCTGCAAGGCCAGGATTTCGGACTGCTTTCCGAGGCCGGTCTTCCGTGCATTGCAGATCCGGGAAACTTAATCGTGAAATGGTGTCATGAAAAAAATATCAGGGTAGTTCCTGTTTCAGGTCCCTCATCTATTATTCTTGCTCTAATTTCAAGCGGATTCAATGGTCAGGAATTCACTTTCCATGGTTATCTTCCGATTGATAAAGGAGAGAAGAAAAAACAAATCCAGCGCCTTGAAAGTTTAGTACAGCAGACAGGGTATTCCCAAATATTCATGGAAACTCCCTACAGAAATAATCCGCTTTTTGAAGACCTGACGAAATTTCTTGCACCGAATACAAAACTTTGTATCGCCGCTAATATCAACGATCCGGAGCATGAATTTATCCAGACAAAAACCATCAATGACTGGAAAAAAAATAAGCCCGAACTTCATAAGATTCCTGCTGTATTTGTATTAGGGAAATAGCCATTGCGAGCCGCAGGCGAAGCAATCTCATTGGATTCTTTATTTTAAAATAATGTTATTTATATTGGTCTCCCACAGATTGATAAAATTTGCAGATTCATAGTGTTAATAAAATATCTGTCCAATCCACTCAATCTTCGAGAGCAAAATCATAGTATTATGTCATTAAAAACATTTAACAGCCGTTAACATGACCTTTGCACCATTCTTGTCTTTAGTATATTATAACATCAAAAAAATATAAATTATGTCAGACAAGAAATTAGCAGGACTTTGGATTGATACAGAAAAAGCAATTGTAGTAAAAAATCACGATGCCCAGAATGCATTTAAATTCTTTCTATGCAGCCCTGTAAAAGCAGAAATACAGCATGGGAATTCAAGTGAAAATGCAGCCAATAATGCAGAACGTACCAACCGTGTCAAGTTCTTTAAAGAAATAGAACATCTCCTGACCAATTCCCAGGAAGTCTATATTACAGGACCGGGAACCATTCAGGAAGAACTGAAAAAGTATCTTCATGATACGGCTCAGTTTAAAAATCTTACCATAACATTAGATACAGCACAAAAGATGTCGGACGAGCAGGTACTCGAAACCGTAAAAGATTATTTCAATGCTTAAATTATAGATAATGCAGTGAAAATCCGGATGTCAATGACATCCGGATTTTTGTTTATGACAGGAGCCATTATTTTCTGCCGGACTTCCATTTTCTCCATAAGTAGATAATGATAGGAATGATAAGCAGAAAAGGCCATAGAGAGATAATTCCAAGAAGGAAACTCATAAAACTGTTCCAGCCTTCCGTTACAGAATCTGCAAAACGGCTTCCAAAACCAATCTTTGATGTTGCGGAACTTCTCACTTTTTCTTTATATAAACCAAGATTAAGTGTACTGTAATTCACCCGGTCGTCTATAAATCTCAATCTGCCTTCCGCCACATCTATTTCATCCTCCAGTTCACGGATTTTTTCCTGAATTTCAATCATATCTTTTGTGGTAGAAGCGCTTCTCAACATATCACGATACTTTTCCAGGTAGATCTTCTTGTTGGCAAGTTTTATTGAAACATCAGTATATTCTTCAGTGACATCATCGGAAGAAATATTTTTCGACAAAACAGATCCCACACCATCTGAAAATGAACTGATCAGTGCATCGAAATTTTTGTGAGGAACACGAATGACCAGATCCAGGTTATCATCTACATCAGTATTTTGAAAATGTTCGGTTTGAATATAAGCATTATTTTTTTTAAGAATATCAGCCACCTGATTCTGGGCTTTTTTGATATCCCCAACCTGGATTTTCATATTACCATTTTTAATAACTTTTTTAGAAATGGTGTCAGTTTTTTTAGAAACAATAGAAGGTTGGGCAGATTTATTTACTGTTTCTGATTTTTCAGAAATAGCGTCGGCAGGAGCCATTCGATAAACTTCTTGTGGTGGTGGAGGGGGCTCCACATCGTATTCAGCGACGGCAACTTTATCAGCAGGTACTGCCGGTGAGTAGTTTACCGCTTCCAGTTCGGATTTCTTACATCCACTTATCAGAAGAAGTACAGATAAAGGTAAAAATAATTTTATCATGGATATTTTTTTTAATTAGCTTATCAAAAATTATGCTTAAATCTTTATTTTATTTCAAATTAATAATGTTTAATTAAAATGATTGAAGTAATGTTATTTTGATATTGTCAGGAAATGATTTAGAATCTAAATTATTTTCTATTTTTAATGAATGAAAAAAAGTCTTTTAGCATTCGTGTTTTCTCCATTTTTGATGTACGCTCAGGAAGTTCCAAAACTTACTGAAGAAATGGCCGCAAAATTATTAGAAAAACCGCTTCACTGTATCAATCAGGAATATCCTAACAAAACAGCACATATTATCAATAATGCAGGAGAAGTTACATTAACTCCAAAGGATCTTCATCCCAGTTTCTATGGCTGTTTCGACTGGCACAGTTCTGTTCACGGACATTGGATGCTGGTAAGATTATTGAAAACAAAACCCAATCTGACGAATGCAAAAGAGATTGAAAAAATTCTTGATAATTCGTTAAGTAAAGAAAACCTCCAGACTGAAGCTGATTATTTCACAAAATTTCAGCTGACCACGACTTTTGAAAGAACGTATGGCTGGGCATGGTTGCTTAAACTTGATGAAGAACTGACAACCTGGGATCATCCTAAAGCTAAAATTTGGCATCAGAATTTAAAGCCTTTAACAGATAAGATCTTACAATCATGGAAAGCCTATCTTCCGAAACAAACCTATCCAAACAGGACCGGAGTTCATCCCAATACGGCATTTGGTCTGGCTTTCGCAATTGATTGGGCAAAAGCAAATAAAGATCAGGAATTCGAGAGTCAGCTGAAGGAAAAAGCAAAATATTTTTACGCTAAAGATCAGAAGACACCAGCTTATCTGGAACCGGATGGATCGGATTTCTTTTCGCCAAGTCTCGAAATTGCAGACCTGATGAGAAGAGTACTTCCTCAAAAAGAATTCGTGCAGTGGCTGAATAATTTCTATGAGAAGAGGAGTCTGGAAAATATTGAAAAGATGCCGGTTGTAAGCGATCTGAGCGATTATCAAACGGTTCATCTTGTAGGACTTTCTTTTTCAAAAGCATGGTGTATGAAAGGAATAGCCAAGGCACTTCCTGATGGGCATCCCCTGAAAAAGAACTTTAAGAAAACAGCTGATGTATTTTTAGCTAACGGGCTTCCTTTATTATTTCAAGGGAATTACGGCGGTGATCACTGGCTTGCAAGTTTCGCTGTTTATTCTCTGGAAGACTAAATATTGCCGACGCAGAATATATTGGCTACATTTGTCTTATGTCAGCTTTAGAAAAATTCGGTGTTGAAATTTTTACCCAGCACAATATTTTCGAGAGAATTTCTGCGGATAAACCTTTCCGTCCGGATAATCCTGCTTTTATCTTTATTAAATCTGGAAGTATAAAGCTCCGTCAGCATTTCAGCGATCTGGAGCTTTCTGCCAATATGTTTATGGTGACGGACCCGCAGACAGTGTACGAGATGGTGTCTGTAAGCGATGATTTCCAGTCCAGGATGGTTTCCTACAAAAGAGAATTTATTTCGGCATTATCGCTGAAATTTAATCGGTTGATCACTTACCGTTACTTCCGGCAGCAGATGAATAAAGGCGTACCTTTTCCTGAAAATGAAATGGAAGTGGTCTGGAAAAGCGTGAATTTCCTGAAATATATTCTGGATTCGGAAACGGAGATGATGTATAAAAAAGAAGTGGTAGAGCATCTTTTTTCTGTTTTCTGCTATCAGGTGGCTGGAATTATTTCTAAAGAAGACAGTAATTCTATGAACCAGATGTCCAGACAGGAAGAGATTGTATTTGTATTTCTGACGGATCTGGCAGAGCATCATCTGACAGAGAAATCTGTTGAATTCTATGCCGAACGCCAATCGGTTACAACCAGACATCTTTCATCAGTGGTAAAAGCCATTACCGGAAAATCTGCAAGTCAAATTATAGCCTTAATTGTAATGAATGAGGCGAAAGTGCTTTTAAACTCTTCCAGTAAGCCTGTCTCAGAGATTTCTTCAATCCTGGGTTTCAGCGATCAATACTCATTCTCCCATTTTTTTAAAAAACATTTGGAAGTAAGTCCAAGACAGTACAGGCATCAGTTTGAAAACTAAATCTTACATTTGAACATCTTTTTCCAAAATTCAAACATTTGATTGAATTTGTTGCTGCCGTAACTTTGCCTTTGTAAAACAAGGTAAAATGACAAATAATGTAAAAACAGCACTATCACTCGTGATAGCTCTATTTCCTGCGCTGTTTTTTTCTCAACAGATCAAACAGATGACTGCAGATGAAGCCGCCGATATGGCTGTGAAAAATCATCAGCAGTTAAAAGTGGCTGCTCAGAATATAGACATTGCAAAACAAAATACAAATGTTGCAAAACTTCAGAAGCTTCCCAACATTACGGCTTCTACCAGCCAGTTCTATTTAGGGGACGCTGTTGCAATCGATAAAGATTTTTCAAACTCTACGAATATTCCGATGCCACATTACGGAAGTTCTTATGCCGTACAGGCAACTCAGCTTATCTTTAAAGGAGGTTTGGTAAATAAATCCGTTGAAATGGCGGGGCTCCGTGAACAGCTTTCTGAGCTGGATCTTGAAAAAAATAAGCTTGATGTGAAATTTCTTGTGATCTCCAATTATCTGGATGTTTATAAGATAATCAATCAGGAATCCGTTTTTCAGAATAACAAGAAGCTTGCTCAGGAACGTCTGAAAAATATCCAGAAATTCTATCAGCAGGGAATGGTGACCCGAAATGAAGTAATTCGTGGTGAGCTTGCCATCAAAAATCTTGACCAGGGAATTCTGACCCTTACGAATAATAAAAAGATCCTGAATTATAATTTAAACATTGCCTTAGGACTTCCTTCTGAAACAGAAATTATTCCTGTTGAGAGCTTAACAGATAAAGAATCCGGAATCGGTATAGATTATTATATAGATATGGCCCACGATAGCAATCCTCAGCTGAAATCTGCAAAGAAAAATATTGATGTTGCTGATAAAAACATTGAAATCATTAAGACGGATCAGATGCCTACAATTTCCGGTTTCGGAGGCTATACTTTACAACGTCCGGTAACCACAAGAAATCCTGTTCTGGATATGTATTCCGGAGGCTGGCAGGCTGGTGTTTCACTGAGCTACAATATTGATAATCTATATAAGACAAAAGAGAAAGTAAAGCTTGGTGAACTGCAGAAAACACAGGCCGGCGATGCGGTGACCCTGGTTCAGCAGAATGTAGATATGGCAGTGAATGCGGCCTATGTAAAATATCAGGAATCTATCCAGCAGGCTGACATCCTGAATGATTCGAAAAGTCTGGCAGAAGAAAACTACAAGATTACGGAAGCTAAATATCTGAACCAACTGGCAGTGCAGGCTGAAATGATTGATGCGCAAAACCAGAAACTTCAATCGGAACTGGATTATGCCAATGCTGAGATCAATGTACTGTATCAATATTATAACCTGCTGAAAGCTGCAGGAACGCTTTAATTTTTAAAACTGAAAATCAAGATAATGGAAAACAAGGAACAAACCACTCAAAATACTCAGGCCGCTCCGGCACAGTCAGGAGCAGCAGTTAAAAAGAAACAGAACAAAAAAAATAAAATCAGAGCCATCATTTCCAATACGGTTGTATTTCTGGTCATTGGCTTCGGGCTATTCTGGTTAGTACGTGAGTACTTTCATATCGGAGACAAAACTTATACGGAAGCGGCTCAGGTAGAGGAATTCATTAACCCGATCAATACCAGGGTTTCGGCTTACATTAAAGATATTAAATTCATTGAACACCAGAAGGTTAAAAAAGGAGATACACTGGTTATTTTAGACAAAAACGAATTATTGACGCAATTAGGTCAGGCGGAAGCTGCTTACCAGAATGCAATGGCACAGAGATCTGCAACAAGTTCATCCGTAAATACCGTTTCCAATAACGTAAGCGTAATGGAATCCAATATTGCAGGAGCTAAAGCCAGATTATGGAATGCTGAACAGAATTTAAACCGATATAAAAACCTTCTTGCTGCAGAAGCCGTTACCAGACAGCAGTATGATCAGATCAAAACAGAATATGATGCCCAGAAAGCAGCGTATGAAACGTTGGTGAATCAGAAACAGTCTGCGAACCTTTCTACAACTGAAGTTAAAAGTAAATTAGGGATCAATGATGCAGAGATCAAAAGAACAAAAGCTGCACTGGATATGGCAAAAATCAACCTTTCCTATACCATAATTACGGCTCCTTATGATGGTGTAATGGGACGAAGAACGATCTCTGAAGGACAGCTGATTCAACCTGGACAGCAGGTAGCAACCATTGTTCTGAACGGTCAGAAATGGGTCACTGCCAACTTCCTGGAAAAACAGATGCCGAATATTAAAATCGGACAAAAGATGATGATGACTGCCGATGCTTTGGGAGGAAAAACATTTGAAGGGGTTGTAACGGCCATTTCCGCTGCAACAGGTTCAAGATACTCCAGTGTACCAACGGATAATTCCACTGGGAATTTTATCAAAGTACAGCAAAGAATTCCGGTAAGAATAGAATTTTCAACTTCCAATAAAAAAGAAGATCTGGATAAGCTGAGTGCGGGAATGAATATGAATGTGAATATTAACTAATGTACAACAAAGGATTATATCACGACTGGGTACCCAAACCCATACAGCTGCTGCTCATCGTACTGCTATTGGCTGTAGTGATGCCGCTTGGCGGAGTGTATACCGGAAACATCAGTTATTTGGTGAGTGGTACCGGTGCGATGACTGAATATTTTATGTGGGCGAATTATGCTACCACTATTGGAATGGGAGCCTGTATGCCGATCGTTCTCAGAATGAAAATGAGATTCAAGGTGAGAGATAAAATGACGATGCTTCTTGTGCTTTTAGGATTGTTGAGTTATATCAACGGAACTACAATGCAGCCCATGGTTTTTGTATTTACAGCCCTGTTCATAGGATTTTTAAAAATGATGGTGACGATCGAACTTTTTCTTCCGTTGATGATGATGATTGGAAACAGGGGAATGTTCTACGGCCTGTTTTATACCTTTGTTTTGGCGATGAACCAGGTGACCGCCTATTATGCCGCAGAGGTATCCATTAATTATAACTGGCAGCATTTCTATGTAATCGCAGCCGTGT
Source organism: Chryseobacterium sp. W4I1 (assembly GCF_030816115.1). Taxonomy (NCBI): domain Bacteria; kingdom Pseudomonadati; phylum Bacteroidota; class Flavobacteriia; order Flavobacteriales; family Weeksellaceae; genus Chryseobacterium; species Chryseobacterium sp. W4I1. The sequence goes on from NZ_JAUSXQ010000001.1 coordinate 891,647, forward strand.
TATGTTTTATCCTTGCTCTGATCCACTGGATCTTTATGCATGATAAATATTTTGCTTTAAAAGTTCCGCTGCATTACATCGATTGGATGAGCATTTTACTTTTCGTTTCTACATTTATGTTTTCTGCTTATGTTTTCTCTTTCGGGAAGCAACAGGACTGGTGGAATTCAAAGAATATTATGAATGCAAGTATTGCTGCTTTTGTCAGCTTTGCGCTGCTGGTGGTTCGTCAGTTTACTTTAAAAAGACCTTATTTATCCTTCAAGATATTTAGCCAAAATAACGTTCAGCATGGTTTGTTTATGCTGTTGTGGCTGGGAATGTTCTTAGGAACAACTTCATTGCAGAATACTTTTGCTGTAGGAGTTCTGGGCTACGATCAGCTTACCAACGCAAGACTAAGTTTACTGATGATTCCCGGAATTATTCTGGCCGGAGTGATTGCAGTATTCTGGTTTAAAAAAGAAATACCGCTGAAAATGTTCATTTTTTCAGGATTTTCAGCAATGATGGGATATTCATTGATCATGTACTTTTCAATGGTTTTGGAATTCAATTATGAAAACTGGTACCTTCCCATGTTTTTGAAAGGTTACGGAATGTGTTCTCTCTTCATTTCAGTATGGTTTTATACCTTGGATAAACTTGAAATGGATGATATGCTGGCTGCAATCGGGTTGGTCCTGGTATGGCGAACATTTTTGGCTGTAGGGTTCTTTTCAGCCCTTTATTCATGGTTCCAGTACCGTTTTCAGATAACAGCGGTAGGGGATCTTGCCGTTTATATTGATGGAATGACAGTCAGTCCTCAGACTTTGGCCGCCAATATGAAAACACTTCAGCTTAATGCTATCATTGTATCCGGCAAAAAGATTTTCGGATATATCATTTTAACAGGTTTCGGAGTGTTGCTTTATGTAATGACGCATCACTTCGGAAAAGAAAGATTCCAGTACCTGAGATTCATCAGGGTTCTTGGTGGTAAACCTGTGATTACAAGAAGGAGACTCCGTGAAAGAAAAAAATTATTAGAAGAGATAAAAGACGCAGCAGGGCCTGCTGTTTAAAGATACCTTGTTTTTCATGCGTAAAGCTCTGCTACATTTTATAGTGGAGCTTTACCTTTTATGATTAATTGTTTTTATTTAGACAAAATAAAATTAAATTTGTAGAGATAAAAATTAGAACAGATGTCAAGAATTTCAACAGGCCGCATTATTGCGGAAATGGCTAGAAAGGAATATATTACAGACCATTATATCAGAGTTTATCTATATTCTTCGGAAGCTTATTTGTTTAAAAACACCACAATCGGTGACAATAATAAGATCGCTGTACCGCCAGCAGGTTTAGATGAGGTTCACTTTCCTACACTGGATGAAAACCGCCAGTGGGTGTATCCTCCAAAAGAAGTGGCTCCATTCATAAGAACTTATACCCACAAAGGAATCGATCTTGAAAAGAATGAGCTGATCATTGATTTTGTAGACCATGGTGACGGTGGTCCTGCCTCAAAATGGGCAAGAGAGGCAAAAGCTGGTTCAAAGTTGGGTATTATGATGAGAACTGAAGAAAAGGAGCTTTGTCCGGGAGCGGAATGGTATCTTCTGGTTGGCGATGCTACTGCGATTCCGGTACTGAGTGCTATACTGGAAACGCTTCCTGAAACAGCAAAAGGTGTCTGTATCATAGAAGTTCATGGAAAAAAAGATGAGCAACCCCTTAAAACCAAAGCTGATATTGAATTTAAATGGCTTCATAACGCACAGCCCCATATCAAGAGTGAAATGGCCGACACCGTAAAAAATATTGCGATTCCTGAAACTACTAAATTCGGATATGTTGCAGCCGAATTTTCAAGCGTGAAAGAAATCCGCACCTATCTCAGAAAAGAAAAGAACTGGACTTCAAAAGAGCTTAATGCCTATTCCTACTGGAAAGCTGGCGTTGCAGAGAACGAATCGGAAAAAGACAGACATAAGGAGAAGGATTCGATGGAGTAGGTGTTTGCGGGTTTTGGGGCTTTAAGTCAGAATAGTAAAGTCAATGGTGAATTCTGCTTCGCAAATGAATGGTGAATTTTGAGGTAGGTATGGGATTCAGGCATCAGATTGCAGACGTTGACTCGTGGGCTTAACTACTAAGAACTAACAACTGGTAACAGGCAACCATCTAAACTTATTACTCTGAAAACTCTCAGACCCTCTCACTCTTGACCTTTCCTCCAAAAACTCCTATCTTTGCACTTTTAAGACAGCAATGAAAGATTTAATGGGTAAGGCAGTCTGGGACTATTTTCACAACGAAAATCCTGAAGATCTGCAGACAGAAACTTCAATCTCGGAACTGGATGAGCTTCCGGTAGAGTATCTTTTCAGAGATTTTGAAGACATGAATGATATTGAGCAAAAAGCCCTTGAGCTGGCTCACGGAAAAGTACTGGACATTGGTGCCGGTGCGGGTTCCCACGCTTTGTATCTTCAGGATAAAAGAGAACTCGATGTTTTGGCCCTGGACATTTCACCGAAATCTATTGAAGTCTGCAAACAGAGAGGAATCGGAAAAGCAGTAAGTAAAAATATGCTGGATTTTTCCGGAGAAACTTTTGATACGATTCTGCTTCTGATGAATGGAACCGGGATTTTTGAAAGCCTTGAAAAAATTGATACCTACCTTCAAAAGCTTCATACTTTATTGAGTGATCAGGGACAGATCCTAATCGATAGTACAGATATTCTCTATATGTTTGACCGTGATGAAGACGGTGGAGTTTATATTCCTGCAGGAGGCTATTACGGTGAACTGGATTATATCGTTCATTATAAAGGGGAATCTGAAGACCCGATCAAATGGCTGTATCTTGATTATACAACCCTGAAAAATGCAGCTGAAAATAACGGCTTTACCATAGCGAAAATAATGCAGGATGAAGATTCTTACCTGGCAAAACTAACTAAGAAGTAAATATGTTCATCGTCATTGCGAGCGTAGCGAAACAATCTCTTCATATTCTCAATGATTAGACTCTTTCTTAACGATTTTATTTTGAACTTTTAAGATCAGAAGTTTAAGACCATTAAGCTTAAACTTTTTAAAAGCTAATTCAGTGACAGTAGAAAATAAAAAGACACATGAAAACCATGTGTCTTTTGCTTTATCTGAAATATTAGGTTATCCTATCTCAATACCGTTTTCTACATTAGTGTCATCCGGTGTTACGAAAGACAGTTTTCCGTCTGGTTTTGTCGTTAACAAGAACATTCCCTGAGATTCAATTCCTCTGATCTTTCTAGGAGCCAGATTCAGTAAGATCATCACTTGCTTTCCGATCAGTTCTTCCGGTGTGAAGCTTTCTGCAACACCAGAAACTACAGTTCTGATATCAACGCCTGTATCTACTTTGAACTTTAATAATTTATCAGCTTTTTCTACTTTTTCAGCTTCCAAAATAGTAGCTGTTCTAAGATCTATTTTAGTAAAATCATCAAAAGAAATTTCTTCTTTCATAGGATTGGCGTTAGGGTTTGTTTTTTTATTGTTTTGTTTGGTATCTTCTAGCTTTTGAATTTGCGCTTCAATGACACTGTCTTCAATTTTTGAGAAAAGAAGAGAAGCTTCATTGATTTTATGACCTGTTTCTATTAAAACAGATTGAGTTTCAACATCGCTCCAGCTTACCTGCTCAGCATTGAACATCGTTAATAATTTTTCCGAGCTGAAAGGCATAAACGGCTCACATAACTGAGCCAAAGCAACCGCCAGCTGAGCGCCTACAAATAGAGATTGTGCCGCTTTTTCAGGATTGTCCTTAATCGTTTTCCAAGGTTCTTCAGCCTGAAGATACTGGTTTCCGAAACGGGCAAGATTCATCAATGCAGTTAATGCATTTCTGAATTCATAATTTTCTAAAAACCCAGAAATTTCTTTAGCAGCTTTGTTGATTTCCTCCAATTCAGGGCTGTTTACATCTCCCTGAGGAATTACTCCATCATAATATTTATGGATAAGAACAGCTACTCTATTGATAAAGTTTCCGAAAATTCCTACCAGTTCCGAATTATTTTTAGTCTGGAAATCCTTCCATGTAAAATTATTATCCTTTGTTTCAGGAGCTGATGAAAGAAGGGCATATCTTAAAACATCCTGCTGTCCCGGGAATTCTTCTACATATTCATGTGCCCAAACTGCCCAGTTTCTTGACGTTGAGATCTTATCGTTCTCAAGGTTTAAGAATTCAAAAGCAGGAACATTTTTCGGCATGATATAATCGCCGTGGGCCTTCATCATGGCTGGGAAAATAATACAGTGGAATACAATATTATCCTTTCCGATGAAATGAACCAGGTCACTGTTTTCACTTTGCCAGTAATCTTTCCAGTCTTTTCCGTTTTTCTCTGCCCATTCCTGAGTGAAAGAAATATATCCGATAGGTGCATCAAACCAAACATAAAGCACTTTTCCTTCCGCATTTGGAAGTGGAACCGGAACACCCCAGTTCAGATCTCTGGTCATGGCACGAGGTTTCAGACCGTCATTTAACCAGGATTTTACCTGTCCGTAAACATTCGGCTTCCAATCGTCTTTATGACCTTCAATGATCCATTCGTTTAAGAAATCTTCATATTCATTTAAAGGAAGGTACCAGTTTTTGGTGTCTTTAAGAATCGGAACATTTCCGCTTAACATGGATTTAGGATTGATCAGCTCAGAAGGGGAAAGAGTAGAACCACACTTTTCACACTGATCTCCGTAAGCATTCTCATTGCCACAATTGGGGCATGTTCCTACAATATATCGGTCTGCCAGGAATTCTCCGGCCTGTTCATCAAAATATTGCTCAGAAACCTCTTCTGTAAATTTCCCTTTTTCATAAAGAACTTTGAAGAAATCCTGGCTGGTTTCGTAATGCTTTTTAGAAGTCGTTCTGGAATATTCATCAAAAGAAATTCCCAGATCTGCAAAAGATTTTTTGATGATTCCGTGATACTTGTCTACGATATCCTGAGGCGTCACTCCTTCTTTTTTTGCTCTGATAGTAATAGGAATCCCATGCTCATCTGACCCGCAGATAAACGCTACATCTTTTCCTAATCTTCTCTGAAATCTTGCGTAGACATCCGCAGGAATATATACACCTGCCAAATGTCCTATATGAACCGGTCCGTTTGCATAAGGCAAAGCTGCCGTAATCATCTTTCTGTTTGACATTTATAGTAAAGTTTAACTGCAAAGATAATGATTATCTCACGAAACCGCCTAATATTCGGTTATAATAAGTTTTTTGGACTATTCGGGAGGATGGAATATTATATTTAGTTAAACAATTGTTTAACTTATTGTTAATTTAATAGACATATTATGTGATGCATATGTTAACGTAATGTTATGAAAAACAGATCCTTGGTTTTTGAATAGACAAGCAATTTACATAAAATTATCTAAATTTTCAATAATATTATGGTAATTCTAAATTTTTTATAAATTGCAAAGCTGGTTAGACAGTCTTATTAAAAACGAAACTAAAAAAACGATATTGTGAAAAATTTTACAACGGTATTAAAAATTGCGCCGGCTTTTTTACTGGCCAGCTCAATAATACATGCACAGACCCAGGATTCTCTCACTAAAGAGAAAAAGATCGAGGAGGTGGTACTGATTGGATATGGAAAGCAGAAAAAGTCTGACCTTACGGGGTCCATTACTTCAGTTAGTGCCAAAGACTTCAACGGAGGTGCTACTTCTGCAGGACAGCTAATCCAGGGTAAAACACCTGGAGTACAGATTACTAATAACAGTGGTGCTCCGGGATCGGGAACCAAAATAAGAATCAGGGGAACATCTTCTTTAAATGGTGAAAATTCACCACTAATTGTTATTGATGGAGTTCCACAGGACTTTACCGGGGTTAATGGGGCTTCAGATCCATTATCATTAATTAATCCTAATGATATTGAAACATTTGATATTTTAAAAGATGCTTCAGCCACAGCTATTTATGGGAACAGAGCTTCTAATGGTGTGATTTTAATTACGACCAAAAAAGGAACTGCTGGAAAATTTAAAGTTAATTTCTCAACAGTGGCTTCCGTTTCAACAAAAATGGGGAATGTAGATGTTCTGAATGCAGACGAATACAGATCATTTGTAAATGAAATGGCACAAACCAGTGCTGCAGTTGCGGTGAATGCTCCGCGACTAGGAACAGCAAATACAAACTGGCAGGACCAGATCTATCAAAAAGCTTGGGGGACTGATAATAATTTAGCCTTTTCAGGAGGTGTTAAATGGTTACCTTACCGTCTATCATTGGGATACAATGATCAAAACGGTATTGTTAAAACCAACTCATTCAGAAGAACCTCAGTTGGATTAAATTTAAATCCAAAGTTTTTTGACAATCATTTATCAGTGAATATCAATGCAAAAGGAACCTTTACTGATAATAGATTTTCTGATGGCGGAGCTATTAGAGCGGCCACTTACTTTGATCCTACACAACCTGTATATTCAGGAAATTCAAATTATGGAGGATATTACGAGTGGACAGACCCTAATAACTTAGTGACCGGCTTGAATGTAAATGGAACTTCCAACCCTTTAGGCCTTCTATATGGTATTCGTGATGTATCTTCAGTATGGAGAGGATTAGGAAATATCCAGTTGGATTATAAGTTTCATTTTTTACCGGACTTACATTTTAACGTTAATGCTGGTTATGATTATTCTAAAAGTAATGGAGCAAAGACTGTAAGTCCTTTCTATAGACCAGGAATGAGTGATTTGGGAACATTCAATGAATATACTATGGAGAAGAAGAATAAATTGTTAGAAACGTATTTTAATTACTTAAAAACAATAAATGCGATCTCTACTTCTGTGGATCTTACAGCAGGATATGCATATCAAGATTTCCGTACGAATATTCCTGGATCAACTACATTTAAAGGAAGAGGACAAAATACATCTACTAATAATTTTGAAACAAACTATGTTTTATTATCCTTCTATGGAAGAGGTATTTTTACAATAGCTAATAAATATATTGTATCAGCTTCTCTTAGAAGAGATGGATCTTCAAGGTTTTATAACGGGACAACAAGTAATGTTTGGGGAAATTTCCCAGGAGTCTCTGTTGCTTGGAAGATTAATGAGGAAAATTTTCTGAAAGAGACTGGTATTAATGTTTTAAAATTAAGGGCAGGTTGGGGAAAAACAGGTCAGCAGGAACTGCCTACCTTGGATACTAATAAACCAAGAAACTATCCGTCTTATGCTGCATATAATTTGAGTTCTGATGGAGCACAATATCAATTCGGAGACCAGTTTTTCTATATGATGAGACCTGAAATTTACAATCCAAATTTAAGTTGGGAAATCACTACAACAAAGAATGCAGGTCTTGATTTTGGTTTTGCAAAAAATAGAATTACAGGTTCCATTGATGTTTACCAAAAAGATACTAAAGATTTGATTGTAGACTCCCCAATTGCGGCAGGTGATTTGAGTAACCATAATCTTTTGAATGTAGGTAATATGCAGACAAAAGGAATAGAAGGATCTATTACAGTAATCCCTATCAAAAAAGAAAATACGACTTGGGAGGTCTCATTTAATGCTACACATTATAAATCTAAAATTACAAAACTGATTAATGGTGCAGATTCAAATTATAGAATTCTTGTAGGAGGAATTGATGGTGGAGTGAATAATACTATTCAGGCCCATACTGTAGGGCGTCAGCCTAATGCTTTTTATGTATTTCAACAGGTATATGATACTAATGGAAAACCAGTAGATGGGGCATATGTAGACAGAAATGCTGATGGTAAAATTGATGTTAATGACAGATATTATTATAAATCAACACAGCCGGATGCTATTATTGGATTTAATACCAAATTCTCTCATAACAATTGGGATATTGGTTTGAGCGCCAGAGCTGTATTGGGAAATTATGTCTATAATAATGCTGCTTCAAATAGTTCTATCCAGTCATTGACAACTAATAACTATTTACAGAATGTATACACTTCTACAGCTGATTATAGATTTTCAAGCCCACAATACTTCTCTGACATTTTTGTTGAAAATGCTTCTTTCCTAAGATTGGATAATGTTAATGCCGGATACAATTTTAAGGACGTATTTTATAAAGGAAGTAATATCAGAGTTTATGCAATGCTTCAAAACGTGTTTGTAATTACGAAATATTCAGGAGTGGATCCTGAGGTATTTGGAAATATTGATAACGGATATTATCAGATGCCAAAGGTGTATTCACTAGGATTTAACTTTCAATTTTAATTAAAATGAGACGATTTAAAACAAATATAATAACAGTTGCAGCCTTAGTAAGTATTTTAACTGTAACTTCTTGTGTTAACGATTTAGAACAGGTGCCAATTACGGATGTCACTTCCGCAAGTGTTTTTACTAATTTTGAGAATTATCCAATGGCTCTGGCTAAAATCTATGGAGGATTTGCGAATGGTGGACAATCTGCGAATGGAGGTAGCTCAGATATCAACGGTATTGACGGAAACTTTTCACAGTATACAAGGATCTTATACTCCTTACAAACATTGCCTACGGATGAAGCAGTAATAGCATGGAATGATGGAACGCTTCAAACAATGCATAAAATGACCTGGGATTCTTCAAGTGAATTTGTAGAAGGAGGTTATTACAGACTTTTTACACAAATTGCTACAAGTAATGAATTCCTAAGAAATGTAACCGATGAAAAATTGACTGCAAATAATATTACAGGTGCTAATCTTACAGAAGCTAAATATATGAGGGCTGAAGTAAGATACTTACGTGCTTTATCCTATTTTTATGCATTAGATCTTTTTGGAAATGTTCCTTTTGTCGATGAAACATATCTTCCCGGATCTATAAACCCACCTAAAAGAATTACGCGTGCAGAACTTTTTAATTTTGTTGAAAGTGAGCTACTTGCAGTGGCAGGAGAACTGAAAGATCCTAAAGCAAACGTATATGGCAGAGCAGATAAAGCAGCGGCGTGGGCTCTGTTAGCTCGTTTATATCTGAATTCGAACGTTTATAATGGATCAAACCACTATACAGATTGTATTACCTATTGCAATAAAATAATACAGGCAGGATACTCCTTAAAACCAAAATATGGAGATTTGTTCCTTGCTGATAATGATAAAAACAATCCGGAAGTTATTTTTCCTATTGCCTTTGATGGAGTTCATATTCAGACATCAGGAGGTACGACATATCTGATTCATGCAGGTATTGGTGGAAGTATGCCTGCTTCTGATTTTGGTGTTAGTGGAGGATGGGGTGGCTTAAGGACTACAAAAGCATATGTAAATTTATTTGCAGCATCAACTTCTGATCAGAGAGGTAATTTTTATACTGCAGGGCAGAATTTAGAAATTAATGATCTGGGAGTGTTTACAGACGGCTATGGATTTATTAAATTTAAAAATCTGACAAGTAGTGGAGCTCCAGGGTCTGATGCTTCAGGAAATTTCTGTGATACAGATATTCCAATCTTCAGATTAGCTGATGTATATCTTATGTATGCAGAAGCTACTTTGAGAGGAGGAAGTGGAGGTAGCGCAGCTACAGCACTTGGATATGTAAATGCCTTAAGAACACGTGCAGGAGCATTAACAGTCGCTTCAATAAATACGGATTATATATTAGATGAGCGAGGAAGAGAATTAGGCTGGGAAATGACAAGAAGAACCGACCTTATCCGTTACGGTAAATTTACGGGCGGCTCGTATTTATGGCCATGGAAAGGAGGGATAAAAGATGGGAAAAGTGTAGAAGAATATAGAAACCTTTATCCAATTCCGGCAAAAGATATTATAGCCAATCCTAATCTGATTCAGAATCCTGGATATTAATTAAAAACACTATAAAATGAAACATATATTTAGATTATTAACCATAGCCTTTATTGGTTTGCTGGTTATTTCCTGCGAAAAAGATGAAGATCAGGCAGTGATTAACGAAACAACAACTGCTAAAATTTCTTCTGATAAAAGCACGATAGTTCTTAATGAGCTTATTGCCAATGATGCTGTGATTAATTTTACCTGGACAAAACCAACTTTTAATATTGCTGTAGTTTCTTCCCAGCAAATAGAATTTGGAATTAAAGGCAATAATTTTAAAAAAAGCGCTACTGTTGATTTCTCCAATGACGTAACATCAGGTTCTGTTACTCATGCGACAATGAATGCTGCAATGTTCAGTATCGGAGCTGTTCCTGATGCAGTAAATGATATCGAGGCAAGATTGAAAACCTCAGTGGGATCAGCAGCTTTTTACTCCAATGTAATTGTGCTTAAGGTAACTCCCTATACTCCAAATCCGGATTTGGTATATCCTAAGATAAATGTTCCTGGTAGTTATGCAGGAGCAGCAGGTTATGCAAACTGGACTCCGGCCAACTCACCTAATTTGTTCTCTCCTGGAAAGAATGATGAATACAGAGGATTTATATGGATCAATACCGTTGCAGGTGCTGAAGATGGAAAATATAAGTTTGCGATCAATCAGGACTGGCCGGGAAATAAAGGGGATGATGGGACCAAGACAGGAAAACTGAAAGCTGATGGTGACAATATAAAAGCTACTGCTGCAGGAACTTATTATGTTAAAGTAAACTGGGCCACAAATACTTATTCTTCCGTATTGGCAAACTTTGGAATTATTGGAGATGCCACACCTACAGGTTGGGGATCAGATACCGATTTGGTATATAACCCTGCTACCAAAACTTTTGTGATCAATTCAATTGTATTATCCAATACCGGAGTATTTAAATTCAGAGCCAATGATGATTGGGCAATGAAGTTCCAACCAAAAGATGCTGATCAGACTTTGGCTTCAGGAACTGCTGTTCAGTCTTATTTAAGTTCAGAGAATACAGTAACAGGAGATCCTGCATATAAAGTTTCACAGGCAGGAAACTATAAAATAGAATTGGATCTTCATAATTCAGCCTATTACAAGTTAACGGTTACAAAATTGTAAAATAGAACAATTAAGCAGATAAAGTGTTGCTTTACCGCAGCACTTTATTTATTTTTAAGATTATAAATAGTCATTATGAAGAAAATTACAGTTGGAGCGCTTTTGCTCTCAATGATGTTCGCAGGTGTTAATGCACAGTCTTTGAAATCGCCGGATGGAAAGTTTGAAATGAACTTTCAGTTGAAACAGGGAGTACCTTATTACAACCTTAAATATAACGGTGCCGTTGTGGTGGAAGATTCTAAGCTGGGATTACGATTATTTAAAGACTCAGCTATCAAATTCGCTTCAGAAATTGCAAAAGCGGAAGATGCTAAATTTGATCTGAACAATGGGTTCACGAAAACAGACGAAAAACGTGATGCTAAAAACGAAACCTGGCAGCCGGTTTTAGGTGAAAAGAAAAACTATATCAATCATTACAATGAACTTGCGGTTACGCTGGACCAGGCTTCTACAGACAGAAGCATTGTGGTGAAATTCAGACTGTTTAATGATGGTCTTGGATTCAGATATGAATTTCCACAACAGAAAAATCTGAATTATTTTGTCATCAGGGAAGAAGATTCTGAAATTGATTTTCCAACCGATATGAAAGCTTGGTGGATCGTTGCAGATTATGATTCCCAGGAATACCAATATCAGGAAACAAAAATCTCTGAAATTCCTGCACAATGGGACAAAGCATTCGATGCCAATGCATCACAGACTTTAGTTAAAAATGCAGTTCAGTCTCCATTAATGCTTAAAAAAGAAGGCAAAGATCCTTTATATGTAAATGTGGCAGAAGCTGCTGTGTTAGATTATCCTGCTTCTCATCTGGAAGTGGATGCTCAGAATTTTAAATTCAAGACACACCTTACTGCAGACAGACAGGGAGCAAAAGGTTATATTCAGACACCTTCTGTAACGCCCTGGAGAACTATTGTCGTTTCGCCAAAAGCAGAAGAGGTAATGGATTCTAAAATGATCTTCAACCTGAATGAGCCTACAAAATATACTGATACTTCCTATATTCACCCAACGAAATATATGGGAGTATGGTGGGAAATGATTATCGGAAAATCACAGTGGGCTTATTCTACCGCAGAAAATGTTCACCTGGGCAAAACCGACTTCTCAAAACTGACACCGAACGGAAAACACGCCGCCAACAATACTAAAGTCAAAGAATATATCGATTTTGCGGCTGAAAACGGCTTCAAAGGATTGCTTATTGAAGGTTGGAATACAGGTTGGGAAGACTGGTTTGGCCATTCCAAAGAATTTGTTTTCGATTTCATTACACCATATCCGGATTTTGATATCAAAATGCTGAATGACTATGCCCATTCAAAAGGAATTAAGCTGATTATGCACCACGAAACTTCTGGTTCTGCCACGAATTACGAAAGATGGTCAGATAAAGCCTTCCAATTGATGAATAAATATGGTTACGATGCTGTAAAAACAGGATATGTAGGTGATATTATTCCAAGAGGAGAACACCATTATTCCCAATGGACCATCAACCATTTCTACAGAATTGCAGAGAAAGCAAACGAGTACAAAATTATGGTCAATTCCCACGAATCTGTGCGTCCTACAGGAGAAAGCCGTACGTATCCTAACTATATTTCTGCAGAAGCAGCCAGAGGAACAGAATATGAAGCATTCGGAGGAAACAAACCGGATCACCAAACGGTTCTTCCGTTCACAAGATGGATGGGTGGATCTATGGACTACACACCGGGAATTTTCCAGACTAAATTAGACTATTATTTCCCTGGAGATAAACGTTTTGTAAAAACTACATTGGTCAAACAGCTTGCTTTATATGTAACGATGTATATGCCGCTTCAAATGGCAGCGGATCTTCCTGAAAACTACAAAAAGCATATGGATGCATTCCAGTTTATCAAAGATGTTGCAGCAGATTGGGATGATACCAAAATTTTATCTGCGGAGCCGGGAGATTATGTAGTCACAGCCAGAAAAGCAAAAGGTACCGATAATTGGTTTGTAGGAGGTATTACCGATGAAAATAAACGTGAATACACCGTAGATTTTTCTTTTCTGGATAAAGGGAAAAAATATGAGGTAACAGTATATGAAGATGGTAAAGATGCAGATTATATTGATAATCCTCAAAGCTATAACATCTACAAAAAACAGATTACCAGCAAATCTAAATTGAATTTCAAAATGGCAAGAAGCGGCGGTTTCGCAGTTTCTGTTAAGCCAGTCAATTAAAATTTAATTCATAAATTGGTTATGCCCCGGTTCATTATACATTCGGAAAATGGCCGGGGCATAGCTTTTTAAACCCAATCACTGACTAAAATATGAAACACACTGACCTCAAAATATAATTATAAATGAAAAAAATATATACAATTTTTGCTCTGTCAGCAGCTGCCTTAGCTTTTGCCCAGATACAGAAGGTAGAACCTGCTTTTTGGTGGAAGGGAATGAAAAATCCTGAACTTCAGATTTTAATTTATGGAAAAAATATAGCCAATAATGAAATTGAGCTTTCAGATGGAATCAAAGTAAAAAATATTCAGAAAGTTGAAAATCCGAATTATGTTTTTCTTACGGTAAATACCAATGAAATCAGCGTTCCGAAATTCAAAATCAATATTAAAAATAAGAATAAAACCATCGATTCTTATTCATATGAACTCAAACAGAGAAGTGCAAATTCTGCCAACAGAAAAGGATTTAACAGCTCGGATGTAATTTATCTTGTTGTTCCGGATCGTTTTGCCAACGGAAACCCCAAAAATGACAGCCAGCCCGATGTTTTTGAAAAAGCCAATAGAAATTTCGATGGAGGAAGACATGGGGGAGATTTGCAGGGTATTATTCAGAATTTAGATTATCTGAAAGAGCTTGGGGCCACAACATTTTGGTCAACTCCTTTGACTGAGGATAATGAAAAAACTTACTCTTATCACGGTTATGCCTCAAGTGATTTATATAAAATAGACTCACGTTTTGGGACTAATGAAGATTTTTACCGCCTTTCTGATGAGCTTCACAAGAGAGATATGAAACTCATTATGGATTTTGTTCCGAACCATTGGGGGTTACATCACTGGATGATCCAGGATTTACCCTCTAAAGACTGGATTCACTATTGGAATGATGGCGAAAAAGGATTTAAAAGAAGCAATTACCGCCAGGCTGCCCATTTTGACACAAATGCTTCGGAGTCTGATATAGAAGGCTGTGTAAACGGCTGGTTTGATACCACAATGCCGGATATGAATGACAGCAATCCCCTGGTAGTAAATTATATGGTGCAAAATGCAATTTGGTGGACGGAATCTGCAAACCTTGATGGAATCCGTGTAGATACCTACCCATATAATAACCGAAAAGGTGTTACAGAATGGACAAAACGGGTGATGAATGAATATCCTGATTTTAATATCGTAGGCGAGACCTTAATGCACAGTCCTGCTCATATTGCCTATTGGCAGAAAGACAGTAAAGTGGGAGTAATTGAAGGATTTAATTCATACTTACCTTCTGTCATGGATTTCCCCTTACATGATATCATGGCCACCGCAGTTAATGAATCAAAAGAAGAGTGGGACAAAGGAGTTGTAAGAATTTATGATGTACTGACCAACGATTTTTTATATCCTGATATTAACAATCTGCTGGTTTTAGTTGGAAACCATGATGTAAACAGAATAAATGATGATTTTAAAGGTGATGTTGGAAAATACAAGCTTGTACTTTCGATGATCATGACAATGAGAGGAATTCCGCAAATTTATTATGGAGACGAAATAGGAATGCAGGGCAGTAAAACAGTGGGAGACGGCGACATTCGCAGGGATTTTCCCGGAGGATGGAAAGATGATAAGCAGAATGCCTTTACCGAAAATGGCAGAACTGCCATTCAGAAAGACTATTTTGATTTTACAAAAAAACTGTTGAACTGGAGAAAAAATAAAACCGTTATCCACACCGGAAAAACAAAACATTACGCACCGGAAAATAATGTATACGTTTATTTCCGCTACAATGAAAAAGAAAGTGTAATGGTAGTTGTAAATAACAGTGATAAAGAACAGACACTTAGCTTAAAGCGTTTTGCTGAATCTTTGAGTGATAGTACAAAAGGAAAAGATGTAATTTCCGGAAAAGAATTTTCTATACAAAACAGCTTGACTGTTCCCGCAAAAACCTCATTGATTATTGAACTCCAAAAATAATTATTATACAATGAAAAGAATAACACTAATCTGCACTTGGATGCTTTTAATATTCGGCTTTACAGCAATCAAAGCTCAATCCAACGGTACAAAATTTGAAAAAGATAAATCAGAAATAGAAACGATGCTCGACGGTTTCAATGGAGCTGCAGCAAAAGCAGACTTCAATACCTACTTCAATTATTTCGCAGATGAATCTACCTTTATCGGTACCGATGCGACGGAAGTTTGGGACAAAAAAGCTTTTATGGTTTGGGCAAAACCCCATTTCGACAAAAAGAAAACCTGGAACTTTACTTCCCTTAAAAGAAATATCTACTTCAGTAAAGACGGTAAACTGGCTTGGTTTGACGAGCTTTTAGACACTCAGATGAAAATCTGCAGAGGTTCAGGCGTTGTAGAAAAAATAAACGGAGCCTGGAAGGTAAAACAGTATGTACTTTCTGTAACCGTTCCTAATGATGTTGTAGATAAAGTTGTTGTGGAAAAAGCACCAATCGAAGATGTATTAATTCAACAGTTAAAGACACAAAAATAAATGAATCCACCGCACAGTACTTTATCAAGAAGAATAAAACCCAACCTTACCATGCCTCAGATTATCAATATGAGTATGGGTTTTTTGGGAATCCAGATGGCTTTCGGCCTACAGAATGGAAATGCGAGCAGAATTTTAGCCAATTTAGGGGCTGATGTTCATGAGCTTTCATGGTTCTGGCTGGTTGCACCCATCACCGGACTCATCGTTCAGCCAATTATCGGACATATGGGAGACAATACCTGGAGCCCCTTGGGAAGAAGAAAACCCTACTTTTTAATTGGAGCGGTTTTATGTGCTCTCGGGCTGGTACTTCTTCCCAATGCAGCTACAGTAACCCATTTATTTGCCGCTAATGCACTCCTGCTGGCTGTTGTATTTCTGGCGATGATGGATGCGTCTGTTAATATTGCGATGGAACCGTTCAGGGCGCTGGTAGGAGATATGCTTCCAAAACATCAGGGAACCTTAGGGTTTTCAGTTCAGACCATTCTGATCGGAATAGGAGCTGTAGTTGGATCATATATTCCAAGCATACTGACTTCCCTGGGAGTTTCCAATGAAGCGCCTGCAGGTTTTGTGGCAGATAATGTTATTTATTCATTTTACGTTGGAGCCGGCATTTTATTGCTGACCATATTGTATACTATTTTTACAACTAAAGAATATTCTCCGGAGGAATTTGCAGCATTTGAAGATGCAAAAGATACTCCTCAGGAACCTTCAAAATTTACTGATATTTTTAAAGATTTTGCAGGAATTCCGGCGCAAATGAAAAAGCTTGGTGCAGTGCAGTTTTTCTCATGGTTTGCCTTATTTACCATGTGGGTATTTACTACAAGTGCTTTGGCTACACACCATTTTGGACTTTCTCCTCAAGATACCCATTCAAAAGCGTTTAATAATGCAGGAGATCTCACTGGAAAACTATTCGGAATGTACAACTTGTGGGCTATTCCATTCGCATTCTTACTCACCCCAATTGCAAAAAAGATTGGAAAAAAACAAACTCATGCATTAGCACTGTTATGTGGTGGGCTAGGTTTGATTTCTATGTATTTTATTAAAGATACCAACCTTTTATGGATATCAATGATAGGTTTGGGCTTTGCCTGGGCTAGTATTCTTGCAATGCCTTATGCGATGCTTATTGAAGTCATTCCACAGCATAAAATGGGAGTGTATATGGGAATTTTTAACTTCTTTATTGTTATTCCGCAGATTATCAACGGATTATTTGGTGGAACTATTGTAAGCAATATCTTTGGAAATTATGCCATAGATTATATTGTAGTCGGTGGTGTCTGTATGCTCATTGGAGCGGTTGTTACCATAATCTTCGTACAATCTGAAGACGAAACGCCTAAGGAAATAGAAGAGGAGATCAAACAGGTGCATTTTTAAAATATAGAAGTTAGATATCAGAGGTTAGAATTTAGATGATGGCAGTCTAAATGACTTATACGCTTATAACTTAGCAGATAACGATAGAAATTCAATAGGAGCGGGCTTTAGCCCGCTTTTTTTTAATAAATCACTTCAATAATGGCTTTAGCCAAAATTTCAAATTCAAGATTGTTTATTCTGTACCCAAACAATTTTATCGAAAATAATCCTTACGCCTAAAACATACAACTGGAATAAACTCTTGCGCCTCTGCGCTTACCAACAAATCTAAAATTGAATAAAAATTCGCTTTAAATATAATAGTATGGAAGACCTTTATCAAAGCTTAAGAAACATTCGTGCAATAAAAATTCATCAATGACTAACCACTCTTTTATTTATACAATCAATTGAAATTTAATTTTTTATTAAGCTGCTCCATCCTTTAATTCTTTACCTTGAGATAGATTAAAATAGTAAAAAATGTATGACATTATCATTATAGGAAGCGGAGCGGGTGGAGCAACGATGGCGTATCAGCTTGCAGACACCGGGAAAAAGATTTTGGTTGTAGAAAGAGGAGATTATGTGCCGGTAGAAAAAGAAAACTGGGATTCTGTAGAAGTTTTTGAGAAAAACAAATATACGACAACAGAATTATGGCTGGATAAGCATGGAAAACCATTTCGCCCCGGAATGCATTATAATGTAGGCGGGAATACCAAGTTTTACGGAGCGGCCTTGTTTCGTTTAAGAGAAGAAGATTTTAAAGAAATAAAACATTACGGCGGAACTTCACCAGCCTGGCCAATTCAATATCAGGATTTAAAAGATTACTACCTTGAAGCAGAAAAACTGTTCCATGTTCATGGAAAAAGAGGTTCAGATCCAACAGAATCTTTTGATGCAGAACCATATCCTCATCTGCCTTTACCTCATGAGCCGAGAATTCAGGAAATCGTTGATGAATTGCTTGATTACGGTTTACATCCTTTTGAATTACCGGTTGGAGTTAATTTTAAAACTCATGAAGCAGCAAATGCGCCGTATACATTAGATCGTTTTGACGGATTTCCCGATGCCGCCGAGAGAAAAGGCGATGCTCATCTTTGTTCGCTGGCGAAAGCTTTACAATATTCCAATGTAGAATTGATGACCAATACCAAGGTAGTAAAAATCAATACCGATGATTCAGGAACCAAGGTTTCCGGAATTGTAACAGAACAAAATGGAAAGACTACAACATTGAGCGCAGATCTGGTGATACTTTCCGCCGGTGCTATTAATTCAGCAGCATTGCTTTTGGAAAGTAAAAATGAAAAATTTCCCAATGGCCTTGCCAATACTTCAGATCAGGTTGGAAGGAATTACATGTTTCACCAGAATACCGCTTTAGTGGCTTTATATACGAAACCCAATCCTACTAAGTTCGGAAAAACTTTTGGGATTAATGATTTTTATCACGCCAATAGAGGATATGACTTTCCTTTGGGGCATATTCAGATGCTGGGAAAATCAGATGAGCATCAGATTAAAGCAGATAGTCCTGTGGCAGCGCCTGGCTTTACTTTTGAATTAATGGCTGAACACGCCGTTGATTTCTGGCTTACCTCAGAAGATCTTCCGGATCCTGAAAACAGGGTGACGGTAGAAAACGGACAGATTAAAATCAGCTACAGTTCCAATAATGAAGAAGGACATCAGTTCCTGAAATCCGAACTCATCAAAGCATTGAAAGCTTCAGGAAAATTTGAAAGCTTTTTGTTTAAAGGAATTTATTTCAGCAAAGGAATGGATATTGCCTCACCCGCTCACCAGAACGGAACGACTAAGATGGGAACAGATCCGAAAACATCGGTAGTAGACACCTACTGCAAAACACATGATCTTGAAAATTTATACATCGTTGATGGCGGATTTTTTGTCTCCAGTGGTGCAGTAAATCCAGCTCTTACCATTATTGCAATGGCATTGAGGGTAGGAGATCATCTTAAAAATCATATTTTGACATCATGAATTCCAAACTAGCCAAAATTATTATCGTCTTTTTATTAGCTTTCTTTACCGGAGTTAATTTTGTTGTATTTCCGGCATTGGGGACAGCTTTTACAGATTCCTCCCTTTTTGGGCTTTTATCCTCACAGTTTGGAAATTTATTTATTCCCCAAGTGATCTGTATTATTATTTCTTGCCTTGGAGCTCCGTTTTTGGTTAATAAATGGGGCCCAAAAGTTGTTTTGGCTATTGGATTATTATTGATGATTATATCGACCGGAGTCTTGTGGACGCTTCAGTTTTTCATCAATGATTCATCCTTGTTATTTCCGGTATTAATGATTTTGGTAGCATTTACGGGTTCTGGTTTTGGACTTTGCATCACCACTTTGAATCCACTGGCGGCAAGTTTATTTGAAAATAATAAATCTTCAGCCATTCTGATCCTGCAGTTTCTGGTTGGTTTAGGAACATCTACCGCTCCACTGATGATGAATCTGATAGGAAATGTAAGAAACTGGATGTATGTTCCCGGATGCATATTTATTTTAGTAAGCATGGCGTTCACGGCTTTTTTATTATTGAAACTGGAGAAAGAAACGTTTTTCGAGCTTCCCGGGCATTTTAAGATTCCGCCAAAATTATGGCTGTTTTTTGTAACAATTGTTCTGTATGGCTGTACTGAAGGAACGTTTGGCAGCTTTGGAGCCATCATTCTTAAAAATCAGGGACTTGATAATAACAAAGCCAGTCTGGGATTATCCCTGTTTTGGGGAGGAATGGCTTTAAACCGTTTGCTTTTTGGGATTTTTTCAAAAAACAAAGATCTTTCTTATTTGTTCCTTTTTTCACCTTTAATCGTAGCCGGATTGCTTTTATTCTTACTGCTATACCCAAATGTAAATAGTATTGTATTAATGATGTTTTTGATTGGATTTTTTATGGGAAGTATATTTCCGGGATCTATTGGCTGGGGAACAGTAGAATTTCCTACACTCTCAGTAGTAGTTTCCGGGTACCTGATGGCTGCCAACCAAGTGGGAACAGGAATTATTACCAATGTTTTGGGAAGTTTATCAAATCAAACCAACATTATTTTCCAATTTCTAATTGTTTGTATGATTCTTATCTGCCTTTTACTTTTCTATTTAAAGAGAAACTCCAAAATAAAAGAAGCCTTTTAAAGTGAATAGAAATTGAGGTATAGGGTTTGAAAGTTGGAGTGTTTGAGAGGTTTAGAGTAAATGAGTTGAGAAGTGTTGTTAGTTGCTGGTTGCTCGTTCGTAGTAGTTAAGTTAACGAGTATTGTCTAATATATCTGAAGTCTTGGCTCTTGGTTCTTGGCTCTTGATTCTTAAGAGAAAGTAAAACTGTCAATGATGCTTGATACAAATTCACCATTGACAATTCACTATCTACGCCAGAACTGTTTCAATTTCCGCAACAGTCTTAGAAAAATTTTCATCTTTCAATTGAGGAATCATCATTCCCTGGGATTTGAAAACTTCTACATCAGTAATCCCAATGAAGCCAAATAAAGTTCTTAAATAATGCTCCATATTCTCGATAAGTCCGTTTTCATAAATGCCGCCAACAGCAAAATTTAAATATAATTTTTTGTTTTCAAGAAGACCTTTTGGTGTTCCGTCAGCATAAGAAAATGTTTTTCCGGCAACTGCAATACTGTCGATCCATGATTTTAAAGTGGAAGGAAATGTGAAATTATAAAAAGGAACACCAATAACGATAATATCAGCTTCCTGAATTTCCTTCAATGCTTCCTTAGAATATTTTGAAGCTTCCTTCTGTTCATCGTTCTTTTCTTCATCCGGAATCCTGGAGGCACTGAAATGATGAATTTCCAGATGGGGAATAGGATTTAAAGCAAGATCACGGACAGTAACTTTACTTTCAGGATTTTTATCCAATAATTGATTGATCACTACCTGAGAAAGCTTGTTGCTGACAGAGTTTTCTCCGCTGATGCTGGTTTGGATATTTAAAATGTTTGCCATTTTGTTTAAATTTTTTCGTTTTTATTAATGCCAAAATTATTGTAAATTTACTTTCCAAAGTATAGCAGTTACCTAAAGGAAAGTGAGAAAAATGGAAAAGCAACATAATCATAAAGATTGTATGCAGGCATTAAAGCCTGTCCGGGACACTTTAGATGTTATTAATGGAAAATGGAAACTCCAGATTATTATTTCTTTAAATGCAGGAAATAAGCGGTTTACAGAAATTGAAAGGAGTATTCCAAAGCTTACATCAAAAGTTTTAGCCAAAGAATTAAAAGAATTGGAACAAAACGGTCTTGTCGAAAGAATCGTTAAAGACACGTATCCCGTAAGCATAGAATATTACCCTACACCATATACCAATACCTTACATTCTGTTGTAGAATCTCTAAAAGATTGGGGCGAAAACCACCGCAAACATATCTTCGGAACCCCAATAGAGACAGAAATAACTGGAAAAGCTAAATAAATGTTCATTAACAAATCTGCTTAATCCGCAAAATCCGCACGAGATAAAAAATAATGCATTCCAGAAATCAATATCCCCATAAATTTTATCTTTGATGAATCCTCGCGCCTTAAAAATATCCAAAGAGTAATAATCTTGCGCCTTGTGTTTAACCAAAAACAACCCTAAAATCCTTTCTTACCCTACATCAACATTTTCAAACACCCATATCCCCTACATTTGTACCATAAATAAATCACAATGAAAACAGTATATCATAAAGCAGATTCAAGAGGTCACGCAGACCATGGTTGGCTAAACAGCTACCACACATTCAGTTTTGCCAATTATCAGAATAAAGACCGAATGAATTTTGGAGTATTGAGAGTATTGAACGACGATACCGTTTCACAAGGAATGGGATTCGGGACACATCCACACAGGGATATGGAAATTATTTCTATCCCATTGGAAGGAGACCTGGAACATAAAGATTCAATGGGAACCACTGCTGTTATCAAGAAAGGAGAGATCCAGGTAATGAGTGCGGGAACCGGAGTAATGCACAGCGAATACAACAAAAATAAAGATGAAGCAGTGAAATTTCTGCAGATCTGGGTGTTTCCTAAAGAACAGAATGTAGAGCCTAGATATGATCAGAAAAGCATCAAAGAAGGTGAGAAAATTAATGGTTTCCAACAAATCTTATCTCCTAATAAAAATGATGACGGAGTCTGGATTCATCAGGATGCATGGTTTAATATTGCAAACTTCAAGGCAGGGAACGGCAAAAATTATATGCTTAATAAAAAAGGAAATGGGGTGTATGCTTTTGTTCTTAAAGGAAGTGCAAAAGTAGGAGACAGAATTCTGAATGAAAGAGACGGATTGGGCATCTGGGATACCCAAAGCTTTAACATCGAAGCTGTGGAAGACTCCGAGATCTTATTAATGGAAGTACCGATGGAATTACCGGCTTATCTTAAATAAAAATTTAAATTTGTACATTAAAAACAGATAAAGAACAATGAAAGTTTTAGCAATAGCAGGAAGCAATTCAGAAGCTTCAATGAACAGACAGTTGGTGGCCTATGCTTCATCACTTTTTGAAAATGCAGAAATAGAAGTAATAGACCTGAACCCTTTTGAAATGCCTATTTATAAGCATGAAAGAGAATTGGCAGGAGGAGTTCCTCAGGAAGCAAAGGATTTTGCGGCAAAAATAGACGGCGCCAGTCTTCTTTTGGTTTCATTACCGGAACACAACGGAACGTACTCTACAGCATTCAAAAATGTCTTCGACTGGGTATCCAGAATCAAAGATAGAACCGTATGGAATGAAATACCTATGTTGCTGATGTCCACATCCCCGGGAGGAAGAGGCGGAGCAGGAGTGTTAGAAGCTGCTTCCAAGCGTTTCCCTTTCCATGGTGGAAATATTGTGGAAACTTTCTCTCTTCCTTTCTTTAATGACAACTTTGATAAAGCTGCACAAAAGATTTCTAATGAAGAGAAAGATAACGAATTAAAAGACAAGATTAAAAAGATTGCAGCCATTGAAACGATCCTTGAAAAATAGAGTTTGGATATTAATTTAAAATTACTATTTTTGCAAAAAGAAAAAAGATGAAAATTCAGACCACTTTTAAAGAATGTTTCTCCGAAAAAGGGAAAACTGTGGGCTCTGAAATTCTGAGATAAAATAACGGCCGATAATCTACCAAGATTGTCGGCTTTTTTATTTTCTAAAATCGATATAAAAAGTAATTATAGAAATAAAATGTAGCAATATACGAATGTATCAATATACCAGTTTTTGGTTTTCCTAACAAGATGATTGTTACATTGTTAAACTGATACATTGCTACATTAATAAAATTATTAAACATGAGCAACACTTACAAATCAGCAGGCGTAGACAAAGAAGAAGGATACAAAACGGTTGACAAGATCAAAAAAGCGGTAGGCGAAACCCACAACTCAAATGTATTGAATCATTTAGGGAGTTTTGGAGCTTTTTATGAGATCGGAGGATATAAAAATCCTGTGCTTGTTTCAGGAACAGACGGAGTGGGAACGAAGCTGAAAGTAGCTTTGGATACCAAACAATACGATTCTATCGGGATCGACTGTTTTGCAATGTGTGCCAACGATATCCTTTGCCATGGTGCAAAACCTCTATTCTTCTTAGATTATCTGGCTTGCGGAAAGCTTGATTCAGAGATTGCTGCAGAGATCGTTCTTGGAATGGTGAAAGCTTGTAAGGACAACAACTGTGCATTGATTGGTGGTGAAACTGCTGAAATGCCGGGAATGTACAAGCCTGGAGATTACGATGTTGCCGGATTCTGCGTAGGAATCGTTGAAAAAGATCAGATCATTGACGGTTCTACAATCAAGGCAGGAAATAAGATTATCGCATTACCAAGCTCAGGATTTCACTCTAACGGATTTTCATTAGTAAGAAAAGTATTCCCGAATTTTGAAGAAGAATTTGAAGGAAAACCTTTATACGAGACTCTTTTAGTACCTACAAGATTATATTACAAAGACATCCATAAAGTATTGGAAGAAGTAAAAGTGGCCGGTATTGCCCATATTACAGGTGGAGGTCTTTACGAAAACGTTCCAAGAATTATTCCTGAAGGTTTATGTGCTTCTATTGATGCTTCAAAAGTAAGGATTCCAAGTATCATGCTTGAGCTGGAAAAAAGAGGAGAAGTAAGCCGTGAAGAAATGTACGGAACCTTCAATATGGGAGTGGGGATGATCATCGTAGTAGATGCAGAACATGCCGAAAAAATTACTCACCTTTTAGATGATGCTTACGAAATCGGTGAGATCACAGAGGGAAGCGAAAAAATAAATTTAGCAATATAACAGTTGATCAATGTACCGGTGTACCAATTAAATCCATTGTTACATTGTTAAACTGATACATTGTTACATTAATAATATGAAAAACATCGTTGTACTCGTTTCAGGGTCCGGAACCAATCTGCAGAGAATCATAGATACCATCGAAAGTGGAGAGATCCAAAATGCAAGAGTATCTCTGGTAGTGGCAGACAGAGAATGTTACGGTCTTGAAAGAGCAAAAAAACATCATATAGAAAATATTCTGATCCCAAGAGGAAAGAATTTCAGCAGTGAATTGGCGAATGTGGTTCCAAAAAATACAGATCTTATTGTATTGGCAGGATTTCTATCCATTTTAAAATCTGAATTCTGTGAAAATTGGAGCGGAAAAATAATCAATATCCATCCTGCTTTACTGCCAAAATTTGGAGGAAAAGGAATGTGGGGACATCATGTTCATCATGCGGTGATTGAAGCTGGGGAAAAAGAAAGCGGAGCTACTGTACATTTTGTAACCCCGGGAATAGATGAAGGAGAAGCCATTCTTCAGAAATCATTTGAAGTAACAGCGGAAGATACCCCCGAAACAATAGCAGAGAAAGTTCACCATATTGAATATGAGATATTTCCAAAAGCGATCAATAAAGTCTTGGGAAATTAAATAATAATGTATCATATAACAATTTAACAATGTACCAATTATACCCATTATAATATTGCTAGACCGTTACATTGATCCATTGTTACATTAAAAAGAAGAAATCTAAGTAAATAAAAGTAAGACCGGGGGTGAAAGACCGGGCTACGGTTTGAAATAGCTGTAAAAAGTAAAAAATTGAAAGTAAAATGAGTAAAAAGAGAGTTTTAATCAGTGTTTCTGACAAAAGCGGATTGATCGAGTTCGCTCAGTTCTTGGAAGCCCGGAATTATGAGTTGATTTCTACAGGAGGAACGTTCAAACATTTGAAAGACGCTGGTTTAAATCCCATTCAGATCGATGAGGTAACCAATTTCCCTGAAATGTTAGACGGCAGAGTGAAAACCCTTCACCCGAAAGTGCACGGAGGTCTTTTAGCAGTCCGTTCCAATGAAGAGCATATGAAAACCGTTCAGGAACACGGAATAGACCTGATCGATATGGTAATCGTGAATCTTTATCCTTTCTTTGAAAATGTAAACAAAGACATTTCTTTACATGAGAAAGTAGAGTTTATCGACATCGGAGGTCCTTCAATGCTTCGTTCTGCCGCTAAAAACTTCGACTCGGTTACCGTAATTACTGATGTGGAAGATTATGCAACGGTAAGGCTTGAAATGGAACAGAACGGTGATACGTACATCGAAACCCGTAAAAAGCTTGCAGGAAAAGTATTCAACCTTACTTCAGCGTACGACGGTGCTATTTCAAGAATGCTTTTAGATGAAGAATATCCTACCTATCTTAATGCTTCATACAAAAAAGCATCAGATTTAAGATACGGTGAAAACCCTCACCAGACCGCTGCTTACTACGTTTCTACATTTGAAAATGGGGCTATGAAAGATTTCCAACAGCTGGGCGGTAAAGAACTTTCTTTCAACAACCTTCGTGATATGGACCTTTGCTGGAAAGTAGTAACGGAGTTTAAAGAAGAAATGGCATGTTGTGCAGTGAAGCATTCTACACCTTGTGGCGTAGCGATCGGAACTTCGGCATTGGAAACCTACCAGAAAACTTTTGAATGTGACCCTGTTTCTATTTTTGGCGGAATTGTTGCAATGAACTACAAGATCGATGCAGCAACAGCTGAAGAACTGAACAAAACTTTCCTTGAAATTGTAATGGCTCCGGACTTTGATGAGGCAGCTCTTGAAGTTTTAAGAAAAAAGAAAAACCTAAGAATTATAAAAATCGTTAACCCTGTTTCTGACAAGCAAACATGGGTAAAGATCGATGGTGGTATCCTGGTTCAGGATAATGACAATCATTTCTCTGACGATATCAAAGTAGTAACAGAAGTACAGCCTTCAGAAGAGCAGAAAAAAGCCCTTCTTTTCTCCCAGAGAGTTGTGAAGTATGTAAAATCAAATGCTATTGTTGTTTCAAATGGTATTCAGGCCTTTGGAATCGGTGGCGGACAGGTGAACAGAATCTGGGCTACTGAACAAGCCATCGAAAGAGCAAAAGAAAAATTCACAGGAGATCTTGTTTTAGCTTCTGATGCATTTTTCCCTTTCCGTGATGTGGTAGATTTCTGCGCTAAGGAAGGAATCAAAGCAATCATCCAGCCAGGAGGAAGTGTAAAAGATGGAGACAGCATTGAGGCTGCTAATGAGCATGGTATCCCGATGATGTTTACCGGAGTTAGACATTTTCTACATTAATTAAAATAGAATTAAAAAATAATTGAGGATTGTATTTATAGCATTCAAAATTATATATTTGTAAAATAGACTAGATAATAAATAAGTATGAGAATATTAATCATAGGTGAAGGCGGTAGAGAATCTGCTCTAGCAGTAAAGCTTCAGAATGACTCAAGAATTTCTAAAATGTTTTTTGCTAACGGTAATGCTACCACCGATGTAATAGGGAAAAACGTTCATTTAACAGAGATTAAAGAACTAAGAGATTTTGCTATCAAAGAAAAGATAGATCTTACGATTGTAGGTCCTGAAGCACCTCTTGTAGCCGGGTTGAAGGATGAATTTAAAAAACACGATCTTAAGGTTTTCGGTCCTAACCAAAAAGTAGCAAGTCTGGAAGGAAGTAAAGCTTTCTCTAAGAAATTTATGCAGACCTATGATATCAAAACGGCTAAAGCTGTAGTATTTGATTCATACAATGATGCTAAAGAATATGTTCAGACACAGCAGTATCCTTTAGTGGTTAAGGCAAGCGGTTTGGCAGGTGGAAAAGGTGTTGTCATCTGTGACAACCTTGAAGAAGCCGAAGCTACGATTCACGACTTCATGATCAGAAGAATTTATGGAGATGCCGGGATCCGTCTGGTTATTGAAGAATATTTAGAAGGTTTTGAAGCTTCAATCATTGCATTCTCAAACGGGGAAAAGATTTTCCCTTGTGTTGCTGCAAAAGATTACAAAAAAGCCGGAAACGGTGATACAGGACCAAATACCGGTGGTATGGGATCTGTAGCCCCAAGCCCAGAGTTTACTCAGGAGCACTACGCTGATTTTGAAAAAAATATCTTACAAACTACCATCAATGGTCTTAAAGGAGAAGGATTCAGCTTCAAAGGAATGATTTTCTTCGGATTGATGGTGACTAAAAACGGAACTTACCTTCTTGAATACAACATGAGATTCGGAGATCCTGAAACTCAGGTATTGTTGGCATTAATGGAGAACAATCTTCTTGATGTGATTCAGGACTGTATGGATGGAAAAGACATCGAGCTTAAGTTTAAAGACGAAAAAGCGGTATGTCTTGTGATGTGCTCAGGAGGTTATCCTAGAAATATCGAAACAGGATACGAAATTGTAGGCGAGGACAAACTGAAACATTCAAAACTTCTTTATGCAGGTGCAGTAAGAAAAGGCGACAAAGTGGTTTCCAACGGAGGACGGGTTCTGAACGTGGTAGCTACCGGAGCTACTTATGACGATGCGCGCAAAAAGGTATACGAAGATGCAGCCCACATTCATTTCGATTACGGCTTCTACAGAGAAGACATCGGAAAGTTTTAAAATAAATCATGAAAAAAGATTTGGAACCTTTCCAAGTCTTTTTTTGTAAAACAGTCAATATTTAGATACCAGATCTAAGATTCAGATATCAGGCTTAAAATCTGATGGCTGATGTCTGACATCTGATATCATTTAAAAAACAAATCATTTATAAAATGAACAACGGTATTATCATATTAGATTTCGGATCACAGTACAACCAGCTTATCGGAAGAAGAATCCGTGAGATGGGTGTATATTCTGAAATCCTTCCTTTCAACACCCCTTTACAGGATATTTTAGCAAAACAGCCAAAAGGTATTATCCTTTCCGGTGGACCAAGCTCTGTAAACGCAGAAAATGCTCACTTAGTAGAAAAAGAACTATATGAGCAGGGAATTCCTGTCCTAGGAATTTGTTATGGGATGCAGCTTACGGCTCACCTTTTAGGAGGAAAAGTAAACAAAGGTGAAAAAGGAGAGTACGGAAAGGCTCATTTAGACATCATTAAAGAAAGCTCTTTACTCAAAGGAGTTACTCAAAATTCTATCGTATGGATGAGTCACTTTGACGAAGTAGGAGAATTACCTGCAGGTTTTGAATTAAATGCAAAATCAGGAGTAATGGCTTCCATTTCCAATGAAGACAAAAAGATCTACTGCGTACAGTTCCACCCGGAAGTTTCTCATACAGAAGAAGGCGGAAAAATGCTTGAAAACTTTGTTTTTGCCATTTGTGATGCTGGAAAAAACTGGAAACTGACGAATTATATCGAAAAAACAGTTGAAGAAATCCGTGAAAAAGTAGGAGACAGCAGAGTGATCCTTGGACTTTCAGGAGGAGTTGATTCTTCTGTAGCTGCGGTTTTAATCCATAAAGCGATCGGTGATCAGCTAACATGTATCTTCGTAGATACAGGTTTATTGAGAAAAGAAGAAGGCCAGAAAGTAATGGATAACTATGGAGAACATTTCCATATGAACATTAAAATGGTTGATGCTAAAGAAAGATTCCTTTCAAAATTGGCAGGAGTAGACGATCCGGAACAGAAAAGAAAGATCATCGGAAACGAGTTTATTCACGTTTTTGATGAAGAATCCCATAAAATTGAAGGTGCTAAATTCTTAGCTCAGGGAACCATTTATCCTGACGTGATCGAAAGCCAGTCTGTGAATGGCCCATCTGCAGTAATCAAGTCTCACCACAATGTAGGAGGACTTCCTGAAGATATGGAATTCGAATTATTAGAGCCGTTAAGAGAACTTTTCAAAGACGAAGTAAGAAAAGTAGGTGAGGAGTTAGGTATTCCACATCATTTGGTACACAGACACCCTTTCCCTGGTCCTGGATTAGGAATCAGAGTATTGGGCGCTGTAGATGCCGAAAAAGTGAAAATCCTTCAGGAAGCTGATGATATTTTCATCGAAGAATTATACAAAAATGATCTTTACGAAAAAGTATCCCAGGCTTTTGTTGTATTACTTCCTGTAAAATCTGTAGGTGTAATGGGAGACGAAAGAACTTACGAATACACAGCAGTCGTTCGTTCTGCCAACACCATCGACTTTATGACGGCAACGTGGAGCAGACTTCCTTACGAGTTTTTAGATACGGTTTCAAGCCGAATCATCAACGAAGTAAGAGGAATCAACAGAGTAGCTTACGATATTTCAAGCAAACCACCTGCAACGATTGAGTGGGAATAATTCTGACTTTAACTATAAATATAAATCCTGCCTTTTGGCGGGATTTTTTGTTAACTTACATTATAAAAATAAAAGTCTTCAGCGGAAAAAGCGTCTAGATTATTCATATAATCAAAGTAGGTATTGTAAATATCCGGATCTACAGATAAGCATTGATCATGCACTGTATTGACCATAATATACTGTATATCATCAAAAATTGTTTAAAATAAAATTTATTTCTGGTAAAAATTTGTTTTCTAAGAAGATGATTGGATAATTTAAACAAATATATCCTATGATTTTTTCTTCTGAACTTAAAACGCCGAACTTTTCTGCATTTATTTCAATGTCAACATGATAATTCAAAGACAAATCATTTACTACTGATTCGAAATCAGAGTGCTTCCAATTTGTATTTGAGTTGATTGCTTCCTGTATGTTTTGAGTAATATCCACTGTTAAATTAATTTAAATGATTGTGAACTACTTTCCTGTAAGGATTTAAGTTAAATTTTTTCACTAAATTTAGGTAAAATTACGTCAAATGCAAATAGAAACGAGACCCCTGACTGTTCAGGATTATGATGAACTGGTAGTAACAATGAAGCGTGCATATCCACAAATGTCAGAATCGATATGGTCCAAAAAAAGCATCGAAAAACTTACTAAAATATTTCCTAAAGGTCAGATATGCATTACAGTAGACGGGAAATTGGCTGCCGTAGCCCTTTCCATTATTGTGAACTATGATGAATTTGGGGATGACCATACTTATGTGGATATTACTGGAAATTATACCTTCAATACCCATCTTTCAACCGGAAATGTACTTTATGGAATCGAAGTTTTTGTAGATCCCGAGTTTCGTGAGCTGCGTCTGGGAAGAAGATTGTACGATGCCAGAAAAGAATTATGCGAACTGCTTAATCTGAAGTCCATTATTCTTGGTGGAAGGATCCCGAACTACCATAAATACAGTGACGAACTTTCTCCAAGAGAATACATCCGAAGAGTAAGAGATAAGGAAATTTACGATCCTGTACTGTCTTTCCAGCTTTCCAATAACTTCCTTCCCATAAAGATTCTGAAGAAATATCTTCCCGAAGATGAATCATCACTGGAAAACGCCGTTTTGCTGCAATGGAATAATATTTATTACAGTAAAAAGCCTAATACTATGCAGGACAGTATCATCCGTCTGGGATTGGTACAGTGGCAGATGAGACATTTTAAAAATATTGATGCCTTCTACGAACAGGTGGAATTTTTTGTGAATGTAATGGGCGACTATAAATCAGATTTTGTACTCTTTCCTGAACTCTTCAACACGCCTTTGCTGGCCCCTTTCAATAAGCTTTCGGAAAGAGACAGTATGATAGAGCTGGCTAAGCTTAGTGAAGAAATCAAGAATAGAATTTCCGAACTGGCGATCAGCTATAATGTTAATATTATTTCAGGAAGTATGCCTGTTTTCGAGAGTGAAACGAATGATCTGTATAATGTAAGCTATCTGCTTCATAGAGACGGCCGCATCGACGAATACCGTAAAGTTCACATCACACCTAACGAAAGAAAGTATTACGGAATGAAAGGCGGAAACGAAATAAGAGTTTTTGATACCGATTGTGGAAAAATAGGTCTTGTGATCTGCTATGACGTAGAATTCCCCGAACTTCCGAGAATTCTCGCTGATCAGGGAATGAAAATTCTTTTTGTACCCTATCTTACAGACACACAAAATGCTTACATCAGAGTACGTCATTGTGCAGCGGCAAGAGCAATTGAAAATGAATGTTATGTAGCGATTGCAGGATGTGTAGGAAACCTGCCGGGTGTGAATAATATGGATATCCAGTTTGGACAGGCCGCTGTATTTACCCCTTCAGATTTTGCTTTCCCGTCCAATGCGATAAAAGGAGAAGCAACTCCTAATACGGAAATGACCCTCATTGTAGATGTTGACCTTAATTTATTGAAAGATCTCCACCATAATGGCTCTGTACAGGTGATGAATGACCGTAGAAAAGACCTTTATGAAACCTATCTCAGGTAAGTAATATATTTAAATAGAATATCCTGTCCGTTGGGCAGGGTTTTTTTATGGTTTAATCTGGATTAAAAATAAAAAAGAGCAGATAAGAATCTGCTCTATATTTAAGTTCATTACTGTGGGCATATAACTGCCGGACAAATCAGTCTCGGACATCTTGGCCTTCCGTCAGTAGGGCAGCATTCATTTGAACAGTTGCCGATAATGATGCCACTTCCTGAAATTCCTTTTAATTGTTCTCTTGATAATTTGTTGTTACGTAAATTTTTCATTTTCTAATATTTTTAGGTTAGCTTGTAATTTGTTGGCTACTAATATAAAAAAATATTTTTAATAGCCTGCTTTAAATTTTTTTCCTAATATTTTTATCATTTTTTTTTGATATTCCGCTGAAATTACTATCTTCACTAATCAATTTAAATAAATAATAATGACAGGAACAGTAAAATGGTTTAACGAGACAAAAGGTTTTGGTTTTATCACACCAGACGGAGGCGGAAACGATATTTTTTGCCATCATTCAGCCATTCAGGCTTCAGGCTTAAGATCTCTAAAAGAAGGTCAGACGGTTGAGTTTGATATCAAAGAAGGTAAAAAAGGACCTGAAGCAGACAATGTTAAAGTAGTAGGTTAATCCCTTATTAAAATATTGTTAAAGTATAACCGCCATATTTTGGCGGTTTTTTTGTGATTTGTTATCACGCATAATGTTTTTACCGGTAGCATTTATAGGTATCCAAATTAAAAACACCAATAGGAACAATTTTTGGAGTAATTTGCACCAACTATTTACAAATATATGTTTGACAAGCAGCAAAGAAAACTGAAAAGATCAGCCAGACTTATCTCCGTACTGAGCAAATACGGCTTTAAAGATATGCTGGCAAGAATGAATACCGGAAATAAGCAGGAGCAGATCTCCACCGATCCGGATGAGATCATTTCCAAAGGAACAGTATATGAGAGAATCAGACTGGTATTGGAAGAGCTTGGGCCTACCTTTGTAAAGCTTGGTCAGACATTCAGCAACAGGGAAGATCTTCTTCCGCCCGAACTGATCCAGGAGCTTCAGAAGCTTCAGGATAAAGTAGATGTGATAGATATGGATGTAGAGGAAATTCTCGAAAATGAATTCAATATATCAGTCAAAGACCACTTTCAGGAAATTCAGAAAAAACCTTTGGCTACTGCATCTATTGCACAGGTTTATAAAGCCATTCTCAAGGATGGAAGTCCCGTGATTCTGAAGTTTAAAAAACCTGATGTTCAGGCCATTATAGAAGACGATTTGTTACTTATAAAGGACCTGGAAAAATTAATTTCTGCTTATTCGGAAATTGGTGAAAAACTCAATCTGAAACAGGCCATTTCCACCTTTGAAAAATCTTTACTGGAGGAAGTTTCCCTGATCAACGAAAAAGACAATATTCTTCAGTTTGCCCGTAACTTTAAAGGGAATAAAGAAACTTATGTTCCGAAGATCTATGAAGATTTTTCGAATAATAATATCCTCTGTATGGAGTTTATTGACGGCATTAAAGTCACTGATAAAGCTGAGCTTTTAGCCAATACTATTGATCCGGTAAAGGTTTCCGAAGTGGGATTGAGGTTATTTGTTTCTCAGATCCTTGATTACGGTTTTTTCCATGCAGATCCGCATGCCGGAAATATCTTAGTGAAAAAGGATGGAAAAATTGTTTTTATCGACTTTGGTGCCGTAGGAAAGATTCAACCTAATGATAAAGAAATCCTCGAAAAGCTGATCGTAAGTTTTGTAGCAAAAAATCCCCATAAAATTGTCAGGTATCTTAAAAAAATGGCTGTGAGCTATGAAATTCCGGACGAAAGACGATTTGAAAATGATGTGGAAGATATTCTGAATTTTGTTCACAGCTCCTCGCTGCAGGACATCAATGTTCAGGTGATCATCAATAAGATGAAAGATATTCTGAAGGACAACAGGCTGCACATGCCGGATTATTTTTATCTTCTGTTTAAAGGAATCAGTCTGATAGAAGGCGTTGGAAGAACCATCAATCCCGAGCTGGACATTGCGAAAAGCCTTCATCCATATACCCGGAAGATTTTAACCAAAAAGATCAGTCCTAAGAATCTTTTGAAAACAGGGATGGACAGAATGATGAATTTCACGGATAATGTAGATGAAATTCCTAAAGAACTCAGATCTGTTCTTCAAAAACTGGATGACAATAAATTTACGATTTCCAGTGAGATCAAAAATATTGAGAAAACAAACCAGCTGATCAAATCAAGCATAATCAATTTAATTTTGGCGATGATCCTCGGAGCCAATATCATTGCTACTTCTATTGTTTTCGCTTCCGAATCCGGACCGCGAATAGGAGAGCTGTCTTTAGTTGCGGTGCTGGGGTTTGTCTTTTCTATAATTTTGGTTTTAGTACTTTTACTTAGGGTAACAAGAAAATAAGAAGTTAGAGGCTAGAATTAGCTGTTGAATATGAAATCCACATTCCGAAACCTAAAAACGACAACCTATGAAAAAACTTATTCTAATGGCCCTTAGCATCTGCAGTTCAATACTTATGGGTCAGAAAACATCCGAAGAAGGAGTATTAGGAGATTTTGATGGTAATGGCACAAAAGAATATGCTTATACAAAAGTGAGTGACTGCAGTGACGGATGTGACGGGAAATGTGAAACAACCATTTATTTCAGTGACAAAAAAATAAAAACGTTTATAATTTTACCTGCCAATGGCGGTGCATTATATAACCTGGGAGATCTTAACGGGGACGGAAAAGATGAGATCGGTTTTTATCCGGGCTGGTGTACAAGTTGCTGGCACGCTTTTCATGTATATACGCTTAGTAATAACAGCTGGAAGCCTTTAGTCCCTTCTATTTCCACACACTGTTCACAATGGGAAGAAGAAAAATTTCCTATCAGAAAAGACCCTAAAAAGAAAGGCTATGTGATTATTACATCAAGCAAGTGGGAGGATGATGATATCAAAATTAAAAGTGAAGGTGTAAAGGTGAATTAAGTTTTAATATGGATTTTTGTGATGCTGGATTATAAGTTTCGAGTCTGGAAACTGAAATCTTACGTCTGATATGTAAGTATGATTCATAACTTGCTTCACGTGAATGAGTTGTATATTGTTCTGTGTAAATAAACCTAAATACCTATCTTTGCACCATGGAAAAACTCACTTTTGCAGATTTTGACCTTCCGGTTAAAATTCTTGATGTTTTAGCGGATCTGGAATTATTCGAGCCTACACCTATCCAGGAGAAGAGCATTGGCCCTATACTTTCAGGGAGAGATGTCATGGGAATCGCACAAACCGGAACCGGAAAAACATTAGCCTATCTTTTACCCGTTCTTAAAACATGGAAATACAACAAAGCAGGGAATCCTACTGTTTTGATTCTTGTTCCTACAAGAGAACTGGTAGTACAGGTAGCTGAAATTGTTGAGAAACTGACAGAAAATATCACTGCAAGGGTGATCGGAATATATGGAGGAAAAAATATCAATACACAAAAGCTGTTATTTAATGATGGTTGCGATATTTTGGTAGGAACTCCGGGAAGGGTAATGGATCTTGCTATTGACAATGCGATTTCATTAAAAGAAGTACAGAAGCTGATTATTGATGAGTTTGATGAGATGCTGAACTTAGGTTTCAGACCGCAGCTTACCCATATTTTCGAAATGATGAAGCCGAAGAGACAGAATATTCTTTTTTCAGCTACCATGACGGAAGCTGTGGATGAAATGCTGGATCAGTACTTTGCCAATCCAATAGAAATTTCACTGGCAAAATCCGGGACACCTCTTGAAAAAATTGAACAGACCGCTTATAAAGTGGAAAATTTTAATACCAAAATCAATCTTCTTGAGCATTTATTGAAAACTAACGAAGATATGTCTAAGGTGTTGATTTTCAATAACAATAAGAAACATGCCGATCTTTTGTTTGCTAAAATTGATGAACTTTTCCCTGGGCAGTTTGATGTGATCCACTCCAATAAATCTCAGAACTACAGGCTTAAAGCTATGAAAAGTTTTGAAAACGAAGAGGTTAGAGGATTGATTACCACCGATGTAATGGCTAGAGGTCTTGATATTTCAAATATTACCCATGTAATCAATTTTGAAACTCCAGATATTCCTGAACAATATATTCATAGAATAGGAAGAACGGGTAGGGCAGACAAAGATGGTAAAGCGGTGACATTTGTAACCAAAAAAGAAGAAACTCTGATTCTGGACATTGAATTATTAATGGATAAAGCTTTAAAATTCAATGATTTCCCTGAAGAAGTTAAAATAAATCCTAAAAAAATCGCCTCTGAAGAAGATCAGATCGTGATGAAAAATCCGGCACAGGTAAAACTGAATGACGGAGGTGGAGCTTTCCACGAGAAAAAGGATAAAAATAAAAAAGAAAACTGGGGAGGCCCTTCAAAAAGAAAAGCACCCAAGAAGTTTGGAGCCAACAGAGCCCAACAGAAAACAATTTCAAAGTCTAAAAGAAAAAAATAATAGAAAAAGGTCTGGAAATCCAGACCTTTTTTATTGGTATCAGTATGTGGTACTATTTCATATAAGGTTTCATGACCTTCGCCCAAACTTCATATCCTTCGGGAGTCAGGTGAAGCATATCTTCCACAAAAAGATCTCTTCTTACATTCCCATTAGAATCTTCCATGGCTTTAGTAATATCAATGAACGCTGCATGAGGTTCCTTTTTCATGAAAGCGGCGATCTTTTTATTTGTTTCTTTCATCTGCGGCCATAGAATTTCGCGGCTCGGAGAATATTTTATTGAAATAAAATCAACCTCGATATTTGGAAATCTTTTACGAATCTTTTGATAAAAGGTTTTAAATCTGTTAACCACTATTTTGGCTTTCAGATCATGGTTGTCTGCAAAATCATTATCGCCGCAGTAGATAATAATCTGTTTAGGCTGATAAGGGCTCAGTAAGTCATCAGCAAAATCATTCAGGTCCGTCATTCTTGATCCTCCAAAACCCCTGTTGATAATTGTTTTATCAGGGAAATAGCTGGCAACATCCGTCCATTTTGTAAAAGAGGAACTTCCAATCAGAAGGATTGCATCTTTAGGCGGTGCATTCTCTTGATCAAGTTTTTTGAAATTCTGAATGTCCTGCCAGAACATAGGCTTTTTTTCCTGTGAGAAGGATAGGGCAAAATACAGCAGCATAAATGCTGAAAGAATCTTCTTCATTGTAATCAATTTAAAAATAAGTATAAATTTAATGAAAAACTCCCGATAAAATCGAGAGTTTTGGTTTATCTTCAAAATAGAAATCTCTATTTATCTTTTTTATATGTAATATAAGTCAGGTCAGCTATCTCATCACCATTAAAGTCAGAAGCACCGAACAGCTGTGCTATTTTCAGATCCTGATTCGTTAAAATTTCTACTCTATAAGCTCTTTCGCTGTCGTTGTCATATTTAATGCCTAAAAGCTTGGTCTCTTCAGAATAAGTATATTTTCCTTCGGTTTTCCCGCTTTCATTACATTCCAGGCCTGTCCCTGAATAAGAGGTATAGCTGGTAAAATAGTCAGATCTGAAGTGCAGTGTATTTTTAGCCGAACATCCGGAAGGTACCTCGGTACTAATTACTGTTTTATTGTCTTTTCCGGAAATAATTTCTGTTTTGATCACCTTCCAATCCCCGCTCATCATTTCCAACTCATAGGCTTCAATGTTGTCATCTTTACAGGAATTTAGGGCAAGAGCAGAAAAGGCAAATAAAAGTAGCTGTTTTTTCATTATCACAAATTTTAGAATATGCTAAAATATAAATAAATTTGAAATATCTATAATGAAATCATGCTTTTTTAAACGAATGTTTATAAATAAAAGAATTTTACATTATCAAGCCGGAGGAGAAAGCGGATAATCTGTTTTTTAACGAATTATTGCCAATGGTGAATCTTTGCTCCGCCAGTAAAAGTGAATATTCCCATACATTATAAGCCTATCATTCACATTTCATAATTCATCATCCACCTCCTCCTCCGATCTTTTTAATAGCTCATTTCCACAATCTTATAAGCATCCTGAGGCGTTAATTTTTTATACTCCCCAAGACCAGACCAGTTTCTGTCTGTGAATGCTTTTTCTACTCTTTCAGCGGTCCCTTTATAATCTTCCGTATATTCAGAAAGTTTGGTTTTAATGTCAAGGCTGTGGAAAAATTCCTCCATTTTTTTAATTCCAAGTTCCGCTTTTTCCTCTACCGTTCCATCCTTGATTCCCCAAACTCTTTCAGCATATTGAGCTAGTTTTCCTTTCTTCGTTTCAAAGTTATAGCGGTAGTGGGAAGGAGCAATAACGGCTAAAGTTCTTGCGTGGTCAATTCCGAAATAAGCAGTCAACTCATGTCCCATAGCATGAACTGCCCAATCCGTGATCACTCCTTTCTGGATAAGCCCGTTCAGCGCCATTGTACAGCACCACATAAAATTCCCGGCAGCGTCATAATTAAAATCATCAGCCAGCACTTTTGGAGCCGTTTCCTGAAGGCTGATCAGGATGCTTTCTGCAATTCTTTCCTGAAGATCCGCAGAAGAAGGTGCCGTCATATACTGTTCCAGCACATGAGTGTAAGCATCTGTAATTCCGTTCACGATCTGGTTTTTAGGAATTGTTCTGATCACTTCAGGATCTAAAACTGAAAACTGTGGGAAAAGCCCTGGTCCGCCTGAAGATAATTTTTCATTGGTTTCTCTTCTCGAAATCACATATCCTGAATTCATTTCAGAACCAGTTGCCGGCAATGTCAGGATACTTCCGAAAGGCATTCCCTTGCCTTCAAATGTTCTTACTGAATTTTTAAGAATTTCCCAAGGCTCACCGTCATAGTTGGCAGCTGCTGAAAGGAATTTAGTTCCGTCGATTACAGATCCTCCGCCAACAGCAAGAAGATAATTAATATTTTTTTCTTTGATAAAGCTTAAAGCATTCACCAGAACTTCATATTCAGGATTGGCAGGAATACCTCCGAACTCATACAGATCATGATCTTTCAAGGCTTCTTTTACCTGATCGTAAACACCGTTGTTCTTGATGCTTCCGCCACCGTAAATCATTAATATTTTGGCATCTTTTGGAACCTCACGGGAGATTTTAGCGATCTCACCTTTTCCAAAAAGTATTTTTGTCGGATTTTTAAATTCGAAATTAAGCATTGTTGTAAATTTATTAGATTCAAATTTACGCATTGCATTATGAAAATTGAGTTAATGAAATTCTAAAATTACTATCAGAGTCTTTTATAATAACAATTTAAAATATACCTGTTTTTGCTTGGGGACACTGTTGATTTTTATTTACCCCTTTATTGTATTGGGGAAACACTTGGATTGCAATTTTCACTTTTAAAATAGACACCCTTATTTGTAGATTCCAGTTTTCCGGTTCTTCTGTTGATTTTTATAAAGTAAGATTCTTTCATTTCCGGACAGCCTTTAGACTTTGAGACATACAGATAAATATGCTTATCTTCAATCTTATAGGAGCCACTCAGTTTATTGCTGGTATCTATTATAAAGCCATAAGTTTGGGCCAATAAAATAGCTTCCGGAAGATTGTCAACTGTTCCGATGAAATCTCTCAGTTGTTGTTCGTTGGAGAAATAGACGGACCGGTCTTTTTTGCAGGCAAGAATATAGGAAAAACATCGGTTGCCCATACATTGCTGGAAGAAGCCTTTCTCAGGAAGAGGTTCGTTGATGGTCATAAAATCCGGCATCTGACTTTCATAAATCACAGCCTTTTCAGGATCTGGATCATTAGTAAGGACTCTCCAGTAACCATATTCTTTATCCGGAACAATGAACGGATACAAATATTCAGCATTATCCAGAATATCCGGAATTTTTTTGAAATCGGCGGGAACTGTATTTTGGGAAAGTAATAAACCCGAAATTAGAAAAAAAATGATCGAAATAATTTTCATACTTATTATTTTTAATAACATTAAGAATTTTATCTATTGCAGTACAATTTTATAATATCCTTTTTCGTCTGTTACATCAATACCTACGCCGGTAAATGTTAATTTATTGATCTGATAGCCATCACAACCTCCTTTAAATTCTGACGACTGTATAGAAAAATCAAAACTTTTAACATTAGATTGGAAAGTATATTTTTTTATCCCGTTATAAGCACCAACATTTTCTAAAATAACCATATCCTCGGATGTTTTGGTTAATTGTATCCCCACCTGATTTTCATCTTTAATTGAATACATAGTAAGTGTTCCATTGGTGATCAGATTCTCATCATTAGAGTTAACAAATTTGAACGCTATCGTTTGAGGAGCATTATAGCAATCTTCGCCGCAAGCTGTTAAGGTAAAGGCCATTAAAATGAATATGAATATATTTTTCATTGGATCAGTTTCTGTGAAAAGTAAAATTAGTCAATAAACGGTTCTATGCAAAATTATAATAAGCCTGAGTTGTTATTACCCCGAATGTTCCGGGAAATAGTTTACCGATTGTCACTTGCTGTTGAAGGAGTATACAGCATATGTTCTGCAAACGGAACAATTTTATTATGTTCAATTTTTCCTTTGATATAGACCGAATCTCCATTTCTGAAGACATATTCTTTCACTAAAATATTTTTTAAACCTTTATAAGAATGATAATAATTCTTGATCCACGGATGAACATTTCTCAGTGCATCCATTTTTAGGTTTTCTGAAGTTTTATAAACCCTTATATGATATATTTCACTGGGCTTTGCACTGTAGATATCTTTGGTGAAATGAGTTTCTCCACCACCAAGGCTGTCCATAATGCATAATTTAAAATCAATGGGATACAATTTACCGTTGACTGAAAGCTTTGTTCCTTTTGGATATCCCGCAACCATATTATAGTCGAAATTTTCATAAGTTTTATACTTGCCGTATTGGGCTTCATCTGAAGCTAGATAAGATTTTACATTACCAACACGCAAGAGATAAAGGGCCGCCTCTTCCCCGGATGCGGGTGAAGTTATCGTTTGATCCGTATAGACTGCGCATTTCAAAACAGGAAGAGCATCGATTGCTTTTTTCTGCTCGTACCTTTCCAGATTGGCGTTTTGTATGTTACTAATTCCACTGAAAGCAAAGGACCAGAAGCCCATAAACATAGCTATAGCAACCAAAATAAATAGCGAAAAAACAATGAGGATAATTTTTAAACCTTTCTTGTCGACGTTAGCCCCGTTTGTATTGATATTGGCTTTGAAATTGAATTTGATCATGGAAACAGAAAACTTAAGCGCCAAAACTAATTAATTTTCTTAAAAAACAGTAGAATAATTTTATTCATGGCACTTTATTTTTTTGTCATTTGTCAATTAATTTAATGCCAAAATCCATTACATTTGTTATATGATACACGACCAACGAGCAGAAAAATTCAGGCAGATCGTGGAGAATAAATTCCAGATCTACAATTCATTATTTATGAGCCTGCCTTATGATAAAATGACTAATATCGGGATGCTTCTTCCCTTCCTTTATGAGGAAAGCCGAAACGGATATGAAGAAGGCAAGACCCCTGAGGGAATTGTCGAAGATTTTTTTAAAAACCATACAGACCTTCAGACTGAAGAGCAGAAATTAGAGCTGCTTTTTAAAATCATACAGTATATAGAAAGACAGGTGGTTTTGTTTGACAGTATTGAAGATGCTGCATTCCCGAACCTCCACTCCGAAAGTGATAGCGGAACAGTGACTAATCTTTTTGAGCGTTCATACCAGGATCACAAACTTGAAAAAGTACGTGAGAAATTGAAAGATTTTACGGTGAAAGTTGTGTTTACAGCACACCCAACGCAGTTTTATCCAAGTTCTGTGCAACGGATTATTCAGGATTTGAGAGGAGCTATTACCGGTGATTCTGTGACGCAGATCGATATGCTTCTGCAGCAGTTGGGGAAAACACCTTTCGTTAATAAAGAAAAGCCGACTCCCATCGATGAAGCATTAAGTATTATCTCTTATTTAAGATATGTTTATTACGATACCATCGGAGAGCTGTTTACTAAGATCAAGAAAACCTTTGGAAACAGTCATTTTCACCTCCATGAAGATATTATCCAGCTTGGTTTCTGGCCGGGCGGCGATAGAGACGGAAACCCGTTTGTAACCGCTGATGTTACCAAAAGAGTGGCTGAAGAACTCCGTTCAGCGATCCTGAAATCCTATTACAGTCATTTAAAATTCATCAGAAGAAGATTAAGCTTCAGGGGCGTTTCTGAAGTTCTGACACAATTAAGTGATGAACTTTATGGTGCAATCTTCAACGGTAATATAATCACAGCAGAAGATATCCTGAAAAAAGCAGACGAAGCAGAAAAAATACTGATTAATGAACATAATTCTCTGTTTTTAGATCTTCTGTCTAATTTCAGAGACCGTGTAAAAATTTTCGGGACCCATTTTGCTACATTGGATATCCGCCAGGACAGCAGGATCCATCAAAAAGTGATTGATGAGGTTTTCACAAAAGTATACGGTGCCATTGAGGCCAGTGAAGAAGAAAAATTCAATAAACTGATCCAGATTGGTGAAAAAGTCGATGCAGATCAGTTTGAAGATATTGTAAAAGATACTTTATTGACTGTCTGCCAGGTTTCCGAAATTCAGGATCTGAACGGACAAAGAGGAATGAACCGCTACATTATTTCTAATTCCGATGCTGTAAAAGATGTCATGAATGTATATGCATTCTTTAAAATCTGCGGTTATCAGGATGAAGAGATCAAAATGGATATTGTTCCGCTTTTTGAAACGATGGAAGGTTTGGCCAATTCAGAAAATGTAATGAACGAGCTGTATCAGAATCCTGTCTACAAAAAGCATCTTCAAAGCAGAGGAAACCAGCAGACGATCATGCTTGGATTTTCAGACGGAACGAAAGATGGAGGCTATTTGAAAGCAAACTGGGAGATTTATAAGGCTAAAGAGGTCTTAACTAAACTTTCCGTTCAGAATGGAATTAAAGTCGTATTTTTTGACGGCAGAGGTGGTCCGCCGGCAAGAGGAGGTGGAAAAACACATGACTTCTATGCTTCACAGGGAAATACCATTGCCAATAATAAAATAGAGCTCACCATTCAGGGACAGACGATCACAAGCATTTTTGGAAATAAAGAACAGGCCAAATACAATTTTGAACAGTTGCTGACTGCCGGTGTTGAAAATGATGTTTTTAAAAATTCTAAGAAAGACCTTACAGAAAAAGAAAGAAAGCTGATTGCCGAGTTGGCAGATATTAGTTATAAAAAATATTCAGACCTCAAAGCGCACCCCATGTTTGTCCCATATCTTCAGGAGATGAGCACACTGGAATACTATGGGAAAACAAATATCGGAAGCCGACCGTCCAAAAGAGGAAACGGTAGCGAACTGAAGTTTGAAGATCTTAGAGCAATTCCGTTTGTAGGCTCATGGTCTCAGCTGAAGCAGAATGTTCCCGGATTTTTCGGGTTTGGATTTGCTATGCAGCAGATGAAAGAGCAGGGAAGAATGGAAGAGGTGAAAGAACTGTATAAAGGCTCGGATTTCTTTAAAACTTTGGTGCTGAATTCAATGATGAGTATGAATAAATCTTATTTTCCATTGACGTATTACATTAAGAATAATCCAAAATTCGGGGCGTTCTGGAATGTGCTTTTTGATGAATTTACACTTTCCAGAGATATTATGCTTGAACTTACCGGATTCAAAATGCTGCAGGAAGAAGATCCGCTTTCAAGAAAATCGGTGAAGATCCGTGAGAAAATAGTACTTCCATTGCTAAGCATCCAGCAATATGCGCTGATGAAGATTCAGAAAGGAGAAGGAAATAAAGAAGCTTATGAAAAACTGGTGACCAGATCCTTATTCGGAAATATTAATGCGAGCAGAAACTCAGCTTAAATACACTTAAAACGCCTTTCATTGAAAGGCGTTTTTATTTTTTAATACGTTCACAAATGTTTAATGAATCAGCTTCAATAAGAAACTATTTTTTCAAGAATTTTTCATAAAAAACCTGATTCTTCGCCTGGATTTTCAAATAATAGGTGCCTTTTGGAAAATCTTCTACATTTATTGATTTTAAACCGGTGTTTTTTCTGATCAGCTTGCCTAAATTATCATAAACTTCAAGCCGTTGAACTTCACTTTCCGAAGCTATATTTAGAATGTTTTGGACAGGATTCGGGAAAATGGCAAACTTTTCTTTTTTTACGATC
The DNA here is from genome assembly GCF_030816115.1 of Chryseobacterium sp. W4I1. Lineage (NCBI taxonomy): Bacteria > Pseudomonadati > Bacteroidota > Flavobacteriia > Flavobacteriales > Weeksellaceae > Chryseobacterium > Chryseobacterium sp. W4I1. The sequence goes on from NZ_JAUSXQ010000001.1 coordinate 935,808, forward strand.
TCAGAAGTATTCAATACCTGATTGTAAAGGCCTCCAAAATTGAGGATACCATAACCCATCTGGTCTGTATGTCCCGGATAAAGGGAAGCGGTCTGTCTGAGTTTTGTTCTCATCAATTCCCTGTTCATCGAAGGAAAAGCCTGCATGAAACATGCAACACCGCCAGCAGCAATAGGGGTGGCAATAGAAGTTCCGCCTACTGAAGTTAATGTACTGTTAATAACCGTTGCAGAGGCTGTCCCTCTTGCGCTTCCGTCAGGTTTTACCACACCCGAAGCATTTGGTCCGTAAGATGAAAATCCTGAAGAATTTCCCGTTGAGTCCACAGAGCCTATGCTGAATACTTTGGCATTATCTGCCGGAGTCATAATATAATGCCAGGTCTGAAGTCCTGAATTGCCGGCTGCAGCCAGCACAAAAATTCCTTTATCGGCAGCTATGCCAGCTGCTCTTGCAATGAATGAAGTATTTCCGTTCATATCGGAATAGGTATAATTGTACCTTGTATCATCAAAAATATTATAGCCAAGAGAAGAGGTGATAATATCCACACCTTTTCTGTCTGCTTCTTCAGCTGCTTCTATCCAGTATAATTCTTCTTCCGGAATTTCACCGACAGAATTTTCACTGCGGTACAGGTAAAAATCGGCATCCGGAGCCGATCCTACAAAAATATTTTCGATGTAGCCTCCCATAGCTCCCAGTACTGCAGATCCATGATTACTAATGGAAGTATTGTATACATTATTTGTCTTGGTCACAAAATCATACACCGCTTTAATGTGATTATTGTTGCGCAGCCTTTCAAAAGCTGATCCTGTATTTACATAAGGAAAGCCGGCATCAATAACAGCAATGGAGATTCCTGTTCCTGTAAATCCTGCCAGATGAAGCGGTCTCAGATTGATCTGATCGATCTGTTCAGATCCTGAGCCATAATCAAAAATAGTCTGTGTTTTTTGAGTGTCAGAAGAAAAGTTCCATTTATTCTCATGGCCATTTTTAGGAACTGAAGAAGCATTTCTGGCAAAACTTCCCACCGAAGATACATAAGGCAAGGCCTGCAAAGTTGCTATCTGTGCTTGTGTTGCATTTACAGCTGCTCCGTTAAGCCATTTAGAATAATCGGTAACGGTAAAACCTAGATTTTGAAGATTCTGAATGTAAGACTGTTCAATAGGAGCATCCTGATCGTTTAGCGGAATACCCAGAGAAATCCGTCTGTTCAGGGATTTTTGAGTCAGTTCAGAAAGTGGATTGGCGTAAAAGGCTGCTTTATTCGGCTTGTCTGAAAAATAAACAAAAACAAGTTCTGTCTGTGCTGTGACGGCAGAGTAACCCGTTAGAAAACAAAAGAGTAAAAGTTTTTTCATGAAGTTATTTTATATAAAGATAAAACAAAATCAATAAAATTTTTGATAGGATTTTAAATTCCTTATTTTTACACAAATATTTGTTTATGAAAAAAATTCAGATGGTTGACTTGCAAAGTCAGTATTACAAAATAAAGAATGATGTAGATAATGCAGTTTTAAATGTAATGGATTCTGCGGCTTTTATCAATGGCCCTGAAGTAAAGTCTTTCCAGAATGAATTGGAATCTTATTTAGATGTAAAACATGTGATCCCGTGTGCGAACGGTACAGATGCTTTACAAATCGCACTGATGGCTTTGGACCTGAAAGAAGGAGACGAAGTAATCACAGCTGATTTCACTTTTGCCGCGACAGTAGAAGTTATTCATTTGCTTAAACTAAAATCTGTTTTGGTAGATGTAGATTACGATACATTCACGATTTCTCCTGAAGAAATTAAAAAAGCAATTACACCTAAAACAAAGGCCATTATTCCGGTACATCTTTTCGGACAGTGTGCGAATATGGAAGAAATCTTAAAAATTGCTGAAGAGCATAACCTTTTTGTGATTGAAGATAATGCCCAGGCAATAGGTGCACAATATACATTCTCTGACGGAACTGAGAAATATGCAGGAACCATGGCAACTGTAGGAACAACGTCATTTTTTCCTTCAAAAAATTTAGGATGCTATGGTGATGGAGGTGCTATTTTTACCAATAATGATGAATTGGCACACCGTCTAAGAGGAATTGTGAATCACGGGATGTATGAAAGATATTATCATGATGAGGTAGGCGTGAATTCAAGATTAGACAGTATTCAGGCTGCGGTTTTGAGAAAAAAAACTTCCTCACCTGGATTCTTATAACGAAGCGAGAAGAAAAGCTGCGGATTATTATGATGAGGCTTTTGCAGGTATTGCAGATATTGCAACTCCAAAAAGGTCTGAAAATTCCACTCACGTATTTCATCAGTATACTTTGAGAATCCTGAACGGAAAACGTAACGAGCTTCAAAAATTCCTTACGGAAAAAGAAATTCCGGCAATGATTTATTATCCGGTAGCATTAAGAAAGCAGAAAGCTTATTTTCAGGAAAGCAATGATGCCGATTTTGTAAATACGGATAAGCTTCTTGATCAGGTGGTATCTCTTCCAATGCATACAGAATTAGATGAAGAGCAGCTGAAGTATATTACGGATGCGGTATTGGAGTTTATGGGATAAAATCGGATGAATAAAAGACTTTTTGAAAAGAAGGTAGTGTTTTATTTAGCAGTAGTGGTTAGTTTTTTACTACTTCTGTTTTCATTCACTGCAGTAATTTCTACATTTAATAATTTTACAGTACTTAAATTATTATTTACTTCTTTATCACTGATTCTTAATTTATTTGCTTTTATTAATTTATTAGAAAAATATAACAGAGCTATTTTATTTCTTAATATTAGTTTATGCTTATTTATTATTTTATCTGGAATGGCTGCATTAACTGAGATTTTAGCTCATGGTTTCTCTCGTGGCTATGGTAGCTGTAGATATGCATTATTATTTATAGCAGTTTTAATAATTTTTAATAAATATAAAGTCAAAAAAGGTAAATCAGAAAACGAAATAGAAGAAATAGGAAAACACAACGATTAAAAAAAATATTAGAAAATGGCAGTACTTGTTACGGGAGGACTTGGATATATTGGTTCCCACACAGTGGTAGAGCTTATCAATAACGGCTTTGAAGTGGTTATTGTAGATGATCTGTCCAACTCAGAAAGGTTTATTTTAAAAAATATTGAGGAAATTACAGGCAAGAAACCTGCTTTTTATCCTTTTGATTTAAGACGCAAAGAGCTTCTTACTCAGGTTTTTGATGCCCATAAGATCGAAGGATGTATCAATTTTGCAGCTTCCAAAGCAGTAGGAGAGAGCCAGGTAAAACCTGTAGATTATTATGAAAATAATTTATTTACCCTGATCAATATCCTTCAGGAATTTAAAGAAAGAGGAATTTCAAATTTCATTTTCAGTTCTTCCTGCACCGTGTATGGACAGGCAGAGAAAATGCCTATCGATGAAAATACTCCGTTGAAAATGCCTGAAAGCGTTTACGGAAAAACAAAACAGATGGGAGAAGAAATTCTGATTGATTTCGCAAAAGCATATCACCGGAAAATTTCTCTTTTAAGATACTTTAATCCAATTGGGGCACATCCATCAGGGAAACTGGGCGAACTTCCAATAGGAGTTCCCAATAATCTCATTCCTTACGTTACGCAAACGGCAGCAGGAATCCGTGAGAAACTAAATATCTGGGGAGATGATTATGATACAATAGATGGAACTGCGGGTTCGTGATTATATTTATGTTGTAGATTTGGCTAAAGCTCACGTAAGTGCGCTTCAAAAACTAATGCAGAGTAATGAAGGAACGTTGATCGATATATTTAACCTGGGAACAGGAAAAGGCTCGTCCGTATTGGAAGTGGTAAAAGCTTTTGAAACAGCTAATGATGTTAAAGTTCCTTACCAGATCTGCCCACGCAGAGAAGGTGATATTACCATAGCTTATGCTAATGCTGATAAGGCTGAAAAAGAACTTCAGTGGAAGTCTGAGACTTCTCTGGAAGAATCTTTGAGAACAGTCTGGAAATGGCAGGAATATTTGGCTGCACAAACCGTCTAAGAAACATAAAAACAGTTATAAAATAAATCACAAAATAACCTTCCTCTCAATCTATAATGATTGTTGCAGTGGAGTTTTAATTTAAATTTTTATTAATATGAAAACAGACAGAATAGGCATTACATTTTCTTCATTCGATCTGCTGCATGCAGGACACATTAAAATGTTGGAAGAAGCCAAAACAATATGTGACTACTTAATCGTAGGACTTCAGATTGATCCATCCCACGACCGTCCGAACAAAAATAAGCCGAGCCAGACCATCGTAGAAAGATATATCCAGTTAAAAGCTGTCAATGCCGTTGATGAGATTATTCCTTATTACACGGAAGAAGATCTGCTGGATATTTTAAAGTCCTTTGTGATTGATGTAAGGATCATTGGTGATGATTACATGGACAAAGATTTTACAGGTAAGCAGTATTGTGAGGAGAAAGGTATTGAGATCTTTTACAACAAAAGAGATCACAGATTTTCCACCAGCGACCTGAGAAAAAGAATCTATGAAGCTGAAAAAGAAAAATATGAAAAGGCTGAATCTATAAAATAAAAAAATCCCGAAAATATATTTTCGGGATTTTTTGTTTGTTACATTGGAGCTTGCTGGTCGTCACCACTTTCGTTGGCATTGATGTCTTTCTTCTTTTTAGGCTGTTCTATTTTTTCGCCTTGCTTAAATCGATACGTTAAAGCAATTGAGAATTGTCTTGGCTGCCATTGCATATAATTTCGGCGGGTATAATCACTATTGTAGCTATATACCTCTCTACTTCTGGTATTAAATATATCCTGAATATTGAAAGATATTGTACCATCGCCTTTCCATATCGTTTTAGATGCTCCTAAATTTAAAGCATACATATCTTGAGAATCCTGATTCGCTGACTTCTGTGCTCCTCTATAGAATCCTTGTAGCTGTACGCTCAGTGTCTTATCAAGTTTAAAGGTTGTATTTAAACGTGCTCTTGTTGAGAACCCGTCACCTGTAAAATCCATTGTGCCAATTTTAGCATTACCTAAAGCATCTTTCGTCTCGTAAGAAGCAATACCGGTAGTTTTATAACCAAATACGTCTAAGCTACCCATAATTTTTAACCAGGCAAATGGGTCATAAGTAAAATTAAGATCCAAACCATAACGATCGTCATTACCTAGGTTAATTGGTTTTGTATAAAAAATACTCTGGCCTTCATCTGGTCTGTAAACAAGCATTTTAGTGTCGTCTGTTGAATGTCTGTAATAAAGAGTAGGGTTGATTGTAAATTTCTTTCTTGTAATGTTATAACCTACTTCATATGAGTCTACATAAGATGGGTTCAGGTCAATATTTCCTTCAAAAACGTTTTGGCTGTTGCTGTAATTAGGGAAAGGAACCATAAAGAATGATCTAGGCCTGTCTATTCTTCGGGAATAATTTACTAGAATCTGGTTGTTCTTTGATACATCATAACTTAAGAATATACTTGGAAATAAATTGTTGTAATTCTTATTTTTATTAATTGGGGCCTTGTCAGGATTTTGATTAACATAATCAATCTTAACATTTGAAAGCTCATCTCTTAATCCCAGCTGATAAGCAAATTTTTCTCCTATTTTACTTTTAAACTGCAAATAGAAAGCATTAAACATTTCTCTGTAATCCGTTTTGTTATTATAATCCAGAATAAACGGATTATTAGAAGTACTGTTTACAAAATTATCGTAATTGTTATTATTAACATCTATTCTGTATCCTGCTTCAAGTTTGGACTGCTCTCCGATAGGTAGCTCATAGTCTGCCTTTCCAATAAGGGTCTTGTTTACAGAATGTCTTTGGGTAATATCTTGCTGAACAGGGATGGAATCTTCAGTTTCCAGAATATTAGAATTGTTATTACTTCTATTTCTCTGTAAACTAAGTGATACGGATAAATTTTGCCCCTTATCATCAAATTTATGGTCCAGGCCGATATCTCCCTGAAATGCAAGATTGGTGTTTCTTCCTTCAGAATCTCTTTGTCCGTAGGAATCCATCAAATTCCATGTTTTTTGATCGCTGTATCTGTAAAAACGATTATAAGTACTCAATAATTCATTACTATCTCCTTCAAAGGTTCTTACAACTCCAGATAGATTTAATGATGTTTTATCAGAAATATCATAGGTAAATCCTGCGCTGGCATTATAATTTTTGTTATAACTTTTATTAATGGAATTTTGTAATTGATAAGTCGGAACATCATTAGGTTGTTGATTAGGCAATATACTTGGGAAGACAATGTTATGATAGGTGGTCTCCGTATCATTTTTGCTTTTATTTTCAGAATAGCCACCACCACCATTCACAAACCATGTCCAGTTATTTTTTCTCCAACTTAGATTTGTATTAAGAGCTGTTCTCGGAAGATAACCCAAAGTACCAATTACACTACCGTTAAAGCCTATTTTTTTATTTTTTTTAAGAATGATATTTAAAATACCTGAGGTTCCGCTTGCTTCAAATTTTGAAGAAGGATTGGTAATCACCTCAATTTTCTCAATTTGATCCGCCGGGATACTTTGAAGTGCATTGGCGCCATCATCAATTCCTAACAGAGCAGAAGGTTTCCCGTTGATCAGGAACTTCACATTAGAGCTTCCTCTCATCGAAACAGTACCATCAGTATCTACAGAAACAGAAGGAACGTTGGAAAGGACATCCTGAAGGTTTCCTCCCTTACTTACAATATCCTGAGAAGGGTCGTAAGTCTTTTTGTCAAGTTCAACTTTATAGGCTTTCGTCGCTGCTGCAGTAATCACAACGCCTTGTATTTCCTGGGTTTTTCCGTCTAAAGTAGTGGTGGCCTCAGGTTGGATGGATAGTGCACCAATATTTCCAGGACCTGAAATGTTTTTATTAACTATACTTTTCTTATAGTCGATTGCTTCTACTGTGATGTCATAATTTCCGGGAGCTAATTCCAGTTTGTACTGTCCCTTTTCATCGGTCAATACGGCATCGCTTAATGTTTTATTCGCTTTATTGCTGAATGTCACAGAAGCATAAGGAACCGGCTGATTGTTTTTGTTGACAATCATTCCCGTAACACCTGCTTTCTCCTGGGCAAATGCCATAGCAGCTGCTGAAAGTACAAAAGTAAGTGCTAACGTTTTTCTTGTGAAAATATTGACAATTTCCGTCTGATTCATAAGGTATTTTTTTGTGTAAAATCGTAAGAGTATAACCTATAATATTATGAAATCGTTAATTGGGCTGATTTTCAAAATACTATAACTTATGTATTATTTATAGATGTATAAGTCGTATGTAAGTGTTAAATGTTAATTATTGTATTGTTAAATAAAAGTTAAATTAATTTTATTTTATATTTTTTGAATTCAGCCAGTCCTGATAAGCTTTTGCATTGATGGCATGTTGCTCTGGACTGTCTGTAAATTTATGGTACCCAAACCTTGCTGGATCGGCACACATGAATATATAATTATTGTTTTCTGCATTTAAAACTGCATCTACAGAATTTTTATCAACTACACAAATAGGGCCCGGTGGAATACCTGCATTAGCATAAGTATTGTATGGGGATGGTATAGAAAGATGTTTATATAAAACTCTTTTGATTGGTTCCTTAAAATTAGTCTGCTTATTGATCGCATAGATCACCGTAGGATCAGACTGAAGTTTCATCCCTTTTCTGAAACGGTTCAGATATAATCCGGCAATCGTTTTCATTTCATCTTTTTTACCTCCCGATTCCTTATAAACGATAGATGCCAGAGCATATATCTGATCTCTCGTCAGGCCAGACTGCTGTTCCTTACTTTTTCTTTCACTGGTCCAGAAATCATTATACTGCTCATCAAATTTTTTGAAAAATTCTCTTGGGCTTACCGTCCAGAAAAAATTATAGGTATCGATGAAGAAATATTTTTTAAGATCCTCCGCATTTTTATACCCTTTTTCCATGGCTAGCTGATCCAGATCATTCACGAAATGTAAAGAATCCAGCTCTGTCTTTTTCGTCACCTTTCCTATCATCTGGTACATATCTCCAAAATCTCCAATCCTGAAGCTGTTCTCAGCCTGGTTTCCTGCCTTGATCATATTCACCAGGTTAGTGTTTCCTGCCCCTGACTGGAAGTGGTAACGTCCCGGTTTAAAATACTGGTCAAGATCTTTATCTTTAGCCACAGCCTCAAACGCTTCCTTATCTTTCACATATGGAGCTACGGAGTCAAGGATCTGTTTGAAATCAGCCTTATGGGGAATCAGGACATAGCCGTCCTTTTCCACGTTGTTTCCGTAATATTTATTATAAAATCTCAAACCAAAAAATCCGGCTGCTCCGAAAATAACAAGAGCGATAATGAGAACAGTTTTTTTCATTATTAAAAAAGTTGATTAAAAGTTTTGCTTTTAAATAAGATCTGTTTTACCTTTAAAAACTTGCTTCGCAGGACCTTCCAGCCAAATATTCTGAAAAAAATTTCCATTTTTCTCAGCATACACTTTAAGATTGCCTCCTAAGGTTTTAACTTTTACAGAGATTAGATTATTTTTTTGCAGAAAAGTTAAAGCAGAAGCGGTAACTCCTGTTCCGCAGCTGAAAGTTTCATCCTCAACACCTCGTTCATAGGTTCTTACGAAAATTTCATCATCCGTAATTTTTTCTACGAAATTCACATTGATGCCTTTTTCTTTATAATTTTCAGAATTTCTGATGCCGTTTCCTTCTGCAAAAACATTGTAATTCACCAAATCCTCCACATATTTTACATAGTGAGGTGATCCGGTATTCATCACCGTATCTTCACCGTCTCCGGAAACCGTATTTACATCGATCATTTTTAATTTAATGATCCCGTTATGGATCTCGGCTTCATGTTCACCATCAATCGCAATGAATTTACATTTGTCTTCAAAAATATCAAGAAAGAAAGCAAATGCTACCAAACATCTTCCGCCGTTTCCGCACATCGTACTTTCGCCACCGTCAGAATTATAATAAACCATTTTGAAATCGTAGGTATCATCATTCTCCAGTAAGATAAGTCCATCAGCACCTATCCCGAAACGTCTGTCGCAAAGTTTTTCTATATAGTCTTTATCCTTAGGAAACTGAAGATCACGGTTGTCTATCATTACAAAATCATTTCCGGTTCCCTGATATTTATAAAATTCCATATTCTTTTAGTCTAAAATTAACGAGCAAAATTAATATATTTAAAATGAAAAACGAACAGTGTTAGCTGTCCGTTTTCTTATTTATAATTGTTTTATCTAAATCCGCCTCCGCTCGATTGCTGTCTCGTTGTACCGCTGCTCTGTGGAGTGCTGCTCTGGGAGCTTGAACTCCCTCTGAACCCACCGGAAGATTCCGTTCTGGTGCTATTCTGATTTTGCTGTGGCTGCGTATTTCTAAAACCACCAGTGTTTTGGTTATTCTGAGTTCCTTGATTATTCTGGTAATTACCGCTTTGACCTCTGAAGCCCCCATTATTCCGATTGCTTTGTGGTCTCTGGTTATTATTGGAATTGCTGTTAGAATTTCTGAAGCCTCCGCTGTTCTGGTTACTTTGTGGTCTTTGGTTGTTGTTATTGTAACTGCCGTTTGAATTTCTGAATCCATTTCCGTTATTGTTACTACCGTCTACCGGCTGACCTCTGAATCCGTTATTCGGTCTTTGGGAGGTTACAGTGGATTTTCTTTCTACATATACCTTTCTTCTGTTATTCCCTGTGTTATAGTAATAATATGGAATACCGTTATCATAATAATAATTCACATCATTTCTATAATAATAACCGTCATTTCCGTAATAGCCGCCGTTTCCGTAATATCCCGAAGGTGCATAATAAGCTCCGTTATTATAATATGGATCACCATAACCACCATTATTAGCATATCCGTCTGAATAAGCTAAACAAGAAGTTAGGCTGGCCATAGCTGCAATACTGAATGCTATTTTAAATAAATTTTTCATGACTTTACTGTACTTTTTTCTTTTAAACTTTTTTTCCAATTAAGGTATCCTAAGATAGCCATTATAGTAAATACCAAATATTGAACCGAAGTGATTCCCAGCTCCTTAAAAATCATCATCGGGATGCATATAAAATCTCCGATGATCCAGAAGATCCAGTTCTCAATGCGCTGTCTGGCCATAAACCACATCCCGACTAAAAATATTGAAGTAGTCAAAACATCCAGCCAATTCGCCCAATCCAGGTGGTACAATCCAAGGCTTATACCATCCATTAAAAATTTATTGTCAATATAAGGTTTGTAATAATAAATAAGAGTGACCAGCGCCAGGCTGATGAAAAAAAGAAGCCCTGCAAATATTCTTTCTCTTTGTGTAGCCCAAGTAACATCCACATGAACATGATCTTTGGAGTTTTTAGACCACAGGATCCAGCCATAAATACTCATTGCCGTATAATAAACATTGATCATGCAATCACCAAGCAACCCAAAATTAAAGAGAATGTATACATAAATCATTGTAGAGATAATACCCGTAGGGTACACCCAGATATTTTTTTTAATTGAAAAATACACGCTTAAAATTCCGAAAAATGCACCTGTGGCTTCCAGTAGAATTTGTACTACACTGTAGTTTTCATAGGGTTTTACAAAAAGATCATATAAATTCATGCGATCAAAAATAAACAAAAATTAACACTTTTTGAAAATAAATTAAATAAAGTGTAAATCAGTTTTTTAAACCTTTTTATTTAAAATAAATTCGGAAAGTTTATCAATAAACGTTAAGGTTTGTAAAATTTTTATATTTTCGTAAATCTTTAATTAAATAAAAAAACATGTCTAAAATTTGGGTTAAGAAACCAATGAGTGCGTATGAAGCGGATATCAAAAAAAGCCAGCTGAAGCGTGTTCTGGGAAAATGGAGCCTTACTGCTATCGGGATCGGAGCAATTATCGGAGGAGGAATTTTTGTACTTACGGGAACGGGTGCTTATTATAATGCAGGGCCTGCGCTGGCACTTTCATTCGTGATTGCCGGAATAGCCTGTGTATTTGCAGCACTTTGTTATGCAGAATTTGCTTCCATTCTTCCGGTAGAAGGATCAGCATATGCTTATGCGTATGGAACCGTAGGGGAAATTTTTGCCTGGATTATTGGATGGGGTCTGATATTGGAATACGCTATGGGGTCTATGACCGTCGCCGTGTCCTGGTCAGGCTATTTTGGAAAACTCCTCAAAATGTTTGGACTGCATTTACCTGCTTATCTTACCACGGATCCGCAGACCTATATGGCTGCAGGAAACTCCGGTTTTTCAATGAACTTACCTGCATTTTTAATTGTTTTCTTAGTCATTTCTATTTTAGTTAGAGGGACAAAAGGTGCTGCTAAGGCGAACAATTTTATTGTTGTGCTTAAAGTATCTGCGATTATCTTTGTAATTATTGCCGGATCATTTATTATTTTCGGTTCTGCTAATCCTTTCCAAAATTGGGTTCCTTTTATTCCTGAAGCAACCACGATTACAGAAAACGGAGTCTCGCATTCCGCTTATGGGATTAGTGGAGTAGTGGCCGGAGCATCAGCCATTTTCTTTGCTTATGTAGGTTTTGATGCGGTCTCTACCCAGGCAGGTGAAGCCATTAATCCTAAAAAAGACGTACCCTTTGCAATCATCGCTTCTTTGATCATTTGTACCCTTTTATATATCCTTGTTTCTTTAGTATTAACAGGAATGATGCATTATACAGACTTTAATCCTCTGGGTAAATATCCGGATGCAATTAAAGCTCCTGTCGCTTATGCATTTGATATTGCAGGATATGCTTGGGCAGGATATATTATTACCATTGCAGCTACGGTAGGATTGATTTCCGTATTAATGGTAATGATCATGGGACAGTCAAGAATTTTCTTAGGAATGTCTAAGGATGGACTGATTCCTGCTACTTTTTCGAAAGTAAATCCTGAAACAGGAGTACCTACCAAAAACCTTCTTATTTTGGGGGTTGTAATTGCTACTATAGCCTCTCTTACACCAATTAATGATCTTGCACATATGACAAGTTTCGGAACTTTATTTGCCTTTACTATGGTATGTGTTGCAGTTTGGGTATTAAGAGTAAAAGAGCCGAACCTTCAGAGAAACTTCAAAGTACCTGCACTTCCTTTGATTGCTTGTTTAGGTATTGCCATTAATGTTTATCTGATCTTTAACCTGAGCAAAGAAGCGCAAATGTATTCTTTTGCATGGCTGATCATCGGATTCTTTGTGTACTTCCTTTACAGTAAGAAACACTCGAAGCTTCAAAATGGAGGTTACGGAGAAACTTTCAAAGCTGAGCAGGAGCCTTTAGAAAAACCTGATATCGATTTATAAAAAATATAAAACTAAAATCCACAGAACTCTGTGGATTTTTTATTTTTGCTACCTATGAAAAGAACTTTTTGTATTTTATTTTTAAGCTTGGGAATATGGATGTTTTCACAGCAGATAGAAAGTTTCAAGACAATTCTGAATGACAAGATAAGCATCAGAGCGCTTGAAATTTATGATAATAAAGTGTGGTACACCGGAACAGATTCAAAATTTGGCTTTGTGGATCTTCAGAACAGTAAAAACCAGAAGCAGATCAGTTTGTCGGATAAGAAACTTCAGTTCAGAACCTTGGCGCAGGATAAAAAATCATTTTATGCGATTAATATTGAAAGTCCGGCTTACTTTTTTAAAATTGATAAAAAAGATCTGAAATCAGAAATTGTTTTTACAGATACCGTGAAAACAGCTTTTTATGATGCACTGCATTTTGCGAATGATCAGCTGGCTTATACTTTTAGTGACGCCGATACAGATAATCTACTGAAACTGGCTGTTTACAAGAGCCGAAAGTGGAGCATGTATAAAAACAGCACAAAACTGAATGACGGTGAAGCCGCATTTGCAGCCAGCAATACCAATATCGCTTCTTCTAAAAATTTTTTATGGATTGCAACGGGAGGAAAAGCATCAAGAATCCTGAAAATAGACCTGAAAAATGAAAATATTGATGTTTTTTCAACCCCTTTTATCCAGGGGGAATCTTCCCAAGGAATGTATTCTATTGATTTTTACGGGGATAACTTCGGAGTTGCGGTAGGTGGAGACTATACCAAGCAGGATGAAAACATAAACAATATCGCAACAAGTATCGACGGTGGGAGAACCTGGCAGATACAGGCTTCCGGAAAAAATGCGGGCTATTCGACCTGTGTAAAAATTAAACCAGGCTCTAAGGGTAAAGAAATGATCTCTGTAGGTGATAAGCATATCAGTTATTCTTCTGATTTCGGTAAAACATGGAAGAAAATTTCTGATGAGAAAGGATTTTTTGTTTGCCGTTGGATAAATGGAAATACCATTGTTTTTGCAGGAAAAGACAGGATTTCTGTGATGAAATTGAAGTTTTAACCCTATTGAAATATAACTGCATCAGGATTTTAAATCTTACTCATAGAATTTATCATTTTTGAAGAATTTCCAGTAACCATCATATTTAGACTTATTATAAAATACAGCCTAATATATTTCATGGTTTAAAATTCATAACTAATGGTTAATTTTGCAAGATGAAATAGGTCCAGCCTAATTTCAGTATTCAATAATATTTTAAATTTTGAAATGAATTCTTTAATAGATAAGTATAATATTCCCGGGCCACGTTACACGTCTTATCCTACCGTTCCTTACTGGGATGAATCTACATTTTCGCCTGAAAAGTGGAAGGATACCGTGATCAGGTCGTTTCATGAGAGTAATGCAGAGGAGGGGATTTCTATTTATATTCACCTGCCTTTCTGTGAGGCCTTATGTACATTCTGTGCCTGTCACAAGCGTATCACCAAACAGCATAGCGTTGAAATTCCTTACCTGGAAAGTGTGTTAAAGGAATGGAAGCTCTATCTTGAACTTTTTGAAGAAAGACCGAAACTGAAAGAACTTCACCTTGGAGGCGGTACTCCTACATTTTTTTCACCAAAAAATCTAAAAACCCTATTGGAAGGTATTTTTGAAACGGTGGAGATAGCGGAACATCCTGAGTTCTCTTTTGAAGGACACCCGAATAATACGACAAGAGATCATCTTCAGACTTTATATGACCTTGGATTCAGAAGAGTAAGTTTTGGAGTTCAGGATTATGATCCTAAAGTTCAGAAAGCAATCAATAGAATTCAACCTTTTGAGAACGTGAAGAATGTAACTGAGTGGGCCAAAGAAATTGGATATAGAGGCATCAGCCACGATTTAGTATTCGGACTTCCTCATCAATCCTGGGAGGCTATGGAATACACCATCAGAAAAACAATGGAGCTGAAGCCGGATAGGCTTGCCTTCTACTCTTATGCACATGTTCCATGGGTAAAAGGAGTAGGTCAGAGAGGGTTTGATGAAAATGACCTGCCCAGCGGTGAAGAAAAACGTCGTCTATATGAAGATGGCAAAAAGCTGCTTGAGGATTTGGGATATATTGAGGTAGGAATGGATCATTTCTCCCTTGAACATGATGATCTGTATCAGTCTTTGATCCATAAAAAGCTTCACAGAAATTTTATGGGTTATACTTCAAGCAATACGCAACTGATGGTAGGTCTTGGAATGTCTGCCATTTCAGATTCCTGGTATGCTTTTGCCCAGAATGTAAAAACGGTGGAAGAATATCAAAAAATGGTGGAAGAAGGTAAAATTCCTGTAGTAAAAGGACATATTCTCGATCAGGAAGATCTTACCGTGAGAAGACATATTCTGAATCTGATGTGCCAGCTTGAAACCACTTTTACAGATAAGAACTCTTTCCCTGAACTGGAAAACGCATTTGAAATGCTGGAGGAAATGGAGAAAGATGAACTGGTGGAAATTTATGATAACCAGATTAAGATCACTGAAAAAGGAAGAGCATTTACGAGAAATGTCGCAATGGTATTTGACCTCAGAATGATGAGAAATAAGCCGGAAACGAGAATTTTCTCTATGACGATATAAGACAAAGGCGGTTCAATTTGAACCGCCTTTGTTATTTAAAGTAATAATTTGCCATAATATGCAGGGTAGAATATACTTTATTTAATGATTAATTTCTGGCTGTAAGACTTCATGTCATTTGATTTTATGATCAGGTAATAAGCTCCCGCGGGAATTCCTGTAATATCTACACTGCCGTCATTTTTCAATTTTTGCTTTCTCTAAAACTATTTTCCCTTCTGTACTGATCAGGTCTGCTGTACTGTTTCCGTCTGTAAGTCCTTCAACGAAGACCTTTTCAGAGGCTGGATTAGGATGAATGTAGATAGGATTAAACTCAGAAGTCTCCTCTGTTCCCAATGTTCCTGTTGTGATTTTGAATATTTTTCCGCTGTTCACGGCTGCTACAAAAAGTTCTTTCTGGGAATTCTGCCCGAAAGTAGAAAAATTATTTCCGGAACTTGCAGGAGTCCATACAATAGAATTATCTGTATTTAAAATTCCGATTTGTGTAGAACAGTAATCGGCAAAGAAATATTTCCCCTGAAGCGCAGGGTATTGAGTTCCCCGGTAAACATAACCTCCGGTGATGGAACATTTCCCTCCGGAATGATCATAGACTGCAATTGGAAAGGTCATTGTACTCATGGCGGCACATCCTGCTGTATTGTAAGCATTATTACCTTCATAGCATCGCCATCCGTAATTGATTCCAGCTTGTGTAACGGGCATTTTGTTAATTTCTTCAATCGCTCCCTGGCCTACATCAGCAATCATTGCATTTCCAGTAACGGTATCGAATGAAAACTTCCATGCATTTCTAAGTCCGTAAGCCCAGATCTCATCAGCACCGTCAACTCCCGTTCCGGCAAAAGGATTTCCGGCAGGGATATTATACGGTCCTGTAGCATTTACATCTATACGAAGCATTTTTCCTAAAAGGGAATTCTTGTTTTGAGCATTATTATTAGGATCTCCGCCACTTCCGCCATCACCCGTTACGATCCACAGATTTCCGTCCGGAGCAAAATGAATGCTTCCACCATTGTGATTATCAAACGGTTTAGGAATACTCAACAGTATTTTTTCAGTAGTAGGGTCTGCAATGTCAGGATTGGTAGGATTTACAGAATATCTGGCCACTGTGATATTTCCATTGGCAATGTTGTTGTAATAGACAAAAAAATAGCCATTGGTAGAATATTGAGGATGAAATGCGAGTCCCAGAAGACCTCTTTCTCCTCCGTACAGAACTTTGGAACTGATATTCATAAAATCGGCACCATTGATGGTTCCATTAGGCTGGATGATCTTGATGATTCCGTTCTGCTGGACGACGAAAAGCCGGCTGTCATTGGCGTTCGTGATTTCTACCGGGGC
This sequence comes from Chryseobacterium sp. W4I1, assembly GCF_030816115.1. Taxonomy (NCBI): domain Bacteria; kingdom Pseudomonadati; phylum Bacteroidota; class Flavobacteriia; order Flavobacteriales; family Weeksellaceae; genus Chryseobacterium; species Chryseobacterium sp. W4I1. The sequence continues at coordinate 952,189 of NZ_JAUSXQ010000001.1, forward strand.
AGTAAGCCCCGTTGCAAATTCTACTAAATTGATGCTTTGGGAATTAACAATTAAAGAAGAAAAGATACTTAAGGTAAAAAATAGATTTTTCATAATATTTTGATATTTAGTGTATTGGTAAACGAATGAAAATTTTATACCAATCATTATTTGAAAATTCCATTACGATAAGGAAGAAAAATTATTAAATCTTAAATAGAAATTAAAACCCCGATATATCTGAAAATAAACCGTTTCTGCTGTTAAAAACTTCATAAAATAATAATAAAATCATTATATTTGCCGACTTAATTTAACGTAGTTATAACAAAATGCAAGGAAAAGGACTTATTACAATTGTTGCTATTGTACTAGGGTTAATTTGCTTAAATGAGCTATTACCAACTTGGTACGCCAGCAAAATTGAAAGGCAGGCGACTGCTGTTGCAGGAGACAATCCGGAAAAGTATCAGAAAGAAATTACAAGACTTTCTAAGGATACTTTGAACCTGGGATTCACAAAACTTTATTACACTAAAGCCAAAGACAAGGAAATGAAGCTTGGTCTTGACTTGAAAGGTGGGATCAACGTCCTTTTGGAAATCAACCAAAGAGACCTGGTAAATGATTTAACTAATTATTCTACCAATCCTATTCTGATTGAGGCTTTAAACAAAACGGATGAAGCTCAGAAGAATTCTACAAAATCTTACATCGACAATTTCTTTGATCAGTTTGATGCGATCAACAGAGCAAAAGGGACGAACCTTAAGCTTGCAGATCCTGAACTTTTCGGGAATACCAATTTATCGGAGATCAAGTACAATACGACTGATGATCAGGTTTAAAAAGTATCATCAAAAGAAGAATTGATCTTTCAGTGGGAACAGCTTTCGAGGTAATCAGAACCAGAATTGATAAAATGGGTGCTGTGCAGCCAAACGTTCAGAGAGTACCGGGTACGGCAAGAATTTCTGTTGAAATGCCGGGTATGAAAGATATCGATAAGGTGAAGAAAATGCTTCAGACTTCTGCAAAACTTCAGTTCTGGGAAGTACAACAGGTTCCTGAAATTGCCCCTTATTTCCAGACATTGACTACAATGGTGGGTATTAAAGGTGATTCTATGGGAGTTGCGAAGAATACCAACTTCATGAAACTTATCAACCTTGACAAATTAAGAGCAAACGGTGTTGCAAGCGTAAAACTTTCAGATACTGCGGCCATCAATAAAATTTTGAGCAGCAAAGTAGGTCAGTCATTACGTCCGGCCAACATTAAATATACTCAGTTCATGTGGGGTTACAAGCCTGAAGCTACGGATGCTGAAAGTTTAGTATTGTATGCAATCAGAGGTAACATTAGCCAAAAAGCTCCTGTAGACGGTGCTGTTGAAACTGCGAGCATTGGCTATGATGAGCTAAGCAGAGTAGTGGTAGACATGCAGATGGATTCTAAAGGTGCTAAAGAATGGAAAACATTAACGGAGAAAAACGTTGGAAGACCAGTTGCTGTAACATTGGATGGTAGAGTGTATACTGCGCCAAACGTTGTAGGCGCAATTCCTAACGGTAGAACTCAGATCTCTGGTAACTTCTCTCAGGAAGAAGCTAAAGAATTGGTTGACGTTCTGGGAGCGGGTAAATTACCTGCAGGTGCAAAAGTGGTTCAGGCTACTGTAGTAGGACCTTCATTAGGACAAGAGTCTATTAATGCAGGGGTTATTTCATTTGCTATCGCATTCTTAATCATTATTGTTTATATCATTTTCTATTACGGTGGTGCCGGTGTGTACGCTGTAATTGCAATGATTGTGAACTTATTCTATATTTTCGGAATTATGGATTCCGGAGACTTTACATTAACGCTTCCTGGTATCGCAGGTATCGTTCTTACAATGGCCATGGCCGTGGATACGAACGTAATCATCTACGAAAGAACGAAGGAAGAATTATTCGCAGGAAAAAGCATTTTAGAAGCTTATAAAGATGGTTTCAAACATGCACTAAGCGCGATTGTTGATGGTCACTTAACGACATTACTGACGGCAGGTGTACTTTTCTTATTCGGAACGGGACCTATTAAAGGATTTGCCTTAACATTAGGAATTGGTATATTAATGACGTTCTTTACTTCAGTATTACTTTCAAGAGTAATGATCTTCTCAAGACTGAATAAAGGAAAACACCTTTCTGTATGGACTCCTCCAACCAAAAACCTTTTCAGAAATACCTGGATCGATTTTATCGGAAAGAGAAAATATGCTTATATCATTTCTGGTATTTTAACGTTGGTTTGTGTTGCATCTATAGCCATGAACGGATTCAAATACGGGATCGATTTTACAGGAGGTAGAAACTATGTGGTAAGATTTGATAAAGATGTAAATGCTGAAGATATCGAACAGAACTTAGTTAAAGTATTCAAAACTGAAGATGGGAAAAACTCTTCTGTTGAAGCTAAAACTTTCGGAAACGATAAGCAGTTGAAAATTTCTACAGATTATCTTATTGAAGATGAATCTTTAAAAGCTGACCAGACTGTAGAACAAAAACTATTTGAAGGGTTAAAAACAAGCTTACCGGCTAACACGACCTTGCATGATTTCAAATCTGCAGATAAAGAACACGCAGGAATTATCTCTTCTGAAAAAGTAGGACCTACGGTAGCAGATGATATTAAAACTCATGGTATGCTTGCAGTAGCAGCTGCTTTGGCGGGTATCTTTATCTATATCTTGTTAAGATTTAGAAAATGGCAATTCTCACTGGGAGCTGTTGCAGCATTGTTCCATGATGCGGTGATTATTTTAGGAGCTTATTCATTGCTTCATAAATTTATGCCTTTCAATATGGAGATCAACCAGGATTTCGTTGCAGCAATCCTGACGGTACTGGGGTACTCAATCAATGATACCGTTATTATCTTCGATAGAATTAGAGAGTATTTAAGAGAGAAGAAAGCTTTAACACTGGCTGGATTATTTGATGACTCTATTTCAAGCACATTGGGTAGAACATTCAACACTTCATTCACAACGATCCTTGTGATCTTGGCGATCTTCATTTTTGGTGGAGATAACCTTAGAGGATTTATGTTTGCCATGTTGATCGGTATCGGATTCGGTACTTACTCGTCTATCTTTATTGCGTCGGCAATCGCATACGATTTCCTTAAGACAGGTAAAGAAGGCGAAGTACACGGTAAAACGACAACTACCAAAGAAGTACTTGCTTCCAAATAAGATAAACTACAATAAATAAGTAAAGGCCGTTTCGAAAGAAGCGGTCTTTTTTTGTACAGTAAACGGGATTTTGGGTTTGAGAGTGTTAGAGTTTTAGGGTTTGAGAGTTTTTAGAGTATGGGAGTATGAAGGGTTGGGGTTCACGTTAAAAAATTAATATTTAATATTCAGGGTTTAAATTTATATTTGCCAGTTTAATATCTGAAATCTGATGTCTGTCATCTTGGTTCTTGGTTCTTGGTTCTTGAATCTTAGTTTTTTGACTCTCTTTCTTCAAAACCAACAATTTAGAATCATTATATTTCAGATTTGATTAATTTTGCAGCACTATGGAAAATTCAAGGAAAAAAGCAGCCATTGGCTTTATATTTATCACTCTGCTCATCGACATTACAGGATGGGGGATTATTATTCCAGTAGTTCCCAAATTAATTGAGGAGCTTATTCATGCAGATATCAGTGAGGCTGCGAAATATGGTGGCTGGCTTGGTTTTGCCTATGCATTTACACAGTTTATTTTTTCTCCGGTTGTAGGGAATTTGAGTGACAAATACGGAAGAAGACCTATTATCCTGATCTCCCTTTTTGGGTTTGCAGTGGATTATATTTTTCTTGCACTTGCCCCAACCATTTGGTGGCTGTTCCTGGGACGGATAATTGCCGGGATTACGGGAGCCAGTGTCACAACGGCTAGTGCTTATATTGCTGATATTTCCACAGATGAAGATCGGGCTAAAAATTTTGGTCTTATTGGAGCTGCATTTGGTTTAGGGTTTATTATAGGGCCTGTTTTGGGCGGTGTTTTAGGACATTATGGAGCCAGAGTGCCTTTCTATGCTGCGGCAGGCTTGTGCCTTTTAAATTTCCTTTACGGTTACTTTGTTCTTCCTGAAAGTTTAGATAAAGATAAAAGAAGAGAATTCGACTGGAAACGCGCCAATCCTATTGGTTCATTTAAATTTTTAGGTAAACACCCGGAAATTTCAGGATTGATCTTTGCCCTTATTTTAATCTATATTGCTGGGCATGCCGTACAGAGCAACTGGAGCTTTTTTACCATGTATAAATTCAACTGGACAGAAAGAATGGTTGGGATTTCGCTTGGAGTAGTGGGGCTGCTGGTAGGCTTGGTTCAGGGTGTTCTTATCCGCTGGACAACGCCGAAACTGGGTGAGGAAAAAAGTATCTATTACGGGCTGGCTCTTTACGCATTAGGGATGTTGCTTTTTGCTTTTGCTACAGAAGGGTGGATGATGTTTGCATTTTTAGTTCCTTACTGTTTGGGAGGAATCTGCGGACCTGCACTTCAGTCAGTGATCACAAAAAGTGTTCCGTCCAATGAACAGGGTGAACTTCAGGGAGCATTAACCAGCTTAATGAGTGCTACGTCCATTGTAGGACCACCGTTGATGACCAATTTATTTTACTTCTTTACCCATGATGAAGCTCCCTTTGAATTTTCAGGGGCGCCGTTCTTCCTTGCGTTTATTTTAATGGCTATCAGTGTTGTGATGACCTATTATGCTTTTCAGAAGAAAAATAAAAAGTTTATCAAAAAACTCTAATCAGGTTAGTATCTGAGTTTAATGAAACAGATCGTATGAGCCGCATTCCTCAATATAAACCTGATGATTTCAAACCTATCCTGGATATAGATTGGGATGCCAAAAGTACAGAGAAAAAAGAGCTTAATGATTTTTTCATAGAACCGCTTCAGGAACTTAAAGATACTAAGACACCTTCCCAGCCACACCGTAAAACAGTCAATGACTTTGTATTTATAAAGAAAGGCAGTATAGAAAAGATGGTTTGTTCCAGCTTATTTGAAGTACAGGAAGGTATGATTATGCTTCTCCCTCCTTATAAAATCAGGACATTTATTCATCATACACCCGACGTCGAAGGATTTTACTGCCACTTTTCTAATGAATTTATTGCAGATGGGCCCGGCCTCAAATATCTTCAGGATATATTGAATCATGCCGATCTGATTTATAATCCTACTTTATTTCTTGATCAGGAACATCAGGAAAGGGTCTTTATGATTCTCCGGCAGATGGAAATTCTTTATCAGCAAGATCAGAGCCTTGATCTTATCCGGCTTTACCTTATTACCTTGTTGGGAGAGATTCGCCATTTTATAGAAAAGATTCCCCGTTCAATTCTTTCTGCCAATGATACACTGGTATTACGGTTTCGGAAACTTATCACCACTCAGATCCAGAATATTCATTCAGTAAAAGAGTATGCAGACCTGCTTGGTGTTTCCCCAAATCACCTGAATAAATCTATTAAAAGGGCTACCGGGAAAACAGCTTCTGAAATTATCAGTGAATCACTCTTGATGGAGGCAAAGGCTCTGCTTTCCCTTCCCCGTCTTTCCGTTTCAGAAATTGCTTTTACCCTTGGCATCGATGACATTTCCTATTTTTCACGTTTTTTCAAAAAGCATAGCGGGATAAGCCCTTCAGATTATCGCAAAAGGATTGATTTGTCCTAATAACAGATTCATCTGTTCTAGCCTTATTGTATTGTATTTCAGAATTTTGTAAATATAATTAAAGACGGTTAAAACATGAAAAAAATAGTATTCTTCACAGTAGGTTTCATTCCCATGCTGTTTGTTTCTCAGGCCCATACACAGGTGGCAAATCCTCCGGTAATATTTGAAGCTTTGGTAGGAAACAAGGGATTTGCTTCCCAGATGATGGTCAATAAAGCATTTGAGGGAAGCGGCAAGTTTGGCTTTTTCAGTGTAGCCAATATTTCTTCAAAATGGTCTGAAAATAATTCCAAAGACGCTATGATCCAGGCCAATCTTACCTTTGAGATCATCAAAAATCTACTGGTGCTGGGAGGTTCTCATTATACGCCTACGACAGGACTAAGACCTACGGCCGGGTTTATTTATTCCGTAAGTTTCAATGATTTTCTATTCACTGTAAATCCCAGATTTATAGGGTTTTCCAAAAGTAGTATTGCTGAAGGCTTTGCCATGATGGAATACAAACCTGAGATCAAAGAAAACTGGCGCGGATATTCCAGGATCCAGGGGCTTTATTCTCAGACCATGAAAGATGGGGAACATGCCCGCAGCTATTTGATGTTGAGACTTGGGATCACCTATAAGTCAATAACCTTTGGGGCAGGTGCTAACTTTGACCGTTACGGACCTTTTAAAGAAAGTAAGCAGAATTACGGAATATTTGCTTCTGCCAGACTATTTAACTAAAAACATACTGCATTACATTTATCAAGACCATTAAATCTTTAATATGAAACATTTAATTTTTAAAACAAATAATACCTGGACAGGAATCTTACTCAGATGGACTTTAAGTATTATTTTTATCCCTCACGGACTTCAGAAAATATTTGGGCTGTTTGGAGGAATGGGCTTTAATAAGACTCTGGAACTTTTCACACAGAGTTTACATCTTCCATTTATAGTGGCATTAACCGTTATTCTGATAGAATTTTTGGGCTCATTTTTGCTGCTTGTGGGGTTGGGAACCAGATTCTGGGCCTTATTATTTATTGGGCTAATGGTGGGAATCATGCTGACAGCCCATCTTCAGAACGGTTTTTTTATGAACTGGTTGGGAACCCAGAAAGGGGAAGGATGCCAGTTTGACATTCTGGTTATAGGAATTGCAGCTGCTCTTCTGATTGAAGGAAGTGGAAAATTCTCGGCGGATGAATGGATACTTAAAGGAAAAAAATAAATTAAAAGATCAATCATGGACAAAATCAAACTTGGAAAATATTTAGAAAGGATCCATTATTCGGGTGAAATTCAGGCTGGAATTGAAATGCTTGGGCGGATCCATCAGTGTCATCCAAAGTATATTCCATTTGAAAATATAGATCCGTACACCGGAAAAGTTCCTTCTTTGGACCTGGATGATATTTTTGAAAAGCTGGTCGTTCAGTTCAGAGGTGGATATTGCTATGAGCAAAATCTGCTCCTGAACGATGTTTTGAAAACCTTGGGGTTTAATCCGGAACTTCAGCTGGCCCGTGTATTATGGAGAAAAGATGAAAACAGCAGAACGGGAAGAACACATCTTCTTCAGACTGTAGATCTTGACGGACAGAAATACCTTGTTGATTGTGGATTTGGAATTGTTACCCTTACTGCTCCCATCCTTTTAAATGACGACAGACCACAGCAGACTCCTAACGGCTTGTTCAAGATCTCGAAAAAAGAGGACACATATATCCTTTGGTTCTGGAAAGAAAAATGGCTGCCTGTTTATCGTTTTGTCTTGGGAAATGTAGAAATTGCAGATCTGGAAATAGCCAATTGGTATCTTTCTACCCATCCGGAATCTAATTTTAAAAAGAACCTGATTCTTTCCAAAGTTGATGAAAATAAGCGATACACCTACAGTGATCGGATCTTAAGTATAAGGTATAATAATGGCGAAAAAGAGTTGGTAAATATTGACAATGACAAACAGCTGTTTGAAATACTAGACAATACTTTCGGATTAAAGGAAAATGCAGCAGCTCTTTTGAGACAGAAAACGAATGAAATTTAATTGGGTTAGGCTTATGGTTTTAACTCATTTGGATAAAAAATAAAACAGGGAAGCCATTACAGCTTCCCCATTTCTATTGAAAAATTTAATAATGAGTTCTCTATTTTTTATGGATAAAGTGACTTAGTCCCGTTGCTTACCACATTACTTCCCAAACCTGAAAAAGATACAGAGAAATTACTTGTATTAAAGCTTAAAGATCCTACAGGCGTACACAGTCCAAGTGCATATCTGCATTGACCGTAAGCACCCGTTCTTTTCGTTACTTTACTTTCACTTTTAGCTTTCCCCAGGCTGATATTCCCCCAGTCGCTTACATCTACGTTAGAAACAGTAGAACCGGAGTAATAGATCGTGATTTGATATCCTATTTCACCTCTTTTAGAACCCCAAAGCCAGTTTGCCGTCCACCATTGTTTGTACCATTTTGAAAGAACTTTTGCCTGAGCATCTGAAGAGGAAACTTCCGTATTTCCTCTTGTATCTATCATTACAAGTCCGGCAAATACATTGTCCCAGATAATTCCGGACTCATTGTAAAAACAAAGAGAAGTGAAAGCTTCGCCTTTATAATTCCAGGAAATTTCAAGAATTTCAGTACCCATTTTTATCTGCTCAGAAGCGGCTTCCTTAAGGCCTTTTTGAGCTTCAGCTAGCTGATCTCCGGAAAATAAAGTTCCGATTTTACCTACTTTTACAGTTTCAGAAGAAAGAATATTTCCTTCCGCTGTAAACTGTTCCTTGTCAGCAACCAGATTCTGAGAGATCTCAATACCTTTCTGTGTTGAAAGCTTTCCCAAAATACTCATCCCTGTGATCTGAAGATCATTTTTCAGATATTTTTCAAGGTTCTTCTTGGAATCACTGATCTGGTTCAATACATTTTCTGAAACAGCATTTGATCCCGGACTAATCTCCTTTTTAAGATCAGCTGCTGCAACCTTACTGGAAGGAGTTTCCTGTATAGCTTCACTGTTTTCATCCTGACACCCGGCAAGCGCCATTACCGATAAGACGGCAAAAAGCTTAAAAGTAGTTACAAGTTTTTTCATAGTTAAATATTTAATGATTTTGTGTGTATTAAATATAATAAAATTAATCATAACTCCCATTTATTTGAATTAAATATTTGTGAACTGAAAATTACGGGAAAGGGAGAGGATTTAGAGCCAAAAGTCAAAAACCGGGAGCCAAAATGACTCATTTTAGCTTGGAAGCCAACGCTCCAAACTCTCAAACACTCAGGCTCTCAAACTCGTTTATGGTCTAAAACTTAAAATTTGTTTAAAATTTTAGTTTACAGTAAAATAAATGTGTAAACTTTCGTAATTTTACGCCATGGAATTAAGCATTGGAGAAATGGCACTGATCGCAGTGGCGATTGTTGTATTATTCGGTCCGGATAAACTTCCTCAGATAGCACGTGATTTAGGAGCAGGTGTTAGAAAAATGCGTGGTGCAGTGGAAGACATCAAAACCGAGATCATGAAAGAGACTGACAATCCGGTTTCCGAGATCAAGAGAGAAATTGAGAAGGTAAAAGATGCGGCAAAAGATTTCAATCCCATGAAGGACATCGAAAAAGATATCGTGAAAGAACCTTCTTCAATCAATAATGAACCTCCAAAACCAAAGCCTGCCGACGACGAAACCTACGAAGGGCCTGTAAGCAGATAATTCATGGAGGAAATCATTCAGGAAGATAAAAAGGTTTTTCTATACCTTAACAATTTGGGCGATACTTCCTTCGACCAGCTTTGGATGCTCATTTCCAGCACATGGATCTGGGTGCCTCTTTATATTATATTTCTTTACTTTTTATACAAAAATTATAAACTAAAATCTTTAGTTTTCATCCTTATATTCATTGCACTTGGCGCTACAGTTTCAGATCAGCTGGCCAGTGTTTTCAAATATGGTGTCGCCCGCCTGAGGCCTTGTCATGATCCCAGTTTGGAACATTATATGAGGATTGTGAAGTGTGGCGGACAGTACGGGTTTTATTCTGCCCATGCTTCCAATACCTTTTTTCTTGCTGCTTATTTAAGTATTTTATTGAAAAAGAAGCTCAATTGGTTTCCATATGCTATATTTGTATGGGCTGTAGTAGTTTCTTATAGCCGAATATATTTAGGAGTGCATTTCCCGGGAGATATTTTGGTGGGGGCGTTTGTTGGATCTTTATTGGGAGTGATATTTGGAGTACTCGCCAAAAAAGTCATCAACAAACAAACTATAAATTCATGAAAAAATCTTTATTACTTACAACATTAGTATGCTCTTCATTTCATCTGTACGCACAAGATAAAAAAACAGCCGAAGAATGCTTCAAAAAAGCAGACTATAAATGCGCCGAAGAGCAATATTCCAAACTCGCAGAAAAAGAACAGATCCAGAAGTACCAATCTGAATATTATAACAGTCTGGGTACTGCCCAGAGACGGTTGGGGAAAACTACGTTGGCATTGAAATCTTACGAGTCAGCTCTGAAATCCAATCCTTTGTCCGGATCGGTATATGCTAACCTTGCCTCACTGAACAGCCAGAAAGGGAACAAAGCAAAGCCAAAGCACTGGAATACATCTCCAAAGGTCTTACAGTAGATGCTGAAAATCCGGAATTCTATCTTACCCGCTCTAAGATCTATGACAGCCAGGGAAAAAAAGATCTTGCCCTGAATGATCTCAAACAGATCCTGACCTTTGCGCCGGATAATATTTTTGCAAAAACCGGAATGGCCAATCTCAAAAAGAATAACGGGGATCTGAATGGTGCCTTACAAGATTATAATCAGCTTATCTCCGAAAAACCGGAATCGCTGCTTTACAATGGAAGAGCAGATGTATACTATAAGATGAAAAAGCCAAAAGAAGCGCTTAGCGACATAGCCAAAGCCATTTCTATCGATCCGAAATTTGCACAGTCTTATGTTACTAAAGCGCAGGTTTTATTTGATACTGCAAAGCCTAAAGAAGCTTGTGAGAATCTGGATAAAGCAGTAAGCTTAGGCTATGAAAAAGCTGTGTTGGCGGAGTATTATGCCAAATGTGTGAAGAAATAATCTAATAAAGTTTTCCCGTAAAATAGGGAAAACTACTCAATGACATCATTTTGTAGTAGATAATATTTTGATCCGTTTAAAATATAACAAGCTGTCTTTTTAATTAAAAATTAACTGTAAAAACAGAAATTATAAACCTTCATTAAAGATATATAGATGTTAAATATTGTTCTTGTAGAACCTGAAATACCCAACAATACCGGTAATATAGGACGATTATGTGTAGGCACGGAAAGCAGATTGCACTTAATCCATCCCTTTGGATTTGTTATCAATGATAAAAATCTTAAACGGTCCGGTTTGGATTACTGGGTACATCTGGATGTTTCTGAGTATGCAGATATTGAAGAGTGGTCCAAAAATATTCCCGATCCATCCCGTGTTTTTCTAATGAGCTCACATGCTGAAAAATCATATTTGCAGAATGATTTTCAGGACGGTGACTGGCTGGTTTTTGGTAAAGAAAGTGTGGGTTTGAGTAAAGAAGTTCTGGAACAGTTTGAAAATCATTTAACAATACCTATGTCAAAACTTATCCGAAGTTTTAATATTGCGAATTCCGTTGCCTTTGTGATTGGAGAAGCCAAAAGGCAAATAGACCTAAAATCTCAGCCTGTCATTTAATGGTAATATTGAATAAGGAATTTTTAATCATTATGATAAGGTTTACCCTGTAAGATCTGATCAGCACGGTAAAGCTGTTCAACAATAAATAAACGGATCATCTGGTGCGTAAATGTCATTTTAGATAATGACATTTTTTCGTTAGCTCTGCTATAGATTTCTTCAGAAAAACCATAAGCACCTCCAATCAGAATATGAACTTTTTTTACGGAAGAATTCATCCAGGTATCAATTTTCTGGGCAAATTCGCGGCTGGTAAATTGTTTTCCTTTTTCGTCCAGGATTACTACCAGGTCATTCTTGTCGATATGACTTAGAAATAACTTAGCTTCCTCCTTCTTCAAAAGATCGGGAGAAAGATTTTTTGCATTCTTTACATCAGGAATTTCGGTGATCTCAAAGTTCCAGTGTTTGGGAAGGCGGGTTAGATAATAACTGATCAGAGAAGTGATCTCTTTGTCATCTGTTTTGCCGATACAAAGTAAGCTGATTCGCATGGTTCGTGAAAATTTTCGAGAAGCAAAGATACCATTTTTTGTAGCTGAAAATAGGGGTGACACAGTTGAAATGTTAAATTAAAAGAAAGTATTTGTTTTGATGATTTTTAATGTTTCCGTTATATCATTTTAAAATTCTTTCATTTTATATCTTTCCTGTTATTGGATGAAGGTAAAGCGAATATTCTCTTAAATAATTGCTATTTATTCCTTTCTATGGGATTTTATCTGCATGGGGAAAATGTTTATATTTGTAGTAAGACTATTTAAAAACAGCTGATTTTTGAAGTTTTTTTAAGTAAAAAGCACCAAATAGATGAGTATAAAAGTTCCCAGATTTATCTTGAAGATTCAAGAGTTTTTTGAAGGTATCCATATTCCTGTTTTGGGGATATCCCTTTGGCAGATGTTCCAGATCTATATTTCCGGGATTTTCAAAGGGAATATCGGCAGAAAAGCAGCTGCCATTTCCTGGAGCTTTACCATCAGTTTGTTTCCGTTTCTCCTTTTCCTGCTTTCCGTTCTTCCGTATATGCCACACTATGATAAGCTGCAGTTTTATATTTTTGAAGTTCTGATGCATAATGTTTTTCCATCCAATATGGAAGGCGATGTGAGGGGCTATATAGAAACCAATATCATCCCTAATATGAAAGGGATCAGCAATCTTACGATCATATTGGCACTGGTTTTTGCAACCAACGGAACGTTTTCGCTAATCAATGGATTCAATGAAAATTCGGATGAAAAACTGACTGATGTAAAGGAATTTATTCTTTCCTTTTTTATAACCATAGGTTTTATAACTATCGTTTTTCTGGCCCTTTTTGGGGTTTATTATGTGGAAGTTGTTATGAAGCTTTTTACGCCGGCTTATGATATTTCGTGGCTTGTAAAAAACCTTTCCAAGATCATTGGATTTGTATCTTTTCCACTGTTCTACTTTATTCTTCTTACCCTTTTCTACTGGCTGGGAACAGTAAAGATCGCCAGATTCAGACAGGCGGTTCCGGGAGCGATTTTAACGACCGTACTGTTTGTGCTCACCACTTTTATCTTTGCAATCTATGTGAAAGATATTGCCCGGTATAACGTTCTTTACGGATCCATTGGAAGTATGATCCTGCTGATGGTTTGGGTGAATGTGAATGTATATCTTCTCCTGTTCGGGAACGAGCTGAATATGGCTCTCCGAAAGCTCAGAATCGAAAAGCTCCTGTCTGATGAAATCAAAAAGGAATCAGTGCATTACCAGTCGGCGGTTACAGAGCCAAATCTGGAAAGTGATGAAGAGCACATAAGAAAGCTGGAAGAAAGAAACAAAAATTAATTTTCTTCAGCGTTCATATCCTTTTTAGAACTCATGCTCAAGATTACAAATCCTAAAATGGCAGCCAGAAAAGAGGCGATCAGGATAGCAAATTTTGCTTCATCCTGAATATCGATGTAATCCTTAAAGGAAAGTAAGGCAATGAAAATAGACATGGTAAATCCTATTCCTGCCAGTAATCCTACACCAGCCATTTGTGTCCAGGTGCTGTTTTGAGGTAGCGAGCTAAGTTTTAATTTAATGGCAACAAAAGAAAACAGGTTAATTCCGATCAGTTTTCCTAAAATCAGTCCGCAGATAATTCCCAAGCCTAACGTACTTGTCACTCCCGCAACCATTTCGCTGGAAAAAGCAATATTGGTATTTGTTAATGCAAATATCGGCATAATAAAAAAGCTTACCGGAATATGCAGGGTATGCTCCAGCTTTTCAAGAGGAGAAATTTCTATATTTGAAGCATTTGTTGGAATAGAGAATGCCAGCAGAACCCCGGCTATGGTAGCATGGATCCCGGAATGATGCAGGAAATACCATAAAAATAATCCCGGAATGATATAGAAAATAAGTTTTGTAACTTTTAGATAGTTTAAAAGGAATAATAAGGCTGCTGTCCCGAAAGATAAAAGAAGATAGGTCCAATGGATCTGTTCAGTATAAAAAACAGCAATGACGAGAATGGCACCAAGATCATCTACAATAGCCAATGCCGCCAGGAATATTTTGATCGAATTCGGGATTTTTTTTCCAAGCATTGAAATGATAGCCAGTGAAAATGCAATATCAGTAGCCATGGGAATTCCCCAGCCGCTGCCATATTCCGTTCCGGAATTAAAAAGACTATAAATTACGGCCGGAACCAGCATTCCGCCTACTGCTGCAAAAATAGGCAGCGAAGCGTTTTTAAAAGAGGAAAGTTCACCTTCTACCAGTTCTCTTTTGATCTCAAGTCCTACCAGGAGAAAGAAAACTGCCATCAGTCCGTCATTGATCCAGATGCTGACAGGGTAGGTAAGGTGAAATAAGTGTGTACCCACTTCCTTATCCAGAAAGTTCTGAAAACCTGCACCTGCAGATGAATTGGCAATTAATAATGAAATCAACACACAGAAAATAAGGATAATTCCCGATGACTGGTTGCTGCTGAAAAATTTTTTGAAATATAAAGATAAATTCATGTTTAGGATTGTAATCGTCTCACTCTTGAAACTCCGTCAATATTTTTAATTTTTTTAAATGTTTCTTCCAGCTGGCCTTTATTTTTAACTTCAAGAATGATGTTGCCCATAAAGACGCCGTTATTGGATTCTATGGAAAGGCTTTTCATATCCATTCCCATACTTGAACTGATCACGGTAGTAATATCATTGATCATTCCCATTCTGTCCAGACCTTCAATTTCAATCTTTACCCTGTTTTTAAAGCTTTCTGCATTTACCCATTTGGCTGGGATCACACGGTAGTCGTATTGAGCTCTAAGGTTGATCGCATTCGGGCAATTATCGCTGTGAACCTTTATTCCGTCAGAAATTGTTATAAATCCGAAAATTTTATCTCCGGGAATAACGGTACAGCATTTGGCATAGCTGTAATTCAGCTTTTCTTCATCTTTTCCGAAAACAATCATGTCAAGGTTCTGCTCTTTAGGCTCCTCGAAATGAACATTTTTAGACGGAGATTTTCTGAATCTGGAAAGTAAGTTATTGAATACGTTTTTACTTTCAATATATTTTCTCAGGCTGCTGACATCCAGCTCATTGCTTTGGAACTTAAGAAACAGTTCTTGCGAACTTTTAAGATTAAAGAATTTCTGAAGTTTGTTTATTTCTTCATCATTAAAATTGATCTTGGCATGACGCAGTTTTCTCTGAAGTATTTCTTTTCCATCTTCCACCAGCTGATTCTTCTGGGAATTCAGGTAACTTTTGATCTTGGATTTGGCTTTGGAGGTTACTACAAATTCCAGCCAGTCAGATTTTGGTTTCTGATTTTGAGAAGAAAGAATGTCTATTTGGTCGCCATTCTGAAGAACATAAGAGATAGGAACCAGTTTCCCGTTAATCTTAGCTCCAAGGCATTTCATTCCCAGGTCTGAGTGAACGGCAAAAGCAAAATCCAGAGCGGTTGCATTGGTCGGCAAGATTTTTATTTCTCCTTTTGGAGTAAATACAAATACTTCTTTAGAATATAAATTGAGTTTAATGTTATCTAAAAGCTCAGAGGTAGTAAGATTCTGTTGCTGTTCAAGCACATCTCTGATCTCGGTGACCCACTTTTCAAAATTCCGGTCATCGGAACTTTGTTTATACCCTTCTTTGTACTTATAGTGAGCGGCCACCCCTTTTTCTGCGATCTCGTCCATTCTTTCCGAACGGATCTGTACTTCGATCCATTTTCTGTCCGGACCGAGAACCGTTAAGTGGAGACTTTCGTATCCTGTAGAACGCGGTTGTGTGATCCAGTCCCTCATTCTGGATGGGTTACTGTGGTAAACATCCGTTACAATAGAGTAAATCTTCCAGGCCAGGAACTTTTCATTTTTAGCATCAGATTTATAAATAATCCTGATGGCATAGTTGTCAAAAACTTCCTCAAAGGAAACCCCCTGTTTGAGCATCTTTCTGTAGATAGAGGAGATTGCTTTTGCACGGCCTTTTATGGTGAAATTTAAGCCTTCTTCTTTTAATCTTTCGGAAACTTCTGTCTTAAATTCTTCAATATACCTTTCACGGCTTTCTTTCGCAAGTTCCAGTTTTTCCGTGATCTCATTATAAACTTCCGGATTGTTGTATTTTAATGAAAGATCTTCAAGCTCAGATTTAATATTATACAGCCCAAGACGGTGTGCCATGGGAGCATAAATATAAACGGTTTCTGAAGCGATCTTTTTTTGCTTGTCCGGAGCCATGCTTTCCAAAGTACGCATATTGTGAAGGCGGTCGGCAATTTTGATCAGGATCACTCTGAAATCTTCAGAAAGGGTAAGCAGGAGCTTTCTGTAGTTTTCAGACTGTACAGAAATGTTCTGATGATTCATGATAGAAATCTTTGTAAGCCCATTCACAATGTTCGCTATCTTTTCTCCGAAGATTTTTTTCAGGTCTTCATATGTGTAGTCCGAATCCTCTATCACATCATGCAGAAGGGCACAGGCAATAGACGTTGCTCCAAGACCGATTTCCGTTGCTACAATTTTAGCAACGGCAATAGGGTGGTAGATATAAGGCTCGCCGGATTTCCTCCTTTGATCCTTATGGGCATCCAATGCAATATCGAATGCCTTCCGGATGAGCTTGTTATTTTCCTCATCCAGAGTTCTGTATGTATTCGAAATCAGATCCTTATAGCGGGCAAGGATCTCTTTGTTTTCCTGTTCTAAGTCGTAACTCATTTGTGTAAATGCCTATAATTAGACGAAAATACGAAAATTTTTAAACTTTTCAGCCATAAAAAATCCGCAGAACGCTCTGCGGATTTCCGGTTATTAGATTTTATGTTTTTGTCAGAATTTAACTTCTGAATCCATGCCGCTGCTTGACGCCTTTATTTTCACATCAAGGCTGTTATGGATTTCGGCTCTGTTTCTGGCATCGATAAATCTTTTAATGTTATCGTAGTTTGCCTGCCCAATACCCATGTTCTCAAGTAGATAGGTTTTGATTACTGAATTTTCGCCGAAAATATTTCTGGCGTTATCAGTTTGGTTATTATCTTTTACCGCAACGCTCGCCAGATACTGGGCGTTATCAGAGCCGTTATTAAGATATACAATATAATCTGAATTTTCAAATCCCGAATTTTCCAGATCGGCTTCAAGCTTTTTGTAATCGCTGTGATGTGCAAATAATCCAGCTAATATATTTGACATAAGCAATGGTTTTTAAGTTTACTTAAAGGTAGTAATTATTTTCTAATATTTTTATTAAAAATTCAATAAAATTTACATTTTAATATTTTGTCTATAATATAATGTTAAAGTATTTGAGAATGTCTATTGAACGGGTGTTTGATTTTTTAAACAAAAAAAACGGGCCTGGCCCGTTTTGTGAATATTGTTGAAATTTCACCTAAATCCTTTCATTTTTAATTTCTTCTACAATTTCAGGATTTAAAAGAGTAGAAATATCTCCGAAATTACTGAAATCTCCTTCTGCAATTTTTCTCAGGATTCTACGCATAATTTTTCCCGAACGTGTTTTCGGAAGCCCGGAAACAAACTGAATCTTATCAAGCTTGGCAATAGGCCCTATCTGGTCCGAGATAAGCTGATTGATCTCCTTTTTAAGATTCTCCTTATCACGGCCTTCTCCGGTTTCCTTTAGTATCACGAAGCCGTACAAGGCATTTCCTTTAATATCATGAGGATAACCGACAATGGCAGATTCTGCAACAGCAGGATGCTCATTGATGCTGTCTTCAATAGGAGCTGTTCCTAAATTATGCCCTGAAACAATAATTACATCATCTACACGGCCGGTAATCCTGTAGTAACCGACTTCATCTCTTAAAGCACCATCACCTGAGAAATATTTCCCTGGAAAAGCACTGAAATAAGTTTCCTTATATCGTTGATGATCACCCCAAATTGTTCTGGCGATTCCTGGCCATGGAAAACGAATGCATAGATTTCCTGTTACCTGGTTTCCTGTAATTTCATTTCGTTTATCATCCATCAGTACAGGCTGGATTCCTGGAAGTGGAAGGGTAGCATAGGTAGGTTTTGTAGGAGTTACAAATGGGAGAGGAGAGATCATAATTCCTCCGGTTTCTGTCTGCCACCAGGTATCTACCACCGGGCATTTTTTCTTTCCGACATGATCGTTGAACCAGTGCCATGCTTCTTCATTGATAGGCTCGCCTACAGAACCAATGACTTTCAAAGTGCTCAGATCATGTTTGTCAACCCATTCTGCGCTTTCTTTTGCTAATGAACGGATAGCGGTTGGAGCGGTGTAGAATTGGGTAATTTTATGCTTTTCAATCACTTCCCAGAAACGATCCGGCTGAGGATACGTAGGAACACCTTCAAAAATTACAGTGGTTGCACCGTTAAGCAAAGGGCCGTATAGAATGTAGGAATGTCCTGTAATCCATCCGATATCCGCAGTACACCAGTAAATATCATTTTCTTTGTAATTGAATACATTTTTAAAGGTATAGGCGGTATAAACCATGTATCCGGCGCAGGTATGAAGCATTCCTTTAGGTTTTCCGGTAGAGCCTGAAGTGTAAAGGATGAAAAGCGGGTCTTCAGCATCCATGATCACGGTAACGAAGTCTGCAGATGCCTTTTCATAAAGCTCAGCCATCAGGTAATCCCTGCCTTCTTTCATTTTGATCTCGTTGTATGTTCTTTTTACAACTAGAACAGATTCTATACTTGGCGTTTTTTCCAATGCTTCATCTACGATGCTTTTCAGATCCAAAACCTTGTTTCCCCTGTAACTTCCGTCTGATGTGATCACCATTTTGGCACCACAGTCATTGACTCTTGAAGCAACTGCAGAAGCGGAAAATCCTGCAAAGATCACAGAATGAACGGCTCCCAGTTTAGCACATGCCAGCATAGTGATCGCAAGTTCCGGAATCATGGGAAGGTAGATGCAGACTCTGTCGCCTTTTTCAATGCCCATTTCCCGTAAAACATTAGCGGTTTTATTGACACGGGTATATAGATCGGTGTAGGAGATGTGTTGCGCTTCTTCCTTTGGATCGTTGGGTTCCCAAATGATGGCTGTTTTATCGCCTCTTACGGCAAGATGCCTGTCGATGCAGTTTTTGGTGATATTTAATTTAGCATTTTTAAACCAGGTGATTTTGGCTTCATTCATATCATACTTAACCACCTTGCTCCATCTTTGGTACCACACGAAATTCTGATCAGCTATTTTGTCCCAGAATTTTTTAGGATTTTTAATAGATTTTTTATACTCTTCAAAATAATGCGGCAGATCTTCAATTAAGTAATTTCTCATATCCCTTCGTTTTTGAAATTTGAATTTTATTAATATTAAATATAGGTTTAATTTATGGCCTAAGCCCTATAATCATTGATTTTTTCCTGAATTTCCCCAATGATTTTTTCATCGTCTATCGTAGATGGAATCTGGAAATCTTTCCTATCCAGCAAGGTTCTGATCAGTTTTCTTAAAATCTTTCCTGAGCGTGTTTTGGGTAAACGCTTAACAACCATTGCATTCTTTAAAAAAGCCACAGCCCCAATCTTCTCACGAACCATTCTGATGATGTCTTTTTCTATTTCTTCCTCAGAGATTATTGTTCCATTTTTTAAAACAACTGTAGCGAATGGAACCTGTCCTTTCAGTTCATCATCGATGCCTACGACAGCGCATTCGGCAACATCGGGATGTGACGAAACAATTTCCTCCATTTCTGAGGTAGAAAGCCGGTGTCCGGCAACATTAATGACATCATCCACTCTTCCGGTAATGAAAATATAGCCGTCTTCATCCTGAATGGCACCGTCTCCAGAGAAATAATATCCTTTGTACTGCGAAAGATAGCTGTTCTGAAAACGCTCATTGTCATTCCATATTCCGAGAAGGGCGCCAGGTGGAAGCGGAAGTTTGATGATTAAATAACCTTCCTGATGCGCGTCAAGCTCATATCCGTTTTCATCAAAGATCTTAATGTCATATCCGGGAATAGGCTTTCCGGCAGATGCTCTTTTAATTTGATAATTATCGTCGAATGTCATTAAACCCAGCATCGGCCAGCCGGATTCTGTCTGCCACCAATGGTCAATAGCAGGGACTCCGATATGTTCTGCAAACCAGTCTAAAGTAGCTACATCACATCGTTCGCCAGCTAAAAACTGCTTTTTGAAATGTGACAGGTCATATTTTTTCACCAGTTCTCCGTTCGGATCTTCTTTTTTAATGGCCCTGATGGCGGTAGGAGCTGTAAACATTGTGGAAACTTTATATTCCGAAATAATTCGCCAGAAAGTTCCTGCATCGGGAGTCATGATGGGTTTTCCTTCAAAGATGATGGTTGTATTTCGGTTGATAAGTGGTCCATAAACACTGAAACTGTGTCCAACTGCCCAGCCGAAATCTGAAGCTGCCCAATAGGTTTCTCCGGGCTCAACACCATAGACATATTTCATGGAAAATTTCAAAGCGGTTGCATAGCCTCCTGTATCCCGCACAATTCCTTTCGGCTTTCCTGTGGTTCCAGAGGTATAGAGCAGGTACAACGGATGAGTGGATTCTACGGGAATACAATCTGCAGGCTCTGATTTTTGAACGAGTTCTTCATAATCAATCAGTCCGTCAAACATTTCGTCTTGATTGTCTACTAATTTTCTGTTGTAAACAATGATGTTGTCTACTTTGTCCTGTGCCAGTTCAATGGCTTTTTCAACAAGCGGCAGGTAAGGAATTCTTCTGGCTATTTCTATGCCTGCTGTGGCGGTGATCAGGGCTTTTGGCTTACAGTCATCAATTCTTACCACCAATTCATGCGGTGCAAAACCTCCGAAAACCACATTGTGAATCACCCCGATTCTTGCACAGGCCAGCATCGCAAACAAGGTCTGAGGAATCATCGGCATGTAAATAACGGCTGTATCGCCTTTTTTTAAACCTAATGAAACGAGTCCTCCTGCGAATTTCGATATTTCTTCTTTGGCCTGATCAAAAGTATAGGTGATTTTTTGATTTGTAACGGGAGAATCGTAAATAATGGCGGTATGATCTCCAAAACCGTCTTCAATGTGTTTATCAATGCACAGATAGCACATATTGAGCTCTCCGTCAGAATACCACTGCGGATAACCATTTTTATCTTGGGAAAGAATCTGTTCCGGAAACTTAAACCATTGTATCTCTTTGGCCTGTTCCTTCCAGAAATTTTCTTTGTCTTCTATACTTTGTTTAAACAGATGATCTGTGTCCATATTAATTTTGTGTTTTTGTCATTGCGAGGAGCGAAGCGACGAAGCAATCTCTAAAGCAACGCTGAAACCTAATGCTCTTAAAACTTAATAAAATTGATGGTTAAAATTCAAACCATTAAGGATCATTTAAGAATTAAGATGATTAAGAAATTGCTTCACTTTGCTCGCAATGACGGTGTACTGTTATTTGTCTATTATCCGGTATTAAGTCTCAAGTCTCACATCTCGTGTCTGAAATCTTAAATCTAAAATCTCCCTACCCAAACATTTCCTCAATCTGCTGCATCAGCTTCTTAATGGAATAAGGTTTAGTGACATACGCATCAGCGCCCATTTTCAGGCCTTTTTCAATGTCTTTCGGATTATTTTTTGCACTCAGGAAAATTACTTTTGTATCTTCCATTCTTTCATCTTCTTTCATGGCTTCCAGGGTGCTGTATCCGTCCAGGTTGGGCATCATGATATCCAGAAGAATAACGTCCGGAACCATTGTTTTCAGGAAATCCAGGACTTCCGTTCCGTCTCTTGCAATGTAAACGTCATAGCCGTTTTTCTTAAAACTGTATTCAAGTGACATTAATATTTTGTGTTCGTCATCGGCAATAATGATCTTTCTCATAGATGGTTATTGGTTTTGTTCAACTTCATTTTTTGTTATGCTGTAAGGAATGCTTATCGTAAAAGTTACGCCCAGACCGCTGTTTTCTGCCTTAATATTTCCGCTGTGTGCCTGTACAATTTTTTTTGAAATAGCCAGTCCGAGTCCGCTTCCTGTTGGTTTTAAAATATTCTGATTTTTTGACTGGTAAAATTTATCGAAAATCATTTCCAGATCCTCTTCGGGAATATGCTGCCCGGTATTGAAAATGGTAATGATCAGGTGATCTGCTTTTTCAGCGAGTTTGGTCTGTATGGTTCCCTGATCATCGGTAAATTTTAAAGCGTTTCCGAGGATATTCTGAAAAAGCTGAATCATTCTGGCTTCATCATATTCAAATACGGTTTGATTCAGGAGATTGACTTCACTTAAATGAATGTTTTTCTGCTGTATCAGATGGAGTAGTGGGTTTAAGGCTTTTTTGTACGTTTCAAGAATATTGTTTTCTTTAATGTTCAAAGCAATTTCGCCGTGTTCCAGTTTATCAAGGTAAAGAATATCATTGATGATTTCGCTCAGTCTGTCAGATTCCGTAATGATGTTGTTTAAAAATTCTTGCTTAATGTCCGTTGGAATATCATCATCGTCCGCTAGAATTTCCCCTGCCGAACGGATGGCGGTGATCGGAGTTCGTAATTCATGGGCGACAGAATCCAGGAAATCGTCTTTCTGACGGTCTTTAACGATTAGGTTTTCGTTGGCTTTTCTCAGGTCATTGGAAAGCTTCTGTAATTCTTCCGACTGTTCGGTGAGTTTTTTGTTAAGGGTAATATTTTCTTTGGATTCCTCTAAAATATTTAAAACTTCTTTTAAAGATATTTTATCTTCTTTGGTCACACCCTCGATGAGGATTTTTGCCGATGCGGTCCCTATTCTTCCTGCCAGGAGGTTCTCAGAGAATTTGATAAATCTTGAATCTGCTGTTTCTGTTTTGGAATCGATGTTATATTTCAAATTAAAGATCCTTAAAGCCTGCTCCGTTTTTTTTTTGCCTAAAAATCTTTCCAGAATATTCTTAATATCCGAAACATAAGCAGTTCCGCGCCATACAAAAGCATTTTCATGATTTAAAATATGCTTGTCAATATCCACATATAATTCTGCGAAATTTCTTTCCCTGTAATTTCCCTTTACGCTTACAGAAATAATGGTGAAAAGCGAGGTGTTAACTAAAGTTGACCAGAAAAAGATTTCCGGAATTCTGCTTAAAAAAGAAATATTGAAAAATCCGAAAACATCATATATTTCACGGACAACTCCTTTGAATTCCTGATTGTACGAGAAATAATACTGCGGAATGATCAATCCGAAATAGCAGATGGCCAAGCCAGCGAGAAGTCCTGCTACAGCGCCTTTATAACTTCCTCTTCTCCAGAATATAGCTCCGAAAAATGAAGGGGCGAGCTGTGCGATTACAACAAAAGAAATAAGGCCTACAGAGTCCAGCGATGTTTTCAGAATAAAGAATTTATAGAAAACAAACGCCATAATGATCAGGGCGAAAATGCTGAATTTCCTGATATTGGTAATATTTCTTGTATTCTGGATCTCGTTGTCGGATTTGAATTTCCCCAGCAAACCATAAGGAATAATGAGGTTATTGGAAAGCATGATGGAGAGGGTAATGGCTGAAATGATAATCATGGAAATACACGAGCTCAGTCCGCCCAGAAACACAAAAACCGTAATTAAAGTATTGTCAAAATGTTGCGGAATCAGAATAGAATAGAACTCAGGATTTACCTTTTCTCCGTCAAAAATAAGCCTTCCTCCCCAGGCAATAGGAAAAATAAACACAGTGAAAATCAGTAAGTAAAGAGGGAAAAACCAGATCGCTGTTTTAATATGTTTTTCCTGTCTGTTTTCGATAATTGCGGTGTGAAACTGTCTTGGTAGAATGCAGATGGCTGTGGCAGAGATCATACACAGAACCATCCAGTTCATGGCATCTTCAATTCCCTTGAATGTATTTTTTTCTTTAAAATCTTCAAACTTACTTGCCTTTTCATAGATGTCTGAAAAGCCGTCAAATACAAAATAAATGACGAATATACCCAGAATAATAATAAAGAAAAGCTTTAAAAAACTTTCCAGAGCGATGGCGGAAATAATTCCTAATCTTTTTTCTGAGGCATCCACATATCTGGTACCATAATAGGAAGAGAATAGGGCGATTAAAATAACCACAAACGTTGCATTGTCGGTCAGTATATTATTGGATATTGAAGTTTCGGTAACCAGGTGAAAAGTCTCGGAAATAGCTTTGATCTGAAGCCCGATATAAGGAACAATGGCAAGCAGGCAAACCACTGTGATGATGGCACTGAAGCTTCTGCTGTTCCCATATCGTAAAGAAATAAAATCGGCAAGGCTGCTGATTTTGTTGATTCTGGAAATTCTTACAATCCTTGTATTGATGTAGATCCATGCAGGAATAATCATGATGGGACCAATGTAGATCGGCAGATAATTCAGTCCGCTTGTGGCTGCAACACCGATGCTTCCATAATACGTCCATGCTGTGCAGTACACTGCCAGAGACAATGCGTAAATGTAAGGATTGTTGACCCACCTTTTGCTTCTCTTCTTCTCTGCCAGATGGGCAACTAAGAACAAAAGAGCCAGATAGACTAAAACAACAGCAAATAACGCAAGACTACTCATCATATTTTTTTACGATTACAAAAGAAATAATGATAGAGATCATCCAGACCGCGAACAAATAAATCAGGATCATCGGGTAGCCGAAAACATTTTTTTCACTGTTGAAAAGCAGTGAAATAGGAATGCTGAAAGCCATCATCAGTCCGATGCTCAGGATAACCAGTTTTTGTTCGTGTCTTTTCTTCATAGCTATGATAGTTTTTTACTAAAGCAGACGGCTTCTTCGCGTCCTATATATATTCCATAGTTTTCAATTATTTTATATCCATTTTTTAGGTAAAATGCCACGGCATTCTCATTGGTCTTGCGAGTTTCCAAATAGATCTGTTGGTAATCAAATTGCTTAGCAGCTATTTCCAGCGTAGAGAGAATCTTCAGACCTAGTCCCTTGCCTTTTTTTAAAGAAAACATTCGTTTAACCTCACATATCTGTGGTAAGAGCGGGCGAAAACCTCCACAAGCGACAGCATCTTCACCACTTAAAGCAATTATGAATAAAGCTTTTTCATGAGTAAAGTCATCAATGCTTGCATTTCTTGTTCCATCATTGCCGGAAATACTGATTAAAGATTGATTTAATTTATTGATTAGACTGGTAACTCGTTCATCTTCATTGGGGTGTCTTACTCTTTCAATTGTGATGTTCATTTATTAAAAGTGTGATTATTGTAAAAATTTGGATTTATCTAAAATTAAGAATAATAATTGATGAGTGCTCTATAAAGCACTCATCATTATTATTTGATCTATTTGTTAAATTTTATCGTCCGAATATTCTCCTATCAGCGAATAGTACCCGAAAATAGCCATTCCGCCGGATACAATCGGTACCAGTATAAAAAGTATAATGATACCGAAAACCAGATCTTCCTGTTTTCCTGAAGTTATTTTAGGGATTCCCATCACGGTAATTCCGAAGTATGCAACAACCAGTGCCACCAGAATCCATACAATGCCTAATATTTTTTTTAATCCGTTCATTTTAGTAGATTTAAAATTAATAAATTTCTAAGTGATTATCTCTATTAATCGTGGATATTGTTATTCTTATTTTTAAGATAAATCAACCCGATGATTAAACAGACTGCAGCAACTCCAATCGGGTACCAAAGTCCTTCCAGATACCAGGTTGGATGTCCTGCATCCTTTCCCTGAGTAACAAGGTAGGTTGCCACAGCCGGAAGTAATCCTCCGAACACGCCATTTCCAATATGATACGGTAAAGACATCGAGGTATATCGGATCCTTACCGGGAACATTTCAACCAGGAATGCTGCGATAGGGCCGTAAACCATCGTTACAAAAATCACCTGAATGAACACCAGGAATACCAGATACCATCTTGTATCATTGCTTAAGGTAATTGATTTTGTTATTTTTGGTTCTTCCGCTTTTCCGTCTTTCATGACAGGACCGGCTGCAGACCAGTGTACAATACTGTCTTTTTTCATGAAAGTTCCGTCTGTAAACGTAGTTTCCTTGTGAAATGTAATCAAGCTGTCCGATGCAATATCTTTATGAATGGCGGCAGTTCTCGTCTCTTTGATCCCGTCGTTTGCAACGGTTTTAGCTTCAATGTTTACACTTTTATACATGCTGTCGTAAATAGGCCTGTAGGCTAAAATGGCCACCAGCATACCTGTCATCATAATCGCTTTTCGTCCTATTTTATCCGAAAGCCAGCCGAAGAACACGAAGAACGGTGTTCCCATTAACAATGCTGTAGCCATCATATAATCGACCTGCATCGAATCTATACTCATTACTTTTTGCAGGAAACTCATCGCATAGAACTGTCCGGTATACCAGATAACTCCCTGTCCCATGGCAGCGCCGAACAGTGCCAATAAAACAAATTTGAAATTGAATTTATTCCCGAAGCTTTCTTTCAACGGGTTTTTAGATGTTTTTCCTTCACTTTTAGCCTTTGCGAAAAGCGGAGATTCTTTCATGTTTTTTCTGATGAAATAAGATACTCCCACCATTAAAATTGAAATCCAGAACGGAACTCTCCATCCCCAGGAATCAAATTCTGCTGCAGATAGTGTGTTTTTAGTAATTAAAATCACAATTAATGAAATGAAAAGTCCTGCAGTGGCTGTAGTCTGAATCCATGAAGTCCAGTAGCCTCTTCTATGAGGTTGTGCATATTCTGCAACATAGGTCGCAGCGCCTCCGTATTCTCCTCCCAATGCCAAACCTTGTAAAAGTCTTAAAATTAAAACTAAAACCGGCGCCATAAACCCAATGGTTTCGTATCCGGGAATACACCCGATCAGGAAAGTGGAGAATCCCATAATCAGCAAAGTAACAAGGAATGTGTATTTTCTGCCGATAATATCCCCCAATCTCCCAAAGAACAAAGCTCCGAAAGGTCTTACCACAAATCCGGCCGCAAAAGTAGCCAATGTAGATAAGAATGCAGCAGTAGGATTGTCGGCTGGGAAAAATTTGGTCGCTAGAACGATGGCTAAACTTCCAAAAATATAAAAGTCATACCATTCTATCAGAGTACCGAGTGATGAGGCGGTGATCACACTCCATATGGTGCGGTTTTTCTGCCGGTCGGTCATATTCTCGTAGTTTTCGTGGTGATTTTCACTCATGTTGATTGATTTTGATGTTAATGGATTAAGATATTGAGTTCATCCTGTGTTTAAAGATAAATTTGAAACTGTACAATGAATTCGCCTTTTGAAGAAGGACTTTCCGTAGGACTTGTATAAACCGGTCTTGTGGAATATTGTGTAGTAATCTTTGCGTGATGTCCGTCTATGAACCAGTTGGCGCCCACATCAAACTGTGAAGAAGATTTGTCGAATGCTTCAAAATTTTTGTAGGTATACGCCGCGAAAGGCTGTATTCTGATCTTTGGCTTTTCTGCCTGATTCGGAAGAAGTAAGCCAGCCTGAGCATAAACGATATTTCCCGTTCCGATCACTGGCTGTAGATTCCCGGGTCCTGCAATAGCTCTGTTTCCTGCAAAATTAGGATCATTGGCTGCAATATTCATGGTTCCCAGATTTCTGACGTAGTTCGGCCCAAAGTTATAGTTGTAATATCCGGCATAGGCAGAAACGGCCATTTTATGTTTCGCATTTCCCAATGGGATATCTGCAAAAGCATCCACGGCTACGAGCGTGATATCATGTTTTTCAATATTGGAATTGATAGAAGTTCTGGTCCCGTCAGCCTGATGGTAAAAACCCGCACCTACATTGAATACTTTCTTTGTTCCCAAATAAGAGCCCACTTTGAAGGGGAGTGTATTGGATTCTTCATCCAAAAACTGGTATTCAACATAACCTGCTTTTGAAAAGCTGGGATTTCCATTATTGTCAACGGCTGCAGCTCTTGAAGGATCTGTAACATTGACAGGAACCAGATCTGTTGCAAAAGGTTTGTTTAAGCTGAAGCGGTATTCCAATTTACCATATTTTCCTTTAGCGAACATCCCGAGTTGTCTTGCAAATTGATCTGAATTGTCAATTAATGGCCATGAGAAAATAGGAGAGTCTACAGTAAGGAAATTCAGTGTTGAAGCCATCGTCATACGGGAAAGTCCCATGTAGTAATGAAGCCCTGCTCCTAAAGATAAACTGAATTTTCCGGCTTCTCCAGGTAAAATAACTGCGTACTCATTCCAGGCATCATGAAAAAATAACTGCGGTTTCTTACCGTTTCCGTAACCTCCTGTTCCTGTGGTGCCTGTCGCTCCGCCATTAATAAAGGTCTGGTTATTGATCCCGAAATGAGCCAGGATCATATATCTTTTGGAGATCTGTGCATATACTAAGGCGCGTAATCTTCTGTTTCCCAGACTCCAGGAGTTGTCGGAAGGTTCTCCACCAACCATACTTCCTGGATTCATTTGGGTATTTCTGAGCCAGAACTGGTCCCATAATATGAATCTGATGTACTTATCTCCTTCCGGATTGAGATTTATTTTTAATCCGCCTCCGTAATCAGGAGAACCCTGTGAATATAAAGAACTGCTTATTAAGGCTAATCCAATAAATGAAAGTAATTTCTTCATAAATTATCAATTTTTGGCGTTATTTTTTGTGAAAGCCAAATTGTAATTAATAATTTATTTACAAAAATTTAATATATATTAGTGGTAATAGTATAGTTTTATTGTAACTGACTGGTTTTTAGATTTGAGTTTCGAGTTACAGGTTGAGTTGGAGGGCTTGAGAGTCTGAGAGTCTGAGTGTTAGAGAGTAAATGAGTCTAAGATGATTGCTAGTTGGATCTTGGCTAACAAGGGGGAAATATCTGGTTGCTGAGGTCCTTGAGCTACAACTATATCTGATGTCTTGCATCTTGCATCTTGGTTCTTGGTTCTTGGTTCTTGACTCTTCTCTACTTCTTAAATCTCTCCCATTTAATCAGCATATACTTATCCGCAAACTGAGTAATGATAAGACCTGAATTTTTGATGTTGTCTTCCTTGGCAATGTATTCAATCAATTCATTCTGTTTTAGGATTTTATAAACTGGATGGAATTCAGAATGGGGCGGCCTTGTGATGTTATATTTCTTGATCCAGGAGCTGATGGTAACGTGAGAAACGCCGATAATTCTTTCTATTTCTCTGAAACTTAAACCTTCGAGATACAGCTGAAGAGCTTTGGTAACATAATAATCATCGATCTGTTTCCCTATTTTTTTGACGGTGAAATAATACTTGCAGTCTTTACAGAGAAAACGCTGTTTTTCATTAATAATTCCGCTTTTTACAATGGTACTTCCATTGCATTTCGGGCACTTATTTTCCATAACTATATGTTTTTAGCAAATATATAATAATTTAGCAAAATTATATTTTATTACAAAGATAAAACTACCTGTTTAATTCTGTAAATCAAAAAAAATATCTTTTTAATTTGGTTTTTAAAGTTATTATGTTTTAAATTTGCCAAAAAATTAGGTAAATAAATGGAAATAAAAATTTCCTCATGCGAACATCTCATGTATGTAAATGAAATACAGCAGGAAATGTATGATTCAGCACAGCGCAGGGGAACGGGGATTGCAAAACGATCCATTGAATATTTAACGAAAAAGATTTCAGAAGGTAACGCTGTGGTTGCCACTGAAAATGGCGAATGGGTGGGATTCTGTTATATTGAGACCTGGTCACACGGTCAGTTTGTAGCCAATTCCGGACTTATTGTATCCCCGAATTACAGGAATAGAGGAGTAGCCACTTTGATTAAGAATAAAGTTTTCCAGTTATCTAGACAAAAATATCCGAATGCCAAAATATTTGGATTGACTACAGGACTTGCCGTGATGAAAATCAATAGTGATCTTGGCTATAAACCGGTCATCTATTCTGAACTGACTCAGGATGAAGAGTTTTGGAGCGGGTGTAAGAACTGTGTGAACTATGAAATTTTAATGAAAAAGGAACGCAAAAACTGTCTGTGTACAGCAATGCTTTTCGTTCCTGAAAATAATAATAAAGTAAACGGGACTGAAATTCAGCAGTCCGAAATTGATGAGTACAATGGAGAAAAAGAAAGTCGTCTTAGCGTTTAGCGGAGGTTTAGATACCTCTTACTGTGCTAAATATCTTAGTGAAACACTAGGATATGAAGTGTATGCAGTGACTGTAAATACCGGAGGTTTTTCTAAAGAAGAAGAAAAAGAACTGGAGAAAAAAGCCTTCAATCTGGGGGTGAAAGAATACAGGTGCGTTGATGCTCAGGAAGATTATTACAATTCTTGTGTAAAGTATCTGATCTTCGGAAATGTGCTGAAAAACAATACCTATCCTTTATCTGTGAGTGCAGAACGTACGGTTCAGGCACAGGAAATTGCAAAATATGCTATTGAAACCGGTGCGGATGCTATTGCCCACGGAAGTACAGGAGCCGGAAATGATCAAGTCCGTTTTGATTTGATTTTCCAGGTAATGTGTCCGGAAGTCGAGATTATCACGCCAATCCGTGATATGAACCTTTCCCGTGAAAAAGAAATTGAATTCCTGAAAAACCACGGGTATGAAATGGAGTTCCATAAAGCACAATATTCTGTGAACAAAGGACTGTGGGGAACCTCTGTAGGAGGAAAAGAAACGTTGACATCAAGAAACTCTCTTCCCGAAGAAGCTTTTCCATCACAAATTAAAGAAACCCAGCCTTCAGAATTGGAAATTGAATTTAAAAATGGCGAGGTTATAGCGGTAAACGGAGAAAGTTTTGAACATTCCGTGAAGGCAATTCAAAAAATTGAAAAACTGGCTTCCGCTTACGGAATCGGTCGTGATATTCACGTTGGAGATACCATTGTGGGGATTAAAGGGAGAGTAGGATTTGAAGCGGCGGCAGCATCCGTGATTATCAAGGCGCACCATTTATTGGAAAAACATACGCTTTCAAAATATCAGCAGATGATGAAGTCCCAGCTTTCCGATTGGTATGGAAACTGGCTTCATGAAGCATTATTCCTGGATCCTGTGATGAGAAATATTGAATCTTTCTTAATAGATTCTCAGGAAACAGTCAGCGGAAAAGTATTTGTAACCCTTCATCCATATAGGTTTATTTTAAACGGAATTGAATCCAAACATGATCTTATGTCCGATAAATTCGGAAGCTACGGTGAAGCCAACAGAGCCTGGACAGGAGATGATGTAAAAGGATATACAAAAATTGTAAGCAATTCCTTAAATATATACCACCAGATCAATTCAAAATAAAGAGTTCCAACGGAACAATTTAACCAGAGAGAGGATAAAATCCTGTCAGCCAAAAAAATAAAAATGAAAAAAGTAGGAATTGTAGGCGCCAACGGCTACACAGGAAGCGAATTAGTCCGTGTGCTGGCTTTTCATCCTAATGTGACATTGAGTTTTTTATATAGCCGTTCCAATTCGGGGACAAAAATTTCAGATTTGTACCCGGATTTAACGGCAGTCTGTGAGCAGGTTTTAACGGATGAATCGAAAGAGGTGGATATTTTATTTTTGTGTCTTCCTCATAAAGAAAGTCAGAACTGGCTTACTGCAAACCCTGTAAAAGATGAAACTTTAGTCATTGATTTAGGGAATGATTTCCGTCTGGATGGAAGTTTTGGAAAAAGAAATTTTATCTACGGACTTCCTGAAATCAATAAAAAAAATCTGGAGGGAGCAAAAAGCATTGCCAATCCGGGATGTTTTGCAACGGCGATTCAATTGGCCCTTCTTCCATTAGCAGAAAAAGGTTTGTTGAATGAGGTGTACACAACGGGTATTACAGGTTCAACAGGTGCAGGGCAGTCTTTACAGGCAACGACCCATTTCACCTGGAGGAACGATAATATTTCGGCGTACAAAACGCTGACACATCAGCATGTGGATGAGATTTTACAGCAGTTAGTTTCGTTTACTCATAAAGATATCAGTCTAAATTTTGTTCCATGGAGAGGAGATTTTGCAAGAGGAATTTTTACAAGTTCCACAGTGAAAACAGATTTGGCACTTTCAGATATCGTTCAGTTGTATCAGGGGTTTTATGAAGAGGAGCCTTTTGTAAAGGTAAGTGAAAATGCAATTGATTTAAAGCAGGTTGTCAATACCAATCGCTGTGTGATTCATATAGAAAAGAGTGGGAATGTAGCGGTTATTCACTCAGCGATTGACAATTTGTTGAAGGGTGCCTCCGGACAGGCGGTACAAAACATGAATATAGCGATGGGCTGGGAAGAAAATCTGGGGCTGAACTTAAAACCGGTAGCATTTTGAAAAGGCGAATGGTTAATAAGGTGAATAGTCAATAAGTCAATTGAGAATTGAAAAACCGAAATATTCGACTTAGGAAAATGGAGCGTTAAGAAAATTAATTCTATGAACGTTAAGAAAATTCTACTGTTCGAAGCGCGACAAAAATGTTGAACCGAAAAACAAATGCCGAATTCGCGCAAGTTTTAGAATTTTTAGAGAATAGAAATAATTTTTAGCGGAAGTTTCCAGGTCTTGAACTTTTGTTTCTTTTGTTTGACGACGTCGAATCTTCGATTTCAAGACAAAAGAAATTAATTAAAACAAAAAAATGAATTTATTCAACGTATATCCATTATTCAACATAAATCCTGTAAAAGCTCAGGGTTCATTCCTTTGGGATGATAAAGGTGAAAAATATCTTGATTTCTATGGAGGTCACGCAGTGATTTCTATCGGACACAATCATCCGCATTATCAGACTCAATTAAAAGAACAGCTGGAGAAAATTTCTTTCTATTCAAACTCGGTTCAGAATGAATTACAGACTGAGCTGGCTGAGAAATTAGGAAAACTTTCAGGGTATGAAAATTACAATCTTTTCCTGTGCAATTCAGGAGCTGAAGCTAATGAAAATGCATTGAAGCTGGCGTCTTTCCATAACGGGAAAACTAAAGTGCTCTATTTCTCAGGATCTTTTCACGGAAGAACTTCTGCGGCGGTTTCTGTAACCGATAATCCAAAAATTGTCGCTCCGGTTAATTTCTCTGAACGGTTTATTAAATCCGAATGGAACAATATCCAACAGCTTGAAGAAATCTTTGAAGCACAAGGAAGTGAAATTTCATCTGTTATCATTGAGGGAATTCAAGGAGTAGGTGGAATTATGATTCCGACAGCAGAATTCCTGTCCAAAATTAAAGAATTGTGTGAAAAATATGATGCAGCCTTAATTCTTGATGAAGTTCAGTCAGGGTACGGAAGAAGCGGTTATTTCTTTGCCCATCAGGAATTTGGAGTTGAACCGGACATTATCACTACGGCAAAAGGAATGGGAAATGGTTTCCCGATCGGAGGTGTTTTGATTCATCCGAAATTTCAGGCAAGCAATGGTTTGCTGGGAACAACATTCGGAGGAAATCACTTGGCCTGTGCAGCGGCAATCGCAGTTCTGGATGTGATGAAGGACGAAAATCTTATGGCAAATGCTCAGAAAATGGGTGATTATATTGAAAATGAAATTAAAGATTTTCCACATATTAAATCCATCCGTAGGAAAGGATTAATGATTGGCGTAGAGCTGGATCAGGACTGTTCAGAAGTGAGGAAAAGCCTATTGTACGATCATCAAATTTTTACAGGAAATTCCAATGACAAAAATGTATTGAGGATCCTTCCGGCTCTAAATATCGGCAAAGAAGAAACAGATCTTTTTGTCAGTGCTTTAAAAGTAGTTTTAGATAAGGTTTAAACCACAAATGGGGTTAAGATTATCACCATTAATTAAAAATCATCAAATGAAAAAATTCACCTCTGTAAGCGACGTAAAAAACTTACAGGAAATTATAAAGAAAGCTTTAGAAATTAAAGAAAATCCCAATTCCGAACCGGAAAAAGGAAAGGGAAAAACAATAGGCCTTGTATTTTTAAATTCAAGCTTAAGAACCCGTTTAAGCAGCCAGATCGCCGCCCAGAATTTAGGGTTAAATGTTCTGACCTTAAACGCTGCTCAGGAAGCCTGGAATCTGGAATTTGCAAATGGAGCCATAATGAATGGCGATACTGTTGAACATATCAAAGATGCAATCGAAGTATTAAACCAATACTGTGATATCATTGCGGTTCGTTGTTTTGCAGGAATGAAGTCTAAAAAAGACGACGTGAATGAAAGTATCCTGAGTCAGTTTGAGCAGCACGCCAAAGTGCCTGTTATTTCTCTGGAATCCGCAACACGACACCCGCTTCAAAGTCTGGCGGACTGCATTACCATTACAGAAAGCTGGAAAGAAGAGCGTAAACCAAAAGTGGTTCTGACTTGGGCGCCACACATCAAACCGATTGCTCAGGCTGTAGGGAATTCCTTTGCAGAATGGATGCAGGGAAATGGACGTAGATTTTGTAATCGCCAATCCTGAAGGATATGATCTGGATAAAAATTTCACAAAAGATATCAAAGTGATCCATAATCAGGACGAAGCTTTACAGGATGCTGATTTTATCTATGTAAAAAACTGGTCCTCTTTCGATGAATACGCAGCAATGCCTGAAGTAAAAGAGAATTGGATGCTGACCGAAGAAAAACTGGGAAACACCAACCATGCAAAAGTAATGCATTGCCTTCCGGTCCGTCGGAATGTAGAATTAAGCGATGAGGTAATGGACGGAGAAAACTCCATCATTTATCAGCAGGCCAAAAACAGAATTTTCTCTGCCCAGGCTGTTTTTTCAGAAATTTTGGATGAATTGAATTCTAAATAACGGAAAATTCATTGGTCCCTCGATCCTTGTCAAGGTTCTAAACCTTGACAAGGATAATAAAAAGTATTTACAATGAAAGAAAAACTATACATTATAAAAATCGGCGGTAATCTAATTGATGATGAGGAATTATTGAACGAATTTTTAGGGCAGTTTTCTGAAATTAAGGAAAAGAAAATTTTGGTTCACGGAGGCGGAAAATTAGCAACTACTTTGGCAGATAAATTAGGCGTTGAACAAAAAATGATCAATGGACGAAGAATTACGGATAAAGAAACGCTGGATATTGTGGCGATGGTGTATGCAGGAGGTATCAATAAAAATATTGTGGCAAAGCTTCAGTATAAAAAATGCAAAGCAATAGGCTTTTCCGGAGCTGATGCGAATTTAATTAAAGCCAAAAAAAGAGAACATGCAGAAATAGATTTCGGATTTGTAGGAGATATTGAGAAGAAAAGCGTGAACAGAAAACTGATCTCAAAATTGATTAAACTTAAGCTTGTTCCTGTTTTTTCAGCAATCACCCATGACAAAAAAGGAAATCTTTTCAATACCAACGCAGACACCATTGCTTCGGTCATTGCTCAGGCATTATCTTCAAAGTATGATGTAGAATTACTGTATTGTTTTGATAAGGAAGGCGTTTTGGAAGATGTTGAAGATCCTGAATCTGTTATTGAAAATATTTCTGAGGAAGAATTTTCTGTTTTAAAAGCAGCGGGAAAACTTCATAAAGGGATTCTGCCCAAGCTTGAAAATGCCCTCGGGGCTGTGAAAAATAAGGTAAATAAGGTATTCTTAATTAAAGAAACCCAATTAAAAAATCATATAGAAAATCATCATGGAGGAACTGAAATCTGTTTATAGTAAAGAAGAGCTATTGGGTCAGGCAGTTGAATTGCTTAAGAAACTGATTGCCATTCCTTCATTCAGCAAAGATGAATACCATACGTCCGTAGAGATTGAGAACTTTTTCAAGAAACATCATATTCCTGCAAAACGTTTTAAAAACAACATATGGGCAGTTAATAAAAACTTTGATGTATTGAAGCCGTCCATTTTACTGAATACCCACCATGATACGGTAAAACCCAACAAAGCATACACATTGGATCCGTTTCTTCCCGTTGAGCAGGATGGGAAACTGTACGGTTTGGGAAGTAATGATGCCGGTGCTTCTCTGGTTTCTATGGCTCAGGTTTTTTTACATTTTTATGAGAAAGAAGATTTAAAATATAATTTAGTGATTGCTTTGACAGCTGAGGAGGAAATTTCTGGATTTGATGGAATTGAGGCCTTATTTCCACTGCTTCCAGAGATCGAATTTGCAATTGTAGGAGAACCCACACAGATGAATCTGGCGATCGCAGAAAAAGGACTGTTGGTAATAGACGGGGAAATGAAAGGAACCCCTTCTCACGCGGCACATCCCAATGACGATAACTCCATTGTAAAGTGTATGGAGGATCTTCAGCATATTCTGAACTTCAGATTTCCGAAGATTTCCGATTATCTAGGCGAAGTTAAAGTTACCCTTTCAGAAATTCACGCAGGTGTTCAGCACAACGTGGTTCCGGAAGCCTGTGCTTTCACTTTGGATGTAAGGGTTACCGATGAATATTCCAATCAGGAAGCTTTTGAAATCATTCAGTCGCAGATGAAATCTTCATTAACGGCCAGATCTTTTAGGTTAAATTCCTCAAAAATAGAAATGGATCATCCTTTTGTACAGGCAGGTCTGGAGATCGGAAGGACCACTTACGGTTCACCAACATCATCCGATCAGGCCATTATTCCATGTACATCTGTGAAGATAGGTCCCGGCGACAGTAGGCGCTCCCACACCGCAGATGAATACATCTATATCAAAGAGATTGAGGAAGGAATTGAGATTTATATAAAGATCTTAGAAAAAGTTTTATAAAGAGAAGTTAGAGGCTAGAAATTAGAAGTTAGATACCGGAAATTGATACATACACCGTATCACTAACATCTAGTTTCTAACATCTAATATCTAAAAAAAAAATGTTTTAACCAGGCTCAGCAGGCAATAAAGTTCAGTTTTTAATAAAGATTTATGCAAAAAAGAAAATTAAAGACGAAGACTTTTGAATGTGGAGATGTTTTTTTATAGTTAATAATAAGGATGCTCTGCTGAGCAGGTTGAAACGAATTGAATATTGTAAAAAATAGAATATGAAAAAAATATGGCAAAAGGACGACCTGGCCACCAATATATTAGTCAACAAATTTACAGTCGGGAAAGATCTTGACTTTGATGAGCGTTTAGCAAAATATGATGTTAAAGGTTCTATGGCGCATTGCCAGATGTTGGCAGAAACCGGAATTATCTCCGGCGAAGAATCAGAACAGATACTTTCTGTTTTGGCAGATATTTTAAAAAATATCGAGAACGGCAACTTTGAAATCGATACAGAAGCAGAAGATATTCATTCTCAGGTTGAAGCGATTTTAATTGAAAAATTAGGCGATACCGGAAAGAAAATCCATACCGCGAGATCCCGTAATGATCAGGTTTTATTGGATATCAAACTTTATTTACTGGATGAAATACGTGAAATTACAGCGTTGACGGATGAGTTTTTCCAGATTTTAATCAAACTGGCCGATCAGCACAAAAATAAATTACTTCCAGGCTATACCCATCTTCAGATTGCGATGCCGTCTTCATTTGGATTATGGTTCGGAGCCTATGCTGAAGCGTTACTGGATGATGTTGAACTGTTCTTTTCGGTGAAGAATATTATTAATAAAAATCCTCTGGGTTCAGCCGCAGGTTACGGTTCCTCTTTCCCTATTGATCGTGAAAGTACAACCTATAACTTAGGTTTTCAGTCGATGAATTATAATTCTGTATACGCGCAGATGACTCGTGGAAAATCTGAGAAAATGCTGTCTATGGCAATGGCTACTTTGGCGGGAACACTTGGGAAATTTGCTTACGATGTCTGCCTGTATTTAAGCCAGAACTTCGATTTTATAAGCTTTCCGAAAGAATACACGACAGGAAGCAGTATTATGCCCCATAAAAAGAATCCGGATATTTTTGAACTGGTTCGTGCGCGATGCAACAGAATTCAATCTTTGCCAAATGAGCTTATTTTATTGACGAATAATCTGCCGTCAGGCTACCACAGAGACGTACAGTTGACAAAGGAAATTCTTTTCCCAGCCATAGATTCTTTGAAAGAATGTCTGGAGATATTGAGTTACACCCTTCCCAATATTCAGGTAAAAGACGGAATCCTGGAAGATGAAAAATATCAATATCTTTTCAGCGTAGAGAAGATCAATGAAGAAGTGAAAAAAGGAAGTTCATTCCGGGATGCTTATGTAAAAGTAGGGCAGGAGATTGAAAATAATGAATTTGAGTTTGAAGTTGGAAATTTAAATCATACCCATCAGGGAAGCATAGGAAATCTTTGTCTGGATAAAATAGAATATCAGTTCAACAAACTGAAAAATAAATTATTGGGTTGATTTGAACCATTAAGATCATTGAAGTTTTTAAGTTGAGTTAAGAAATTATATGCAGGTAACTTATCAAAATTCGTTTGCGAATCCTTAACTATCCTTAATCACCTAAAGAAATCTTAATGGTTTAATACATTTAAAAATGATTATTCCAGGTCAATCTTAAATTTAGTCGATTTTTTTACCTCGTGGAGCACAATAGAACTGTGGTACTGGCCAATATTAGGAATATTTGAAATCACATTCACTGCGAATTCATTGTAAGAATTAATATCCTTGGCAATGATTTTCAACATATAATCATATTCGCCGGAAAGACTGATGATCTCCTGAACTTCATCATGTTTCATAATGTTTTTCTCAAAGGTTTCCAGTACTTTTTGGGACTGCTCCTTTAGACGGACATTACAGTAGACTACAATATTCAGACCCAGTTTTTCACGGTTTAAAAGACCAACGTATTTCTCAATAATGCCCTGCTTCTCCAATTGTTTGATCCTTTCATAAGTAGGAGTAAACGTAAGACCTATCCTTTCTGAAATTTCTTTTACAGATAATGTAGAGTCTTCCTGAATAATACTGAGAATCATTTTGTCCTTTAAATCCATAGAGTAGGTTTGAGTTTTAAACAAAAATATCAATTAAAAATGAAAATAAGGAAAAGATTATAGCTTTTAATTTATTTGAAACTTTGGTTTTGTAGATTCGTGAAATTTTTATATCTTTGCACCTAATGAATAAGAGAGTATTTATATCATTAGATTTACCGGGCGAAAGCGCCCTTTACGATATTTATTATTATTAGCGAAGATCCTGTCTTCGCTTTTTTTATGCCCAAAAATTAAGAATTATGTTTACGATCACAGAACTAAGTGCCGAGAGAATCAACAGTATACTGACCGAAGCGCTGGCTTTTGCCAACGGGAAAACTGCAAAAATTGAAGGAGAAGTTTTCTGCTCAAATCTTTTCTTTGAAGACAGTACAAGAACAAAGACAAGTTTTGATATTGCAGAAAGAAAATTGGGATTGCAGGTTGTTCCTTTCGATGCTTCACACAGTTCAGTAAACAAAGGGGAAAGTCTTTATGATACCGTAAAAACAATCGAAAGTCTGGGGGTCAATCTAGTTGTTATCAGAGATAAAAAAGACCGGTATTTTGAAGAATTAAGTAACATTAATATTCCGGTGATCAATGGAGGCGACGGAACAGGAAACCATCCTTCCCAGTGCATGCTGGATCTGATGACGATCTTCCAGGAATTTGGAAAATTTGAAGGACTAAAGATAGGGATTGTAGGAGATGTGAAACACAGTCGTGTGGCCAATTCAAATGCTGAAGCATTAAGAAGATTAGGAGCTAAAGTATATTTCTCAGGACCTGAAGATTGGTTTGATGAAGGAG
Source organism: Chryseobacterium sp. W4I1 (assembly GCF_030816115.1). Taxonomy (NCBI): domain Bacteria; kingdom Pseudomonadati; phylum Bacteroidota; class Flavobacteriia; order Flavobacteriales; family Weeksellaceae; genus Chryseobacterium; species Chryseobacterium sp. W4I1. The sequence goes on from NZ_JAUSXQ010000001.1 coordinate 991,795, forward strand.
CTTTAATTAATGGAACATATCTGCCTGTTGATCAGCTAATCGCTGAAGTAGATGTCCTGATGCTGCTAAGAATCCAGCATGAAAGACATGATTCCCAGGTAAGTTTCTCTGCTTCCGAATACCACAGAAAATACGGACTGACGAAAGGAAGGGAAAAGGCAATGAAAGATGGATCCATCATCATGCATCCTGCACCCATCAACAGAGGCGTTGAAATAGATACAGACCTTGTAGAGTGCGAACGTTCAAGAGTGTTCAAGCAGATGCAGAACGGAGTCTTCGCAAGAATGGCTATCCTTAAAGAAGCACTGGAAAAAGAAGGGTATACCTTTAAGGAATTGTAAAAAAGTATAATGTAAAAAGTATGAATATAAAATATATTATACAACCGACATTATACATTGTACAAAAGAAATTATACAGAATAAAATAGAATAAAGAGATAAATAAAATGAAGAAAAAATTAATACTGGAGTCCGGTGAAGTATTTCATGGAGAAGGTTTCGGAGCAGAATTGGAAACTGCCGGAGAAGTAGTTTTCAATACCGGAATGACAGGGTATCAGGAGCTGATCTCCGATCCGTCATACTGCGGTCAGATTGTTTGCATGACCTATCCGCTTATCGGAAATTATGGTATTAACCGTGATGATTATGAAAGTATCGAGCCGGCTATTAAAGGATTGATTGTAAAGGAGCTTTGCGATCTTCCTTCCAATTTCCGTACGCAGATCACTTTAGATGAATTATTTAAAAGGAAGAACCTTTCAGGAATTTCAGGAATCGACACCAGAAGGCTTACCAGAATTCTACGTAATTCAGGTGTTGTGAAAGGTAAAATTGTAAACGTTGAAGCTGATGAAAACGAAGTTGTTGCAGAATTAAAATCTACAACTTTCCCTATCAACCAGGTGGAAACAGTTTCTACAAAAACGTCTTACGCCAATCCGGGAAGAGGATTAAAAGTAGTGTTGGTTGATTTTGGCTCCAAATTAGGAATCATCAGAGAATTGTCTCAGAGAAACTGTGATATCACCGTAGTTTCTCATGATACAACGGCTGAGGAGATCTTATTAATGGATCCGGACGGAATCATGCTTTCAAACGGTCCTGGTGACCCGGAAGATAACCCTCAGGCTTTAGAAATGATCCGTGGACTATTAGGAAAAGTTCCGATCTTCGGAATCTGTCTGGGACATCAGCTGATCGGTCTTGCCTGTGGCGCAAAAACTTTCAAACTGAAATTCGGGCACAGAGGAGGAAATCACCCTGTATTGGATCTTGAAAAAAACAAAGTATCCATTACTTCTCAGAATCATGGATATGCAGTAGATCAGGAAAGTCTTAAAAACACAGACTTAGTTGAAACCCACATCGCATTGAATGACAGAACCAACGAAGGTCTTAAACACAAGATCCACCCATGCTTCTCCGTTCAATATCATCCGGAAGCAAGCCCAGGTCCTGAAGATGCAAATTATTTGTTTGATGAGTTCATCCATTTAATGTACCAATTTAAAAATGTAACAGTTTAACAATAATTAAATGATCAATTTCGAAAACAATCCTTTAATTGAAAAAACAGTAAAATTCTCTTTAGATATTATTGAGTTTTGCGAATTATTGGAACAACATAAGAAATTTGTCATTGCTAAACAGTTATTACGTTCAGGAACAAGTATTGGTGCAAATTCTTTTGAAGCGCAGAATCCTTATAGTAAAAAAGATTTTGTGAATAAAATAAAAATTGCAGCCAAAGAACTTGAAGAAACAAAATATTGGTTATATCTGTGTAAACACTCCAAAAATTATCCCTTTGATGATAAGTTGGAAACGCAGATTATAGAAATTGGAAAAATTATTTATAAAATTTTAAGCACAAGTTTATCAAAGGAAAACGGACTGTAAACATTGTTACACTGTTAGATTGATAAATTGTTACATTTTAAACCTATGAAAAGAAACGATATAAAAACAATACTAGTAATCGGTTCAGGGCCCATCATCATCGGTCAGGCAGCTGAATTTGATTACGCAGGAACGCAGGCTTGTCTGTCTTTGAGAGAAGAAGGCTACAAGGTGATTTTGATCAACTCAAACCCTGCGACTATTATGACAGATGTGGAAATCGCTGATAAAGTATATATCGAGCCGATTTCACTTCAGTTTGTAAGTCATATCATCAGAAAAGAGCGCCCGGATGCTTTATTACCAACACTGGGAGGTCAGACAGGTCTGAATATGGCGGTAGAACTGGAAAAATCAGGAATTCTTGAAGAATGCAAAGTAGAAGTTTTAGGAACTAAACTTTCTGCGATCAACAGAGCGGAGGACAGAGATTTGTTCCGTGAATTGATGAGAGAACTGAATGAGCCTGTTCCAGAATCAGATATCGTGACTACAGTAGAAGGAGCGATCCGTTTTGCTGAAGAGATCGGATATCCCGTTATCGTTCGTCCTGCCTTTACGATGGGAGGAACAGGTGGGGGTATTGCCTCTACAGAAGCTGAATTGAAAGAGATTGCTGAACTGGGATTGAAATACAGTCCTGTGACGCAATGTCTTATCGAAAGATCAATTGCAGGTTTCAAAGAAATTGAATACGAAGTAATGCGTGATGCCAACGACAATGCGATTGTGGTTTGTAACATGGAAAATATAGATCCGGTAGGAGTTCACACAGGGGATTCCATCGTAGTGGCGCCTTCTCAGACGCTTTCTGACAGAGAGTATCAGTTACTGAGGAATGCTTCCCTAAAGATCATCAGAGCATTAGGAATTGAAGGAGGATGTAACGTACAGCTGGCATTAGACCCGCATTCATTCAACTACTATATCATCGAGGTAAACCCTAGAGTTTCCCGTTCATCAGCATTGGCAAGTAAAGCAACAGGGTATCCAATTGCGAAAATTGCAGCGAAGATTGCTGTAGGATTGACACTTGACGAGATCATGAACCCGGTAACAGGAAAAACATACGCATGTTTTGAGCCTGCTCTTGACTATGTTGTAACGAAATTCCCAAGATTCCCATTCGATAAATTTGAAACGGCAGACAGAAGACTTTCTACTCAGATGAAAGCGACGGGAGAAGTAATGGCGATCGGAAGAAACTTCGAAGAATCATTGCAGAAAGCTGTTCGTTCTTTGGAAACGGGATTAAGACATTTAGGATTAAAAACGAAACAGGCAGCAGCATTAACAGACGAAGATATCGAAAGAAGAATCAGAGTTTGTGACGATGAAAGACTGTTCATTATCTGTGACGCTCTAAGAAGAGGGTACGATTGGGAGCAAATTGTGGAATGGAGCAAAATTGATAAATTCTTCATCTGGAAATTAAAAAAACTTGTTGATTTTGAAAAAGTAATTGTGGCCAATAAATTCGACAAAGAAACTTTGATTCAGGCTAAAAAATTAGGCTTCTCAGATCAGAATATTGCCCATTTATGGGAATCTTCCCAGAGAGAGGTTTACAATTTCAGAAAGGAAAATGGCGTGATCCCTGTTTACAAAATGGTAGACACATGTGCGGCGGAATTTGAAAGCGAAACCCCTTATTTCTACGGAACTTATGAAGAAGAAAACGAATCTGTAGTTACGGATAAAGAAAAAGTGATTGTTTTAGGTTCTGGACCTATCAGAATCGGGCAGGGAGTAGAGTTTGACTATGCTACAGTTCACTCAGTTTGGGCCATCAAAGAAATGGGCTACGAAGCTATTATCATCAATAACAACCCTGAAACAGTTTCTACAGACTTCTCGATCTCAGATAAATTATACTTCGAACCTTTAACGGAAGAAGATGTAATGAGCATCATCGATCTTGAAAAACCAATGGGAGTGGTGGTACAGTTCGGAGGTCAGACAGCAATTAACCTAGCAGATAAACTGGCCAGTTACGGAGTGAAAATTCTGGGAACTTCACTGGAAGACTTAGACAGAGCTGAAAACAGAGATAAATTTGAAAAGGCCCTTCAGGAAATGGGAATTCCACAGCCGTTAGGAAAAACGTCAACGTCAAAAGAAGAAGCGATTACAATTGCTAACGAGATCGGTTATCCGGTTTTAGTTCGTCCAAGTTATGTACTGGGAGGGAGAGCAATGGAAATTGTTTACACTGAAAGCGAATTGGCCCATTATATGGAATTTGCGGTAGATGCAAGCCCGGAACATCCGGTTTTGGTTGACCGTTATATTACAGGAAAAGAAGTGGAAGTAGATGCGATCTGCGATGGTGAAACGGTTATTATTCCTGGAATCATGGAACATATCGAAAGAGCGGGAGTTCACTCCGGAGACTCAATCGCCGTGTATCCACCTCAAAATGTTTCTCAGCAGGAAATCGATACTTTGGTAGATTATACTCAGAGACTGGCAAAAGGATTGAATGTGATTGGTTTAATGAACATCCAGTACGTCCTTTTTGAAGGGAACGTATATGTGATCGAAGTGAATCCACGTTCATCAAGAACAGTTCCTTTCCTGTCTAAAATTACAGAAGTTCCGATGGCTAACCTGGCAACAAAAGCCATTTTAGGACAGAAACTGAAAGATTTAGGATACAAAAACGGATTAGTTCCGAATAAAGAAGGAGTTTTCGTAAAAGTTCCTGTATTCTCTTTCTCAAAACTAACGAAAGTTGATATCTCTCTGGGACCAGAAATGAAGTCTACAGGAGAAGTAATGGGGAAAGATACCACTCTGGAAAAAGCCCTTTACAAAGGACTGATCGCAGCAGGAAGAAAAGTTCCGATGCACGGTTCCATTTTATTCACGGTTGCAGATAAGCACAAGCAGGAAGCAGCAGATCTGGCAGCAAGATTCCATGAAGTTGGCTTCAGAATCTGGGCAACGGAAGGAACTGCTAAATTCTTCGAAGAAAAAGGGATTCCTTGTAAAATCGGATACAAAATCGGAGAAGATGATGTCAACCTGATCGACCTGATTCAGAAAGGAAAAGTACAGTACGTAGTAAATACCATGACCAAAGGGAAGCAGGTAGAAAGAGACGGATTCCAGATCAGAAGAATGAGTGTGGAAAACGGCGTTCCTTGTTTAACATCCATGGACACCGTAGAAGCCATCCTGAAAGTAATTGAAAGCATGAGTTTCAAAATGGAGACGATGTAATTTCGGATTCAATTAATATATTTCAAACCCCGTGAGTTTTCTTGCGGGGTTTTTGTTTAATTTTGTGGATTTTTACAAACTTTAAATGCAGCACAGATGCTGGCTGCAATGATTAATGGCATTTTATAAAAGAGTAATACCAGGAAAACATGAACGAAATTTCGGACAAACTAAAATTAATTTTTAAACCCTTTTTGATTATTGCAATTTGTTTTATTGTAGGGTATACTTTTTTGCATTGGATATTATTTATCAAAGCGGAAATTCCACTGAAAGAACAGATTGTAAGATTCTGGTTGCCTTTTGGACTTCCCTTTATTCCAATATTAATTTGGCTAAGACCAAAAATAAAGTTGTTGTATTTCAAAAATGAAAATACTTCATTTTTATACCAGTTTATTGCTTGTATCGCTATAGCAATTCCTACCATAATTGCTCAGGAATATTTAGTAACAGCTATAGGTAAGCTTACAGAAGTTGAAAATATATCACAAATTGATAAGAGTGAAAAAACGAAATATTATTCTTTAAAGAATTACTACATCGACAAGAGACATATTGCTGTGCAAAATACAGTAACTGTAACCGGGAAAAATAATACAAATTTTAATATGCTGATCTATGTTGCGATGCCAATTTTAAAAAGCATTTCCGACACAGCAAAAGCAGAAAGTAAATTTTGGTTAGGAAAGCAATATAGTGAACGGATAAGCAACAATCTTTCAGATCAGGAAAAAGAAACTAAATACAAAATATTTGCAGAACAAAAACAAAAAGAATTTGAAAAAACTGACTTTAGCAAATTCAAGTATTTAGAAATAATGGGAAATACTGAAGATCATGATGAATTTAATAAAGCCATTTCAAATTTAGGAATGATCAATGGGAATGATCAGATAATTTTTAAAGCTCAAAATGAGCCTTTTGAAAATAGAAATGGTAAAAAGTTAGAATGGATTTTTGGTTCACTGGGAATTGGAATCTTAGTGTACTTTGTACTTTTATTATTTTCTAAGTTTGATAAAAGGCGATTGGAAGATTTTAAAAGCGGGAGGACTGAAAAAGATACAGATCTGAAAGAAATATTTGAATTTTTCATCCCCAAAAAAGATTTTTTTATTACCCCAATAATTATTAACCTGAATGTACTCGTTTTTATTGCAATGGTTATTGCTGGTTTTGGCCTTATATCTTTCAAAGGAGATGATTTATTAAGCTGGGGAGCTAATTACAGACCAGTCACGACTGACGGCCAATGGTGGAGGCTTGTGACAAATACTTTTATGCATGGTGGGCTTATGCACATTTCAGCCAATATATTTGGGCTTTTATTTGTAGGTGTTTTCCTTGAACCGCTTTTGGGAAAGACCAGATATTTACTTGTTTATTTGATAACAGGGATATTAGCAAGTGCTACCAGTATATGGTGGTATCCTGCTACAGTAAGTATTGGAGCTTCGGGTGCAATTTTTGGACTTTATGGTTTCTTTCTAGCAGCGTTATTACTTAAAGTATTCCCACCTGATTTTGGAAAAGCATTTTTGTTAAGCACACTTGTTTTTGTTGGCTTTAATTTACTTATGGGTCTTACTGGTGGTGTTGATAATGCTGCCCATATTGGAGGCCTCTTAATTGGATTTATCATTGGAATTGTAATGTCAAGACAGCTTAAATTAAAAATTGATATGCAGAACGAAGAGTAGTGAAAATGGCGTTCCTTGTTTAACATCCATGGACACCGTAGAAGCTATCCTGAAAGTAATTGAAAGCATGAGTTTCAAAATGGAGACGATGTAATTTCGGATTCAGATAATATAATTTTAAACCCCGCGAGTTTTCTTACGGGGTTTTTGTTTTTAATGAGATAAAAAATACTTGTCCGTTTTTCGGTTGTACTATGAATGGTGTCAATTTAAATTTGTAAAAAAAGAAAATGAATAATTTTAAATTTGAAGCATTAAATCATTTAGATTTTGAATATTTAAATGATTTATCAGAAGCTGAACTGGCAGAGAATACTATTAAAAAGATGAAAGTAGACCAATTCCCGGGTTTTCCTTGCAGAACCACTTTGGAAGATGCCAGGATCGGTGAAACGGTTTTTCTCCTCAACTATGATTTTCATGATGTCAGTTCTCCGTATCGGACCGGCGGGCCGGTTTTTGTACGGGCCAATCAATTAACAAAAACATATGCACAAAACAAAATTCCTGTAATGTTCAATCATAGACTGTTATCAATTCGGGGGTACAGTAAAGAGGCAATGATGATTTTTGCTGAGGTTTCTGAAGGTCAGTTTTTAAAAGACAGACTTTTGCAAATTCTGGAAAATCCAGAGATTGAATATCTACATTTGCATAATGCAAAACCGGGATGTTTTAATTGTACGGTAAAAAGAATATAAAATACTTGTCCGTTTTTCGGTTGCATAAAACTAAGATCACCAGTACTTTTGATAAAAAAATAAAATGACAGCAATTCAGCAATTCAGAGAACTGCATCAGCAGAATAATCCATTATTAATAGGAAATGTTTGGGATGTTCAGAGTGCAAAGGTGTATGAAAAATTAGGTTATCAGGCAGTAGCCACTTCAAGCTCGGCCGTGGCCTTTACCCTGGGATATGAAGATGGGGAGAACATGAGCTTTGATGAATATTTTTATATCATTGAAAGAATTTTAAAATCCATATCCATTCCATTGTCCGTAGACCTGGAGGGAGGTTATGGGAAAACTGCAGATGAAATTGTTTTAAACATTTCCAGACTGGCAAAGGCAGGCGTAGTTGGAATCAATATCGAAGACAGTGTTATCATTGACGGAACCAGAAAACTATTGAGTACGCATGATTTCCATGAAAAATTAAATGCAGTTATTCTCAAACTTAAAGAGCAGGATATTGAAATTTTTGTCAATGTAAGAATAGATCCGTTTCTATTAGGCGTAGAAAATGCCACAGAAGAAACCATCCAAAGGATAAAAATCATTGAAAAAGCAGAAGCGGACGGAATTTTTGTTCCCTGCATTACTGATGTACAAGACATTGAATGCGTTATAAATGGCTCAAAGCTTCCCTTCAGTGTCATGTGTATGCCCGAACTTCCGGATTTTAAAACCCTTAAAAGGTTAGGCGTTAAAAGAATTTCATCAGGAAATTTCTTAAATGGCTATATTTATGGGCAATTGGAAACCGCATTAAAAGCCATTGGGGAGGCCGAAAGTTTTTCTCCAATTTTTAAAATATAATGAAACTTACAGAAGAAAGAATGTACCAGGCATCTTTAGAAAAAGATTCCTTATTTGAAGGCATCTACTGGATGGCTGTAAAAACGACAGGTATATTCTGCCGGCCCACCTGTACTGCCCGGAAACCAAAGAGAGAAAATGTAGAATTCTTTATCAATACAGAAAAAGCCATAGAAAACGGCTACAGACCTTGTAAAATATGCCGGCCGCTTGAAAAACTGAATGAAACACCCCGCTATATCCAGAATCTTTTGGATGAGCTGCAACAGAATGAATCATTAAAGATCAAAGATGCAGACCTTCTGAAAAAGAATATTGAACCGGTGACCATCAGACGCTGGTTCCTAAAGAATCATGGGATGACATTCCAGGCTTTTCAAAGACAATTCAGAATGAATAAAGCATTTAAGAAAATAAAAAACGGTGAAAATATCATAGAAGTGGCACTGGAATCAGGCTACGAAAGTTTAAGCGGCTTCAATGAGCGGTTTAAAGATATCATTGGGACTACCCCTAACAATACCGGCCATCAGAAAATTATTGACCTGAAAAGAATAGAAACCCCATTAGGCCCGATGTTTGCCTGTGCATGTGAAGAAGGAATCTGCCTGCTTGAATTTACAGACCGGAAAAATATAGACCTGCAACTTACCCGGCTTTCAAAAGCGATGAGTGCAGAAATCGTCCAGGGAGAAAATAAACACTTCAAACAGTTGGAAGAAGAACTGAATGAGTACTTTGAGCGAAAAAGGACAAGGTTTGAGGTACCTCTTTATATTATCGGAACTGATTTTCAGAAGAAAGTCTGGAAGCTTTTAACGGAAATACCCAAAGGAGAAACCCGTACCTACAAACAACAATCTGAATTTTTGGGCAACCCAAAAGCCGTACGTGCTGTAGGAACAGCTAATGGAATCAATAAAATCGCCATCATCATTCCCTGTCACAGGGTAATAGGCTCAGATGGTGAACTGGTGGGCTATGCCGGAGGAATATGGAGAAAACAAAAGCTTCTGGAATTGGAAGGGGCCATTTTGTTTTAAATCACTTCCGCCAACTTATTGTTTTTGACGAAGATTAAATTTAAATAGATAATTTTAGTTGATCTTGTAATAAGGGGCTGAAAAATACTTGCTCGGCTTGATATACGCTGTTTTTCTGTCCGCATCAAAGATCCAGTTGAATCTTCGCAAGAGATCAGCACCAAAATAATTAACCGTTTGTTTTTTCAGGTCACCAACAAAAAAACCTGCTGAAACATCTTTTAGAACACTATTTCCTACTTTCAAAAAGGGGAGTATACCCTGTTTGGTGATGATACTTTTCCCGCTGGAGTTTTTTAATGTTTTTTCTCCCGTGATCTTTAGTTTTTTGTCCAGTTCTTTTTCGGCTGTAAAATCATTACTATACAGCAACCCTCCTGAATATCCGGATTGAAGTAAAAAGTAGGCTTCCTGTTGTTTATCCCCATCAATAACGTTGTCGGCTGCAATATAAAAAGCCTCCTGATCATACAGCGTAGCAATTGGCTGATAGTCATTTACATCAGGTTTTTGATCATAAATAATAAACTGACTGTTATCATAATCAATTTTAAATGCTTTGCCTCCAAAAAGAATGGTTCCGATCTTTCCGTCAGCTTCGTGACCAGCCAGTTGGTTGTCGGAAAAGCGGATATTATTCAGGGTTAATTTTCCAATCTGTACCGTATTATTCTCACTGATTTCCTCTTTATTGAAAACAATATGATCTGCTTTGCGCTGTCTTTCCGGGGAAATAGAAGCATCTTCCATTGCGATCTGAAACATCAGATCCAGAGAATCCTTTTTATTGACCAGTGTCTTTACAATGATATTGTTGTGCTTAGTGATTCTGAAAGGGATCGTCTGCTGTGCGTGTATGCTGAAAAGACCTGCAGACAAAAGGATAACAAAGCTTATTTTTTTTAACATGATCAAGTGATTGGTGATTAAAATCTGGAATTTTAAAATTACCTATTATCTTTGGAATAGCAAACACTAAAGTCATATGATTCAAGAACTGCTTAACAGTGGCCTTCATTGGGAAAAAAAGGAATTCAAAAGAAATGAATTTCTAAAGATTTCAGGAAGTACAGATACAGATATTTATTTTGTTGAAAATGGCAGCGTCAGGATCTTTATGATGGATGAAAATGAAGAACGGATCATCCGTTTCGGATATACAGGAAATATTATTGTTTCCCTGGATTCATTTTTGTCAGGGAAACCATCCTGTTTTTATATTCAGGCGATCAAAAAAACAAGCGTAAGGATAGCTTCTAAAAGAGATTTTTACGAATTTATTCATTCAAGTGATGAGAATCTTAAGTTTTGGAACAGTATTCTGGAAGATCTTGTTTTGCAGCAGCTCGAAAGAGAGAAAGACCTGCTGACCAGCTTGCCTAGGGAACGTTTTGAAAGAGTATTAAAAAGAAGTCCGAAGCTGTTTCAGGAAATCCCCAATAAATATATTGCCAATTATCTCAGAATGTCCCCGGAAACTTTGTCCAGGCTAAAAAAATCTTGAGTTCAGTCAAGATTTATGAAAAAAACGATCCCGAAATTTGTATAAAAATCATCAATGAAAATTTCTACATCACAATTATTGAATGAATTAAGAACAATGACTCAGGATCATATGCAGTATGCAGAAAAACTTTTGGGGCAGCCGGATGAAAAACTGAATTCCAGAGTTTCCAATGACAGTTGGAGCATATTGGAATGCCTTGAACATCTCAACCGTTATGGAAACTTTTATATTCCTGAAATTAATAAAAGAATTTCTTCTTCACAAACTTCTTCCACGCCTGTTTTTGAAACCGGAAATTTAGGGAATTACTTTGCTAAATCTATGCTTCCCAAGGAAAAAATGAACAAAATGAAAACTTTCAAAAACATGGATCCAATCAATAGTCAGCTCGATAAAAATGTAGTGAAAGAATTTATAAAACAGCAGAACCAGTTAATAGAATTACTTCAGAGAGCAGATCAGATCAATCTTAATAAAGTCAAAACCAGTATCAGTATTTCAAAATCAATAAAGCTCAGGCTGGGCGATACTTTCCGTTTTGTGATTTATCATAATAAAAGACACCTTCAACAGGCCGAAAGAGTTTTAATAAACCTTTAATTTTTGAATTCACCAACCGTAAGAATTTTGAAAACAGTTCATCTCTGTGTCAAAAGGCAAATGATATTGATAAAATCACTATTCTGATCCTCTGTCGCCGTGTAATTGATTCAAACGAAGATTTGTCAGGCTATGCGGAGGAATCTGGAAAAGCAAAAATTATTGGGATTGGAGAAGGCTATTTTATTTTGATTTTTGTAAATTTAGGCAAAAATTTACACGTGAAAAAGTTAGTATTAGCACTTTGCATATCAGCTTCGGCTTTAAGTTTTGCTCAGGATTATTCAGTACCGGCAGCAAGTCCGCGCCAGAAGGTAGAGCAGCAGTTTTCAATGTCCAAAATCAGTATTGATTATGGAAGACCGGGAGTGAAAGGACGTAAAATTTTCGGAGAACTTGTTCCTTACGGCCAGGTTTGGAGAGCAGGCGCCAACTCATCCACCAAAATTACATTCGGACAGTCTGTGAATTTCGGAGGGAAAATGGTTCCGGCAGGAACTTACGGGTTGTTTATCGTTCCTACAGAAAAAGAATGGAAAGTGATTTTAAATAAAGATTTCCAGCAGTGGGGAGCGTATACTTATGATCCTAAACAGGATGTGGTAGATGTTACTGTACCTGTAAACAAACTGGCTGACAAGCAGGAATGGTTTGAAATTACATTGAATCCTACAGATGAAAACTCAGGAAACTTAGTCATCAAATGGGATACGGCTCAGGCAGAAGTTGCTTTGAAACCTGCAAAACCGGATGCCGTGATCAAAATTTCAGATAAGCTTAAAGAAATTAAGAAAATAGAATCAGACGCTGCAAAAACAAAAAGTTAAGCATGAAATTTTCAATACAAACTGTTTTAGAAAATCAGGAATATCAACTAATCCCCTTACAGCAAGGGGATTTTGAATCTTTATATGAAGTAGCTTCCGATCCTAAAGTTTGGGAACAGCACCCAAATCCGGACCGTTATAAAAGAGAAGTCTTTGAATCCTTTTTTAAGGGCGCTATGGAAAGCGAAGGAGCATTTAAGATTATTGAAAAATCTTCAGGTGATGTTTTAGGCAGTACCCGTTTTTATAACTTTGATGAAGAGGAAAACCGTATTTTCATAGGCTACACCTTCTATGGAATAAAATCCTGGGGTAAAGGAATTAATCCACAGATTAAGAAAATAATGCTCGATTATATTTTCCAGTTTGTAGATAAAGTACATTTTCATATTGGTAAAGAGAACTTTCGTTCACAGACTGCCTTACAAAGAATTGGCGGAAAGAAGATTGCAGAAGAGGAAGTTGCTTATTTTGCAGAGCCTACCAGAACCAATTTTGTGTATGAGATAAAAAAAGAGGACCATTATGAAAAAGTATAAAATCCAGAAATCACCATTCGTTGTTCCTACCACAGACGGGAAGCTGATTGAGGAGCATTGGGGAAATTCTACCGGAAATTCCAATATTTCTATTGCCCATATGGTAGCCCCTCCAAACTGGAGCGAGCCTCATCAGACTCCTGAATTTGATGAATTTACCCTCATTATCTCAGGGAAAAAGCAGTTCGAGATCGATGGTGAAATTATCATTCTGGAAAAAGGACAGAGCATCCTTATAGAAAAAGGAGCAAGAGTACGTTACAGCAACCCGTTCTCAGAACCCTGCGACTATATCGCAATTTGCCTTCCTGCATGTTCTATGGATCTGGTGAACAGGGAAGAATAGAAAGACAATTAAATATGGCTACACAGATTTGTCCAAAATGTAAAAAAGATTCTTTTTCCTGGCATATTGATGATGAACGTTCAGGGCTTACAGACTGGAGTTGTTACCGTTGCGGATATCAGGCTAAGGAAAATGAAAAGGATGAATCTTTTTGTGACAATTGTAGTAAAAAGATGAGAAGCAGATTAAAAGATATTGAAACAGAATATTGGTGGTGCTCTGGCTGTAATAAAATCACTCAAGAATAAAGATAACCTCAATGATGAGGTTATTTTTTCATTTTTATATAAAAATTATTTGTAAGTTCGCCGCTTTGAAAAATTAATATATGAAAAACAAATTATCTATTGTACTATGGTTAGGGATTACCCTTTCTACAACTTCATGCGCAACCATTTTTACCGGGACTAAAGATTCCATATCTTTTACTTCGACTCCGGAAGGTGCCAAAGTATTCCATAAAGGAGTTGAAAAATGTGTGACACCGTGTACCGCTGAAATTTCAAGAGGATTAAGCAAACAAACGGTTACATTTGAAAAAGAGGGTTTTGCTGATAAAGAAGTGAAGTTGACAAAAACTTTTAATCCTGTAACATTAGTAAATATTCTTCTTGGTGGAGCTATAGGTGTCGGAATTGATGCTGCAACAGGCTCTCTGACTAAATATTCTCCGAAAGCATATACCGTTGAATTGGAAGCAAAATAATTTCTTTCCGGAATAATTAATAAAAGCTTCGACTTCGTTCAGCATGACAATTAAAAATATATGTATGATTGTTATGCTGAAGGAAGTCGAAGCTTCTTTTTTAATATGCAGAAATTTTATATAGAAATATGATTCAATTATTTCAAAATTTCTTTCAGAAACATCAGCGTATAATTCCAGGCTCTTTTAGCCATTACTTCATTGTAATCAGGTGATTTCGGATCGGTGAATGTATGTTTTGAATGAGCATACGTAATGATTTGCCAGTCTGCATTGCCTTCATTCATTTCCTTGATCAGGTTATTATAATCTTCCGGAGTTACTCCCTGATCATCCGCAGGATTTTCAACCAATATCTTTGTGGAAATAGGTCCATTTTTTCTCGTCTGATCTTTTCCGATACTCCCATGAATGGAAACTACTCCCACTACAGGAAGACTTCCTCTTGCAGATTCCAAAGCACCCGTACCACCGAAGCAATATCCGATCACAGCAATTTTATTGGAAACAGCCCCGTTTTTCTTCAGCTGTTCCAGAGCCAGAGAAATACGTTTCTGGTAGGCATCATAATTCTGCTTATAATATCCTGCCGTTTTACCTGCAGAAGCATTGTCTGTGGGAATATTTCCTTCCCCGTAAATGTCGGCAATGAAAGCAATATATCCCTGCTTTTCAAGTTCGGCAGCTGCAGTTTTAGCTTCATCGTCTATTCCTTTCCAGGCAGGAAGGATCAGAACTCCCGGAAGTTTTTTCCCTGCATTGGAGGTTACCAGTCCATTGAGTTTCTGTGAACCATCCTGGTAAGCAATTGGTTTGAGCTTTTGGCTGAAAAGTGTTCCTGTAGTCATGATGCATGCGGTTAATAAAATAGTGCGTATCATAGTTGTAATTTTAATAGTATAAAATGATGGTCATTATTATGGTCATTCGGAGAAGCAAATGACGAAGCAATCTGCCCATCCATTATAAAGTCAACTTATTGTTCATAAAAAATTCTCATCTAAATTAATGAAAATAAATTATGATGAGAATTAATAGCAGGTAGGAAATCAAATATTGCTTAGAATTTTACTCCCAAGATAGCCAATTCCTGTTCCAGATTCGTATCAGGATTCACCTTAATTGTACTGAACCCCAATGAATGAGCCATTTCGATATTTTTAGGATTATCATCAATGAAAACGGATTCGCTTGCATTGATATCATATCTGTCCATCAAAACATGCCATATTTTTGGATCAGGCTTAATCAGCTTTTCTGTTCCTGAAACTACGATCTTTCCATCAAAAATCTGAAAGAAATCATAATTTTCAAGGGCATAAGGAAACGTTTCCTCCGACCAGTTGGTCAACCCGAATAAATGATAATCCGTATTTTCCAAACGTCTTAAGACCTCTACATTCTCCGGGATATCACTTTTCAGCATTATCGTCCAGTTGTCATAATAAGCTCTGAGTTCCTTCTCCCACTCCGGAAACTTTTTCACCTGAATATCCGTTCCCTCAGATAAAAGTCTTCCGCGGTCCTGTTCTTCATTCCATTCAGACTGGGCGATGTGCTCCAGAAAGTATTCCATTTTTTCATCATCATTGAAATAATCTTTGAAAAAATATCTTGGATTCCAATCCACTAAAACCCCTCCGAAATCGAAGATAATGTTCTTAATTTCCATATATGTTTTTAAGCTTTTTAATTTTATTTAACCACAAAAGTCGCAAAATTTTTAATTTTAAACACTTTAAAGCACTTTATTACTTTCCAATATTTAAACTTACAATAAATTAAGGATCAAAACTTTTGTGGTGTGAAATTTTTTCTTTCAGAGATTGAGCAAATAACGCAGATGTTTCTTTTTTTGGTTAAAAAAGTAGCAGTTTACTCAGGTCTGTAAAACTGGTACTGCCCGTTTTCGTAATAGGCATTGATGTGCTGCAGACCATTGGTCAGGATAATTTCTTTAGCTCCGATGATGGAGTTATACCTTGCTGTCTGTTCAAATGTTTTCTCCGTAAGTTTTATCTGTGGAGCTTTGCATTCGATCAGGATAATAGGCTCTGTTTTTTCAGTAACCAGAAGGTCAATTCTTTTCGTAAGACCGTTCAGAAGGATCTTTTTCTCTGTGATAAGTGCAGATGGGGAATAGGCCTTTACCGTAAGATAATAGTGCACCCAATGCTGCCTCACCCATTCTTCGGGAGTAAGGAGCAGGTAAGTTTTGCGGACCAAGTCATAAATAAAAAACTTATCTTTGTCTTTCTTGAATTTAAAATCAAAAGTGTCCTGAAAATTCAGTTTTGGAAGTTCCATTTATTAAGATGAAAGAATTAGATTTAATCCTCAAAAATATTAAAAATAAAGAAGTTTTACCTATTTATTTTTTCCACGGAGAAGAACCTTACTTTATTGATGCAGCCGTAAAAGTGCTTGAACACGACTTTCTGGAGGAAGATGAAAAAGCTTTTAACCAGACTGTAGTATATGGAAAAGATACTTCTTATCAGGAGATTCTTTCCCTGGCGAGACAGTTTCCGATGATGGGCGATAAGCAGCTGATCATCGTAAAAGAAGCTCAGGATCTGAAGTTTAATGAGGAAGAAAACCGTGTTCTTGAAACCTATGTAGAAAATCCCGTTCCTTCAACCGTCCTTGCTTTTGCCCATAAGCATAAGAAACTGGACAGCAGGAAAAAGGCTACTAAAGCTTTAGATAAAGCAAAAGCTCTTTTCTTAAGTGAATCTGTAAGGGATAATAACCTTCCCAAATGGATTGCTGATGAATGTGCACGGCTGAAGATAAAAACGGCCCCAAATATTGCTCATCTCCTGGCAGAATATCTTGGAAACGATCTTTCAAGAATTGCCAATGAACTGAACAAATTGAAGATCATTCTTAAGGAAGGAGAAATTCTGGACGGAACGATCGTTGAAAATCATATCGGGATCAGTAAAGAATATAATGTTTTTGAACTTCAGAAAGCTTTGGGAACTAAAAATGCGGATGCAGCATTCAGAATTGCTCATTTTATGGGTAAAAATCCAAAGAATAATCCTTTTGTGATGATGTTGGCCAGCCTTTACAGCTATTTCTCAAATGTAATTATTTATCAGACCATGGCCGGGCAGCCGCCACAGACTATCGCCTCACAAATGGGAGTGAATCCTTATTTCATTAAAGACTATGCGGAAAGTGCCAGACTGTATCCTTTGAAACATGCGACCAGAGTTATTTCTATCCTAAGAGAATTCGATATGAAAGGGAAAGGTCTCGGAGCCGTTAATATGGGTGAAGCCGAGCTGATCAAGGAGCTGGTATACAAGATCATTCATGTGGATAAAATTAAGATGAAGGTGTAGAAGTTGAAGTGTAGGTGTTTGAGAGTAGGAGAGTAAGAGTACAAAGTTAAATATGAAATTAATTTTTTTCATTTTCTATTGTCAACCCCGGATTCTATACCCTGAAACGTACGTCCCGTATCTACAGCCTACAATTGACAATTCGCATATCTCATATTGACAAGTATCATTAAAAATACTTTAATTAAACATTAAAATTTACGAAATTAGCAGTCTTAATTTAAATCTTTTTTGAACAAGTAGATTATGGAGCAAAACATTTTAGATTGTGTGATCGTTGGATCCGGGCCTTCTGGCTTTACAGCGGCTATTTATGCGGCAAGAGCAGACCTGAAACCTGAATTGTATACAGGTTTGGAGCCGGGCGGACAATTAACAACAACTACGGAAGTGGATAACTTCCCAGGATATCCGGCGGGGATTACAGGTCCTGAAATGATGATGGATCTGCAGAAGCAGGCAGAAAGATTTGATACCAAAGTTCATTACGAAATGATCACCAAAGCTGAGTTCTCAAAAGAAGTAGGTGGTGTTCACAAATTATATGCAGGAAACAAGGAGATTTTGGCCAAATCGGTAATTATCTCTACAGGTGCCACTGCAAAATATCTTGGTCTTGATGACGAGAAAAAATATAATGGGGGTGGAGTTTCAGCATGTGCAACGTGCGACGGATTTTTCTACAGAGGAAAAGACGTTGTCGTAGTAGGTGCAGGAGATACAGCTGCTGAAGAAGCCACTTATCTTGCGAAACTGGTAAATAAAGTGACCATGTTGGTGAGAAAAGGGGAATTCAGAGCTTCTAAAGCAATGATTCACAGAGTAGAAAATACACCGAACATTGAAGTGAAATTTCACCATGAGCTGATTGGTATCGAAGGAGAAAACAACTTGGTGGAAAGAGCAGTGGTGATCAATAACCAGACCCAGGAGAAATCAACGGTGGACGTACACGGAATATTTATCGCTATCGGTCACAAACCGAATACTGATATTTTCGCCGGCCAGATTGATCTTGATGAGAACGGATATATTGCTACAGAAAAAGGATCTACAAGAACGAATCTTCCGGGTGTATTCGCTGCAGGAGATGTTCAGGATCATATCTACAGACAAGCTATTACAGCAGCGGGAAGCGGTTGTATGGCAGCGATGGATGCAGAGAAATATCTTGCTGAATTACATTAATATTCAGCTTTTTACAATACAGAGCGTACCCGATGGGTGCGCTTTTTTGTTTTCTGATTATCTTCTCTATATTTTTTAGCACCAATCATGGTTCATATTTATCTCTTGCAGATCAAGGAGATTTAGCAGATTTTTTATTTGTATTAATCTGTTAAAGTAAGAAGAATGATTTTCTGAGAAAAGAATTTATAGTCATCAATATTATCGTGAATAACACCTGCTACTTAAGTAAAAATACCTAAATTTAGCTCCGATCTTTAAAAAATAATAATGGAAAGCAAAGTCATAAAAATTACCCACACTACAGGAACCTACATCATTAATATTCCGGACGGAAGGCTGAATGAAATGCAAAGCCAGCTAGACAAATGCCTGAACGACGAACAGGGCGCTATTGTGGTGAAGGGAGAAAACGGAGATCAATTTGTGTATCCGTCTGATCTTCTAAAAAACAGTTTCATTGCCATAGTAAATAAGGAAGAGGTTAAAGTCTTGTAAAAATAATTCTCCTGATTTTAAGCCCATTATTAAGTTTCGTTAAAATTTATTTGGGAAAAGTTTTGAAGGAAAATAAAATCGTTTTATATTTGCACCACTGAAAACAACGGTATACCCGTGATTCAGGAGAGATGGCAGAGTGGTCGATTGCGATAGTCTTGAAAACTATTGACTGTAACAGGTCCGGGGGTTCGAATCCCTCTCTCTCCGCTGGTTGAGAAACTAAAATAAGCTAAAACGCTGTAAACATCAATGTTTACAGCGTTTTTTGTTTTGCGTTAGAATCAAAAAAAATCAAAATAGGTCACGATTTATATGACCTATTCCGTGACCTATCCTGAAAATTTGAAAATAGGTCACGAAAAACTCAGAGGAACCTGACCAATAGGCAGTCTAACGATTGTACATCTTGCAAAAAGTGGTAATAAAAAGTAAATTATTAAACAATTAAAGTTACTACACAATGAACAAAACATTCAACCTTTTATTCTTTATAAAAAGAATAAATCAGCACCAACAGAACCGCTCCATAGACGGCGACCAATGGATATTCACACATCGTCAGAAAACCTACACCTCAACAAGAGTTTCCATTATTACCTTTAGCCCACAAGCTAATTTTAAAATATGAAAATCATCCGGAATGTGTAAATTCAAATGTCATGTTTCCTGTTCTCAGTAATCAGAAAATGAATTCCTATCTCAAAGAAATTGCGAGTGTCTGTGGAATCAATAAAGAGTTGACATTTCACATCGCGAGACATACATTTGCTACTACGGTTACTTTGTCCAACGGAGTGCCAATTGAAAACGTTAGCAAAATGCTGGGTCATACAAATATCAAAACTACGTAGCATTATGCGAAGATTCTAGATAAGAAAGTGAGTGATGATATGTTAGCTTTAAGAAGGAAACTTAAGGATCAAAAGTCTAATTGAATTCTTTCTTTTCGCCATGATATCTTCATGAAAGAAAAAAATTGATCTATACAAGGAAAGTAAGTGCCGGCTTTAATGATAAATTGCAGAAGGAAATCATAGAAGAGGTCAAATCACTAATATCCGATAAATCTCCTCTCAGCAGCAAATCTGACGTAAATTAGCTACCTCGGTTCCGTCCCAACCTTCCGCACGCGAATACGACTTGGCTAAACAAGCTTTAACTCTTTGGGTTAAATCATAAACTTTGACATAAATTTGCCATAATAATAGATTAAAGAATATAAATATGACGACACTTTTTTATAAAAAATATGGTTTGCAACCGTTGTATAATGGTGGTTCAAAATGAATTGGATAAGCTTGGTTTGTCAGCCATAAGCATAAAGCTTGGCGAGATCATTTTTGAAAAAGCACTGACTACAGAAAAGAAGCGGGATTTAGCAGAAGCCTTATCAATCTTGGGTTTTGGAGTAATAGATGATAAAAAAAGCAGGATCATTGAAAAGATAAAAAATACCATCATCGAGTTGGTACATCATGATGATAATGACGCTAAAAGCAACCTATCGGATATTTTAAGTGAGAAACTTCACCAGGATTACAATTATTTGTCCAACCTTTTCTCTGAAGTGGAAGGCACAACGATTGAAAAATATTTTATTGCCCAGAAAATTGAAAGAGTAAAAGAACTATTGGTTTATGATGAACTTTCACTGAGCGAAATTGCTTTTCAGCTCAATTATTCCAGTGTGGCTTATCTCAGCAATCAATTCAAAAAAACTATCGGATTGACACCGAGTCATTTCAAACAAATAAAGGAGGAGAAACGCAAACCATTAGACCAGGTTTAGTAAATCTTACAAATCAATTCCATAATTCCACAATAACTATTCTCAGTATTACAGCCAATTTTGTATTGCAAATAAAGCAATAGAAATTATGGCTACAAATAACAATAGAGAAACGATTTACATTCCTTTAGAAGATGTAGAAAGCGAACATTGTTCATTAATCGTTGAAAAAGGATTGGCAAAGGTTGATGGTGTTGAAACCCAGAAAGTGGAAATCAACAACCACAGGGCAGCCATTACCGTTAAAGATGCAGAAACTGTTGGCAAAGCCGTTGCAGCTATTAAAGACTTAGGCTATGGTGTACCAACCGTAAAAAATTCCTTCCCGGTTTTGGGTATGACTTGTGCTTCTTGTGCGGGTAGTGCAGAAAGTATCGTAAAGTATGAGTCAGGTGTGATTGAGGCTTCTGTCAACTACGCAACAGGAAATCTGACCGTTGAGTACCTTCCCAATATGACGGACGCTACCAAACTGCAAAAAGCCGTTCAGAGTGTTGGTTATGACCTGCTCATTGTTGAAGAAGCAAAGCAACAGCAATCTCTGGAGACCATCCATGCAGAAAAATTCAAAAAGCTAAAAAACAAAACTATTTGGGCCGTTATATTATCGTTACCCGTGGTAACCATCGGGATGTTTTTTATGGATATGCCTTATGGAAACGAAATCATGTGGGCATTTTCCACTCCTGTGGTACTTTGGCTAGGTAAAGACTTTTTTATCAATGCGTGGAAACAGGCCAGACACCGCTCTGCCAACATGGATACTTTGGTTGCCTTGAGTACAGGAATTGCCTATGTATTCAGTGTATTTAATATGTTTTTTATGGATTTCTGGCACCAAAGAGGATTGCACGCGCACGTCTATTTTGAAGCAGCTGCAGTGGTCATCGCCTTTATCCTTTTAGGTAAATTATTGGAAGAAAAAGCCAAAGGAAACACCTCTACTGCCATTAAAAAACTGATGGGCCTGCAACCAAAAACCGTGATGGTAATAGCGCCCGATGGAACAGAAAAACAAACTGCTATTGAAGAGGTAAATGTAGATGATATAATCCTGGTAAAGCCCGGCGAAAAAATTGCGGTCGATGGAATGGTTACTTCCGGTAATTCGTATGTAGACGAAAGTATGCTGAGTGGCGAACCCGTTCCGGTATTGAAACAAGAAAATGAAAAAGTATTTGCGGGAACCATTAATCAAAAAGGAAGTTTCCAATTTAAAGCAGTGAAAGTAGGGAAGGAAACCATGCTGGCTCAAATCATAAAAATGGTGCAGGATGCACAAGGCAGTAAAGCTCCCGTTCAAAAATTGGTTGATAAAATTGCAGGGATTTTCGTTCCGGTGGTAATTGGTATTGCCATTCTTACGTTTGTTTTGTGGTTTATTTTAGGCGGTGATAACGGTGTAGTACAGGGATTGTTGGCCGCCGTTACGGTATTAGTTATTGCTTGTCCTTGTGCTTTAGGACTGGCTACGCCAACGGCTATAATGGTCGGTGTGGGTAAAGGTGCCGAAAATGGTATTTTAATTAAAGATGCCGAAAGCCTTGAATTGGCTAAGAAAGTGAATGCAATTGTGTTGGATAAAACCGGAACAATAACACAAGGAAGACCTGAGGTAACAAGTATCCAATGGCTGAACAATGATGATACAACCAAGACTATTTTGCTGAGTATTGAAAAACAATCAGAGCATCCGTTAGCGGAAGCCGTGGTGAAACATTTGGAAGGCGCTGCTACCGCACCCTTATCCAACTTCGACAGCATTACAGGGAAAGGTGCAAAAGCCAATCATAATAACGAAACCTATTTTGTAGGAAATAAAAAACTCCTGGCAGAAAACAACATTGTGATTGCCGAACAATTGCAAAACCAAGCCGATGAATGGGGCAAACAGTCCAAAACGGTCATTTGGTTTGCAAACAGCAAAGAGGCACTTTCCGTTATCGCCATATCCGATAAAATCAAAGAAACATCAGTTCAGGCAATTGCAGCAATGCAGGAAATGGGTATCGACTTGTATATGCTAACAGGCGACAATGAAGCTACTGCCAAAGCGATTGCTGAGCAAACAGGCATCCTGCATTACAAAGCCGAAGTATTGCCACAACACAAAGCAGATTTTGTAAAAGAATTGCAAAGCAAAGGAAAAGTAGTAGCTATGGTAGGCGACGGAATTAACGACAGTACTGCCCTGGCAACGGCCGATGTAAGTATTGCCATGGGAAAAGGCAGCGACATCGCCATGGATGTAGCCAAAATGACCATCATTTCATCAGACCTTACCAAAATACCGCAGGCAATACGTTTATCAAAACAAACAGTGGCCACCATTAAGCAAAATCTCTTTTGGGCGTTTATTTACAACCTGATTGGCATTCCCCTGGCTGCCGGAATATTGTATCCTATTAACGGTTTCTTGTTAAACCCAATGATAGCCGGAGCGGCAATGGCTTTGAGTAGCGTAAGCGTAGTGAGTAATAGTTTAAGATTGAAATGGAAGAAATAAAATTGGAAGTGGTGGGAGTAGAAGTATAAATATTCAGTTTTGTGCAAAAGTTCAATCCCGAAGCTTCGGGATTGAACTTTTGCGGTTTCGTCCCGCTATTGCAAAGTGCTTGTGGTTGGCTTTATTTCGTTTGTGTGTCCCGTCCTAAAATAGGTTGACATAAAATCGATTTATTTATGGAAGACGAAGAATTATTTAGAAAAAAGCGCAGTCAAAAAGATTATACATTATGCTTTAAATTGAGCGTTGTTTCTCAAGTAGAAAAAGGCGAACTTACTTATAAACAAGCTCAAAAACACTATGGAATTCAGAGAAGAAGTACGGTTTTGGTCTGGTTGAGAAGATATGGTAACTTAGATTGGATAAAACCAAGTATCCATACCATGTCAAGATCCAAAGAAACCCCGGCCCAGAAAATTAAACGTCTGGAGAAAGAACTTTCCGATGAAAAGCTGAAAAATAAAGTACTCAATACAATGATTGAGATTTCAGATGGGCAATATGGCACTCAGATCAGAAAAAAGTATTTATCCCAACAATCCTCAGACTCCAAAAAGAGGGATTAAGCCTCTCCAAAATATGTAGATTGTTTGGGATAAGCCGCCAAAATATTTATCAGACTCAAAAGCGGTATATCAAGCGGGAAGATGAACTTTTGAGAATCAAGGAAATGGTTAAAGCAATACGAATGGAGCTTCCCAGGCTGGGAACCCGAAAGCTTTACTATTTGCTGAAAGAATGTTTTGATAAAGAAGATATTAAAATAGGCAGAGATGCTTTATTTCAATATTTAAAAAGAGAAAATTTATTAATTTATCCTAAAAAGAAATATATAAAGACCACTTTTTCAAAACATTGGCTCAGAAAGCATCCTAATTTATTAAAAAACATTAAAGCAGAACGGCCAGAACAAGTTTTTGTAAGCGATATCACTTATCTGAAAACAAGGGAATCGGTATGCTATTTATCTTTAGTGACGGATGCTTACAGCAGAAAGATTATGGGGTTCTCGGTGAGCAAAAATATGAATTCTGAAAACGTTGCAAAAGCATTGAAAATGGCAGTGAAGAACAGAATTACCCATAATTCTCTTATTCATCATTCGGATAGAGGATTGCAATATTGTTCGGGATATTATCAAAAGGTACTTAATCAATATCAAATTCAACCTTCCATGACGGATGGATATGATTGTTATCAAAATGCATTGGCAGAAAGAATTAATGGAATATTGAAGCAGGAATTTCTATTTAATAAAGCTAAAATAAAGATGATCTTAATGAATTGATAAAAGAAAGTATTTATCTTTATAACAATAAAAGACCTCACTTAAGCCTAAAGATGCAAACACCGGAGCAAGTGCATAAAAAATCCGAAGAAAAATATTCCTCCGGATTTAGTTAAATATTGTTTAATTATTGTCAATCTATTTTAGGACGACTCAGTGAATGTTCTCCTAATTGTCAAGTCGGTTGTCATTTCCAAATAATATTGCTGTTCCGTCTTCATTCTTCGCCAAGTTAAAAAGTTCATTTTGAAAGTTATCAATTGCACTTGGTTCGACAATTATTTCAACTTTTAATTTGTTCTTTTCTTCAGGTCTATAAATAGTTGATACGTTACTTTCAATATTTATTTCTACTCCAATATGTCCGCTATTATCGATAGGATAATATTTCATAGAAAAGTAGGCATAACTGTCTTTTTCTCCTGCTTCGTAAAATAGTATTTTGTCGCCTTTGGGATAACCAACTAATTCGTTTGCAAAGTCAGAAATGCATTCAAACTGGTCATAAACTTCTGTTTGTCCAGTAAATAGATTATTTGATACAACAACTTTCAATTCAAACATATCATCGTCTTTCCAAATAGATTTTAATTCAAGAAAAGATTTTCGATTATTTGAAGCCATATATTACTTGTTTTCTATTGTTCCACTGTCAGTTTTACGCTTGCCACCAACTCAAAATACACGCAATGCGTATTTTAAATAGTTTAAACAATAGTATGAATTTTATATTGTTGCGCAACGAGTAATCACCATCCCTTTGTCTGCAGAATTTCATTACGCTACAAATCTAACGTTTTGATTTCAGCCTACTCAAGGTCTCTTGCGAAATATTGAGATAAGTCGCTACGATTTTGTTTGGCAAACGTTGAACGATTTTTGGGTTGATGTCCAACAACTGTTTATATCGTTCCGTTGCATCGAGTGTCAAAAACGACATAAGCCTGTTGGTATTATTTACATAGGCGTTTTCTAAATAATGCCGATAAAATTTCTCCCACGAAGGAACGATTTCTAAGAGGTGATAGAAGTCTTTGTGTGATATATAAAGTAACGACGTTGGTTCTAACGCCTGAATGAATTCTAATGAAGGTTCCTTTGAGATAAAACTACACAGTGCCGTGGCAAAGTTATTTTCAAATGCCAGATATCGCGTCGCCTCTTGTCCGTCTTCGGTTATAAAAAATATACGTAAACAACCATTGCCAACGAAAAAAGTCCGTTGGCTGGTTTGTCCGTGAATAACCAAAAGTTCATTTTTTTCAACTTCCAACGGCTTGAAACAGGAAAGAATTTTGTCCATTTCCTCATCTGTCACCGTTATAATTCCTTTGATATAATTAGTAAGTTGCTCTTGCATTGTGGAAATTGGTAAACTTCAAATTTACAAAAATCAAATTCTTAGGTTATGATTTAGAGGTTGATTTTTCTGCCAATTTTCTTGCATTTGGAATAATGATAAATGCCGAAATGTAGGCGACAGGCAACATAACGCTCCAGGCTTTCAGGAATTTTAAAAACCAATCTTCTCCGAAACCATAATTACGCATCAGTCCTACAAACGCCATAATTAGTGTCATTGGGATTACAACAAACAATGTGTTGATGTACTTGAAATACTTTTTGTCCATTTTTTAAATTTTTGTTTAACATTTAAATTGATGGTGCAAAATTCTCCAAACAAAAAAACATAAAGATTGATGTACGTCAAAAAACGGATGGTGTCAAAAAATAAATCCCTTCTAAATTCCTTACCCAACCTCAAATACCATCACGCCAATCAGTAAATATCACAAATCAAATAAGTAATAGCGTAAAAAATAAGCGCAGAACAATGCGGAAATTTGTAGTACAAAAATTTATTTAAAATGAAAAATGTAGAATTGAGCATTCCAAATATGCAGAGTGCACATTGCCAGACAAGAGTAAATGGCGCAATCGCAGCTATTGAAGGTTTAAAAATTGAAAAATTAGAGGCTGGAAAATTATCCGTTGCTGTTGAAAGCGACGAAGTAAGAAAAGAGCTGGTAGAAACCATTGAAAAAGCGGGTTACAAAGTAGACGGTGACGATAGCGAAAAAGATTCAAGCCCTTCAGGCGAATGTTGTACTAACTAAAACTTTAATTTAATTTCAGGGATGCCGTATCAACAATACATTGCATCCCTGAAATTTTAAATACAGAATGATATTGCTGAAGAATTTAATCTCAATCTTTAAAGTAGAAAATGATTCAAGAAAAGTTAGGAACTAACGAATCCGAAATAAGTGCATAATAAAATATTTTTTTTAACCTATGAAACTATTAATCAAAGGAATGGTATGCAACAGGTGTATTTATTTTCTGTCTGAAGAATTTCCCAAGCTCGGTTTGGAAATTTCCGAAATACGCTTAGGGGTTGTAATTCTAAAAGAAACCGATACAACCATCGTTGATGATCAAGTGATCAGAACCATGCTTCAAAAGAACGGATTCGATTTGTTATACAATAAGGACCAAAAGATTATTGAATTGATTAAAACTGCCGTTGAAAAAGGGATTGATGAACAATTGGATACTGGCAAGCCTGTTAAATTTTCGGCATTTATCAGCAACGAATTGTATAAAGAATATGACTCGCTGAGTGCCTTATTTTCATCTTTGGAAGGACTAACGCTCGAAAAATTTATTATCTCAAAGAAGATAGAAAAAGTAATAGAGCTTTTAGTCTACACGGATCAGTCGCTGTCTGATATTGCTTATGCCTTAGGTTACGGAAGTCCGGCTTACCTATCCAATCAGTTAAAAAAGTACACCGGCTTTACCTCTTCCCACTATAAAAAGATAAGACGTGATAAGATGGCTATTACAACAAAAATCATATAAAAAACGTTCATAACGCCTAAAATTCTTTGCAGCCCGGTTTTCTGAAACTACCGGAATACAAATCAGCTTGCCAATCCCTGTTCGTCAAAAGGAACAGGGATTCTTTTATAAGTAATTTAATAATATGCATATACTGCTTAAAAGCCAAAAATAGCAAGCGTAAATATCACAACTCTTACCCGTAATAGTATCAAAAATACGGCAACCTCCACCAATACCTTTGTCCTTTAAAATTAATCATTTGTTACATCACTAAGCATAGCAACATGTTATACAAAATCATTAAACACAAGACCATGTTATACAAATCTACAAGACTAAGGTTAGGCATTTTAATACCGTTAATGGGCATCTTATTGATTGCCTGTGAGAACAAGTCGGAAAAAACGTCGAAAAAAACGGCAACCACTAACGCAGATGCCAGCAAATTACCGGTAGATATTATCATTGCTCAGGAAAAATTGCTCAATCATGAAGAAGCTATTGTGGGTACGATGATGTCTAATCGAGAAGTATCCATCGTCAGCGAAATTCCTCAAAAGATAACTAAAGTAGCCTTTAAAGATGGCGGCTACGTTACCCAAGGCGCTGTATTGTACACATTGAATGACACCGATATTAAATCCCGTTTAAAACAGGTTGGTGCTGAACTGGAATTGGCAAAACTCAACAAAGAGCGGATGAGTAATCTCTTGAAAACCGAAACCGTAAGACAGCAGGAATATGATGAAGCATTTACGCGTTTCCGTTCCTTGGTTGCACAGCAGGATTTGCTTCGTGTCGAACTTGCCAAAACGGTAATCCGGGCGCCATTTTCAGGGAAAATCGGAATTTCAAAAGTACATCTTGGTGCTTATGTTACCCCTGGTGCAGTACTGGTGATGTTGCAAGACCAAAGCAGTATCAAAATCAATTTCTCAGTTCCGGAAAAATACCTGCCTTTAATAAAAATGGGAGATAAAGTACGGTTTACTTCCGAGTTATCTGGCGAGGAGTATATAGCAACCATCAACGCCACCGAACCGGGACTTGACGCTCAAGGCAGGAGCTTGCAGGTGCAGGCATTGGCAAATAATACGGGTGGCCAATTTAGGCCAGGACTTTCTGCAAAAGTCTATTTCAGTGCTACCGATAAAGGTGCAAAAGGGATATTGGTACCAACCGAAGCGCTGGCTCCTGGCGCAAAAGGTTACACTGTTTTCATCATTAAAAATGGCGTAGCAAAACCTGCGGAAGTAACCATTAGCAAAAGGACAGAAACAGATGCAGTCATCACTTCTGGCATCGCTACCGGCGATAGCATTATTGTTTCAAACATGCTGCGCTTAGGAGATGGAATGCCTGTAAAAGCCGTTGTGTCCAAATAATTCATTTCAAATCTTAGCATTATGAGTATATCATCTTTAAGTATAAAAAAACCGGTTTTAGCCGGTGTATTTTCACTCCTGCTTATTATTTTGGGAATTGTGGGTTGGAAACAGTTAGGCGTTCGGGAATTTCCGCTAACAGAACCGCCCGTTATTTCGGTCATTACGTTCTATCCCGGTGCAAGCCCTGATGTGATTGCATCGAAGCTTACCCGCCCAATGGAAGAATCTATTGCCGAGGCCAACGGAATACGTACTATCTCTTCTGAATCCAGAGAACAGGTAAGTATTATTTCAGTAGAATTTAACCGTGAAGTGGATTTGGAAGATGCATTGAACGATGTAAGGGACAAAGTCGCCAAATCCCGTAAACAACTTCCTGGCGATGTAGACCCGCCAATTGTGCAAAAGGCATCTTCGCCAGACAATCTGGTGGCATTCCTCGAGGTGGAAAGTGACACCAAAGACATCAAAGAAGTAAGTCATCTCGCATCCACCGTCATCAAAGACAAAATGCAATCTATCCCGGGAATAAGCAATGTAGCCATTGTAGGCGAACACAAATACGCCATGCGCCTTCGCTTTGACCCGGCAAAACTTGCCGCTTATCAATTGACTCCTGCAGACATTCGCAAAGCCTTGACAAGAGAGAATATTGACTTGCCTGCTGGTCGTATAGAAGGAAGCAACAGTGAGCTGAGCATCCGTACGATGGGCCGCCTTACTTCGGTAAATGATTTTGAAGAAATGCTTATCAAGCAAGTGGGCAGTACGGTCATTCGCCTCAAAGATATTGGCTCTGCCGAATTGGGCGAAGAAAACGAACGCACCGCAATTATTAACGAAACTGGTGGGTTAAACCGTATTGGAATTGGTGTTGCTATTCAAATTCAAAGGGGTGCGAATGCCATTGAAGTGGTAGATGAATTTTACAAACGGTTAGAGCAGCTGCGCAAAGAAGTTCCTTCTGAATACCGTTTAATTGTCGGCTTCGACTATACCAGTTCTGTACGCGAATCTATCAAAGAGGTAGAAGAAACCCTGTTCATTGCTTTCGGACTGGTGGTATTGATTATTTTTCTATTTCTGAGGGATTGGCGCTCAACCATCATCCCGGTATTGGCGATTCCGGTATCCATCATTTCTGCATTTTTCATTATGTATGTGGCAGGTTTTTCCATCAATATTTTAACGCTGTTGGGATTGGTACTTGCGATTGGATTGGTGGTAGATGATGCCATTGTTGTACTGGAAAATATTTATAAAAAGATAGAAGAAGGCATGACGCCCATTCAGGCTGCGTTTAAAGGTTCCAAAGAAATCTATTTTGCGGTTATTTCCACTACCATTACGTTGGCAGCCGTTTTTCTTCCCATTGTTTTTATGGGCGGAATTAGTGGACAGCTTTTCAAGGAATTCGCCATCGTAGTATCGGGTTCGGTACTGATTTCGGCTTTGGTGGCTTTGACATTGACACCGATGTTGAGTGCTTATTTTCTAAAGAAAAAAGTAAGACCGAGTTGGTTTTACCGGGTTACTGAACCGTTTTTCGTGCGTTTAAATAACGGATATGCCCGTTTGCTTACCACATTTATGAAAGCGAGGTGGTTGGCCTGGGTATTCTTAGTGGGTACTACTGCGCTCATTTATTTTGTAGGCAAGGGACTTCCTTCAGAATTGGCACCTATTGAAGACCGTTCAAACATGAACCTCATCGCTGTTGCCCCGGAAGGTGTTTCTTTCGATTATATGAAAAAGCACATGACCGAAGTTGGTAAATATGTGAACGACTCTACCGATGGTTTATATCAAACCTATTCGATGGTCGCTATTTCCTTTATTCCTGCTCCGGCACCTGTGAATGTTGCGGTGCAAAGTATCTATCTCAAAGACCCTAAAGAAAGAAAACACAGCGTTCAGGACCTGTATAACCAATATGGCGCTGCGTCAGGGCAATTCAGAGGATTTCTTCTGTTTCCCTATCTGCCGCCAACTATTGGAAGCCGATATGGTGGTGGTATGCCGATACAGTTTGTATTGCAATCGCAAAACCTCGACAGTCTGACAGCAGTGCTTCCAAAATTCCTTGCTGCGGCACGCCAAAGCAAAAAGCTGATGTTTATTGATGCCGATTTAAAGATTAATAAACCAGAAGTAAAAATAAATATCGACCGTCAGAAAGCCGCCTTAATGGGTGTTTCAATGGAAGAAGTAGCGCACACTTTGCAACTCTCCTTCTCCGGGCAGCGTTACGGATATTTCTTGCGAAACGACCGTCAATATGAAGTAATTGGGCAATTAGATAGAACCTATAGAAATGATAAAAGTGACCTGAGTGCAATCTACGTCCGTTCGGCAACAGGCGAAATGATACCATTAAGCAATCTCATCACCACAGAAGAAGCCGTAAGTCCTGCCGCTATTTACCGATACGACCAATACACTTCTGCTACCGTATCGGCAGCAATGGCGCCTGGAGTGAGCCTTGCCGAAGGTATACAGGAAATCGAAAAAATAAAGAAAGAAGTTTTGGGTGAAACGTTCAAAGCATCCTTAGCTGGCCAGTCGAGAGATTATACCGAAAGCCAGGGCAATATCACCTTTACGCTTATCCTGGCATTGGTACTTATTTATATGATTTTGGCCGCACAGTTTGGCAATTTACGTGACCCGTTGACCATTATGCTTACCGTACCAATGGCGATAACCGGTGCTATTCTCAGCCTCTCGTGGTTTGGTCAGAGTTTAAATGTGTTCAGCCAAATTGGAATAATTACCCTGATAGGATTAATTACCAAAAACGGTATTCTTATCGTTGAATTTGCCAACCACCTTAAAAACACCGGACTTTCAAAACGGGAAGCAGCCATACAGGCAGCCGAGCAACGTTTCCGTCCTATTTTGATGACCTCTTTGGCGATGATTTTCGGAGCCTTACCGATTGCATTGACGGTTAACAGCCGTCAGTCGTTAGGGATTGTGATTGTAGGCGGATTAGCCTTCTCCGGAATATTAACCTTGTTCATTATCCCGGCAGTTTATTCTTATTTATCAAGCAAAAAAGCGGAAAAAGTAATTGTAGAGGATGATACCAAGGAAGAAAGCAGACCAGCCGAAGTAGTATGATTTTAAATTTTAATTAAGAAAAAAATGAAAAAGAATATCTCATATATAGTTACAATGCTTCTATTGATAAGCAGCGTAAATATAGTGTACGCACAGAAAAAAACGCTGTCTCTTACCGATGCTTTGGAAATGGCAAAACAAGGAAACAAAGCATTGCAGGTGCAGGTTTTGGAAGAAATTAATGCCAAAGAAAAAACCCGTGAAACCAAAGGTGCCTTACTGCCTACTATTTCGGCAAACCTTGGCTATTCCTATTATTTCGACAGGCAGGTTATATTTATGCCGGGTTCGTTTGCGGGCACCAATAAGCCGGTGCAGGACATCGCCGTTGGCGGAAAAAATATTTACAACGGGTTTGTATCACTCTATCAACCCATTTTTTCACCGGCTGCAAATCAGTTAACAAAGGCCTCAAAAATCACTGAAAAAATAGAAAATCAAAAGACCGCCGACTTGAAAAGTCAGGTTGCCCTTCAGGTTTCAACCCGCTATCTGGATATATTGATGATGAACAGCCAATTGGGTTTACTCGACCAAAGTCTGCAACGCAATATCAAGGCACTGCAAGATTCGCGGGCATTATTAGCGCAGGGAAAAGGCTTAAAAGCGGATACATTAAGGAGTTTTATTGCGGTAGAAAATTTAAAATCTTCTATTTCATATTTGAAGAACAATGTTGAGGTTTCGGGTATTGAATTAAAAAGATTGATTGGGTTGCAAGATATATCTGAATTAGAATTGACCGATAATCTTGAGCTGGGTCTTGAAGCCAACAAAAGCGAGTTTTATCAAGTTGATGAGGCATTCAAAATTGCAGAAGTCAATCGAAAAGATTTGAATATTCAA
Organism: Chryseobacterium sp. W4I1; assembly: GCF_030816115.1. Lineage (NCBI taxonomy): Bacteria > Pseudomonadati > Bacteroidota > Flavobacteriia > Flavobacteriales > Weeksellaceae > Chryseobacterium > Chryseobacterium sp. W4I1. The sequence goes on from NZ_JAUSXQ010000001.1 coordinate 1,024,569, forward strand.
AAATTATCGATTGACCTTCAGCAAAAAAAATTAAAAGCTACGCAAGCCATGTTGTTACCACAGCTTTCTCTGGTTGGGCAATATCAGGTACAGGCACAGGCAGATGATATGAAGTTTGGGGAATATTCTTTACCAAGAACTTCCTTTCTAGGCTTGCAATTGACCGTACCGATTTTTAACGGCAACCGTACCAAATCTCAAATCAGCCAGGCAAAAATTAAAGCAGAACAAGAAGACATACGGTTGAACGATTTAAAAGACAAGGTTAAAACAGAACTGGCCACTATTATAAGCAAATGGAAAGAAGCCAATACACAAATGGACATTCAGGAAACCACCGTGCAATCGGCAGAACTGAACCACCACATGATGGAAGACCGTTTCAAAAATGGCTTAGGTTCAAGGCTTGAATTGACGGATGCAGAATTGGCGTTGACACAAGCCAAGATTAACTATCTCAATGCTGTATATAACCTGCGAATGCTTCACGTAGAACTGCAAAATGCGCTTGGTCTTTTAAACTTGTAATTATTCGTCAATAATTTAAAAAAATAAAAAAAAATGAAACAACCAATAGACAAACCTGCCCCATACAGCAAACGCTGGTCGGCACTTTTCTTACTTTGTACTGCACAGTTTATAGTAATTATGGACACCTCTATTATCGGGGTAGCTTTACCAGCAATAAAAGCAGATCTCGGGTATTCCCAAAGCGGCTTACAATGGATTTTTAATGCTTATGTTATTGCATTTGGCGGCTTTTTACTACTCGGCGGACGTTTGTCAGATTTGTTTGGCGCCCGCAAGGTTTTTATGTGGGGTTTTGTCATTCTTTCTGCCGCATCACTTCTGGCAGGTGTCGCTTGGTCAGAAGCAGCACTTAATGCCGGAAGAGCTTTGCAAGGCCTGGGTTCTGCATTGATTGCTCCGGCAGCACTTACTTTAGTCTTATCCAAATTTACCGACCCAAAAGAAATCAATAAAGCACTAGGCTTTTGGGGCGCTTCGGCAGCAGCGGGTGGTTCTGCAGGCGTTTTCCTTGGCGGGGCTATTACCGAATGGCTTTCCTGGCATTGGGTATTCCTCATTAATATTCCCATAGGACTTGCAGTGCTGTTTTATAGCAAAAAGCTGTTGTTTAAAGGCAGTACCCAAAAAGGAAAAGTGGATGTAGCAGGCGCAATTTTGGCAACAGCCGCGTTGGTGTTAGCAGTATATGGCATTGTATCAGCTGAAGGCGCCGGGTGGAAATCGCTTCAGACCATCGGATTGTTAGTCCTGTCCTTAGTATTGTTCATTATCTTCTTTGTTATCCAAAAGCATAAAAATGAACCCTTGGTTCCGCTAAGTATTTTCAAAGTTCCCAATCTTTCATCAGGTAATTTGGTAATGGCTTTACTGGCAGCGGCCTGGATACCTTTATGGTTTTTCCTCAACCTGTACCTGCAGCAAACGCTGAATTATTCTGCCTTCAATAGTGGATTGGCATTGTTGCCTATGACGATAGCGATTATGTTTTTGATGGTAGGTGTTACGGGCAAACTGGTAGCCAAATTCGGTTTCAAAACAAATCTTATAGCCGGGCTAATTACACTTGCCGCTTCACTTTTTCTGTTTAGCACCATTCCGGCTGATGGAACGTTCCTGGTCAATGTATTGCCCGCATCTTTGTTGGGAGCGCTGGGTATGTCGTTGGCTTATATTCCGGGTACGATTGCCTCGATGTCGGGTGCTAGACCCGAAGAAACAGGACTGGCTTCAGGATTGGTCAATACGAGTTATCAAGTGGGTTCGGCTTTGGGTCTGGCAATTATTGTTGCCATTTCTGCTGCAAAAACCAATGCGGTTAGAACAAAAGGAGCCGCTGATATGGTAGCGCTGAATGCAGGTTTTCAAACCGCCTTTTTCTCGGCAGCAGTTATCTGTGTAATTGCCGCAGTTATTGCTGCTTTTTCTGTAAAAACGCTCAAAAATTAACCCGTTGCATTTATCAATTTAGATTATGGAAGAAATTATTTCCCAAAATGAAACAGGAATGCTAATGATACCGGATATATCCGGATTTACAGATTTTGTTATTAATACCAATATGGTTATTGGGAAATACATAACTGAAAGTCTTCTGAAATCAATAATTGACAGCAACAACCTTTCATTTAAAGTTTCAGAGATTGAGGGAGATGCGGTATTGTTTTATAAATACCGCAAAATTCCCTCCTTTGACGATACAATAGCCCAGATTGTGGTAATGTACACGAATTTCAAAAAAGAGTTAGTCAGACTGTCATTGGAGCTTGCTATGGAAATCTCTCTATCCTTGAAAATTATCGTGCACTATGGAGCTTTTACCCAATATAAAATTGGAAAGTTTGAAAAACTTTATGGAGCAACAGTTGTAGAAGCGCATCAAATGCTCAAAAACCATATAGCGAAGTTTCCACCGTATGCTTTGTTTTCCGAAGCCTTTTTAAAAGCTAATTTCGAACACCCTGCCCAATCTACTATTGAATATGATAACTGCGACAAGTGTATTTATCTGGCTAAAATTGGATATATACATTACTTGTAATTTGAGACGACAGCTTCAATATCGGTAACAATACAAAATCTGCAATCAGTAAATCTTACAAATCATACCCCAAAAAACGCAAAAGAAATCGTGTTATTTGGCGCAACTTTGTATCAATAAATAATTTAAAATATATAAAAATGGAAAAAACGAATTTGCAATTCAAGACAAATATCAATTGCAGCAGCTGTGTGGCAAAAGTAACCCCTTTTTTAAATGATGCCGAAGGTATCGGGCAATGGGAAGTGGACACAGCCAATAGAGAAAAAATCCTCACCTTAAAATCTGAAGGAATTACTGAACAAAAAGTAATAGAAGCAGTTCAAAAAGCTGGTTTCAAAATTGAACCGATAAAATAATTCATAAAGATGAAAAAGGTAATCAATACATTGTTGGGCTTGTCAGTTTGCTTAGTCACTTTATCGGCCTGTAACAATGTAGAAAATAAAAAAAATAAAGATATGATGACTCACGAGCACACAGACAAAGAATGCGTTTACGCTTGCCCGATGCACCCGGAAGTAACCGGAAAACAGGGTGAAAAATGCCCTAAATGTGGAATGGATTTGAAAGCAGTTAATTCTGAAAATGCAGTTGCGTATGGGGTGCAATTAACTACTTCGCCACAAAATGTGGAAGCAGGAAAGCCAACTCAATTGATACTTACCGTAAAGCAAAACGAAAAAATAGTACCCCTGGATATTTCACACGAGATGAAATTACATTTAATGGTGGTAAGCGAAGATTTAAGCTGGTTCCGCCACATCCATCCGGAAGAGCAGACTGACGGTGCGTATGCGATTACTGAAACCTTCCCGACTGGTGGAAAATATCTGCTGTTTTCTGATTTTAAACCGAGCGGTGGCGAACAAACGTTGGACAAGCAGGAAATCGAAGTGCAAGGAAAAAGCAGTCCGGTTAATAATGACATTTCAACCAAATATATCTCAAAAGTTGATGGATATACTGTAACCCTTCTTAATGGAAGTGATTTTAAAACCAACAAAACTCAACACCTGGAAATTTCCATCGAAAAAGATGGAAAGAAGTTAATCGAAAAGGATTTGCAACAATATTTAGGCGCATCGGCCCATATCGTAATGATTGGCAAGGTGGGTAAAGAATTTTTGCATATTCATCCGGTATCTGACAGCCGTTTTCCAGTTTTTGCACAGACACAAATCGAAAAAGCGGGCGTTTACAGAATGTGGGCACAGTTTAAAATAGATGGGAAAGTGCATACAGCAGATTTTACCGTTGATGTAACCGAAGGAAAAAAAGATGAAAACGAAGAAAAGGCGCACGCTCATCAACACTAAAAGTTTAATTTTGGATGTTGAACAGTAATACAGCATTTTAAATGAGAATAATATCAGTTAGGCAAAATCCGGAATACAAAGAAAAAGCGATAAAGTACTTGCAAGAAAGTTGGTCAGAAATTTCTCCCATCATTTATGAAGATTGCATTTCAAACAGCATTCAGGCAATACAGTCTTTACCACAATGGTATCTACTGGAAAAAGAGGGAGAAATCATTGGCTGTGCAGGATTAATTACAAATGATTTCATCAGTAGAATGGATTTGTATCCTTGGGTTTGTGCGATTTACATTGATGAAAATCACAGAGGTAATTCTTATGGTTCATTACTTTTAGAAAAAGCAAAAGAAGACACAAAATTAGCTGGATTTAAACACTTGAACTTATGTACAGACCACATAGGTTATTATGAAAAATATGGATTTACCTACATCGGGCAAGGATATCATCCTTGGGAAGAGCAATCGCGAATTTATCAAATAGAAGTGTAAAAAATGGAGATGAATGAATTAGACAACCAACCTTGCGTTCTTTAAGCGAAAAACCATAAAGGTTTTGAGGTCGAATATGATGGCATCAAGTTTTATCATCCTAATTTTTGTCCTTTTGCTGATTTTATAAATCCATACAAAACCGCAACCGGAACTAAGCATACGCTCACTAACGAACAATTTTTTAAGATGGCAACGAACTAAATAATAATGACAAAGTTTGCACCTTTATTAAATATTTGTTATTGACAAATTCTCTAAATTTGTTTTGGAATGCATTCAGTTAAAGACCATCGTCAGTGACTTTAATGGTCCGTTTGTGAATTTGCTTGTTTTACTAGAATAGCCTGAAAAGTACGTTGAAACAACAGAATTAAGATTGTTAGTGATGTTACTAGCGGAGCATTAAAAAGTCAAATCTTCCTGAGATTTTTGCAATTAAGTCTACTAATGAACAAATTATTTAATCTGATTTTGTTCACGGTGTTACCATAAGGATTTTAAGATGTAAATTTATGCCAACTGTAGTAACAACAATAAAAGCATTAAACAGAATGATCCCAGAATTTTTAGATGAATTTAAAGATGAACTTGAAAAGTTCAAACTTGAAAGCATTAAAATAAATGCAATCTCAATCAGCGATAATGAAAGCCTAACTATTACACAAAGTAAATTTTCAGGGAAACCATATTTGCCGATTACCCGTGAATATCCAAAAGATAAACTGGGTAATCCTATGATACTCTTGGCGCAAATCAACTTTAAGGAAGTTCCACAGCTCGAAAATTATCCAACTGACGGCATTTTGCAATTTTTTGTTTCTGCAACAGAGTGGTATGATATGTCTGATTATAAAATTCTTTTTCATAAAACTATTGAAAATGAATATCAAACAGATTTTTCTTTCTTAACCGAAAAATTATATGAAGAAAGTCCAGTGTATTGTGAACATAAACTGACTTTCAAAAAAAATGTTGAATACGGAGGGTATCAAGATTTTAGATTTGATATGGATTTTCATGGTGAAAGTTATTATGAATTTCAAGAAAGGCTAACTCGCGAGCAGAAAGCTGAAATGGATGATATTCTTGATGGTATTGGACATAAAATTGGCGGATATGCCTATTTCACACAATCTGATGCAAGAGATTATAATGAAAAACAGAGAGACGATATTTTATTATTGCAAATAGATACCGATGAAGAGATTATGTTTGGTGACTCTGGGGTTGGAAATTTATTTATTAATCCGAAAAGCTTGAGAGAAAAGGATTTTGATAAGGCTTGGTTTCATTGGGATTGTTGCTAACCCAGGTTCAGGAAAGATGGACGAAGGTGTAATGTTCAATAGCAGTTTTTCAATTGAACTATTTGAAATCTTGAGATAGTAAAAAGCACCTCAGAAGGAAAAACTTCGGAAGAGAACGGCAAAAATATGGCAAAATATGTTGCTAAAGATATTACCTGAACAGAAGCTAAAGGTTTTCCTTACGGAACTTATATCGGACTGGAAAATATTACGGAAAATGTTTTCGTAAAATTGGAAAGCGAATGGATTGATTATAAATTCATGCCGGAAGATTATGCCAGCGAAGACAAAGTGGTTGATTTTGCAGCTTGAAAGATACTTAAGGCAGTCAAACAAAAGATTGCTAAAACAACAGAATGCTTTATTTTATGTTCATATTATTGCTTAAAATTTGATTGTATTCTTCCTCGCTTACAGGCTTTAACCAGACCGCTCCGATCTAACTTGCCTGTAGATTCCGCAACTTTTTTGTACCTGGTTTAATTCCCATAACAAATAGATTTAAAGATTAATGTAAACAGCATAAACCAATGCCAAATCAAACGGCGGAATTTGAATCGTTGACTAAACGTAAGTGTGTTGTTACCATTTGAAACCGGTAATATGGAAAGGGTAGTGGATCTGGTCTATCCCATTACTGGAGAAAAAATAACCCTACAAAAAACAATTGCAGGGTCATTTTAAAAATATTTAGAATAAAATATTTTTAAAATATGGTAACAATTTGTTGGGCAGGTGAAAGCAAAGTATTAGTAGCAGCAGTTCTACCTGATGGAGTGGGTCCCGAATTGAATGTAGGAGTACCAGGCTGTGTGCAGCCTCTTCCTAAATCAATTGATTCACCATTGGCAAATTCTATTGTAATACTCTGCCAATTAATAATAGATGTTATAGCATTTGGTATGGATGCCCCGGCACTTACGTTATATATTGCATCAGGAATACCTATATAGTGGGACATAATATCCCATTGATTTATGGGTGGAGTTTTTGACGCACTGGTATTCATAAGATCATAAGTAACAGTGGTGCCCGGTTGCATTGGGCCTGATGTCTCTCCATAAGCAATCGGATGGCAGTCATATGGCCATGTTGTTGGATCCGTGACTCTAATCTTCATTTTAGTAACAGCAACAGGGCTGAAATTATAAACTACCAACGGGTATTGCTGAGCTTTAATAATTACAGCTAAAAAAACTAAAAGTAGTGGAAGGATTTTTCTCATATTTTTATGTGATGTATTATTGTTTTTATTTATTTGAAATTGAAATAAAGGCTTGTGAAATAATTGCATCATCATCTAAACCATTCATTTTATCTGTAGTCATTCCTGTTGACAATAAAACTATTTTCGCTGGTTCTAATAAAATTTTTTTTCTTGAAGGACTAAATCCTTGGCTTCCTGAATTGCTTTTAATTTCTTCTTTAATAAGTGTTGGGTTATTTGCATTAGCTAATGCCTTTTTGAAGTCATCAACTGCTTGATTCTTAGAAATAATTGATTTGTTAATACTTTCTTCTGATTGGTCTTTCATCAGGTTATTTTCTTCAGAACCTTCTAATGAACAAGAAATCATTGATAGGGAAGATAAAAAAGTCAAAAAAAATACTTTTCTCATATTTTATAAATTAATTTGGTGATGTTCAAAAATAATAAAAATAATAATACACAATGTGTTGAATAATATTTTTTTTGATTTATTTTTTAATTATGTGTTTTATAAATATAATATGTTTGAACTTATTTCAAATAAAATATCATTAATGAATGAAATTACTATTTCTAAATAAAATTTGTATAAACTATTTTCCTTGATAATTTAGTGTATGTTTCTACAAATGGGAATCTCTGAATATTGCTTGAGGAAGACGTTATTTTTTAACGTCTCATTTTTTATTTGTGCTATGTATCACTATAGCTGATTTTGTAATTGCTTGATATATAGATCGGCAGGACGGGACAGGATACTAATTATTGGTTTTGTGAATAGATTAGTTAACACAAAATTAATATGTATGAAAAACAAATCTTTACTGTTTAAGCCAACTCTTAAATCTTTACTTTTTTGTGGATTAGCATTATCCACTATTGATTTCAGTGCTCAGACATTAGCATTTCCGGAAGCTACCGGGTTTGGAAGATATACTACGGGAGCAAGAGGTGCTGCAAACCCTCAGATTTATTTAGTGACAAATTTAAATGACAGTGGGCCCGGTTCATTTCGTGATGCCGTGAGCCAGCCGGGGCGGTTTGTCATTTTTAAAGTAGGAGGTATTGTTAATTTACAGTCGATTGTTGCTGTGGCTGCTAATACAACGATTGCCGGACAAACTGCTCCCGGAGAAGGAATCGTATTTTTGGGGCCCAGAGTATCATTTACAGGAGCCAATAATACGATTGCCCGATATCTTCGCATCCGTTATGGCGGAACATCTCAAAATCAGGATGCATCTGGAATAGCCAACGGAGCCAATATTATTTTAGACCACATGACTTTCACCTGGGGGACAGATGAAGTATTTTCCGTTAACTGGGATAATAATGGTACGAGTCCTGACAATATAACGATTCAGAATTCTATTATAGGACAGGGAATGCACCGCCACAATCATTCTGCAGGAGGATTAATGCAGCCGCCGCCAGGAGGTAAGATCAGTTTAATCGGAAATTTATATATCTGTAATAAAACCCGTAACAATAAAATAAAAGGGATAAACGAGTTTGTCAATAATGTAGTTTACAATTGGGGTAATTATGGAAATACCTACAATCACACCCAATCCGGGGAGGCATACATCATGGGAGGAGATTCGGCAGGAAGTTCTTTTGCCAATATCATCAACAATTATTTCATTGGAGGACCCAATACAAGCACTACAGTTACAACACCTTTCAGTGTAGGTAATGCCAACTTCAATTTATACGGTTCGGGGAATTATTTTGACAATAATAAAAACGGAGTACTAGATGGCACTGCGGTCCCTCAAAACTTAACGGGATACCCTGTAGGAGATCCGGCAGCAATAATGGCTGGTCCCTACGATTATCCGATGAAAACCCCGGCATTAACCGCTCAGGAAGCATACAATAAAATTGTTACCAGTGTGGGGGCATCCTATCCAAGACGGGATCAGGTAGATGGTTTAATGATTTCAGATTTACTGTCAAAAGGGACAACGGCTACTTATGTTTATGTACAAACAGATCTAACGACTCAATTTGGCTTTACTAATGGCGGTGCAGGACACGTTTATGGTGCACCGGCGCTTATGGATACGGATAATGATGGAATGCCGGATGCATGGGAAACAGCCAATGGACTGAATCCTAACGTTTTTGATGCTTTGGCAGTAAGTACAACCCATGCTCCGTATCTGAATATTGAAGTTTATATTAACAGTTTACCCAATACAACTCCTCCGGACTTTATTATTCCGCCAACAAATGTGAATTTTACCAATGCAGTGACAACAACAGGAACTTCACCTTCAAGCTCCTTAACCGTGAATTGGAATGATAATGCTGCGAACGAAACTAATTACGTGGTAGAACGCTCTACCGATGGTACTAATTTTACTGTCATTGCAACATTGGCCGCTAATGTAACAAATTATAATGAAGTCGGTTTAACGCCCAATACCCAGTATTATTATAGAATTAAAGCAACGAATGCCTTAGAATCTTCGGTTTACACCTCAAATACCTCAGTAACCACGCCACCAGTCCCGTCAGCTCCCACAAAAGCAAGCAATCCGGTTCCGGCAACCGGTAATAATAATGTTGATCTGAACGGTGGAAATCTGCTTTTAAAATGGAATGGCAGCTCAAATACAACAACGTATACCGTTTATTTTGGAACAAATCCTTTAAATTTAAGCAATATTGCTACCGTACCTTATTCTGCTACACCGTCGTATCAGCTTACTAATTTAAATACAGCAACCAATTATTATTGGAGAATTGATGCTTCTAATACCCTTGGTGTTACTACAGGAGATGTATGGAGTTTCCGGGCATTGACGCCGGAGCTTGTCGGAAACTGGCCATTTGCTGAAGCTCCTTCCGCAGGGCCACAAATTACAGATGTAACATCTTTTGCCAATCATGGAATATTAGATACAGCTTATGATAATGCCAATGTAAGAGTACCCGGAAAAGAAAATAACGCCCTTGATCTGGCAACTTCATCGAATACGATGTACATCGCCAGTATTCCTCACCAGAACCATATTTTATTTGATAATCATTCTTTTACCGTTTCTTTCTGGATAAAAGCGCCAACCAGCATGATTCCATCGTCTTCGGCTACAAGCCTTTATGTGTTGTGTAAAGGTTCTTTCACTAAAAATACAACAACAGGAGCCACCGGCAAACGTTTCAATGTAGAAATCAAAGGAGGTCAGTTGCGATATGCTATTGATGATGATGTTACGAAAAAGGAAATCACATCACCTGTTGCGAATTATTTTACCGATAACTGGGTACATGTTGTGATTCAGAGAGATATTACTGCGCATAAAATGAGAATTTATACCAATGGTGTTTTAAGTACTGAAGGAGACGAAACTGCGGTTACAGGTATTGGTGAAGCAAGTGATCTTATTATTGGGAATATTGGGGAGCTTGAATTTTTATCAACGGCCAATGCTCCGGCTTCTTACAAAGGCGCTTTCGACGAACTTAAGATGTACAATTATGCTTTATCCCCGGCAGAAGTATATGCTTTGTACAATCAGGCAGTATTGAGCAATGATGAATTCAGTATCAGCAAAAATACAGGAACAGTATATCCAAATCCTGCAAAAGACCAGATTTCCATTAAGCTTCCTGAGTATAAAAAATCGAGTTTAACAGCAACAATTATTGACCTGACAGGAAAAATCGTTGTTAAAGAGAAGATTAATACCGATGGAAGCGGAATATTTAAATTAAATATGGGCGACAAAAAAGTCTCAGGCAATTATATCCTCAATGTTTCAGGAGAAAATCTGAATAGTAATTTTAAAATTATTATTAAATAAAATCATCAAAGCTTAATTTTGTTCATATTTAAAAAGAAGTCCTTTCAAACCATTTGGAAGGACTTCTTCTTTTAACATTATTTTGAATTTTTCTAACCTTTAGATTTAAAATTATTATTTTTTTTTACGTTCATAAGAAAGTTATCATTATTTTTGAGTTTTTACAATTCAAATGAATAATATGCTTAGGACAAAATTTTTAATTTCCGGCTTCATTTGTGCAATCGTTTGCATTGATTCTTCTCTGAAGGCACAAAATTCTATTCAGATAAAAAATACGTTGAGTTTTTCAAGGAATGAAGTTGTTTCAATACCCGTTTCTCAATTAGCTTCTTTTTTAAAAACGAGCAGCGAATCTGACCTCAGAATAAAAGACGGCAGTAATAAGATACTGCCAATTCAATGGATCGATTATAATGGAGACGGAAAAAACGATGAACTGCTTTTTCAGGCCAATATTGAAGCGGAAAAAACAAATTCCTATACCATTATTGCAGACGCAAAAATTCCAATTCCTGAAAGTAAAATTTCAACGTATTCAAGATTGGTTCCCGAAAGAGTAGATGATTATGCCTGGGAAAATGATAGAATAGCATTTCGTGTCTATGGCCCGAAAGGTCAGAAAGAAGCCTTGGAAGGGATAAAAGGAAGCACACTTTCCAGCGGAGTTGATATCTGGCTCAAAAGAACCGACCAACCCGTGATCAACAAATGGTATAAAGGATACCTGACCGACCCTTTGTACTACCACAAAGACACAAGAGGTGAAGGCTACGATCCTTACCACGTTGGCGATAGTCGCGGAACGGGTGGAATTGGGATTTGGGTGGATGAAAAACTTCAGGTGTCACAAAATTTTGTTAGCTCCAAAACCATTGCTGAAGGCCCGTTGAGAACGGTTTTTGAATTAACGTACAATTCCTGGAGTGAATTTGGAGTGAAAGAAACAAAACGGATTTCTTTAGATCTTGGTTCCAATTTTTCAAAATTTGAGTCGAATTTTCAGACTGAAAAGCCAGTTCCAAACTACACAATCGGGATAACTCTTCATAAAAACGAAGGAGAAACAAAACTGAACGACAAAAACGGATATTATCTCCACTGGGAAAAAATTGACGACGCTTTTGTAGGGGAAGGTATTGTTATAGATCCTAAAATTGTTGAAAAATCTATCGCTTTTACATCTGAAATTCCAGACCAGAGTAATCTATTGGTTGTGACAAAACCTCAAAATAAGCTCACTTATTATGCCGGATTTGCATGGCAGAAAAGCGGACAGATTCAAACACAAAAAGACTGGGAAACTGTATTGCAAAAACAATCTCAGATTATTGCCAACCCATTAATTATTAAGGTTAAATAAAAATTTAATGATAAAATTAAAACTTTCTATAGCCGCTTTTTCTTTAATAAGTTTGAGTTTTTCTGCTCAGGTTAAAGATACATTGGCGGAAAAAATACTTGTTTATCAGCTTCCAAACGGAGGTTGGGGAAAACAGCTTAATGATAAATCTGTGGTGAACTATAATTCACCTTTAGATAAAAATCTTTTAAAAAAGATCAAAGAAACGGGTGATGATCACGCAACAATCGATAATAATGCGACATCAAGAGAAATTAACGCATTAATAAAAGCCTACAAATCCACAAAAAATACAGAATATTTAAAGTCTGCCGAAAAGGGAATTCAATATCTTCTTTTGATGCAGTATAAAAATGGTGGCTTTCCTCAGTATTACCCCCAATTCGGCGATTTACAGAAAGCAAATCACTTACAATGATAATGCAATGATCAACGCTTTAACGGTTTTATATAACGTGGCGGAAGGAAAAAATGATTTCGATGTGGTTGATTCAAAATTAAAGGAAAAATCGAAAACAGCTGTTCAAAAAGGAATAGAATGTATCTTAAAAACTCAGGTTTTACAAAAAGGAATGCCAACAATATGGGCAGATCAATACAATGAAATTACCCTTCAACCCGACAAAGCCAGAGCTTTTGAGCCTATTTCTCTGGCCACTGCAGAATCCGTGGTAATTGTAAGATTTTTGATGCAGCAACCTGTTACTCCCGAAATTGAAAAGTCGATAAAATCTGCCGTCAACTGGTTTAAACAGAATAAAATTGAAGGCTACAGTTACAATGTTTCAAAAGTAAATGGAAAAGCAGTCCGCACATTGGCTGAAGACAAAAATTCAGTGATCTGGGCAAGATTTTATGATATAAATACAAACAAACCTCTTTTCGGCGACCGCGACGGAAGTGTAAAATATGATTATAACGAAGTTTCTGAGGAAAGAAGAAACGGCTACAGCTGGTTTGGTGATTTTGCGGATAAACTGATCAATAAAGAGTTTCCAAAGTGGGTGCAGAAGAATAATGTGATGCCTTAGTTTGAAGGTTAGAGTGTTTGAGTATGGGAGAGTTTTAGGGTTTTAGAGTGAGAGTGTTTGAGAGTAGAGAGTTGTAGTGTTTTTGGTGTCATTGCGAGGAGCGAAACGACGAGGCAATCTCTTTGTAGAACCTATCGTCTTTCGAAGTAAAGACATTTTATAAGTAACATAAAAAAGAGCTTAACCATAAAGTTTTCATCCTGGAAGGATCTCAACACTTGAAATAACATATATAAAAATAACATAATGAGATTGCTTCGTCGTTCCACTCCTCGCAATGACAGAGCGCACCAGGTGGCTGAGGTTCTCGAAGTAACCATTCCTAATACTCTGGCCCCGATTGAGTGAAAATCCTTTTTTGAAAAAAAGATTGCAATACTTCGACTCAACTCAGCATAAACTTCAAGCGGGAAAAAGCTCCTAAAATAAAAGAAAAATATGACTGTCAATAGAAAATGACTGAGTACTACGCTCAGTCATTTTCGTTTCTCATTCTAATTTTTATTTATAAAGTATTGCAAATATTGCCTCCTAAAGTTGCGCCTGCATTCGCTGTAACATCGGATTTTACGGAAGATAAAGACAACGTTGGAATTGTATAAGGCGGAGTAAAAGCTGTTCCGCTTCCTGCCCTATTTCCGGTAACATTCGTGAACGTGTTGTTTGAGGTAACGGTTACAGCCGTATATCCGGTCATTAAATTGATGGGCTCTTTTACATTTTCAAACACGTTTCCGTCTACACGGATATTTGCCTGAACGCCTGCAGCAATACATTTATTGCTCACAGAACTATTGAAATAGCTGTTAACGATATGGATTTTTCCAAATCTCACTCTCGGCATACGCTCCCTGCAGCCCGGTGCCCACCAGCAACGGACGAATGTTACGTTCAGTTTTCCGGCATCTGTTGTTGAAGTGTCACTTGAACCAATAAGGTTGGAGAATCTGTGATCAGCAGTTCCACCTGAACCACCGGCTTTTGGAGGTTTTAAATAATGAAATTTCGTGTAGGAAACCGTAATGAAATCTGATTTGTTTTTAATATCAAAATTTCCGTCAACGCCGTCTCTAAACTCACAGTGATCAATCCATACATTTCGGCAATCATCTACAATAGCGTTATCCCAGCCGTCTGTATCATAAGCTCCGGGACCTTCGAAAATCAGGTTTCGGATGACGATATTGTTACATCTTTTAATATTGATAATTCCCGAACCGTCTTTTGTCTGATCCGTTGAAACCAATTTGGCACCGCTCGTTCCGTAAATTGTTTTCCCGGTTTGATCCTGAAATGATAAACGGGCAGTAATCGTAATTGTTCCGGTTACTTTGATGACTTTTACGGCAGTGTTTTCGATAGCGGATTTTAATTGAGCGTAAGTCGTAACCGTAGTTTCAGCTGCGGTTCCGCCACCGGTTGTTCCGCCGTTTTGAGAAGCCCATCCCGGAGCGAGACAATCAGCCAAAGGCACCACTGCATTCGTCATAAGGGTGCTTTTCAGGGCAAGATCGTTTGGGTTTTCCGTTAGATCTGTTTTGAGGTCTTCCTGTCCGCAGCCCGTCAGGGTAAAAGCCGAGCATAGAGCCGCCGTTAGAAAGGCAATCTTACATGTTGTTTTCATAGTAATTTTTTGGTATTTGATTAGAAATTAAAATTACATATTCGGTATTTAAATGTTTTATATATTGTAGTATTAATATTTATATAATTATAATGCTGTTTATTTAATTTGTTAAATCGGTTGCATTTTATTATTAATATAAATTTATTCAAATTGTTTTTACAAATAAAATTCCCGTAAATCTCAATCTACACAGATTATTTACTGTGAATTTGAGATTTACGGGAGATTTATTTTATTATTATTGAATGCTATCTTACTTCAAAAATATAGGCTTTACCTTTCTCAGTATTAAAGTCAAAAACCTGAGTTTCAGGAACGGGAAAGCCTTTTAATTCAGCTTGATCAGAAACCAAAGGAGTTTTAATAGTATTAATCTGATAATATTCATTCGGGTTTTCTCCTGTTGAATCTTTTAACTGAATCTTAGATTTCAGATTAATATTTTTAGCAATTCTAATTCTCGCATTTCCACCTAAAGTTGATTTAATAATTAATTTCGTCAGCTTAGAATTTTTCCATTCGATATCAATTTCAAAACCACCTCTTGCTTTTAAACCTTTAACAGAACCATTTGGTAAAGCATCAGGAAGCGCCGGTAAAATATAAAGATAACCGTCATAACTTTGGAGCAACATTTCTGCAATTCCCGAAGTACAGCCAAAATTTCCATCAATCTGAAACGGCGGATGCGCATCCAGAAGATTCGGATAAGTTCCTCCCGACTGATCTTTTGAGTCCATAGAAACAGGAGATAATTGGTCTGAAATGAGTTTAAAAGCTCGATTTCCATCCAATAATCTTGCCCACCAGTTCACTTTCCAGCCCATCGACCAACCTGTAGATTTATCGCCACGATAAATCATTGAATTTTTGGCAGCTTCTGTTAAATCTGGATTTCTGAAAGGCGAAATCTGCCCCGAAGGAAATAGTCCGTACAAATGTGAAATATGCCTGTGTTTATCATCGGTTCGGTCCATATCTTTCAGCCATTCCTGCAACTGGGCATGTTGCCCGATCTGCATGGGCGGGAGTTTATGTAAGGCGGCTTTTACTTCATCCGATAGATTCTTATCTTCATTAAGAACTTTTGAAGCATTTATAAAATTATTAAAAACATCAAACACCAACTGATTATCCATCGTTGTTCCCGCAGTAATTCCGACACTTTTCATATAGGTATTTTCCGGCGACATGGAAGGCGAAACGACCAGATATTTTTTGGAAGGATCCTGTTGCAAAACATCCAGATAAAACAAAGCCGAACCTTTTAAAGCAGGATAATATTTTTTTAAGAATTCTTTGTCTCCGGTGTATAAATAGTGATTCCAAAGATGTTGGGTGAGCCAAGCTCCACCCATTGGCCACATTCCATAGAAACCACCGTCCACAATTCCTGTGATCCTCCATAAATCGGTGTTATGGTGCATATTCCAGCCTCTGGCGTGATACATTTCTTTGGCAGATTCCTGTCCGGTCACCGACAAATCCTGAATCATATCAAACAACGGTTCGTGCATTTCACTTAAATTAGTGTTTTCAGCAGGCCAGTAATTCATTTCTGTATTGATATTGACTGTGTATTTGCTGTCCCAGGAGGGATTTAACTGATAATTCCAGATTCCCTGTAAATTGGCGGGCTGAGTTTCCGGTTGTGAAGATGAAATTAAAAGATAACGGCCAAACTGGAAATATAAAGCCACCAAATCAGGGTCTTTTGCATGGGCAAATTCTTTAATTCTTACATCGGTTGTTTTTTTCGCTTGTTCAGAAGTTCCTAAATTTAAGCTTACCCTATTAAAATATTTTTGATATTTTTGAATATGAGCTTTTAATTCAGCATCATATTTTTTGCTTAAAGCTGATTTTAAGTATTCCGAAACTCTCTGATCCGGATTTCCTGAAATATCATTGTATTTTTTGAAATTAGTTGCAATTGAAACATAAATGACCACTTCATCTGCTCCGGAAATATGTAATTGATTTTCAGTTGACGTCAATTTCCCGCCTTTTAAAACAGGAACAGCAATTGTTTTGAAATTAATCCTGCCGATTTTATTATCAGCCGAACTGCTTGTCCCTGTGATCACCAATTGATTTTTCTCTGTAAAAATTGATTTTTTCAAATGTGGAGTAGAAGCGTTAAGAGAAAAATTCAAACTTCCTTTTTTGTTTGAAGATAATTTAATCATGATCACATTATCCACAAAAGAAGAAAAAATCTCTCGCTTGAAAATCACTCCGTTTACTTCATAAGAAACAGTGCTTATTGCTTTTTCAATGTCTAAAGTCCGGATATAATTTTTAAAATTTTCATGACCTTTAAAATCCAAAAATAAATCGCCCATCGTCTGATAAGGCATTCCGTAATTCAGATCTTTTGGCGCAGTTCTCGGATAGGTTTTGTTGGATAGATTTTGTGCTTTTTCAAATTGACCCTCATTTAACAGTTTCCTTATTTTTTGAATACTGTCAAACGTATTTTTCGGAACATTATTTCCAGGTTCTCCTGCCCAGATTGTTTCTTCGTTAAGCTGAAGATGTTCCTGTGAAACACCGCCAAAAACCATTGCTCCCAATTTTCCGTTTCCGATGGGAAGTGCTTCGTTCCAGTTTTCTGCAGGTTTGCTATAGGTTAACTTTAAATTCTGCTGTGCCTGAACAGAAATAGAAATAAAAGTTCCAAAAGCAAGCAAAGATATTTTATGTTGAATGATTTTTAGCATGATTTAAGATTAAAATTACTCATTACCAATTACTTATTACCCATATTTTTCAGCCAGTCTGAACATAATTTTTTCCAGTTGTCCGTCAGTTCAGTTTTATTCATTATTCCGATTTTATGTTCACCTTCAGGAAAAATGAACAACGCACCCTTCACTTTATTTCTTATCATTGCCTGATAATACAGGATGCTGTTCGTTACAGGAACTGTTTTATCATTTTGTGCATGAATCAACATGGTAGGCGGCGTTTTTTCTGTCACACGATTTTGCATAGAATATTCACTGATTTTTTCCGGAGAAGCATTTTCACCAAGCAAGCTGTTTCGGCTTCCTACGTGTGCAAATTCACCCAAATCGATTACCGGAGAAACCAAAACCGCAAAATTCGGAATGGTGGGAATGTTCTCCCAATCACCTTTTAATTCTGTATAATCTGTAGAAATATTGCTTGCCATTGCAGCCAAATGTCCACCTGCAGAAGTTCCTATCACACCAACCTGATCTGGCGAAATACCATAGTGTTCGGCATTTTTTCTAAGATATTTTATAGCTGCCTGAATATCCTGCAACGGTGCGAGTTCTCTTTGCTTGACATCGGGAGAAATGGGTAATCTGTAATTTAAAACAAAAGCAGAAATTCCCAATGTGTTAAACCATTTTGCAATTTGGAAGCCATTCAAATCGTAGGTAAGTTTGTAATATCCGCCGCCGGGAATGATGATGACAGCCATCTGTTTTCTATCTTCTTTGGGAGGTAATAACGCGAAAAGTTCGGTTTCTTTTATCTGTACAATTCTGCCGTCTTTTTCTTCAGTTTTTAATTGTAATCCTTTGGAATTCGGCATCTGACCTTTTGGCCAAACCATAATTTTTTCCTGTGCAGGTATTTGATTAAAAAGTATAATTAATAGGATGAAAACAGATTTTTTCATTGCTTGTTAATTTTTTTAATTGCTGTAACGTATATTTGCTAAACCTAGCAGGTTTCAAAAACCTGTTATGTTTGAATAGCAAGCTTTAATAGTAAAAATTAATCTTTAAGAAAATCCTCTCTAAACGGTGTAAAAGCATCAATCAATTGCCCTGCTTCCAGACATTTTACCCCATGGAAAATATTGGGCTGCGCAAAAAAACCGTCACCTTTCTGTAAAATTTTCATTTCTCCATCAACACTTACTTCAAATTGCCCTGAAGCAACATAAGTGATTTGTGAATGAAAATGCTGATGTAAAGCTCCGATGGCATCTTTTTCAAATTTCACGATCACCATCATCACTTGAGAATTGTACCCAACAAACTGTCTGGAAACTCCGCCTCCTAAATCTTCCCACTCGGAATTACCGTCGAAGAATGGTTCTTTTTTAAATTTCATATTTTCTGTTCTTTTATTTCATTTAATGAATGGAATTCTTTCTTTATCAGAGAAAAAAAAGTGTTTTTTTCTCCCGCAGATTTCATAGATTATGCAGATCTTAAATCTGTGAAAATCCGTGTAATCTGTGGGGAATTATTATTTGATATACTTTTCCAAGCTAATTTTCAAGCTCTTCAAATCTTTCAAAGCCAGTTTTGCAACAGTTTCTGCGCCCAATTTTGATAAATGGGTATCATCATCTTTTCCTTTCGGATAATACGGGTTTTCACCCTCTGCGAAATGAAGATGCAGTTTTTTTGAATTTTCAGGGCCGTAAGAAATTTCCATTTGTTCTGTTAGCAATTGCATATCCACAAACGGAACTTTCATATCATTTGCAACCATTCTCACCACTAATGGATATTCTTTATGAGTATCAACTAAAACGCCTTTTTCATTGAAATTTCTTCTCACAATAGAAGTCATCAGAATCGGAGTTGCTCCTTTTGCTCTGGTTTCATTGACGTATCTTTCTAAATTAGCTCTGTATTGAGTATAAGGATTGGTGAATTTTGTAGAATCCTTGATTTTCTGATCATTATGGCCGAATTGAATAACCACAAAATCTCCCTTTTTAAGCTGTTTCTCCACTTTATCCCATCTCCCTTCTGTTCTGAAACTTTTTGAGCTTCTTCCGTTCATCGCATGATTCTGAACTTCAATTCCTGTTGTTAAAAATTGTGGTAAAACCTGTCCCCAACCGTGTTCAGGATTTTTACCGGGATTGTCCTTATTGGCCATGGTAGAATCACCGATTAAGAACAATGTTGGTTTTTGTGCGAATACTATTATTGATAAAAATAAAAATAGTAATGTTAATTTTTTGTTCATTGTAAATTTGATTTTTGTTAATTCTTTTGTCTTAAAACAAAAGAATCAAAAGTTCAAGACTTGGAAACTTCCGCTAAAAATGAGTTCTGTTCTCTAAAAATTCTAAAACTCGCGCGGATTGAATATTTCTGTTTTATTTCAATAGTTATCCCGCGCTTCAGACAGTAGAATTTTTTTAACGTTCACAGAGCTAATTTTCTTAACGCTCCATTTTCCTATGTCGGTTTTATTATGGTTATAATTACTTATCACCGATTACTTATTACTTGTTTGGATTCCAGTCATCAAAAATCTTTTCCAAAGTATAATTTTTTAAATCTTTTTTCGTCAATTGATGCGACCAGCTTACACGTTTTGAAGTACTTCCGCCTTCACCTTTGCTTTCGAATTCTGCGTAATAAGCGGTTTTTTCTTTATCAGGAAACATTTTATCGCCTTTCCATGGATTCCAACCTTCCGGAAGAATATGTTTTCCCATTTCTGTATTGATGAAAACTGTCTTTGCATAAGGTCTCCAAGGTCTTCCCAAATAGACCTTTGTGATGCCTTCTTTGGCGGTTAATGTACAGTCCAAAAAGACGAAACCGTACTGTCTGTCGGCTTCCGTTGCGGCTGCGGTGATGTAAGAATCGGCTAAACTTTTAATGGTACAATTCTTAAAAACAACCGTTGCCTGACCGAAAATAAAATCTGTCGTACCTTCAATATAGCAGTTTTCAAAAAACTGTCTGCTGTGATTGGTTGCAGAATAAATCGTGTCCTGACAACCCAGAATATTCGAATTTTTAATCACAAAACGGTCACCCTCCACATGAAGAGAAACTGCCTGTCCTTCGTTGCACGAGCTATTTTGAATTGTTATATTGCTAATTTTTATCTCATCACCCATTACCAGTAAAGTGTAAGAATTGAATGTTGTCATTTTTTCATTAAACGGATCCGGTTTTCCTGAAAAATCATTGTTGGTGATGATGGTATTGTCTTTATTTTCACCTTCTAACGTGATTTTATGTTTTGAAGATGGGATTGTAATTTTTTCGTTATAAGTTCCGGATTTAATAAAAACCAAAGCTTCCGCAGGTCCCAAATCTCGTATAGAATTGATGGCTTTTTGAATTGATGTGAAATCTCCGCTTTCGTCTTTGGCAACGGTAATTCTAACGTACGGATCATTTCCTGCTAAGAGAAAATTAGCAATCGAAATAAATATAATTAAGAATAATTTTTTCATAAACTGATTTATTATTTTTTAACGCAAAGTTTTGTTTTTCTTTATTTTTAGTGAGCTAAGATGAAATCAATTTATTGATTTTGATTAAGCGGTCGTTTTAGCCATAAGCTTCATCAGCGATTTATCGCTTTCTTTGCTCCTTAAAGTTTAACATTTTTAATTATAAATCTTTGCGTTTAAAAGCACTATTTATTTTTTTTCAAAACTTTATTTAAAAAATCAACAGTATAATTCAATGTTTCTGTAAACCAAGGTTCTGCGCTCCAAAATGAATGCGGAGAATCTTTAATTTCATGAAATTCAGTCGGAATATTATAATTCTTTAATTTCTTCATCATATCGTCCCGACCCGCATGAAAACGAGGTTGCGAACTGTTAATGAAAAGGGTAGGAGGTGTATTTTTATCTACATATTCCAAAGGGGAAGCTTCTTTCCAGTTTTTTAAATTGACATTTCTGTCGCCGCCCAACCAGTAGGAAGCATAAGTACTTTCTTCAGCTTCGGGATGAATAAACGAAACAATTCCGTCAATATTGATGATTGCCTTTATTTTATTCTTTGATTTTACGCCAACCAAAGTGGCGATCTGAGCACCCGCAGATTCTCCTAAAACCATCATTTTATTTTGATCTAAAGAATATTTTTTTCTGTTTTTCTTTAACCAATTAATAGCTTCCTCAATATCTTCAACTCCGGCAGGATATTTTGCAACATCAGCCAACCGATACCCGACTGCGATAGCGACATAACCTTTTGAAGCCAATTCCATGGCCATGAATTTTTCATTTTCCTTGCTTCCGGAAATCCAGCCACCGCCATGAACCATTGCAATTCCGGGATACTTTTTGGATTTATCAAGAGGATAATAGAGGTCTGCTTTCAAAGATATTCCGTTGATGTTTGCATATTCTACATCTTTATCAATTCCGATATTTTGCGGAACCGGTCGGTCTATCGGGGTGATAAAGGGATGTTTTTTCTTCAATTTCTCGAAAGTCGCTTCGTTGGTGTAAGGAGTTGCATTCGGCCGTTGAATCTGGCCGAATGCTAATGTTCCTCCCATTAAAAAAATAGAAATATAAGTATGTTTTTTGTTAAAAATCATTCGCTTGTGGAATTTTTATTTAACTGAATTTTTAGCTACTTCTGTTGCAAGAGAAATTGCATCTTTATCATCTGTAACTTCCTTCGGTAACAAAATTGATCCCGATTTATTTCCTAAAACCTTAACAAACGGCTTATTTTGAGATTCAAATTTCACCGTTGAAAGATTGATGTTTTTGCTGTTGTAAACCGTTGCTCCGGTTCCTTCAGCATATTTTAATGTAACATTTTTTAATTGAATTCCGTCTGCATCTACGATTGTTAGAGCCTTTTTCGTGTCAAACTGAGAATCTTCAATCACAATATTTTTAAGGTTCATTTCTGCTAAACCGAATAATGTGATGGCTTCATAAGAATTAACTGCATTGATGTTTTTAAAGAAAATATTTCTAAAAATCGGAGTTTCCTCTGTTATGGGATAAACCTTTTCCGGTGCTTTGTTGCCTTCTCTTTTTTGTCCGTCTTCCAAAACCGGGGAAGCGCCTTCATAAAACATATTAAAGCCAATTACCTGAGTAGGAATATTAATCATATCAATGTTTTTGATGTAAATATTTTCCACGATTCCACCTCTTCCACGGGTAGTTTTGAAACGTAAACCAATGTCTGTTCCGATAAAAGTACAGTCGGAAACGTGAATATTTCTCGCTCCACCAGACATTTCACTTCCTACGACAAAACCTCCGTGACCATGATAGACAACATTGTTTTTAATGATCACATTTTCTGTCGGCATATTTCTCTTTCTTCCATCTTCATTTTTTCCTGATTTAATGCAGATCGCGTCGTCACCAACGTCGAACGTGTTATCGTAGATTAAAACATTTTTGCAGGATTCCAGATCTACACCGTCACCGTTTTGAGAGAACCAAGGATTTCTAACCGTAAGATTTCTTAAAATTACATTTGAGCACATCAACGGATGAAGGTTCCAGGCGGGAGAATTCTGGAAAGTCGGACCGTCTAACAAAACTTTGTCACAACCCACCAAACTTACCATTACGGGACGAAGAAAATCTTTAACCGATTTTAGCTCTTCCTTAGAAATTTTATCAGGAACGTTGAAACTTGAGCTGCTTTCAAATCCTTTTTTATAACTTTCGGAAGGGTACCAGGTTTTACCGTCAGAAGATAAAATTCCGCCGGATTTTACAATCTCTTTCCATTCAGATTCTGATACTTTTCCTTTTTTGATGGCTCTCCACGCATCACCGCTTCCGTCGATCACCCCTTTCCCTGTGATGGCGATATTGGTTGCGTTTCTTGCGGAAATAGGGGATTGACAACGGATTGTATTTAATCCTTCAAAACTCACATCAACCAAAGGATAATCGTTTTTGTCTTTGCTAAATATGATCAATGCACCTTCCTCTACATGAAGATTGATGTTGCTTTTCAACTCGATTGGTCCTGTTAACCACATTCCGCGGGGAACAACCAATTTTCCGCCTCCTTTTTTAGAAAGATCGTCGATTGCTTTTTTGAAAGCTTCTGTATTTTTTACATTTCCGCCTGCAACTCCGCCAAATTGTGTAATGGAAACCGTATTTGCAGGAAAAGAAGTTTCTGCGACCTGCGGCATTTTAAACTCAATATTTTTATAAATATCCAGATTTTGAGCGTGTATGTGTCCTGAAAACATCATAACTGCGACTAAACCAATAACTTTAAGAGACTTCTTCATTTTATTTTTGTTGAGTTTTAATTAATTTTTTAAATTCCTGATAAACAATTGAGGCCACGACTTTCGCTCCTTCCGGCTGGAAATGAGTGTTATCTTTTTGACCTTTCGGATAGGCTTCATACACATTTTCAGGAAGATTCATGAAATAGTGATTGGTAGTAAAATCCTGTCCTTTGTTCGTAAAATAGTCCATGGACAATTTGTTTAAATCGATGTACGGAACATTCATTTCTTTAGCAATATCAATTGGAGCTTGCGCATATTCTCCGTGTACATTTTCGAGTTTTCCATCTTTCCATGGATAATTTCTGGCAACAGGTGTCAAAATAATTGGATTTCCACCTTTTTGTCTTGTCTGCGTTACAAATAATCTTAAAAATTCTTTATATCCTTCAATATTTACATAACGTTCTGTGTGTTTTTCAGAGCCGTCATTATGACCAAACTGCATGAAAACATAATCGTTAGGCTGCAAATGTTCATATACATACCTCCATCTTCCTTCCTGGAAAAAAGTTCGGGTACTTCTTCCGCCATGCGCTCTGTCGATAACCGCAACAGAATCTGTTGTAATTGCAGGTTTTAAAGAAGCCAAACTGTCTTTTACAAAAAACGGCTGAAAAACCTGTCCCCATCCTGTAATTGGATACCGGACTTTCATATAATCTTTTTCGGGTTCATAATTTCCCGTATAATCCGCCATCGTAGAGTCGCCGATAAGATAAATATGCGTGGCTTTTTTATTACGTTTTGTAGTTCCCCTTTGAGCATTGTTTTGTGATTGACATGCAATCAACAGCAAAACAATGAATAAAAATGAAACGATATGGTATATTTTTTTTGTCATTGATTTATTTTTTTCTCCCACAGATTACACAGATTTTCACAGATGTTTATATAATATTTTTATTTATAAGTTTTAAAAACTATGCACAATCATCTGTGAAAATCTGTGAAATCTGTGGGAAACAATTAATTTTTAGTAATTCTAAACCAATCAAAATCCGCATATCCTCCGCGAGAAGCTTTGGTTGTGCTTACGCTGTATAAACCGACTTTAGCTCCGATCCATTTCCCGGGTTTTGCCTGAAATACATCACCCACTTTTGTGAAATTTTTCCCGTTTTCACTGTAGCTAAACTGGCATAAACCATTCGGTTCGTTCACATTTACTTTTAAATAAGCTTCGTTGCCTTTTAATTTTGTTTCAAATAAAACCTTTTCTTCACCGCCTTTATCCGCTTTTTCGGCTCTTCTTAACTGTAAATAAAATCCGTCCGGCTTGTTGGTAATTACGATGGATTCATGATCTAATCCCATCACCAAAAGTCCGGCTGTTTTTCCTTCTTTGGCATCTTCAGGAATTAATTTAACCTTTGTGGAAGCTATAAAATTCGGAGCAGGGAATTTTTGAGTTAATAAATTCGGGACATTCCATAGATTTTTCTCGCCTTCAGGAACTTTCATCGAGAATAATCTTAAAAATTTTTGTCCGGGAAGTTTGGATGACCAGACAATATTTTCATTCGCACTCCATTGCCATTGGACTCCTAATTTTTCACCGTCAAATTCATCCGTTTCAGGTGGATTTACGATAGGGTAGGATTGTCCGACGTTTGGTTTTTTATAGCTTAAAACCGGTTCACCGATTCCGTTTTTATTATTGTCAATTCCGATAATTGGCCAGTCTTTTTCCCACTTCATCGGTTGTAAATGAACGATTCTTCCGCCTGCATCAATATCCTGAAAATGATAAAACCAATCTTCACCGGAAGGTGTATCAACCCAAGCTCCCTGGTGAGGTCCGTTGATTTTCGTCGAACCTTGCTCGAGTACAACTTTTTCTTCGTAAGGACCATAAATATTCTTTGATCTCAACACCAATTGCCATCCTGTAGCGACTCCGCCTGCAGGTGCAAAAATGTAGTAATAGCCATTTCTTTTATACATTTTAGGACCTTCAACGGTTGGATGTGCATCATGACCGTCGAAAACATGAACTCCTTTATCCAGAACTTTTGTTCCTTCCTGATTCATTTTATTTACTGAAAGCAAACTTTTCACGCCTGCGCGACTTCCTGCCCAACCATGAACTAAATAAGCGTTTCCGTCATCATCCCAGAACGGACAGGAATCGATCAATCCTTTTCCCTCCATCACCAAAACAGGCTTTTCCCAGGTTCCCAACGGATCTTTGGTTTTCACCATATAAATTCCGAAATCGGGATCGCTCCAATAAATGTAAAATTCACCTTTATGAAATCTGATACTCGGTGCCCAAACGCCGTCGCCTCTTTTGGGAGTTGAAAAATGTTCGTGTGGAAGAACATCCGGAAGTGCATAATTCACTAATTTCCAATTAACCATATCTTTTGAATGGAGTATAGGCAATCCCGGAGCTTCATTGAAACTTGAAGCGGTCATATAATAATCTTCACCGACACGAATGGCATCCGGATCGGAATAATCTGCGTATAAAACAGGATTTTTGTAATTTTTTCCCTGATCGGCTGTCCAGACTTCAGAAACATAATTTTTTTCCTGTGCATTCAAATAATTTGATGCAACCGAAAAGGCTGTAAGTGAAAGTATATTTATAATATTTTTTGTCTTCATTAAATCAGATTCATTTATTTTGTTTAGTAGATTTTTAACGCAAAGGGCGCAAAGACTTTTTTAACTGATTCTGCAAATTTTTTGTCCGCAAGGGCATTTCACTCAGCAAAGGGTGAATGTCTTAGCTTTAATTATTTCTCAAATTCTAAACTCGCTAAGATGAAAGGTCCTGTTCCTTTGGCATCGTTGGAACGAATTTCTTCATTCACATAATATTCATACGAACCGTCTCTGTAAGGTTTTCCGCCCAGACCTGCCACTGCACAGCATTTATTTAAATTTACTACGCCATTTTCATCGACGGTAATTAAATTTTTAATGATCCCGTCATAACCTTTTTTGGCAGCCGCTTTATAAGATTTTGGTAAATATCCGTTGTTGACAGACTTTATCATCGTGTAAACAAACATTGCTGAAGCAGTTGCTTCTTCATAATTACCATTTGCTAATGGCTTGTCCAATACTTGATACCAAAGTCCGCTTTTCTTGTCCTGAACCTTGATGATGGCATCGGCGTAAGATTTTAGGTAAGAAATTAATCTTGCTCTACCCGGATGATTTTGCGGTAAATAATCCAGCACATCCACCATCGCCATTCCGTACCAACCCATCGCTCTTCCCCAGAAATTTGGGGATTGTCCCGTTTCTTTATTTGCCCAGGCCTGCTCTTTGCTTTCGTCCCAGGCGTGGTATAGTAATCCTGTTTTTTTATCTAGAAGATGCTTTTGAATTAAGTCAAATTGATTGATAATATCATCGTAAGCCTTGTCTGCATCGGCACCTTTTGAAAAATCTTTGGTGTAATGGGTGTAAAAAGGCTGTCCCATGTACAATCCATCCAGCCACATTTGGTTAGGATAGATTTTCTTATGCCAGAAACCGCCTTCAGAAGTTCTCGGTTGCCCGTCGATTTGCGAACGAAGCGTTTGTAAAGCCTTTAAGTATTTTTCTTTTTTCTCTTTTTCATACAGATAAAGAAGTACATTTCCGCTGTTTAGAAGGTCGATGTTGTATTTGTCCAATTCATAGGTAAGAATGGTGCCATCTTCCCGTACCAATTTCTCTCCAAAGCTGCTTACGTAGTCGTAATATTCTTTTTTGCCTGTTTTTGCGTATAGTTTTTCTGCTCCATCCAGTACAATTGCTGATGGGTAAGTCCATTTCGGGCTCTTGCTGAAATCGAGCATCCATGATTCCGGGAAACGGTGCATTTCGGAAAGTAACATTCTTTCAGACCATTTCAGATTGATTGGAACAATTTTTCCGGATTTTAAAGTTTCTGTTGCAGGTTTTGATGCTACAGATTTTGTTTGGGCACATGCTAAGAACATTCCTGAACCTAAAATTGCAACAGCATATGCTTTTATGTTTTTGTTAATGAAATTCATGATTTTAAACTTTAAAGTTGATTATTTTTTACCGAATTTAACAAGAGTTTTCATGGTTATTAGAATTGTTTTTCGGTTATTTTTTTAACAATATCATTAAAATACACTTCAATATTATCGTAGTTTTTATCTAAATCTCTTCCGTTGGCATTGGCCACTTTTGGGTTTAATTGATGCTTAATTTCCCATTCATCAGGCATTCCGTCGTTGTCTGAGTCGGGTAGTGCCTTTCCTTCGTCCAATTTTGGAAATCCGCCGACATCATTTTGTGAATCGATGATGCCGTTGGTGCTTCCTTTTGAACCTTTGTAGGTAAAACTTCCGTTTTTGACATCTTTCAACACATGGAGATCAACAGCATCTCTCACTAAACTTGCTCCGCCGATCTGTAAAATTTTCTCATACGCTTCTTTTGCAGAATGGGTGATGACATTGCTCTGAATATCATGTGGCTGATTGATTTTTATGGAGTTTTTATCCTTATCTGTCAAATTATAAGCTTTCATCTGACCGAAAACACCTTCCGTCCAGTTGTCCTTCGTGATTTCCGGGTTTCCTTCTATAACATTTCCGTTGATGTAATATTTCCCCCAAATGTTATACACTTCAGCTTCCGGGTTTCCGTTTTTATCGATGGCAACAATTCTCTGTTTTGTGGTGGTTGCGGGGCCGGGTTTATAGTAATTATTGACGATATTCACGTTCATTCCTTCACCGCCGTACACATTATTGTTTCCCCAATTATAAATCACATTATTCCTGAAATCGGTAAGATCAGTTAATGCAAATTTACTTCCTGCATATTCCCCTAATCTGGGATTTCTGCTGTCATGGTGAGCATACATATTATGATGAAAAGACGCAAATTTTCCGCCTGCAATTCCGCCGTAACCGTGAGGACCTTTCTTATGGAAAGAATTTCTCAAACTTTCTGCAATTACGCACCATTGAAGCGTTGTGTTTTCATTAACATAAATGGAAACTGTCTCGTCTGTAGACCAGCTCATCGAGCAATGATCAATAATTAAATTTTTTATAAACCTGGCACCCAAAGCATCACCTTCATGTTTTTTCTGATTACCCATTCTGAATCTCATGTAGCGAATAATCACGTTGTCTGCACCTACAAAAGTTTCGTAATTGGCAACGGTAATTCCGTCTCCTGGAGCGGTTTGTCCGGCAATGGTGACATTGCCTTCTTTTATTTTTAACGGTGATTCCAAGTAAATTGTTCCGCCGGTTTTAAAAACAATATATCTCGGTCCTTTTTGATCTAGAGCATATCTTAAAGTGCCTTCTGAGCCGTCATCCGTCAATTTATCAACAACATAAACCTTTCCTCCACGACCGCCGGTTGTATATCTTCCGAAACCTTCTGCACCGGGAAAACTTAGGACATTTTGAGCTTCAACAAAAGCCAGACTTCCGCATACAATCCCTATCGTCATTATTTTTGTGAAGTGTTTTATCATGATTTAAAATTCTTTTTGATGTTGATTTTAATCTTAAAATTTATTTTAAACTTTTTTTCGGATTCCAGTTGTCATTTCCTTTGAGGATATTTTGTGTTGTATATTTTTTGCTTTCTTCCTTTGTTAATTGATGTGACCACAAAACTCTTTTTGCAGCATTTGCTCCTGTGCCTTTTGAATTAAATTCTCCATAAAAAGTTGTTTTTTCCGCATCAGGTTTGCTCCAGTTGTGCCATCCTTCTTGTTTTATGCTTGAATTCATTTCGCAATCGATGTACACTGTCTTTGCAAAAGGCCTCCAGGGTCTTCCTAAATAGACTGAATTTTCTTTCGCATTTCCAATGATTTTTGAATTGATAAAGACAAAGCCAAATTCGCTTTCCTGTGGAGTAGAAGCGGCTGTGATGTAGCTTGCGCTTTCTTTAGAATAAATCGTGCAGTTTTCAAAAACGGCGGTTCCGGCTCCGAAAATGTAATCGGTTGTGCCTTCGATGTAGCAGTTTTTAAAATAATTTCTTGAAGGTTTTGTTTTATCCTGTAAATCCTGAGCTCCTTTTAAATATAAAGTATCCTGATTTCCTAAGAACCTGCAGTTTTCAAAAGCAATTCTGTCACCGGAAGTTAAAACCGCAACGGCTTGTCCGACTCTTCCTGAACTGTTTTCAAACGAAATATTTTTTGCCGTAAAATCATTTGAATAAATAAAAATAGTTGAAGAACCTGTTGTTCCGATATCTTTGCCTTCCGAATTCTTTTTTGAAGCAAAATCATCGTAAGTAATGATCGTATTTTCAGGATGTTCTCCTTCTATCAAAATGGCTCCTTTTGTTTCGGGAACGGTGATTTTTTCTTTGTAAACTCCGGCTTTAATTAAAATTTTAGTTCTTGTGGAAGAACCATTTTCAACGGCATCAATAGCTTGCTGTACCGTGGTAAAGTTGCCATTTCCGTCTTTTGAAACCACGATTATTTTATCATTGGTTTTAAAAGAAAGAAGGTTTAATAATACCATCGAAAAAACTGAAAATATTTTAAAATTTTTAATAAAAGTTGAAGTTTTCATTAAATAAATTTTGAGTTAAAATACAGACTTCTCTTTGTGGGAGGAAGCCTGTATTTCTTTGATATGAATATGAAACTTTTTATCTAATAACCGTAATCTTGTGTAAGATTGTAATTTGATTGGATGATATCACTGTAAATTGGCAATAATTCTCTTTTATTAGATTGGAAATATTGCGCAAAACCTTTTACTGGATCACTGATGTATGTTGGTAAAACAGCTGCTCTCCATGCAATCTTCGTATAACCTACCGGGGTCGCATCCTGAGAAGGCATGTAAAATACCTGGGATTTGTCGGCGCCGGTGAAGAAAATATCAATATCGTTGACATTTTGCTGGGCAGATTTTGTAGGATCGTAAACCGATTTTTTATAGTAAAGATTCAATGGTACGTTTGCATATTGCCCGGTTCCGTTGACGAAAGCTGTCAATTTTTGCCTTGTTTCCGTAATTTTTGAGTCTAATAAATTCCAACGGATCAGATCATATTTTCTGATACCCTCACAGCCCAGCTCCAATAATCTTTCCTGAACAATATAATTGAAGAATCCTACTTTATCTGTAGGAATTGTCCCAACCTGTCCTAAATTCCCGGTGTAAGCTCTATTTCTCACAAGTTTTACGGCATTGATGGCTTCCGCAGAAGGTGCGGAGTGAAGTTCATTATCGGCTTCTGCAAACATCAGTAAAACATCAGAAAAACGAAGCAATGGCCAGTCAACCGCAAGGTTTTGTGAAGGCCCCGTAATATTCGTCCAGGATTTTCTGTATTTTGAATCTGTGAAAGAAATGGCATTCACAATTTCCGCCTGATTGGAGTTGTTTACTTTAAAAATTCCTACGTTCATGTCTCTTCTTAAATCATATTTAGTAAACTCATAGAAGTAAACAGGAAGTGCATTGATCCCACCGCCACCTTTCCAGCTAGAATTGTCATCGTGCTTTAAACCATTGTAATAACCGATTTTACTGTCAGTTCTTGCATTACCCCCGAAAGCTCCCACACAGAAAATGATTTCGTTGGTTGCGTCCTGCGTATTCGTGTGTAAAGCTCTGAAAACTGCTTCGTAGCTTGGGTTTAAGCTATGTTCGCCGGAATGGTTCATGATGTCTTTACATTCGTCATAGGCAATCTGATAATAGGTTTGAGGATTTGAGCCCTTTGCCATCTGCTGTGGACTTCTTCTTAATGAATATCCTGCTCTTGCCAATGCGATTCTGGCTCTTAAACCTTTAACAAAACCTTTAGAAATCCGGGCATTTGTAGTGCTTCCTTCTGATCTCCATGGAACTAAAGCTGAAGCCTGGGCCAAATCTGCAATGATTTTTTCATAAATAACATCTCTGTCCGTTTTTGGAAGATAAAGATTGTCGTAATCCGCAGATGGTTTGTCCTGGAAAGGGATATCGCCCCAGTTTCTTATTAATTCATAGTAAAACTGTGCTCTTAATGTTAATGCTTCACCAAGATAACGGTCCATTAATTTCTTATCGGCATCGGAACCCGTCTTATAAACCGGAGAAAGGGGAATGTTTTTAATGCAAAGATTTGCTCTTTCGATTCCTGAATATAATTTTAAGAAAGGTTTGTTTAATTCTGTATTGGTAGGGCAGGCTCCGAAAGTCGAGAGTCCTCTTCTGTCATTACAGTTGTAGTCTCCTGAAGTCCTGAAGTCGTCGCTGGAATGAGGATAAATTAAAGCTAATCTCTGTCCGTACCCGTCATCACCTGCTAACTGGCTGTAAACCCCTACCAATGCTGTGAAAGTATCTGAAGTGCTGTCGAATTGCTGTGCTTCCGCGACACTTGAAAGATTTTCCGGATCCAGGTAATCGCTGCATGAGTTGATAGTGGTAAGCGAAAGGATGCAGCTTAATATAATTATTGTTTTTTTCATGTTTAAGTTTAATTAAAAGGTTATGTCAAGACCTGTTAAAATAAATCTGCTTCTAGGATATGCAGCGTAATCCACTCCCGGAGTCAAAGGGTTTCTTCTCGTACTTGCTTCCGGATCGTACCCGTCGTAACCGGTGATTGTAAATAAATTATTTACGGTTGCATACAGTCTGAAATTCTTGATGCCCAGCATTTCTAATGAGCCTTTTGGAAGGCTATAGCCTATTGTTACATTATTTAACCTTAAGAAAGAACCATCTTCAATCGCATAAGAATGCAGAATGTAGCTTCCTTGTGGCGGTGTCCACATCGTTGTATTGGCGTTCAATGCAGCGAGGGCAGTAGGGTCTGTAACTTTTATGCCGCTATTGTCAAACCATCTCCATCGGTCTGCCACTTCTGCAGCCATATTGTTGTCTCGGTATAAATATTGGGTGGTAAATTCGATTTTATTGGCATTATAAACTTTATTTCCGACAGAGAAATTGAAGAATAAGCTCATATCCCAGTTTTTGTATCTGAAAGTCTGGTTGAAGCCTCCGTAGAATTTCGGCTGGGCGCTTCCCAATTCTGTCTGATCGGCTGTTGTGATCTGTCCGTCGCCATTTAAATCTCTTAATTTAAGATCTCCCGGCTGAATTGGCTTTGAACCATTTGCAACAGCACTTGCATTGGGTACACCGGCTTTTAAAGTATAAGCCTGAGTGGTCGGGTTAAAATCAAAATCACCGATTTCATATCTTCCTTCTGTTTCATATCCGTAGTAAGTTCCTACGGAATTACCAACTTTAGCAATGAAATCATATAAATTGTTTACCCATCCTGAAGCTACAAGGTAATAATCATTACCTGCCGAAACACCTGATCCTAAGCTTTTGATAATATTTCTGTTAGCTGATATGTTGAAATCTGTTTTCCAGGTGAAATTTTCTTTGTTTACGATAATCCCTCCCAATGAAACTTCGATCCCTTTGTTCTGTGTTTTCCCTGAGTTCTGATACTGATATTCGTACCCTGATGTCTGAGGGATTTTTGCCAATACCAAAAGATCTTTTGTATCTGTAATATATCCATCTACACTTCCATATAATCTTCCGTTGAAGAATCCGAAATCCAGTCCTAAGTTTTTGGAAACTGTAGCTTCCCAGGTTACATTTTTGTTTGCCAGCGTGTTTCCTGTAGTTGCACCCGGCGTTACACCACTTCCGAAAGTATAACCGAAATCTGTAGAAGTCGTAAAATAGGTATCATACAGGTACGCCGGAATTCTGTTGTTTCCTGCCAGACCATATCCAAAACGGAGTTTAAGCTCTTCCAGCCATTCTTTATTTTTAAGGAAGTTTTCTTCTTTAAGTTTCCATGCTACCGATACCGCAGGGAAGGTTCCCCATCTGTTTCCAGGTCCGAAAACATTGGAAGCATCGGCTCTCAGGGAAGCTGTTACAATATATTTGTTGGCAAAAATATAGTTGGCTCTGCCGAAGAAAGAAAGCAGTCTGTCTGGTGGCAGGGCAGCCGTTCTAGGTGCATCCTGAATCATTCCTGATGGTGGAATTGCAGATTGAATATTGGCAAAAGCTTCATTCGCACTGATAGAAATGGGAAGCCATTTTGTATAAGTATTTGAAGTTTCTCCGTCTGTCTGTACGGTTTCTTCACCAACCAATAAATCAAGTTTATGATTTCCGAATTTCTTGGTATAATTTAAAGTATTGGTATTAGTGATTCTTCTTGATTGAGACCTTGTTAATTGAACGATCGGCTGATTGTTGTTGGCTCTCGCGTCACTCGTTACGGTTCCCCAAAACTGATTTACAGCATTATCCCTTTGAACGTAACCGATTACGCTCCGGAATGTTAAATCCTTTGTGATATTATAATTCAAATATCCATTTAATAATAAATCGTTGGTTCTGTTTTCTTTTACCTCATTATCATTTAGAATAAGTGGGTTAACGAGATTGGTTAGTGTTGAATAATTAGGATCGAAATCATCGATCGGAACATTGCTTCCTCCTTCAAAAGGCTGGTATCGTACTGCATTTCTCAGTCTGTTTGTTCCCTGAGAACCTGAAGCGGAAGTTCCTGCTCCGGAAATCAGCTGGCGGCTGTACCTTGCATTGAATCCGACTTTTAATTTTTTAGAAATATCAAAATCATACTTAAAATTGGCCATGCTTCTTCTGAAACCAGAGTTCAGCATAATTCCATCTTCTTCTACATGATTCAGAGTTAATGAGAATGCAGATTTGTCTGAACCTCCTGTTAAGCTTAAGTTATGCGTAAAGTTGAAAGCTTCTTTTCCGAAAAGCTCGTCCTGCCAGTCTCTTTTCTTGATATTTCCATATTTTGAAGCCAATTCATCAAACGTACCGTATCTTGTGCTGAATGTTGTCTGGTCAGCCAAATCTCCTCCTTTATTGTAAAGTTCATACTGATACATTACAAATTGGTAAGGATCAAGCACAGGAATGGTGTTCGTAATTTTTCGTACACCGGTATATCCGCTGTAATTGATGGTTGTTGCCGCTTTTTTACGGCCTCCTTTCGTAGTGATCAAAACAACTCCGTTGGCTCCTCTCGATCCGTAGATAGAGGTAGAAGCGGCGTCTTTTAATACTTCGATTGATTCAATTTCTTTGGGAGAAATAACAGTAAGTGCATTGTCCATCTGAATTCCGTCTACAATGTATAGCGGAGCATTACTTTGTGTAATCGATGTACCCCCTCTCACTTTTATTTCTACCTCAGCGCCGGGAGACCCTTCACTTGCCATGATCTGCACCCCCGCAACTCTGCCTTGGATTGCCTCTGCAGCACTGTTTACTGGCATATCTTTCACTTCATCAGCTTTTACTGAGCCAACGGCATTGGTAACATCTTTTTTAGAAACTTTGGAATAACCTACCAATACCACTTCATCGATATTGGTATTTTTATCCTTTTGTGTCTCCTTTTCTTGAGCCATGGCCAGGACAGGAAATAAAAAGAAAGTTATATATAACCACTTTATTGATTGTACTTTTTTATCCATTTTGTATCCTTATAGTTTTAATTTTGGTTGAAAGCTTTTTTTTCAATCGTTTTGTCTTGTGTGGATTTGTAAGTATTCTACTGTCTTTTTAGTGGTAAATATTTTCTGAAAGATTTACACATTTTAGAGTGCAATCGATTGCGTAAATTTTCATAATAAATATCTTGGCTTCTAAACTAATATTATTTTTCAATACGCAAAGAAAAAAATATTATTTTTTCATTAATTTGATTATTGTGGAATGGATGTATTTACAAAATATGAACTGTTCTATTGATTTAAAATATTGGAAATTAGTTAATTAATAATTTAAAAAATACTTTGATTTTTTTTGTAAAAAGAATTTTTTTCCTTAAAATTTATTAATTTAAAACTTAAAATTTGCTTAAAATTTATCTTTTTTTGCTCTTAAAGACTTCCCAAAAATGACAGTCAGGATCAATATTTCTGATTTTTTGGCTGATTTTTGTCATATTTTAAGGATAATATTTTAACTCAATTTTAAACTTGATATTAATTATTATCATTGTATACAATATATAGAGTAGTTTTAATATATTTTTACCAAATCAATATTAATTTTCTGTTATTGTTTTTTGGCATGATTTTATAATTAATCATCATTTTAGTATTAATTTTGGTTAATATGATCGGCATAATTTCCATTAATTGCTTCTCAAAATCTTCTCAATTTTAATTTTATTTAATTGTAATTCAGGTTTTTATAATTTAATATTAATTTTTTATTAACTAATTGAAGAATAATTATATATTTAGCAACAAGTATTTCTACAAAATTTTAGTGTAATTTTATGCAATCGATTACACAATGTTTAACAGGTTTTGATAAAACCGCAAAATGAAAGTATAAAAACTAAGCAGTATGACACAATCAGAATTTCGTTACGCCCACCATCCTGAAGATGCAAAAAAGTATACTACTGAAGATCTTAGGAGGGAGTTTCTAATCAATGATTTATTTAATGAAGATAAGATAAAATTAGTCTATACTATGTATGATAGGCTGATTGTAGGAGGTGTAATGCCTTCAGCAAAAGCTTTGAAACTGGAACCAACAGACGATTTGAAAGCCGAGAATTTCCTTGACAGGAGAGAACTGGGGATCATCAACGTCGGTGGTGCCGGAAAAGTGACTGTAGACGGCGAAGTATATGAGCTTGCCAACAAAGAAGCTTTATATATTGGTAAAGGAGCAAAAGAAGTGGTTTTTGAAAAGTCGGGTGATGCACAACCTTATTTTTACATCAATTCAGCTCCGGCGCATCATACGTATCCCACAAAAAAGATCACGAAAAACGAAGCCGAAATTGTAGAATTAGGAGAAGAAAAATACGCTAATAAGCGTACGATCAACAAACTGATTGTTAATTCTGTCCTTGAAACGTGTCAATTACAAATGGGAATGACAGAGCTTCACCCGGGAAGTGTTTGGAATACAATGCCTTCACATACCCACACAAGAAGAATGGAAGCATATTTCTATTTTGATTTGGAAGAAGGTCAGACGATCAGTCATTTCTTAGGACAGCCTCAGGAAACGCGTCATATTTTTATGCAGAACCGTCAAGCAGTACTGTCTCCGGAATGGTCAATCCACTCAGGGGTAGGGACTTCTAATTATACTTTTATCTGGGGTATGGCCGGGGAAAATATGGACTACGGTGATATGGACGGTATCAAGACTAACGAACTAAAGTAATCTTTCTAATGAATTTATTTGATTTATCCGGAAAAGTAGCCGTTGTTACAGGCGGTACTCACGGATTAGGAATGGCAATGGCAGAAGGTCTTGCCGCTGCAGGTGCTGAACTGGCTATTACAAGTACGACACCGTCAAAATTAGAGGAAGCTTTAAACTATTATCACGGTAAAGGATACAAAGCAACCGGTTATCTTTTTGACGTGACGGACGAGCTGGAAGCCGCTCAGAAAGTAGCGCTTATGGAAGCCACTCATGGAAAAATAGACATCCTTGTCAACAACGCAGGAATTATAAAACGTATTCCCGCAATTGAGATGGAAGTTGAAGACTTTAGAAAAGTAATTGATGTAGATCTTACAGGACCTTTTATCATGTCGAAATTAGTCGGCAAACATATGATCAAAAGAAGATCCGGAAAGATCATCAATATCTGCTCGATGATGAGTGAGTTGGGACGAGACAATGTAGTGGCGTATGCTTCTGCAAAGGGCGGTCTGAAAATGCTTACCAAAAATCTGGCAACAGAATGGGCAAAACATAATATTCAGGTGAACGGAATCGGTCCCGGATATTTTGCAACTTCTCAGACAGAACCAATTCGGGTGGATGGACATCCTTTCAACGATTTTATCATCAGCAGAACGCCGGAAGGAAGATGGGGAAACCCTGAAGACCTTGCTGGAACGGCTATTTTCCTTGCTTCGGACGCAAGCAGATTCATCAACGGACAGATTATTTACGTTGATGGCGGAATTTTAGCGACCATCGGAAAACCTGCTAATGAATAACAACAGAATTAGATTAGAATGAAACCTTTTATTACAGATCAATTTTTATTACAAAATAAATACGCTGAAGAATTGTACTTCAAATACGCGGAAAAGCAACCCATCATTGATTATCATAATCATTTGATTCCCAAAGATATTGCAGAAGACACCGTTTTCGAAAATATTTCAAAGGTTTGGATTGCAGGCGACCATTACAAATGGAGAGCGATGCGTACCATGGGGGTGAACGAAAAATTCATCACCGGAGATTCTTCAGATAAAGAAAAATTTGAAGCTTGGGCTAAAACGGTTCCTTATACATTGAGAAATCCTTTGTATCACTGGACGCATTTAGAATTAAAAAGATATTTCGGAATCGATGAATTGTTAAATGAAAACAATGCGTCAGAAATTTACGAAAACATCACCGCTCAGCTTCAGACGCCTGAAAAATCGACAAGAGGTTTATTGAAAATGATGAATGTAGAATCTCTGTGCACAACGGAAGATCCTACAGATCTATTGAATTATCATCAGGATTTGGCAAAAAGTGATTTCAGCATTAAAGTGAGCACTGCTTTCCGTCCTGATAAAGCGATTTTGATTGAAAACCACAACTTTGCAGATTATATTTCAAAATTGGGCGAATCGGCCGGAATTGAAATTAATTCTTATCAGACATTGTGTGATGCTTTATTGAAAAGAATTGAATATTTCCACGAAAACGGATGCAGATTGTGCGACCACGGATTGAACAATATTTCTTTTGAAGAAGCTACAGAAGCAGAAGTTAGTGCTATTTTCAATGATAAAATTTCAGGAAAAGTGATTGCTGAAAAACAGGTTAACCAGTTCAAAACAGCCATTTTATTGTTCTTAGGCGAAGCTTATCACAAGTTCGGTTGGGTTCAGCAGTTCCACTTGGGAGCGCTGAGAAATAATAATGAAAGAATGCATAGAATTCTTGGTCCGGACACGGGTTGGGATTCCATCGGTGACTTCGTTCAGGCTGAAACGCTGTCTAAATTTTTAAATACACTTGACGGAAAAGATAAATTAACGAAAACCATTTTATATAACTTAAATCCTGCCGATAATGAGGTTTTCGCAACAATGATCGGGAATTTCAACGATGGCAGCATCAAAGGAAAAGTACAGTTCGGTTCAGGATGGTGGTTCCTTGACCAGAAAGACGGAATGATCAAGCAGATGAACGCCCTTTCAAACATGGGATTAATCAGCTGTTTCGTTGGAATGCTGACGGATTCCAGAAGTTTCCTTTCTTATCCGAGACACGAATATTTCAGAAGAGTATTGTGCAATCTTTTCGGTGAAGAAATGAAAAACGGTGAATTACCAGATGATATTGAGCTGATTGGTAAAACAGTGTCAGACATTTGTTATCATAATGCTAAAAATTATTTTGATTTTTAAATTTTAAATTAAATAAAAAACTCTCGCAGATTTAGCTGATTCCGCAGATCTTTTAAACATAACCATCTGCAAAATTTGCTAAATCTGCGAGAGATAGAAATAAAATTTTAAACCATTAAGGAAGTTTAAGAGGTTAAGGTGAATTAAGAAAATCAAATTGATTTAAATATCTGAAGGCAAAGTCAACCTTAACTTTTCTAAATTCCTTAAATAAATCTTAATGGTTAAAAAAATCTGTAATTTTTTCTACTTAAAAAGTCTTTGAGATCTTGGCTGAGTGAAACGCCTTTGCAAACTTAAAAACAGTTAGTAGTTAAAAAAAACTTTGCGCACTTTGCGTTAAATAAAAGCAGATCTTTTAAAAACTTAAATGATCATTAATTAAAACAATGAGCAACAAAATAGTCACATTCGGAGAAGTCATCATGCGACTTTCGCCACCCGGAAACAGAACCATGAAGCAAAGCCACGAAATGGAATTCTTTTTCGGCGGAACAGAGCTTAATGTAGCATCTTCATTGGCAACAATGGGTTGTGACGTGAGACATATCAGCAGCGTTTCTGATGATTTCGTGGGTGAATCGGCGGTTTCTTTCATCAAAAGTTTCGGAATTGACACAACTTTCATCAACAAAAATGAACATCCTTTAGGTTTGTATTTTTTGGAAGTGGGTTCATCAGTTCGCGCCAGCAGAATTGCTTACAACAGATTGAACGGTTCTTTTGCAAACATTAAATCTGAACAAATCGACTGGAAAAAAGCGCTTGAAGGCTGCAAATATTTCCACTGGACAGGTATCAGTCCCGGAATTTCAGAATCGGCTTATGAAAGTTTGAAAGAAGGTTTACAAACAGCTCGTGAATTGGGAATTGAAGTTACATCAGACCCGGCTTACCGCTCCAACCTTTGGAAATATGGCAAAAACGGGAATGAGGTTTTGAAAGAATTGGTTTCATATTCAACGATTTTCATCGGTGGCGTGAATGAAATTAATGAAATTCTCGGAACTCAGTTTTCATCAGATAAAGATGGTTTCATGGAAGCTTGTAAAGAATTAAAACAACAAATTCCTTCCATTCATAAAATATTTGACAAGATAAGAATCGGTGTTACAGCAAGTTCTCAGCAAACGCAGGGAAGAGCTTTAGTTGAAGACAATTATTTTGAAACTGAGCTTTTAGAAGTTAACCCTGTGGTTGATAGAATCGGGACGGGGGATGCTTTTGCAGCAGGTTTGATTTATGGTTTAATCAATTTTGATGACGAAAAAGCATTAAAATTTGCCAACGTAGCCTGCGCCATTAAACACACCATTTTAGGTGATATTAATTACAGCAGCGCAGAAGATATTCTGGAAGTGATGAACGGAGATTCAGGAGGAAGAATAAAAAGATAATTTGCTTCTGATGATTGGCTTTTAGCAACTCGCTTACAGCTAAAACTAGAATATGTGCCCTTTGCGTTAAAAATGAAAGATTAAGATAAAATCTTGAAGGTACAGCATACTAAAGGATGGATTAAATTCCATCAAAGATTATTTTCAACAAAATAATTAACTAAAATGACAAAAATTCAATCGGTTACAAATACGATCATCAACCAAGGAGTTTTACCTCTATATTATAATGCTGATGAGACAGTAACTTTAGAAATATTGAGATCACTTTACAAAGCAGGAATCCGTGCGGTAGAATATACAAGCCGTGGTGAAGCTGCGTTGAGTAATTTCACGAAGATGGTAGAAATTCGTAACGCAGAAATGCCGGAAATGCTTTTGGGAATCGGAACAATAAAAAATGTACAACAAGCTGAAGAATATTATAAAGCAGGTGCCGATTTCTTTATCAGTCCGGGTTTTGTGGCGGAAGTTGCAGAATTTTTGATTCCAAAAGATTTGTTATATAGTCCGGGTTGTATGACGCCGACAGAAATTATCGAAGCTGAAAATTCAGGCGTAACTTTCATTAAATTATTTCCCGGAAATGCTTTAGGAACCGGATTTATGAGCGCTATTAAAGATGTTTTCCCAAATCTAAAATTCATGCCGACCGGTGGTGTTGATACGACAAAAGAAAGCATTGAAAGCTGGTTCAAAGCCGGTGTTTCTGCCGTAGGAATGGGGAGCAAATTGGTAAGTAAAGAATTAATGCTTGCTAAAGACTATGCAACGCTAGAAAATGAAACTAAAAAAGTGCTGGAAATTATTCAGACTTTAAACAATAACTAAATTCTGAATAGTAATATGAGTTCAGTTAAATCTCTTAAACCGACTACCTACAGATGGACGATATGTCTTCTGTTATTTCTCGCTACTACGATCAATTATTTGGATCGTCAGGTGTTGTCATTAACGTGGAAAGACTTTATCGCACCAGAATTTCACTGGAATAACAACGATTACGGAAACATCACTGCATTGTTTTCTATATTTTATGCGGTAGGAATGCTTTTCGCAGGAAAGTTTGTGGATTGGATGGATACTAAAAAAGGTTTCCTTTGGGCAATCGGGATTTGGTCTGTTGGTGCGGTTTTACATGCATTCTGCGGAATTGCCACATCAGGGATTCTTACCGGAAACTGGTTAGCTGGCTTTCATGGTTCAAAAGAATTTATTTCTACTGTTTCCAATACATCTGCCATCATCAGTACGAGTGTTACGCTGTTCATTTTTGCACGTTTCGTATTGGCAATTGGTGAAGCAGGAAATTTCCCGGCAGCTATTAAAACTACGGCGGAATATTTCCCTAAAAAAGACAGAGCATTTTCTACAAGTATCTGGAATGCAGGAGCAACAGTTGGAGCTTTGGCAGCACCACTTACTATCCCTTTTATTGCAAAATCAATGGGTTGGGAATGGGCATTTATCATTATTGGTGCTTTAGGATTTGTATGGATGGGACTTTGGGTATTTGTTTACAAAAAACCACATTTACATAAGAGAGTTAACGAACATGAATTAACCTATATCAATCAGGATCAGGACGATCTTCCCAATGAAGACACTTCTGTTCCTGAAAAAGTATTTACATTCAAAGAATGTTTCAGCTACAGACAGACTTGGGCGTTTGCGTTTGGGAAATTCATGACAGACGGAGTTTGGTGGTTCTTTTTATTCTGGACACCTGCTTATTTAAGTTCGGTTTACAAAATGGATTCCACGCAAAGTGCATTACCATTATTCGTCCTTTATATGATCACTTTATTGTCGATTATCGGCGGCTGGCTTCCAAAATATTTCGTTGAAAAAAGAGGAATGAACGCCTATACAGGAAGAATGAAAGCGATGTTAATTTTTGCATTTTTCCCTTTATTAGCACTTTTAGC
This sequence comes from Chryseobacterium sp. W4I1, assembly GCF_030816115.1. NCBI lineage: Bacteria > Pseudomonadati > Bacteroidota > Flavobacteriia > Flavobacteriales > Weeksellaceae > Chryseobacterium > Chryseobacterium sp. W4I1. The sequence goes on from NZ_JAUSXQ010000001.1 coordinate 1,067,011, forward strand.
ACAGCCTTTAGGAAAGATTACGTATTGGATTCCTGTATTAATTATCGGGATTGCAGGAGCAGCACATCAGGCTTGGTCGGCAAATATTTTCTCGACGGTTGGCGATATGTTTCCTAAAAAAGCGATTGCAACGATCACTGGAATTGGCGGAATGGCAGGAGGAATCGGATCATTTTTAATCAATAAATCTTCTGGCTTATTGTTTGATCATGCTCATAAAGCATGGACAACGGTTGACGGAATTCCATTGTTGGAAAAATATCCGCAATATATCAACGAACGTCTGCCGGAAGGTTTTTTTGAACAATTAGAAAAATCAGGAGCCGTAATTTCAGACGGAATCGATAAAGGGTATATGATTATTTTTTCGATCTGTGCAGTGGCGTATTTAATTGCATGGACCGTAATGAAAGCATTGGTTCCAAAATATAAAGTGATCAGTAAATAATATTAGATAAATAGATCAGTCTAAACCTTCAAGGTTTCAAAAATATTGCAGGTTTGATTAAACGAAAATAGATCCAAAGATTTTATAGTAGTCTTAGTTAAGTGAAACGCCTTTGCGAACTTAAAAACAGTTAGTAGTCAAAAAAAACTTTGCGTTAAAAATAAAATCATCGAGTTAAAAAAGATGGAAAATCAGACAAAACAGAAATTAAATCGTGAATTAATAGGTTTTAAGGAAAAACTTCCGATCAGAATTGTACAGTTTGGAGGCGGAAATTTCATGAGAGGATTCACAGATTGTGTAATTGATAAATTAAATAAAGAAGCAGGATTTAATGCAGGAATTGTAAATGTACAGCCAACTCCGGGCGGTTCGGTTCATAAACTGGAAGAGCAGGATAATTTGTACACTCTTTTCTCAAGAGGAATTAAAAAAAGGGAGATCATTGATACAAAACAAGTGATTTCTGCGATTCAAAAATCGATCAATCCTTATACAAATTACGATGAATTCTTAGCATTGGCAAAAGAAGAAGAATTAGAATTTATCTTCTCCAATACAACAGAAACGGGAATTGCTTACGATGAATCAGAAAATAATTATGCGGGTGCGCACAAGAATTTTCCTGCGAAACTAACGGTTTTATTATACGAAAGATTCAAACATTTCAATGGAGCAGAAGATAAAGGATTGAGAATTATTCCTTGTGAACTGATCGAAGACAATGCTTTAGCTTTAAAAGAAATTATCTTAAAATATGCCCAACTTTGGAATTTAGATTTTAACTTTGTGCAATGGATTGAACATAGTAATTATTTCCACAATACATTGGTAGACAGGATCGTTCCGGGTTATCCGAAAGATGATGCAGAAACCTATGAAGATCAGTTAGATTATGAAGATCAAATGATGGTGGTTTCGGAAGTCTTTTTGCTTTTTGTGATTGAGGATCTGGCAAATCTAAAAGAAAGAATTCCTTTCGATAAAATTGACGAGCAGATTTTGGTTGTTGATGATATTCAGCCATATCGTTTAAGAAAAGTGAGAATTTTGAATGGTGGTCATACGTTGATGTTGGCTCCGGCTATTTTATCAGGAAAAGAAACGGTAAAGGAATCTATTGATGATCAGTTTTTAGGTCAGTTTTTAAGTGAAACAATATTCAATGAAGTAAACCCGACGTTAGGTTTAGATGAAAATGAATTAAAGGATTTTGCTGAAGAAGTTTTCGACCGGTTCAGAAATCCTTTTATCAAACATTATCAGGCAAGTATTGCACTGTATTTTGTATCTAAATTTAAAGTGAGAATTCTTCCGAGCCTGATAAAATATGTTGAAATTAACCAAAAATTACCGCTTAATTTAACCTTTTCATTGGCAAGTTTAATCAGATTCTATCAAGGGAATTTTGGTGAAAAATCTCTTCCGATAAATGATGAAGAAGCGATTGTTGCTAGATTCAAGGAAATCTGGGTAAACGAAGATTATGAAAAAGTCGCAGAATTGGCGTTAAGCGAAACCACTTTCTGGGACACAGACCTTACCAAGGTTATCGGCTTGAAGTCTGCAGTAGCAAAGGCATTGTGGGAAATTGATCACAACGATATCGAAACTGCATATCACAACTTTATACAATTTTATTCTTAAAAAATGATGCAAAAGAAAGTACTGAAAGTAAATCCCAAAGATAATGTAACAGTGGCATTGGTTGATCTGACGCAGGGAGAAACTGTTACTTTGGACGATCTTACGTATGAAATTATAAAAGACACCAAGGCGAAACATAAATTCGTGACCGAAGATCTTGCCATTGGAGACGAGATTATTATGTATGGTGTTTTAGTCGGGAAAGCGAGTCAGCCGATCCAGAAAGGAGAGGTTATCACGACTGAGAACGTTAAGCATCAAAGCGCAAAAATAGAAGGTAAAACAGAAACAACTTCATGGACTGTTCCGAATGTTGATAAATGGAAGGATAAGACTTTCATGGGCTATCACAGAGAAGACGGACAGGTCGGAACAGAAAACGTTTGGTTATTTTTTCCATTGGTTTTTTGTGAAAACAGAAATGTTGAGATTTTAAAAGATGTTTTTGAAAAAGAATTATTGTTCGAAAAAGCGACAAAGCATCAGCTTTTATTAAGATCGTTAATTAATAATTCGGAAACGGAAACTGCTGTTGAAGAAGATCAGGACTCAAGGGTTTTTAAAAATATTGAAGTTAAATTCATCACGCACCAAGGCGGTTGTGGCGGTATTCGTCAGGATGCGGAAGCATTGGGAAGGTTATTGGCAGGTTATGTGAATAATCCGAACGTAGCCGGAGCAACGGTTTTGAGTTTGGGTTGTCAGAATTTACAGGTTCAGATTTTTACAGATGCATTGCAAAAAATAAGTCCGAATAATAAAAAACCGATCATCGTTTACGAACAACAAAAGTCTGGAACCGTTGATGAAATGCTCAACGGAATCATCAAAGATTCTTACGAAGCCATCAAAAAAGCCAATGAAATTGAAAGAAAGCCGGCGCCAATTTCAAAATTGGTTTTAGGATTGGAATGTGGTGGCTCAGACGGTTTTTCAGGAATTTCTGCCAATCCGGTTTTAGGACAATTATCAGATTTAATGGCAGGAATCGGTGGTTCAACCATCCTTTCAGAATTCCCCGAATTATGCGGAGTAGAGCAGGAATTGGTGAACCGGTGTGTGAACGAAGAAGATGCCGAAAGATTTTTACAGCTAATGAAAGATTTTGAAGAATCAGTCGTTGCTGCAGGTTCAGGTTTTGATATGAACCCGTCACCGGGGAATATCAAAGACGGACTGATAACCGATGCCATGAAGTCTGCAGGAGCGGCTAAAAAAGGCGGTTCATCTCCGATAAATGACGTTCTCGATTTTACAGAATACATCAAAGAACCAGGCTTAAATTTATTATGTACCCCCGGAAATGACGTTGAATGTACAACGGCTTTAGTCGGTTCCGGCTCAAACGTAGTTTTATTTACGACAGGTTTGGGAACGCCAACTGGAAATCCGGTTGTTCCTGTAGTAAAAATTTCGTCAAACACTTCTTTATCAGAAAGAATGCCCGATATCATTGACTTTAACACAGGAGACGTGATTACAGGCGAAAAAACAATCGACGAAAAAGCAGAAGAGCTTTTAGAATTTATCATTGAAGTCGCAAGCGGAGAGGTAAAAACAAAAGCCGCAATTTTAAATCAAAACGATTTTATTCCCTGGAGACGGGGAGTAAGTTTATAATTGTTTTAATTATATAATTATTAGGGGTTGAAAATGCTTTCTACGTTTGTGGAAGGCATTTTCTTTTGGATAATTTAATCACAAATGACACAATATTTTTCTCGAATAAACACGAAACAGGATCAATAGGAGCGGACTTTAGTCCGCTTTATAAATAGATTGGCTTTAGCCAAAACTTAAGTGTTTAGATGAGTGACAAAGCTATGAGCTATGGTTTTTATAATGACATAGGAAAATGGAGCGTTAAGAAAATTAAAAATTAATCCGTTAAAAAATTCCCACTGTTTGAAGCGCGAGACAGATTTTGATACGAAGAACAAATAGCAAATTCGCGTAAGTTTTGGGGATTTTAGGATTAAATTCTAATTTAAGGATGTTTCCAAGTCTTGAAATAATATTCGCCGACTTTATGGAGGCAATTTTTGTTTCTTTTGTTTGACTACGTCGAATCTTCGATTTCAAGACAAAAGAAATTTAATAAAACAAGCTACTTCCTTTTCGAAGATTTCCTGATATAAAGCTGCGGCGCCAACACCACTTTTTTCTCGATAGAAACCCCGGAACCATTTTCCTTCACACTATCAATAAAAACCTGCCCCGCCATTTTCCCCATGATAACGGGAGTCTGATCCACAGAACTCATTGGAAGCTCCATAAATTGGGTAAAAGGTTCGTTGGAAAATCCAATAACTGCTACTTCCTGAGGTATTTTAATCTTACGCTTTTTTAATTCCTGGCAAGCGCCCAACGCTGCAAAATCACTTGATGAGAAAATAGCATCGGGAACCGATTTTCCATCCCAAAGTTTTTTAACCGCATCAATTCCCTCATCAATTGAACTTCCGGTTGTGATGATGTTTTCCTCTTTTATACTTAAATTATGATCAATTAAAGCCTGTTTGTAACCATTCAGACGATTCTGATAAATTTCAAGATTTAAATCACCGGAAAAATGGCAGATATTTTTATAACCTTCGTTAATCAGGTGTTCCGTCGCCATGTAACCGCCACGATAATCGTCGATGGTCACTGTACTGATTCCTGAAATGTCTTTTTTACGGTCAAAAAATATAATGGGAGTGTTGGTTGTGTCCAAAATACTTTGGATATGATCGGTATCAAGAGTTGTCTTGGAAACCGACATGAAAATCCCGTCAACCTGGGCGTTAAGCAGCGTGTTTAGATGCCTTTTTTCAATATTCACATCCTCATGACTCTGGCAGATAATCACATGATAACCATGGGGAGAAAGCTCTTCCTCAATTCCCCGGATCACCGATGAAAAGAAATTGGTATTGATGTAAGGAACGATGATTCCTACGTTTTTGGTTTCCCCGCTTTTCAGAGCTTTGGCAAGATTATTTTGCTTGTAATTCATTTCTTTGGCCGTTTTCCTGACCAAATCTTTCGTTGCCACGCTTATTCTCGGATGATCGTTCAATGCTCTGGAAACAGTTGCCACACTTACGTTTAGCTTCTTTGAGATGTCATATATTGTGGCATTTTTTTTATTCATACATGCTTTTTCTGTAAGTTTTCCGTATATCCAAAATGACATACATTATTGACGTAAATTTAATCAAATTATGTCTATCAAAAAGGAAATATTATGTATTTATACTTAAAATAAAATTAAAGATTATTTCAATCGGCTTAGGAAGCAAAAGCATTAAAAATAATAATTCTGAGGACGTTAAAAAATTCTGCTGTTTGAAGCGCAGGAAAAATAGTGGATCGAAAGAATAGCAGTAAATCCGCACATTTTTAAGTTTTTTTAGAGAAATAGTATTCATTTTTACCCGAAAATTCCAGTCTGAACTTCGTATCTTTTTTTGTTAAGACAAAAGATAATTAATAAAACTATTTTCTTCAAAGACTTCTAAATATAAAACTGAAGCTAAAAACCAGCCAATTTCGAAGATTTATAATCCGTGATTTTAACTAAAAACAGCTTTGATTATCTAATATTGAGCAAACGATTGCACAAAAGGATAATTAATTTAATTTTGAAGAGAATTCAATCGGGAACAAAAATCGCAAATTAATCAACATGAAAGAGCAGGATACCGTCAAGTCCTAAAATGTATACTTTTATGAAAATGAAACGAAATAATAATTTCATTATACAGTTGAAAGTTATTTGCTGATTTTTCATAAAAAAGATTGAATAAATTTTATTTAAAATGATATTCCTTTATTTTGTCATTCTTTTTTGAAATACTTAATTATTAATTAATAAAAATCAGGATTTACAGTAAAAAATAAATTATGAATTTTCAAAATATCTCACTCTTATCCCTGTTTTTTTTCTTATTATTTTCATCAGGAGTAAAAAGCCAGGATAAATTTCCCGATGGAACACCTATCCCGAAATGGTTTAAAGAAAATAAGCCAACAGACCTTAATAAATTAGGAAAAAAGTACATTATTACAGATTTCGGGGTTAAAAACGACAGTACAATTCTTCAAACAAAAGAAGTTCAGGCCGTTATTGATATGGCTGCTAAAAACGGAGGGGTAATCATCGTTCCAAAAGGAACATTCCTGATCAGCTCTGTTTTCTTTAAGCAGGGAACGCATTTGCATTTGGAGAAAGGCGCGAAGCTGAAAGGAAGTGATGATATCAGTGATTTCCCGGTCGTAGAAACAAGGATGGAAGGCCAGACGGTGAAATATTTTCCGGCATTAATCAACGCAAACGGATTGGATGGCTTTACCATATCAGGAAAAGGAACGTTGGACGGAAATGGATTGCGCTTTTGGAAGGCATTCTGGAAAAGACGCCAATGGAATCCTAAATGTACAAATATGGACGAAATGAGGCCTCGGATCATCTATATTTCAAATTCAAAAAATGTTCAGATTGAAGATATTACTGTGAAAAATTCGCCTTTCTGGAGCACACATTATTATAAGAGTGAATTTGTGAAATTGCTGAATTTAACGATTTTAGCACCGAAAGAACCGGTAAAAGCACCGAGTACGGACGCCGTTGATATTGATGCATGTACCAATTTCCTAATTAAAAACTGCTATCTGTCAGTAAACGATGATGCCATTGCATTGAAAGGCGGAAAAGGTCCGAAAGCAGATAAAGATCCCAACAATGGTGAAAACAGGAATATCATCATTGAAGACAATACTTTTGGATTCTGCCATTCTGCATTAACTTGTGGAAGTGAATCGATTCATAATTACAATATCATTTTCAGAAACTCAACAGTAAAAGATGCATCAAGATTATTGCACTTAAAAATGAGACCGGATACGCCGCAACATTACGAATATATTACCCTTGATAACATCAAAGGAAATGTAAAAACCTTCCTCTATATAAAAGGTTGGAATCAGTTTTTTGATTTGAAAGGAGAGGAGAAACCGAAAACCAGATCGGCAAATAATATTGTGTTAAAAAATATAGATATCAGTTGTGAAACAGGCTTTGACATTGAAAAATCAGACTTGTATGAACTGAAAGATTTTACCTTTGAAAACCTAAAGATAAAAGCACTGAAGCCTGAAGAACAGAATTTAAGCGTGATTAAAAATCTTAAGAAAGTAAAGGTAGAAGTCACAAAAGAAAGCACGCTCAATACATCTTATGATAAAAAAGACGATACCGACGCCGCCCAAAAATAATTATTCATAATGAAAAACTGGATCGCTTTTTTAATATTTTTTATTTGTTCATCAACATTTGCTCAGCAAACCACCTTCAAATTTGACTTTGGAGGAGACAGAGTGCAGAATGGCTTTATTCCTATCACAGAACATTCTAAATTCGACAGGAAAATTGGCTACGGATTTATGGATATTTCTAGCTTAAAATCCTTTGATAGAGGAGGAAGTGCTTTGACAGGAGATTATATTACCAGCGACAACCCTTTTTATTTTTCGGTAGTTATTCCTGAAGGAAATTATGATATTAAGTTAAATCTAGGCGACTCTAAAGGACTTTCTGAAACAACAGTACGTGTAGAAAACCGCCGCCTGATGCTGAACGATGTGAAAACAAAAGATGGTGAAATTGTTGAACAATCAATTACAGTTCACGTTAAAGACAGCATCATTCGTAACCAAAACGGAGCTCAGATCGGAATCGTAAAATTAAAGACAAGAGAAAGAAAATATTTGCATTGGGATAACTTATTGACGATTGAATTTAATGGTAAAGTTCCAAAAGTCTGTGCAATAATCATTCAACCCAACCCAACAGCGAAAACCATTTATTTGACAGGAGATTCAACGGTAGTTGATGCGCAGTATGAACCGTGGGCATCGTGGGGACAGATGTTACCTTATTTTTTTGCTCCGAAAGACGTTGTGATTGCCAATTATGCTGAAAGTGGCGAAACATTAAAAGCCTTTGAAGACCGTCACCGAATCGATAAAATCTGGAGTAAAATAAAGCCCGGAGATTATTTGTTTATTCAGTTTGGGCATAACGACCAGAAATCAGGAAATAGTACGAAATCAGGATATAGAAAAAGACTGAAAGAATGGATTCTCAACGCTCGTGAATTAGGTGCAGTGTCTGTTTTAGTAACTTCAATGAACCGCCGGGTTTTTGATGAAAACAACAAGATTGTCAATACTTTGGATGATTTTCCTGATGCAATGCGGGAAATTGCAAAAGAAGAAAATGTATTTTTGATTGATTTGAATGCGATGAGTAAAAAACTGTTTGAAGCAATGGGCCCGGAAATTTCTAAAAAAGCATTTGTTTATTATCCCGCAAATTCCTACCCAAATCAATCTAATGCCTTGGCGGATGACACGCATTTTAATGCATATGGAGCGTATGAACTGGCAAAATGTGTGGTGAAAAGTATTATTGACCAAGAATTGCCTTTAAGTAAATTGGTTTCAAAAAATTATAAAGGTTTTGATTTAAACAAACCCGATGCTCCCGAAAAATTCCATTGGCCTGAAAGCATTTTTATGGAAGCTTTAAAGCCCGACGGAAATTAAAACTAAGTTTTGAAGTTTAAATAATTTAAGGTCCTTCTAAAAAGCCGGATTACTCACTTAAGTAACGAATGTGTTTAAAGCTTTTGTGATTAAATTTAAAAGTTAAAAATGAAAATTAAAAACATAGTCAGCCTCAGTCTAATCTGTTTTGCGTTCGGAAATATTGCCGCGCAGAATCCCTGGCCAAAAACCACCGAAACGGCAAAACCGTGGACACGATGGTGGTGGATGGGAAATGCAGTGGATGAAAAAGGATTGGGCAAACAGCTGACCACTTTAAATAAAGCAGGTTTCGGAGGCGTAGAAGTTGTCCCAATTTACGGTGCAAAAGGCTTCGAGAAACAATACATCAATTATCTTTCTCAGGAGTGGATGAAAATGCTTCAGTTCACTACCAACAAAGCAAAAAGCCTGAATATGGGCGTTGACATGGCGGTTGGGACGGGCTGGCCAATCGGCGGACCGCAAGTAAGCGAACAAGATGCTGCCACAAAAATGATCGTTCAGACATATACTATCTCATCAGGTGAAAAATTAGCGGAAAAAATTGTACTTAGAGATGAGAAGCAAAAGAATTTAAAAACTATAAAGCTGGATATTGTAACGGCTTACAATGAAAAAAATGAACCGGTGGTTTTAACAGATAAAGTTAATGCTGATGGTGCTTTAAATTGGAAACCAACGTCAGGAAAATGGATAATCTATGCAGTTTTCGTTGGTAAAACTTTACAAAAAGTAAAACGTGCAGCACTAGGAGGGGAAGGCTATACAATAGACCATTTTTCACCGGAAGCAACGGTGAATTATTTTAAAAATATTGATCAGGCATTTGGCAGTTCAAATTACGGAATCCGCTCTTTTTTCAATGACAGTTATGAAGTTTACAATGCCGACTGGACTCCCGATTTTAAAGAGGAATTTAAGAAAAGGAGAGGTTACGATGTGAGTCCATACATCAAATATTTGGTGAGTAACGAAGAAAACGAAATATCGGGAAGAATAAAATCTGATTACAGGAAAACCTTAAGTGATTTGATTCTGAACCGTTTTACCCTAGATTTCACCAACTGGGCACATTCTAAAAATTCCAAAAATACCAACCAGGCACACGGTTCGCCGGGAAATTTGCTGGATTTGTATGCAGCAGTCGATATTCCAGAATCTGAAACTTTCGGAAGTACGGTTTTTGATATTCCGGGGTTGAGAAGAGATAGTGCAGATGTGCAAAAATCTGATATTCCAGATATTAATATGCTGAAATTTGCTTCATCGGCTGCAAATGTTACCGGTAAACAATTAATTTCAAACGAAACTTTCACCTGGCTTACCGAACATTTTAAGACATCATGGTCACAGGCAAAACCAGAAGTTGAGCAGGTTTTTTTATCAGGCATCAATCACGTTTTTTATCATGGTACAACATATACACCGGTCGATGTTGCTTTCCCGGGATGGCTGTTTTATGCTTCTGTTAATTTTGTTCCTGAAAACAGTTTGTGGCCCCATTTAAAGGGTTTAAATTCTTATATCGAACGTACTCAATCTGTTTTGCAGAGCGGAAAATCGGATAACGAATTGCTGATGTACTGGCCTATTTACGACCAATGGGCCAATCCGAAAGGGAAGGATGTGACATTTAAAGTTCATAATGTTGAAAAATGGTTACAGCCTACTCCGATGTATGAAAATCTGAATAAACTCAGTAAAAGGGGGTATTCCTTAGATATGGTTTCGGATAAAATGATTGGCGAATCGAGGTCGGAAAACCAGAAGATTCAGGTGTCGGAAGATGGTTCTACATATCAGGTTATGATTATTCCCAAATTAACTTATCTGCCCGAATCTACTTTAAAAAATATTTTGGATTTAGCTCAAAACGGAGCTGCAATAATTTTTCAAAACGAACCAAAAGATATACCCGGATATTTTGAAGTCGAAAAAAGAAGGGCCCAATTAAAGTCTTTGTGGAGTAAAATGTCATTTCAAAACCTGGCTGGAAATTTGAAAACGGCGAGCTTTGGAAAAGGTAAAATCATTTTAAGTTCGGATATTGCGGAAGCGTTGGAATATTTAAAAATAGAAAGAGAAAAACTAGCTGACACCGGATTGAAATTCGTGAGAAGACAGTTTGACGGCGGAAAATATTATTACATCGTGAATCACACTTCAAAGGAAATTAATCAAAATATTCCTTTAAATTTTGTCGGAAAACAAGTTGCTCTAATGAATCCTGAAAACGGAGATTTTGGACTTGCTGAAATTCAGGATAGTTCGGTTAGAGTACAACTGAAATCAGGAGAATCTTTAATTATAAAAGCTTCTGAAAACATAAACAGTTCAATTCCAAAATGGAAATATGTTGAAAAGACAGATTCTCCTATCAATTTAAATCAAAACTGGCAATTAACTTTCAAAGAAGGCGGTCCCGAACTTCCAAAATCAAGAAAATTAAAGAAATTGGAACCCTGGACCAATTTCTCAGAAGATCCTGCAACACAAAGCTTTTCAGGGACTGGTGTTTATATAACAACTTTAAACTTGAAAAACAAAAATGCAGACGATTATCTTTTAAAATTTGATAAGCTGTATGAAAGTGCAAAAGTAATTGTCAACGGTCAGGAAGCGGGAATTGTCTGGAGCATTCCTTTTGAAATTAATATTGGAAAATACCTGAAAAAAGGGAAAAATACCATTCAGATTGAAGTCTGTAATTTAATGGCGAATAGAATCCGCTACATGGATCAGAATAAAATTCAGTGGCGGAATTACCACGAAATCAATTTTGTGAATATCAACTATAAGCCTTTTGATGCATCTAACTGGAAAGTGCAGCCTTCCGGTCTGGATGGCGAAATTAAATTGATTCCAATACATTATTCAAAATAAAATTAAAAGAAATGAATAACAAAATAGTAAAAACATTCGCAGTAGGAACTTTGCTGACATTCAGCTTTTCTAATGCTCAGCAGAAACCAAAAGTCGTTTTGGACAATTTTTTCAACAACGAAAAAAAGGAAAATAAAGAAACCAAAGTCCTGGAATCCTGGCATTATACATGGAATGACACCAGCAACGGCGGGTTTTCTTTGTTGGGAGAAATTTTCACAAAACAAGGCGCAGAAATCAGTATGCTTACAACTGCTCCGACCAAAAAAGATTTGAGAAATGCCGGTATTTATATCATTGTCGATGCGGATATTGACAAAGAAGCTTACGGTGGAAAGGCAAATCTGATTGATGCAGCAAGCATCAAAAATTTGGTGGAATGGGTGAACAATGGTGGTGTGTTGGTTTTAATGAGTAACGACAGAGGTAATTCTGAATTTGAACATTTCAACAAACTGGCGGGAGAATTTGGAATTCATTTTAACGATGACAGTTACAACCGTGTTCAGAAAAGAGAATTTGAGCAGGGAAAAGTGATGGTTCCGGCAGGAAATGAAGTTTTTTCTGAGCAGAAATTATATATGAAAGAAGTAAGCTCCATCGATGTGAAATCCCCTGCTAAAGCCATTTTGGAGGCAGAAGGGAGGAATATCGGAGCTATTGCAAAATTCGGTAAAGGAACAGTTTTCGCATTGGGCGACCCGTGGTGTTATAACGAGTACATTGACGGCAAAAAGCTACCCGCTGATTTTACCAATTATCAGGGAACTGAAGAGTGGGTAAAGTGGTTATTGAAGCAGACTTCTAATTTCAATAGCGCAATCGATTGAAATTGAGTATTGGAATATTTGGGCAGCTTTGAACTTCGTTCGTAAATTTAGCTAAAAGCATTTGCTTTTTTCTCAATCGTGCCCTGCGTTCCTGCTTTTTGCCTCCGCTTTGCTCTGGCAAAAAGAGCTCCACTCAGGTCAGGCTGCAAGTGATTCAACGTAACATCCTTGTCAAGGTTCTAAACCTTGACAAGGATAAAATTCAATAGGAACGGGCTGAAGCCGTTTATGAATAATGAAAATATAGATTGGCTTTAGCCGAAACTTACAAAGAAGATTTATGAAGATCAAATATATACTCATCACATCCGCCATTTTCCTATCGCAGATGTTTTCTGCCCAAAGGCAAATGGAATATCTGAAAAGAGGAATCGTTGCCATACCTTCAGATTCAGGCGTTTTTGTGAGTTGGCGTTTGCTGGGCACGGAACCTCAAAATATTCGGTTTGACTTATACCGTATTGAAAATAACAAAAGCAAAAAGCTGAATGAAAAGCCATTGGTAAGCGGAACTAATTTCTTAGATAAAACTGCTGACAAAGCGAAGAATTACACCTATTTCGTTAAGTCAAATACTCAGGATAAATCAGTTGACAACGATTCTGCAAAATATGTAGCCAATCAAAAACCTTATTTTTCTATTCCCTTAAAAACACCACAAGGGTATACCCCGAATGATGCTTCTGTGGCAGATTTGGATGGTGATAGTGAATATGAAATCATCCTTCATCAAACCGGAAGGTCAAAAGACAACAGCCAGAAAGGAGAAACCGACCCACCAATTATTCAGGCTTACAAAATGAATGGAAAGCTTTTGTGGGAAATTAATCTGGGTAAAAACATAAGAGAAGGAGCGCATTACACGCAATTTTTAGTCTATGATCTTGATCAGGACGGAAAAGCTGAAATCGTAATGAAAACCGCCGACGGAAGCAAAGACGGCAAAGGAAAATTTATCGGAGATGCAACAAAAAATTACGTCAATGAAAACGGAATGATCCTTTCCGGACCGGAGTTTCTGACTGTTTTTAATGGTGAAACCGGCGAAGAAATTCATACCGTGAATTATGAAGTTCCAAGATTTGCAGGGAGTCTGAATCCAACCAACGAACAAATGACCGAAACCTGGGGCGATGCAAAAGGAAACCGAATCGATAGATTTCTGGGAGCCATTGCTTATCTGGACGGTAAAACACCAAGTGTAATTATGTCGAGAGGTTATTATACCAGAACGGCGATTGCGGCCTGGGATTATAAAGATAAAAAACTCAGTTTGCGATGGCTTTTTGATACCGAAAGTTCGGAAGAAAATAAGAAATTCCGTGGTCAGGGAAATCATAATCTGAGTATTGCGGATGTTGATAATGACGGAAAAGATGAAATTATCTTCGGTGCCATGACGGTTGATGACAATGGGAAAGTGCTGAACAGTACAGGCTTTGGCCATGGTGATGCGCTGCACGTTGGAGATTTAGACCCATCTAATCCCGGATTGGAAATTTTTGATATTCAAGAAAGATTTGATGATGCAGGTGCACATTTCAGAGACGGCAAAACCGGAAAAGTTTTATGGAAATTACCTTCTACTGTGTATAGCAAACAGGGAAAGTTTCAGGGTCCGGGACGAGGATTGTCTTTAAATATCGATCCTCGTTATAACGGTTCAGAATGTTGGGCTGCAGGGGCCGGAGTCAAGGGACTTTACGATGCAAAAGGAAATAAGATCAGTGAGAAAAGTCCTGCCTGCAATATGGGGATTTATTGGGACGGAGATTTTTTAAGTGAAATTTTAGACGGAACTTCCGTGTCAAAATGGAATTGGAAAAATGAAAAATCAAACCTGATTTTTGATGCTAAAGATTTTCAATGTGAATCCAACAACGGCACCAAGAAAAATCCTTCCTTGGTTGCTGATCTATTTGGAGACTGGCGGGAAGAAGTGATGTACAGAACAGCCGATAACCAAGAATTGAGAATCTTTTCAACGGCTATTCCAACCAAACACAGATTGTACACTTTAATGCATAATCCACAATACCGGTTGAGCATCGTCTGGCAAAATGTAGGGTACAACCAGCCTCCACATACCGATTATTATTTGGATGAATCTGTTTCAAAGGTTCCTGCACCTAATATTCATACAGTTAAACCTTAATCAGTCGTAATGCTTATAATTCAAACTATTTAAACTAATACATTGTAAAATAAAAAATATATATAATTATGAAGAAAGTATTAATGAGAGGCGCTTTTTATGCGTTGATTATTGGAGTTTTATCTTCTTGTTCAGTTCAGAAAGAAACGAGTGCAAAGAACGTTAATCTTCCGGATAAAAAAGAAGTGTTGGAAGTTTCACAGAGAGCAAATCAATATTTCATGAACAAATGGTCCGATACAGGAAAGGAAATCGTGGGCAAGAAAGTATGGCCCAGCAATCTATGGACGAGAGCTGTTTATTATGAGGGATTAATCGCGCTTTATAAAGTAGATCCTAAAAAAGAATATTACGATTACGCCATGTCATGGTCAGAAAAGCACAATTGGGATATGATGCGAGATACTTATACCCGTAATGCAGATAATCAGGCTTGTAGTCAGACGTATTTGGATCTTTATGAAATCGATGGTAAAAAAAATCCGGAGAGAATAAAATTCGTTAAGGCTTCCATAGACAGTATGATGGCTACCAGTAAAGTTGACGACTGGTGGTGGATTGATGCGTTACAAATGGGAATGCCTATTTTCACAAAACTGGGCAGAATGACAGGCGAAAAAAAATATTTTGACAGAAACTATGAGATGTATGCCTACACAAAATACAAACACGGCGGAAATGGTTTGTACAACCCAAAAGATAAACTTTGGTGGCGAGACAAGAGTTTCGTTCCGCCTTACAAAGAACCTAACGGCGAAGATTGCTACTGGAGTCGTGGAAATGGTTGGGTAGTTGCTGCTCTGGCACGTACGCTGGAGGACACGCCGAAATCCGATCCCCATTATCAGGAATATCTGCAGGATTACAAAGATTTGTTATCGGCTTTGGTTCCGATTCAGAGAGAAGATGGTTTCTGGAATGCAAGTTTACATGACCCAAACAATTTTGGAGGCAAGGAAATGACGGGAACTGCTCTGTTTGTATATGGAATGGCGTATGGAATCAATAAAGGTTTGATTGATAAAAAAACGTATTTACCCGTTATTGTGAAAGCCTGGAATGCAATTGCAAAAGATTCCGTTCAGCCTGATGGATTTTTAGGTTGGGTACAGGGAACTGGAAAAGAACCTAAAGACGGTCAGCCACTTGCTGTTGATAAAGAACCTGATTTTGAAGACTATGGCTTAGGCTGCCTGTTGCTTGCTGCAAGTGAAGTGTATAAATTGAAGTAAATTAATATTGAAGAATTGGTTAATTCTCACTGAGTACTTATCGACTTAGGAAGCAGGAGCGTTAAGAAAATTAATTCTGTGAACGTTAAGAAAATTCTACTGTTTGAAGCGCGACACAAATATTGAATTGAAGAACTTATATTGAAATCGCGCAAGTTTAGAATTTTTAGAGAACAGAATTAATTTTTAGCGGATGATTCCAAGTCTTGAATTTTTGATTCTTTTGTTTCAAGACAAAAGAATTATTATTGCAAACATGACACTACAAGATGCGCAATCGATTTCATAGTGTTAATTTTCAAATTCAACCATAAGATAAATTATGAATGCATTATTAGGAGTTTTTTTTCACTTCTTAGGAGGTTTTTCTTCAGGGAGCTTTTACTTGCCCTATAAAAAAGTAAAAGGCTGGTCATGGGAAACGTATTGGTTAATAGGAGGTGTTTTTTCCTGGATCATTGTTCCGCCATTGGCTGCCTTTATGACCATTCCTGATTTTTGGGAAATCATTCAGAATGAAAGTTCCTCCATATTGGGGCTGACGTTTCTGTTCGGGGCCCTGTGGGGAATTGGTGGTTTTACTTATGGTTTGGGAGTCCGATATTTAGGGGTAGCACTTGGAAGCAGCATTATTTTGGGGCTTTGTATGGTGTTTGGCTCGCTGGTTCCTTCTATTTATTATGAATTTTCTCCGCAAACAGGAAAAGACAATATCGGTTTATTGTTTTCCAGCAAATGGGGACAGTTTGTATTATTGGGACTTCTGATTTGTGTCATTGGAATCATCATCAGCGGGAAAGCGGGAATGATGAAGGAAAAAGAACTGCAAAAAACTTCAATAGATCCGCATGGTACGGAAGTAAAAACGGAATATAAATTCGGGTTGGGAATAATAGTTTCCATCATTTCCGGCGTTTTAAGTGCATGTTTCAATTTCGGACTGGAAGCTGGGAAACCAATGGCTATCGTAGCCAATGAAGCCTGGAAACTAGCCAATCCGGGACAGGGAGAATTCCTTTTTCAAAACAATGTAACCTATGTGGTTGTCCTTTGGGGCGGGATGGCGGTCAATCTGATCGGCTGTCTGTATTTGGCTTTTAAAAATAAATCTTACACCGATTATACTAAGAGAAATGTACCTGTTGTGAAAAATCTCATTTTCTGTGCCCTTGCCGGAACCATGTGGTTTTTACAGTTTTTCTTTTACGGTATGGGCGAAAGTAAAATGGGAAATGGCGCCAGCTCGTGGATTTTACATATGGCATTTATAATTTTCATTGCTAATTTGTGGGGAATTATCATCAAAGAATGGAAAGGAGTTTCCAAAAGAACTATTACTACCATTGCTGTTGGAATGATCGTCATGTTTATTTCCATTTTAATGGTTGGGTATGGAAATTCTTTAAGATAGCCTTTCCGTGTTTCATTTACGATTTCACAGTATCATCTATATAGTTTCAGAGTTAAAAAATAACTCAATAAGGCACTGATTTTTCAGTGTCTTTTTATTAAAAACAATTTAACTCTAAAAAAGAATATCTATTTGAAACAGGAGCTTTTAATTCACGGTTTAGTTAAATAATTTGATGAATGTTTGATGATTTTCCGTTATTTTATTATTTATTTTAAAATATAATTTAAGTATTTGTAGTTAAATATGATAAATCATGAATATTGCCATACAGGATATTGCAGGATGCCCGAATTTTTGTAACGGTGTATTTTGGTAACATAAAAATTAACATATGTCTTTGATAGTTAAACATAAAAATATAAAGCGAATAGTGTTTCCGGCATTTATGCTTTCAACAAGTTTTGTCTGGGGGCAAAAAGCGGTAAATGATAGTGTGAAAAATACAAAAGATATTGAAGAAGTAGTCGTTATCGGTTACGGAAAAGTTAAAAAATCCGATCTTACGGGGTCTGTTTCTTCAGTTTCTGCAAAAGAATTAGCAGCTACACCGGCAATGAATGCTTTGCAGGCATTACAGGGAAGAGCTGCAGGTCTGAATATTGTGACCGCAGGTGGTGCTCCGGGAGCTAACGCCAATGTTACGATCAGGGGAGGTTCTTCCATTACTCAAAGTTCCGATCCGCTTTATATTGTAGACGGTTTCCAATTGGATAACGCTTTGAATGTGATTAATCCTAATGATATTGAAAGTATCGACGTACTGAAGGGAGCTTCTGCGATTGCTATTTACGGAGCCCGTGGTTCCAACGGTATTATTGTTATTAAAACCAAAAGTGGGAAAAAAGGAAGAACGGTTATCAACTACAATACGTTCATGTCATTTGATATGCTTTCAAAAAAACTGGATATGCTCTCAAATCCGGAACAATATGTAAAGTATCAGTACGAATTGGGGATGCTTCAGTCCAAGCCATCAGCGTGGAGTAATGTTTTTGACAGTAATTTAGGGACAGATTCACCAGGGTTTTATTCCGGAGCCTATCAGAGGATTGGCAATCGCTACGGATCTGCTTCTGCATTAGACTGGCAGGAGAAAATGTTGGGAGGAACGGGGTTAACTCAGAACCACAACGTAAATATTTCTGCTGGAAACGATAAAACACAGGCGTTTATTAGTTATAATTACAATAAGCAGGAGGGCTTGCTTCAAAATTTTAGCGAAACAAGAAATTCATTACGTGCCAATATCACTTCGGAATTGTATAAAGGAGTAAGAGTAGATTTCAACACCATGTTTACGAACAATTCTGTAAACGGGGGAGGAGCCTATTCCGGAATGAAAAAAATTCTTCTTCAGCCTATCACCGGAGGTACATTGTTTACTCAGGATCAGTTGTTCAACAATCAGACTTTTTCGGATTTTTCAGCGTTAGATTCGGGTTTTGATACAGAAAATCCATTTATAGAAACTCAGGCATCTACTTCCAACAAACGTACAAGAACATTCGTAGCCAATGCAGGGATCGAATTTGATTTCCTGAAAAACTTTACATGGCGAACTGCCGGACAATATAGCTGGACAAACAGTAAATCAACATCATTTTCAGATCAGAATTCACGCGCCTTTCTTACAGACCCTATCAACACAGGAATCAACGGAAATATCGCCAATGCAGAAACATTCCGTTATCAGATCACCAATACTTTAAATTATAATAAAACTTTTGGTGAAAAACATAAAGTAAGTGCTTTAATCGGGAACGAAATCTGGTATGAAGAATCCGAAGGAAGCAGCATGAAACTTACAAAATTCCCGTATCCTAATTTCGGGTTGGATGATATTGCCAACGCAACGGTAGCTGATAAAAATACAGACCGATCAAGTAACAGCTTACTTTCTTATTTTGCCCGTGTGAATTACAATTATGATAATCGTTACTTAATTACAGGGACAATACGTGCGGATGGTTCTTCAAAATTTGCAGAAGGTTCACGTTGGGGATATTTTCCATCTGTAGCAGGTGCGTGGCGTGTTTCTCAGGAAAATTTCTGGCAGGATCATAGTATCAATAAGATAGTTAATGATTTTAAATTAAGAATTGAATATGGGGTGACAGGTAACAATGGAGTCGCTAATAACTTATGGAGAACCAATGTTCTACTTACAGATTATCCAATAAACAATACCCAGGGACATCCGGCCTATGTTACAAGTACAAACTGGGGAAATCGTGATCTCCAGTGGGAAGAGCTGAGAACAACCAATATCGGGGTAGATCTGGCTTTTCTCAATAGCAGAATTAAATTTAACCTCCGAATGGTATAATAATAACGTAAGCAAAATGCTTTTTGAAAGTATACTTCCCGTTTCCTCAGGCTATTCAAGACAATATCAGAATATTGGTTCTATGAGAAACAGAGGAATGGAATTCACATTAAATACCATCAATTTAAAATCAGAAAATTTCAGATGGACAACAGACCTTAATATTTCTTTCAATAAATCTAAAGTCCTTTCTCTTGAAAACGGACAGCTGAATAAAACGTTCAGTGTCGGAGGAAGCAGAACGGGAATGGTAACCTATTATGCAACTGTGGGAGAAGAATTGGGTGATATGTATGGATATGTTTATCAGGGAGTTTACACGACTGATGATTTTACCCAAAATCCGGATGGATCATTAACCTTAAACCCGGGTGTTGTCAAGCCTGCCACCGGAACTCCTAAACCGGGAGACATGAAATTTGCTGCTGATAATGAGGCGGGTGATCAGTTTACAAGAAAAATGCAGAAGATAGGAAACGGTACTCCGGATTTTATCGGGGGAATCAGCAATAACTTCTCCTACAAAGGCTTTGACCTGGCTGTGTTTATGAAATTCAGCGTTGGTAATGATATTTATAACGCAACCAAGCAAAGTTTAAGTCCATACGCCATGTTCCAGAATGCTCCTTCAGAATTCGGAAACAATTATTATCATTTAATTGATCCCAATACGGGACAGGCAACGACAAATTTGGTTAGGCTAAAAGAGCTGAATCCTGATGAAGGTTCAAGACTATGGAGCTTAAGCAATACAAATACTGCAAATATTGCCTATCCATCATCATATTATGTAGAAGACGGCTCTTATCTGAGAATTTCCCAGGTAACATTAGGATATTCTTTTCCTAGAGAATTTTTAAATAAAGTGATGCTTACCAATGCCCGTATCTATTTTACCGTTAATAACCTGGCGACAATTACAGGGTACTCAGGGTATGATCCTGAAGTTTCAGCGGCAAGCGGGGTGACTGTTACACCTGGATATGACAGCTCTACGTATCCTCGTTCACGAAGCTATGTTCTTGGTCTTAACTTAACTTTCTAATACTATTTAAATCATGAAAAATATACATAAAACTCCCGTATTGCTAAGAAAATTGGTCATTCTTCCCTCAATTTTCGTCGCCGTTTTAGCGATGAATTCATGCAGTGATGATTTTCTGGATCAGCCAGCTTACAATTCATTGGATACAGAATCTGTATTTAAGAATATAGATACTGCAGAGATGTTTGTTCTGGGTTGTTACAGAGGTATAGTTCCAACTGAAATGTATTATCAGCTGGGAGCGGGAGACACTGTAACCCACTCTTCAGAAGATGGTTCTACCAATAATTCCAAATATAATATTGCCAACTATCAGTATGATGCTTATACACCGAATACGGTAACGGGGATTTACGCTGCGATGTATGCCGTTATTGAAAGAACAAATATTGCCGTGAGCGGGTTAAGTAAAATGGAAGCCAGCACAAAACGTGATGCTTTACTGGCTGAGGTTAAGGCTATTCGTGCATTTTGTTATTATAATCTAATTAGGGTGTACGGAGATGTTCCTTCCGTTTTTAAACCTCTGGATGAGATGGATCCTAATGATCCGAATACATTATATCCAAAGCGTACTTCAAGAGATGAAATTTACGATCGCATTATTGCTGATCTTCAGGAATCTGTAGGAAATATTCCAAATTTTGGTCAAAGTGGCTATGCAACAACAGAGCGTTTAACAAAACAGGGAGTCAATGCCTTATTAGCGAGAATCGCACTCTATGCGGCAGGGTATTCCCTTCGTTGGGACCTGAATACAGGAAGCGGGGCAATGATGTCGCGTCGCAGTGATAACAGCAGAATTCAGCAGTTATACCAGATTGCAGACAATGCCTGTGCTGCTATTATTAACGGAGGAACAAACTCTTTGGTACAGGCTCAGGGCGGCAAAAGTGGTTTCGAAGCGTTATGGTTCAATTTCTGCCAGAGAAAATTTTCAGTGACAAACTCAGAAATCCTTTGGCAGGTTGCTGAATACGGAGCAAATACAAATTCATCTTTTGGAGTATATGCCAATGAAGGTTCCCGTGGAGGAGCATATGGATCGAGAAAGACATTACAATTCATTCTTCCAAGTTATTATTTATCTTTTAATCAGGGAGATACCCGTAGAGACGTTTCTTGTACTTCTTACAGTGTCTATTTTTTAAATAATGGTAATGCAGGTGATACCTGGGTGAATGCCGGGACTACCTATTCCTGCATCCTGTCAGGTAAATTCAGGATGGGATGGTGTATTGCGCCTCAGGCGGCAGATGCACGAAATTTAAATATTCCTGTTTTAAGATATGCAGATGTTTTATTAATGTATGCAGAAACTCAAAACTACTTAAACGGAGGCCCTACTGCTGCGGGAACTTCTGCTTTTATGAAGGTAAGAAACCGTGCCGGAATCGGAAGTGTACCGGTTCCTTCCGGCCAGCAGGCATTTGAAGCTGCTATTGTTCAGGAGCGTAAATGGGAATTTGCGGGAGAGTTTAACCTTCGTACAGATCTGATCAGAATGAATCGTTTGGCAAGTGAAATTGAGGCAACAAAACAGGCGATGAAAAACTTGTCAAACAGAACAGGAGCCTATGCAAATACACCTGTTTACCGACTGTATAAACTCGAAAAAAATGCCCAGATCTATGGTGATCCGTTTTTGGCATTAAAATATATTGATATAACGAGCCCTGCAGAAATTGCAGTCATTACTAATGTTCCGACGAGTTCTGGAGATTTCGACAATTATCAGATTGCATTAAAAGCTATTGCAGTAGCACACGGACAAACCACAACAACGGATGACAAATGGTATCCTGCGAATATGTTCCAGGCTTACAACAGTACATTTAACAGCAATGCGAAAAAGACAGCTGGATTTGTAGGAGGTGCTGCAGGCCAGCTTCAGATCGGCAGTATCATCTATACCAAGCCAACAGGTTCAGCAGAAAACGGAGGAACGTATCCGAATTGGATAGAAGGCGGGGGAGATGGTCTTTTCTATGGATTTGTTCCAAATAAAACAGAATTACTTCCATTTGCCGCGCAGTCAGCAGGTCATCCTTTAGTAGATAATCCAAATTTAAGTCAGCTTCCAGGATACTAATCAATACATATTAAAATTGTAACCATTAAGAATAATTAAATCTTAATCTATTAGCTTTCTTAATGGTTACATAATTTTTTTAAATCACATCATCTAAAATATTAATTAAATAACCTCAGTTAGATTGATCCCGGATAAATTAAACTGTAAAAACTCAACGTTAATTTATCTTTAAATACAGTATTTACCAGTATAGTACGGGATGCTGTAAAAGATATTACAGTCTAATTTTGGATAGAAATTCAGAAATATAAGTAAACCAATGGAAAAAGTTAAAACATTCAAATACGTAGACTATTTATGGGACGAAAACAAAGCGGCATCTTTAGGAAATGACCAGGTGGCTTTATTTCTATACCGCTCAAATATATTAGGGGCAGATTTAAGAATAACCAATTATGGAGGAGGTAACACAAGTTGCAAAACCATCGAAAAAGATCCGCTAACCAACGAAGAAGTTGAGGTAATGTGGGTAAAAGGTTCAGGTGGTGACATCGGAACTCTGACCAGAAAAGGAATTGCCGGATTATACACACAAAGACTAAGAAACCTGAAAAATGTGTACCAAGGCTTAGCAGATGAAGACAGAATGGTAGGCTTATTCAATCACTGTATTTTTGATCTGGACAGCAAAGCGCCTTCTATTGATACGCCTCTACATGGTTTACTTCCATTTAAACATATCGATCACCTTCATCCCGATGCCTTAATTGCAGTAGCTGCTGCAAAAGACAGCGAAAAAATTACCAAAGAAATCTGGGGCGACACCATGGGGTGGGTTCCATGGCAGCGTCCTGGTTTTGATTTGGGATTACAATTGGAAAAGTGTTTAAACGATAATCCTGGGATCAGAGGAATTGTTTTAGGAAGCCACGGACTATTCACCTGGGGAGATACTTCTTACGAATGTTACATCAACAGTCTGGAAGTTATCGAAACAGCCTCTGAATATATTGCTAAAAAAATCGAAGAAAACGGACAGGTTTTCGGAGGTCAAAAAGTAGAATCTCTTCCTGCTGAAGAACGTAAGAACAAAGCAGCACAATTGATGCCTTTGTTGAGAGGTTTAGCATCTTCTGAAAGCAGAATGGTTGGTCATTTTACCGATAGCGATGTTGTGTTGGAATACATCAACAGTAATGATCTTGAGCGTTTAGCGCCACTAGGAACTTCTTGTCCTGATCACTTTTTGCGTACGAAAATTCAGCCATTAGTGTTGACTTTAGATAAAAATGAAGATTTAAGTGATTCTAAAGCTATTTTAGAGAAATTAACTCCTCTTTTCGAACAGTACAGACAGGAATACAAAGAATATTACGAAACTTGTAAACATCCGAACAGCCCAGCAATGCGTGATCCGAATCCGGTAATCATTATTTATCCGGGAGTGGGAATGTTCAGTTTCTCAAAAGATAAGCAGACGACTCGTGTTGCCAGCGAATTTTACGTCAATGCAATCAACGTAATGCGTGGAGCAGAAGCCATTTCTGAATACACATCTTTACCAAGACAAGAAGCATTTGATATCGAATATTGGCTGCTTGAAGAAGCAAAGCTGCAGAGAATGCCGAAAGAAAAACCACTTTCAAGGAAAATTGCGATCGTAACCGGAGCAGGAGGTGGAATCGGGCAGGCAATTGCTGACAAAATGGTTCAGGAAGGAGCAGTCGTTGTTTTCACAGACTTAAATCAGGAAGCAGTAGAATCTGTTACTGCAAAATACAATAAAGATCAGGCTGTAGCAGTTACTTGTGATGTGACAAGCGAAGAAGCGATTGCAAATGCCTTTAAAGAAGCTGTTCTTGCATTTGGTGGAGTAGATATTCTGGTTCATTCTGCGGGTTTGGCGATTTCTAAATCATTGGAAGATACCACAACTAAAGACTGGGAATTACTTGAAAATGTTTTGGTAAAAGGTCAGTTCTTGATGGCGAAAAATGGAGTAGAAATCATGAAAAAGCAAAATTTAGGGGGTGACATCGTTAATATTGCCAGTAAAAACGGATTGGTTGCCGGACCAAACAATGTGGCATACGGAACTGCAAAAGCAGCTCAACAGCACATGACAAGATTATTGGCAGCAGAATTGGCAGCAGATAAAATCCGTGTGAATGTTGTAAATCCTGACGGAGTGATCGTTGGAAGCAAAATCTGGGAAGGCGCCTGGGCAGAAGGCCGCGCAAAAGCAAACGGAATTTCTGTTGAAGAACTCCCTGCATTTTACGCAAAAAGAAACTTGCTAAATGAAATTATTCTTCCTGAAGATATCGCCAACGGAGTTTTTGCCTGTGTCGCAATCCTAGATAAAACAACTGGAAATATCATCAATGTAGATGGAGGAATGGCCAACGCATTTCCAAGATAATATAAAAATTTAACCACAAAAATCACAAAAGTTTATAGTAATTGAAAGGAATTTTAGAAAAGACCAAAAAGTTTAGGTAATATTTTATTTTTCTAGTTCTTTTTATAACTTTTGTACGTAGTATTTAAAAATTAGATAAAAGCTTTTGTGACTTTGTGGTAAAATAAATTTAAAAATCAAACCATGATTATAGGAAAAGATATCATTGAACAATACAATAAAACAGAAATTGAAAACTTTACGACAGATTTCGATTTTCTACAAAATAAATTAACAAAATCAGGAGCCAGTGTTGCTGAAATTGTCAACAAAATTGCTGATTTCCAGGTAGCCATTCCGAGTTGGGCTTTAGGAGCGGGAGGAACCCGTTTTGGAAGATTTTCTTACGGTGGCGAACCTTCTTCTTTGGAACAAAAATTAGAAGATGTAGGCTTAATCCATGCACTAACACATTCTGCGGGAGCTGTTTCTTTGCACATACCTTGGGATATTCCGGGTGATGTGAAAGCCATTAAAGAAAAAGCTGCTTCTCACGGACTTGTTTTTGATGCCATGAATTCCAACACATTCCAGGATCAGGCCGGAGCAAAACATTCGTACAAATTCGGTTCTTTGAACGCTGTGAATGAAGATTCAAGAGCTTATGCCGTAGAACACAACAAAGAAGTAATCAGAATCGGAAAAGAATTAGGCTCAAAAAGCTTAACCGTCTGGTTGGCAGACGGAGCAAGTTTTCCGGGACAATTGAATTTCCAGACCGCGTTGTCAAATACTGAAAAAAGCTTACAAGAAATCTACGCAGGAATGCCGGAAGACTGGAAGCTTTTCATTGAATATAAACCTTACGAACCCAATTTCTATTCAACAACCATTCAGGATTGGGGAACATCGTTTATGTTGGCCAATGCATGTGGCGAAAGAGCATACACGTTGGTAGATTTAGGGCATCATTTACCAAATACCAATATTGAGCAAATCGTTGCAACTTTAATGTACAAAGGAAAATTGGGTGGTTTCCACTTCAACGACAGCAAATATGGAGATGATGATTTAACGGTGGGCTCTATCAAGCCTTATGCTTTGTTTTTGATTTTCAATGAATTGGTATACGGAATGGAAAATAATCCAAACAACCCTTATCCAGCCTGGATGATCGATGCAAGTCATAACATCAAAGATCCGCTGGAAGATTTGTTACAGTCTCTGGAAGCTATTTTAATTGCTTATGCTCAGGCACTTTTGGTTGACCAGAAAGCATTAAAAACGGCGCAATTAAACAATGATGTCGTTGCAGCGCAGGATATTTTGCAGAATGCGTATAGAACAGATGTTCGTCCGTTATTAAGAGCTGCAAGATTGCAGACTGGTGCGGCTTTAGATCCAATTGCGGCTTACAGAAGCCTAAAGGTAAGAGAAAATTTAATTACCGAAAGAGGATTAGAAACCAAAGCAACAGGATTATAAAATCCTGTTTTAAAATTGATAATTCAGCTTTTGAGTGCAATCGAAAGTTTTTATTATATGTATCCTTATATTTTTATCATTAAGGTTGAAAGTGTTTAGATGAGTAGGATTTTAGGCATTGCTGCTTTAAGAAATAAGTGGATTTTTTCTTGTTGCATCTTACAATCTGAACACTCCTTAATGGTTGAAAAATAATATTTAAATGAAAATCTAATTACAATTAATTGTATTACTTTGCTAAGTGAAACGCCTTTGCGATCTTAAAAACGTATAGTAGTCAAAAAATCTTTGCGAACTTTGCGTTATAAAAAACAGATTATTGTTAGTGAAAAATTCGCTAATTTGTGTTTAGATAAAGAGATTGCTTCGTCGCTTATGAACTACGTTCACAGACCTTCAGTCTGTTCGCAATGACAAAAAATAAATTTCATCACAAGAATGTCTAAAAAAAAGAAGGTAACCATAGTATTTGATATTGGAAAAACCAATAAAAAGTTCTTTTTATTTGATAAAAATTATAAAGAAGTTGTTCGTGAATATACAGAATTACCGCTCACAACTGATGAAGATGGTTATCCTACGGAAGATCTTGCAGCGCTACAAAACTGGATAAAAGATAATTTTAATGCCATTCTTGATAATGAAAATTATGAAGTAAAAGCCATCAATTTTTCAACGTACGGAGCGAGTTTTGTGCATCTGGATCAGAAAGGAAATGTTCTGACACCTTTGTACAATTACACCAAGCCAATGGATGATGAAATTCTTGATTTATTTTATGAAAAGCATGGAAGCAAGCTGAAAATTGCCCGCGAAACAGCATCACCTCAAGCAGGAATGTTGAATTCAGGCCTGCAATTATTTTGGTTGAAATATAAGCATCCGGAAATATTCAGAAAAATCCGTTACAGTCTGCATTTACCTCAATATTTATCGTATTTGTTTACCGGGATTTGCGTGTCGGAATTTACTTCAATAGGCTGCCACACGAATTTGTGGGATTACGACAAAGCAGATTACCACGATTGGGTGTATGAGGAAGAAATAGATGCCTTATTGCCGCCAATTGTACCAACTTCTGCGAGCATCAATACTTCTTACCGAAACAAAAAAATTAAAATCGGTGTTGGAATTCACGACAGTTCTTCAGCGTTATTACCTTATATTTTAAGCAAAAAAGAACCTTTTTTATTAGTTTCAACAGGAACATGGAGTATTTCGTTAAATCCATTTAATGATGAAAGTCTTACCGATGAAGATATAGAAAACAATTGCCTGAATTATATGCGCATCGATGGAAAACGCGTAAAAGCATCCCGTTTTTTCATGGGAAATGAATATAAAATTCAGGTTGAAAAATTATGTGCTTATTACGGAAAAGAATATGGTTTTCACAGAGAAGTGCAGTTTGATCAGGATTTGTATCTGCGTTTAATGAAAAATAAAAATATCTATTTTCGCTTTGAAGGAATTATTTTAAAACGAAAAATGATTACCGCAACAGATTTAAATTCATTTGCAACCTTTGAAGTAGCCTATCATCAGTTGATGATCGAACTGATGGATCTGCAGATTCATACGATCACAAATGCCATTGGCAATTCAGAAATTACAAACATTTATATCGATGGCGGATTCACCGATAATGACGTATTTATGAAACTGATGTCTCACCATTTTCAGCATTATAATGTGATGTCTACACATTCTCCGCTGGGTTCTGCATTGGGAGCTTCCATGGTGATTTCCAACAAGAAAATAGACGAAACTTTTTTACAGCAGCATTATCAGATGAAAGTGCTTCAACCGTTAATTCTTAATTTATAAATCATGTCATTTCCATTTGATACCCGTTATGCTTCGCTTGAATTGTTGATTGAAAAAGCGAAAAAAAGAATGCCCCGTTTTGCATTTGAATATCTGGACGGAGGTTGTAATGAAAACATCAACCGGGACAGGAATACAAGCGAATTACGGGAAGTTTTGCTTCGTCCGCGATACCTGAATAATAATTATGCGGAAGCCAATATGGAAACCGAATTGTTTGGAGTTAAATATTCCGCACCTTTTGGAATTTCTCCGGTTGGTTTACAAGGTTTGATGTGGCCCAATGCACCCGAAATTTTAGCAAAAGCAGCTTTCAAACATAATATTCCTTTCATTTTAAGTACGGTTACGACAAGCAGTCTTGAGCGGATTTCTGAATTAACGGAAGGAAAAGCCTGGTATCAATTGTACCATCCAAGAGAAGAATGGCTGCGTGACGATATTCTCGACCGTTGCGAAACTTCAGGATATGACGTGTTGTGCGTGTTATCTGATGTTCCAACTTTCGGATACAGAGCAAAGGAAATCAGAAATGGTTTGGCAATGCCGCCTCAATTGAATTTCAGAAACGTTTCCCAGGCGTTGGCAAAACCGGAATGGTGTCTGGAAATACTGAAACATGGCGTTCCAGGTTTTAAGACCATGGAAAAATACATGGATAAAAATATGGGTGTGAAGCAATTGGGACAGTTTATGAATTCTACTTTTTCGGGGAGATTAAATTCCGACAGAATAAAAGCAATTCGCGATAAATGGAAAGGGAAATTAATCATTAAAGGCGTTGCATCAGATGAAGATGCTGCAGAAGCTGTTCGTTTAGGGTTCGACGGAATGATTATTTCAAACCACGGCGGAAGACAGCTTGATGCCGGAGAATCTACTATCGCCGTAGTAAAAGACATCAGCGAAAAATATAAAAACCAGATCAAAATAATGATGGACAGCGGCGTAAGAACCGGTCCGGATGTTGCCCGCGCGTTGAGCTGCGGCGCCGAATTTACCTTTATGGGAAGAACATTTATGTATGCAGTCGGAGCCTTAGGTGATAAAGGCGGTGATCATATTATTGAAATGCTAAAAATGCAATTCAGACAGGTAATGGAGCAGGTTTGCTGTGAAAAACCGGAGGATTTACAAAACTTCAGAGTAAAATAATTTTTGATATGAAGATGGAAGATGGAAGTTTAAAGTTTTATAGAATAAATTTATCAATAGGAACGGGCTTTAGCCCGTTTTTCATTGTAAAAAATTCTGATTGGCTTTAGCCAAAACTGATCATTCTGTTTACTGGTTTCAAAATATTTTAAACGCAAAGATTAGTTTTAAGAACACATAATTTTAAGAAGCAAAGTAATGCGACAAAGTCGCTGATGAAGCTAGCTTCGTAAGAATCAATTTTATTGATTCCATTCTTTGCTAACTTAAAAATATTCAGGATCTTAAATAAAACTTTGCGTTAAAAAACTAAACAGTGCAAAATAAAAATTCGCAAAGACAACCTTGCGAATTTTGTTTATTACAATGTAGAAGTTTATTTCTTCTTCTCAGATTTTACAGCCTGTCTTGCCAACAATTTCCAGTCGTTTTTCACTTTTGCCCAAACCAACAATACATCCAATGTTACATCACCCGGAGCTTTTCCAGAATCAGCAGTCGTTGCATAAAAATGGTGGCGAACAATCGCTGTATTGTCAACAATATTGATCGTTTGATTGGTAATATCAATGGTTACAAAATCTGATTTTTTACTGACTAATTTATCGACAAATTCTGTGGCGTCGTCTATGTGACCTCCTGAATGTCCATACGTTAGTTCCGGTAAAATCAAAGATTCTAAGGCAGATTTTTCACCGCTTATCATTGCTGATCTTAATTCTTCAGCAGCGTCAGAAACCGCGTCTTTATCATTCTTTTTCTGTCCGAATACAGAAAGTGCCATTAAAAAAGTCGTGGCAAAAATTAATTTTTTAATCATAATTAAACAATGTTAAATAGTAAACTTTAAAGTATATATTGATAATGCAATCGATTGCGCTTTTGATTTTAAAAAAAATCTACAAAGAATCCCTCTGAATAAATTTAAAAACATTATTTACAGATTCCTTTTTATTTTTTAGAATCATATAGGCTGCGGATTCTCCCATGGCTTTAAAATCTGTAGTAATTACGGTAATTCCAAGCAATTCTTTAAGCGGAGTTTCGTTGTAGGAAATAATGCCGATGTCTTCACCCAATTTCAGATTTTTCTGCCTGATTTGTTTAACTAAATTCACCAGATCACGTTCCCGAATGGTGATGAAAATATCCTTATCCTGCAATTCCATGTCGGGATAAATTTCGTCAAGAATTTCATAATCAAGCTTAAAGTCCTTACAAAATTTCTCAAAACCACGCACAATACGGAAAGGATAGGGGTGAATGGATTTATCGGGATACACTAAAATTATCTTTTCGTATTTCTTTATTTTATCTAAACCTTCTTTTAATGCGTTGTAGATATCATGTTCGAAATCCTGAAAAATAGAGCCGTATTCCCCGGAAATATTAGGCTTGGTATTATCCAGCAATAGCAATTTATTTTTCGGTATTTGTTCAATCATATCCAACACCTGTTGTGTGGAACTGGTGTGCTTAGACTGTTCATCCCTAAAGTGGGGCATGATCACATAATAATCGAATCCGCCCAGGTTCTTTTTTAAGGAATTAATGAAAAGAGTTTCGTCACAATGATAAATATACATCTCAACATTGCCTTTGGTACCGATTGCATTGACGAAATAATTATAGATCATCATTTTATAAGTGCTCGGCTTATTGATTAGAAAGAAAATATTGATGACATCATTTTTATTAATACGGGAGATATAATAACCTTTTCCCTTCACAGATTCTATAATTTGTCTTTTTCGGAGCTCTTTATAAGCTTTTTCTACCGTATCTCTTGAAAGAAAGCAGGATTCGCTAAGTTCGTTTATAGAAGGAATCTTTTCCCCAATTTTGATTTCCCCACTGTCAATTCCATTAAGGATAGAATCTACAATCTGTTTGTATTTAGGAACTCGGGAATGCTCATTGATTATTATTTCAAATGTTTCTGACATGATATTAGATAGGAGATATTTATTTCAGTTTAAAAAATAATTCAAAAGTTACGAACGGTGTAAGGCAAGTTACAAAAATTTTATAATAACTTTTTTGACATGCTTTTAATAATTGTAAATGTTTACATATTTATTATAATTGTGACTATCCCGGTATATATTATAACGGGAAAATACAATTTTAGTATATAAAGGTGTAAAAACTTACAATATATCTTAATATAGAGCTAGCCGTTTGACTATGCTAATCTGAAGTTTATTTCCTGTAAAGCAAGAAAACACAAATGGATTTGAGAATTAAATGTTGATATTTATAATTTCAAAGACAAAAGAGGTAGACGTTTCAAACTTTCCTCCCTGCGTGGCTCCGAATAGAAATTTAGGGGTCTTGCCGTCTTTATCCATTAAAATCATAGGGCGTTCTAATCTCCCGAATCGTTTTAAATGAGCAGGTGGTGCAGGCTCCTTAATATAAGTATCCATATTAAGATAAGCGATTTTTGGTTGGGACCAGTTAAGGCCGTCCTTGGAAGTTAGATGTAAACCGTATTCATGATTAAAAAATCCCATATCACGGGCTACTATATGGAATTTCCCGTTTTGTTTCCAAATAAAGGCATCTTCCAGCTGGGCATTGTCGGGCAGCAATGAAAAATCAATGACAGGATTTTCCTTTATTTTCTCATAAGGACCTGCAGGGTGATCAGCCTTTGCCAGTCCATATTTTCGGTTTCCTCTCACCGGACCTTTTTGATTTTCATATTCTTCAGTGTTCCAGGATTTATAAAAAAGCCAGAATTTACCGTCATTTCCTTTTATAAAAGCAGGGTTTGTAGTACAATGGTCGTCCCATGAGCCTTTTTCCCCGGGAAGAAGCAGAGGTTTCTCAGGCCTTACCCAATCTCCGTCAAGACTTTTTGAAGTGGCAAGCCCTATCCTTTTGGTATTTGTTTTTCCGTTTTGGTTGCCCATATAGAAAAGATAATATTCGTCTTCTACTTTGGTAATTAAAGGGTTATGACAAGTGGTGGCATCCCAAAATTCATCACCTCGGGGAGTAAGAATAACTTGTTTATGCTTGAATTCGTCATAAGGAGAATCGGCTTCTGCACGGCATATTTCAGAACCGTTGAGCCAGCCGCCCATTCCTTTTTCTTTTTTCCATCTGGAATAGAAAAGATGAACCTTACCATCTTCGCCCCAAATCGGAGAATTACACCAGATGTAATAATTTTCCAATGAAAAGGTCCGTCCGATTGGTTTTAAGCTGAAATAAGGTTTTTCGGAAGATGAACCTGTAAATGACAATCCCAGAACCGCAGCTGTGATCCCAAGGGCTGAAGTCTGTAAAAAATCTCTGCGTGTAAAGTGTCTTGGCTTGTCCATTTTATCTCGATTTACTGCTAATTTAGTATAAACATATAAGCAGACTATCCTGTACTTTCGGTGAATTGTTTAATCTCAACTTATCTATTCTGTCTTTATTTATTTGATTTGAAAAATTAAAATCAGAACATAAAAAAGTCTGCCTTTCAGCAGACTTCAACTATATGAATGTGAAATTTTTAAGGCATTTTTTTGAAACCTTCCGCTTTTATTTTCCAAGAACCGTCTTTCGGAAAACCTGGAAATTCACCTTTAGAACTGTCCCAACCTTTGAGCATCATGGCAACGGTTGTTAAAACGCCGCCATTTCCCGGAAGGTAAATTCTCAAACGACCATCCTGAAAATTATGCCCGTTTTTCAGATACGTATTCGTCTGAATGTTCATAAAAAGCGCATCCAGAGCTTTATTTGGAAGTCCAAGTCTTGCAGCATTCATCGCTGTCATCGGAAAATCCCAACCCCAGGTATGCTCCCAATTCCATCTTTCCCAAACGATGTCCAACGTGTTTTTCATAATTTTTTTATCCAGTTTCGGAGATTCAGGAACCATTCCCAACGCACCGAGAACCGCAGGGTGATCGGTCATCCATTTTGGAAATGTAAAAGAGTCTTTTGCCGATTCGGTAGACAGATAAACACCATCCTGAACCGGGAGCGGAGCTAATTTTGAAATCACGTCATCCCATTTCTTATCTCTCGGTTGTCCCAATCTTTCTTTCCATTGTTGAGCCGTTTTCAGTGCCCAATCCCAATAGGCCACTTCATAAGTCGGATTGTAAGTATCTTTTGCAGGGAAAACTTCCTGTGCGGGAATGACTCCTTTACCCAGATTATAACGGTTTTTTTCTTTGTCATAAGTAGCAAAATCTGCCATAAAATCTGCTGTTGCAAAAATCAGGTCCTTATATTTTTCCAAAACTTTCTTATCCTGCTTGTCACGGTACAAAAGTTCGGTCATATAAATAAGATGCGGCTGTTCCCAGATCAAAAATGCAGCAACAGAAGACGGACTTTCATTTCCATCATTATCCGACATTTTAATCCATCTAACGCCTTTGTAACCTTGTCTTTCGGCTAGTTTTTTTGCTTTGTCAAACGATCTGAAATAATAATCCAATTGTTTTTCCAAAATTTCAGGTCTTCCCCATAAAGCGTAATGAACACCGTGCCACCAATGCATTTCTGTATGCGGTTTTCCGTACCAGCTGTTGAATGTCAACCCCGTTTCCTGTGGCGGATTGCTTCCTCCGCATTGAACTTTTGTCAAATATTCTGATAACACAACTCTGCGTTCCAGTTCAGTCGCCCTTGGATCTGTACTTCCTTCAAAATCAACGGCAGCACCGCTTTTCCAGAAAGATTCCCATCCTGAAGTACTTTCTTTTTCTGCATCAGCAAATAGTGTTTTACTGCTTTTTGGATTCTTAGATGAAAATTCTACACTTAATTCTATTGTTTTATTTTTAGAAGAAGGTTCGTACACGAAATAATGTTTCCCCGCTTCCCGTAGTTTTCCATCTGTGAAATAAAATTGAGTATAATAATCAGCACTTTGCAACTTGTGTTCAATCACTCCCTGAGTTTGATTTGATGAAATAATTTTTGTTGAATGATCGTTTTCATTTCCGTAAAAAGCAGCGTCGTCCAAAAATTGTCCTGTCGGAGAAGGGTAGCGTGCAAAAACTTTCAATCTGTTTTGAGAAATTAAATCCGACTCAATTTTAATTCCAATTTTATCGGAATTTTGAAAAGAAGCAGTCCAGACTTTCACTGGAGTTCCGTCCAGAGAAAATTCACTTGTAATAATTCCTGTCCAAAGATCAATTTTTTGATTAATGTTTGTTAAATCTGAAATCTTCGCTTTCTGACCGTCTTTTTTAATCAATTCAAGACCAATATTTCCCAGCTGCAAACGGTGTTGATTCACGCGGAAATATTCTACGGCGCCTTTGTTTCGCTCCGGTTCTTTTAATTGAACACTATACAATGCTTTGCGCCCGTCATTATTAAAATCATAAGCTTTTAACGTTTCATCAAATGTATAATTCTGAGTGTTTGGAAAGCTGTTCCAACCCCATTCAGACTGAGTTCCGAGAGAAACTCCCTTTTTATAATATTCAGGAAAAGACTGCATTCCGGTAATATCAACGGTGTATGCAAATTTTCCGTTACCGACCGTTAAAGAAGATAAAGTATCAGCTTTTGTGTTGACGATATTATGACGCTGAACGACTTTTTTACGGTCAATTTTTTGAGCATTGAGAGAAGAAAATCCAATGCAAAAAAGACTTAGATATATGACTAATTTCTTCATTTTTAAATTTATTTTATTGAATCAGGCGTTGTCGAACTTGAAATAAGTTTCGGCTAAAGCCTTGATATTTTTGTTATGTATAAACGGGCTAAAGCCCGTCTCTATTGATATTTTATGTTTATTTAAGGACAGTGGCACTCATCAATCCGATTACGACATCGTTGCTCACTGCTGTTAATTGTACTGATTTTAATTCTTTATTCGGATCAATCGGTAAATCAAGAATAGTTGCAGCACCACCTTCTACAGCACGGTCTGTAAATCCTTTAATGCCTGAATATTGGGCTAAGCTTCCTCCTTTGTATAATTCTCCGGTCTTCAATTTTACCCGGTACGGAATTTTATCATCCGGAATTTCAAAAGCAAAATTATCATCCAACAAATCCTGTTCAATAGGCCACCAGTTTACCGGATTTTTCAATTCCAAATCTGTGTGTGAACCGTCAGCATATTGAACGGTAATCGTTCCGTTGGTAATCTGTGACTGCATTGGATTGGTAGAACCAGCCATCATAAAATAGATTTTTTTTCCTTTTCCTGTCAACGGAATTTCAACTGATTTCGGAAAATTATCCCATTGGCTCGTAAAGACAATATTTTTATCTGTACTATCAATTAAAAAAGGAATTCCTAAATATTCCAGTTTTCCGTTTTTACGATTTGCCATCAATCCGCTGTCGTCAATCTGAGCCGTGATCAACGGATAACACCAGTTCCCGATTCCCTGCCACGGAAGCTGTAGAGTAGGGACGTTGAGTCGGGGTGAAAGATATTCTTGATTAAAAATTCGGGTGACTTTTTCATTATATTTTGAGGCTAATGAAATTGGTTTAAATTCACCTTGAGTTTCAATTTTCCAGTCTGTGATTTCTATATTTTGCTTGATTCCATTATATTCAAGTTCAATAGAATTGGTTCCTTTACTTAAAGAACTTGTTGGAATCTCAATGAATTTCATTTCATCTTTTTTAACAGAAAAAGTATCAACAAAACCATTAATACTCAATTTTCCATTGATGTTATTTAATGATTTTGATTGAATCTGGAACTTTTTATTCACCCATTTAATTTGTAAAGGATATTGAATATCAACATTTACAGGTTGCCACCATTTCGTTCCGTTTTGTTCCAGCTGAACGAAAAAAGTTCCTTTTCTTTCTTCTTTAGATAATTCAAACTTGTTGTTAACCACCCCGACCTTCGGCCACCCCTCCAGAGGAGGGGAATTTTTGATCAACTCTTGTGGATCGTAGATTTGAGTGATTTTCTTTTTTGGATCTAAATTCAATTGAAGATTTTCAGAAATATAATTTATATAATCTGTCTTTTCAGTTGTTAATTCTTCCCCAGAATAGGTGATTTCAATGGTAAATTCTTTCCCTTTTTCTGTTTCCAGTTTTACAAAAGGCTGTAGAATAGAATTAGGCTGAATCGCCCATTTCACTTTTTTACCGTTTACCGTTACTGATTTTATCTGAGTATGGTTTACCGGAATCAACAAATCAAGTGAAACAGGATTTGTAAATTTTGATCTAAACCAATAAATTGTTTTTTTAGAATTTCTTTTAAATTTAAATTCCCAATCCGGAAGTTTAAGTTCTGCAAAATTCCAATCTTTAGGAAACCCTGGTTTTATATTAACTTTATTTTCTAATAATTTTGGATAAACACCGAAAAGTCCTTCTGTCAGAGTTCTTGCAGCAACTCCAATTGGATCGGCAAAATCTCTGTACAATTCGCCACGAAAAGCATCATAATGTGATAACTGTTCGAAATTTCCCGGACTGATTCCGTAATACATACTTTCTGCAAGGTTCCCTTTCCAAAGTCTGAAGGCATCTTCGTTTCTCCCTGATTGCCAATAGGCTAAAGCCGTCTGTAAGTTTTCTGCTAAAGCAACATTGTTGAGCGACCAATCGTAAGGCTGCCAGTTTGTTGTCGAAAGTGTATAATAGTTTTTATCAGCTTCTCCCTTTACCGTTACCGGAATCTTCGGGATGTAATTATTAATATATTGTGTGTTTTGATAATCTTCAAATTCATTCAAAATATAAGCGTCCGAAACATGATAAATTGACCAGATTCCAGGCTTGTCATGAAGAATTTGATTGCCCAAAGCATCTTTAAATTCAGCAAAATAACCGTTTTTTTTAATCCAAAGCTGGTTTTTCATGGCTTTTAAAATAGATTCAGCTTCTTTTTCGTAAGGAGTAGAATCTTCGCCAATAATTTTTGCCAGTTTCGCCATTTCACGGTTGGCTCTGTAATTATAGGCGGAAGTATGTGTCACTTTTCCACCTGAATATTGAAGCGCATCACTTGCCCAAATTGCTGCATACGCATCATAAAGGTCACCCCGTTTGAAGTTTCGTTTTTCCCAGTCCATGTGACGAACCATTGTTGGCCACATTTTCTTCAGAAATTCTTTATCTCCGGTGTAATTGAAATGCGAAAACATCTGGTCAAAAAATACCAGATTCATATCATAATGATGCGGTTTTGAATTATCATTCGGATTTCTTGAAATATATCCGCTGGAAAACACCGAAGTTCCCATTTTTTCTTTGTGTCTTGCCAAATGCAACAGCGTATCCATTTCAACAGGCGCAGAATCCGGCTTCAAAACCTGAGAATTGGAATAGCTTTCAAAATGTTCTTTTGCGCGGTCGTGCCAACTGAGAACATCGGCTGCATAAGCTCCCCGCCACGCATTTAATCTCATCCTCCAGGCAACAGCGCCGTGCATGAAGGTTGGGCTTTCCCAGATTCCGTCTGCGGCAACCGCTAATGTTGCTCCGAAATTATTTAAATCTGCATCGGGAGTTTTTAGCTGAATTCTATTGATTAAATTTAATCGGGATTGCTCGGCTTCTTTAAAAATTGTTGCAAGTTGCTCG
Organism: Chryseobacterium sp. W4I1; assembly: GCF_030816115.1. NCBI lineage: Bacteria > Pseudomonadati > Bacteroidota > Flavobacteriia > Flavobacteriales > Weeksellaceae > Chryseobacterium > Chryseobacterium sp. W4I1. The sequence continues at coordinate 1,105,032 of NZ_JAUSXQ010000001.1, forward strand.
TCTGAAAAATTTTTATCTGATTTTCCTTTTTTAATTTGAATGTAAACAGGATTTTTCTGTGCAGAATAAGTTGCGTAAATTATTGGAGATTGCTCTGCTTTATTTTGAGTAAAATCAGATAGTTTTTCCAACGTTTTCGCATCTGTCAATTGTAATGAATTAGCATTTGAAAAACTTCCGTTGATAAGCTGATTTTCTTTTTTTTTGTTTAAATAAGTAAGCTCAAACTGGTTTTTATTGATTTGAAACTGATTGCCTTCACAATATTCAGGAAGCAGATAAAATCCGGACTCCGGATCTGCGCCGATGTCACCATTTCTGCTGAATGTTGTTCCGCTTGCACCGCCATAAACAGCATAGATTTTTGATGAGGGATCAATATTCTCCATTTCCATTTTTAAAACCAAACCTTCTTCTTTTGATTGAGCTAAAACGGTTAATTTTAAGCTCCCATTTCCAAGAATCGGATCTTTAATGGTATAAAGCATCGATCCGGGACGATAACGGGTCTCAATTTTATCGGCTTGAATTAATTTTTTAATTGAATTTCCTTTCTGAATAACGAACTGAAGATTTCCTCCCATTCCAGGAAGGTATAACGCAAATTCCGGTAAATCTCCGGCTTCTACCCGCGAAGCACGATTGTCTCCATACAAAGCACGGTTGAATCTATATTTTCCATTAACCAATAAAAAATCGCCTTTGTCTTCTTTATAATGCAGTTCTCTTTCGTTTTCCTGCCAATGTTTAGACTGGGAAAAAGAATAGGATGATAAAACAATCAGTCCGGCGAAAATGATTCTTCTTCGCATTTTATTATTTAAGTTCAGTTAAAGGTTTTCCGTTTACGGTTACGTTTTTCAATGTCACATTTTTTAAGAAATCTACTTTATAAGGAATTTCAACTCCATTCATTTTTGTGTTAATCATCGTGAAATCTGTTACCGGAGAAGTTTCGTAAGCATCAGAAAGAACGGCATATTTCCCGCCTTTTTCCACCGTTAGATTTTCTACCCAGATATTTCTGATGATCGGAATATAATTTCCAGGTTTTTCGTAATGCATATTGAAGCGTACCGCAGCTTCTTTATAAGCGCCGACTTTTGTGTTGTAGAAGAATACATTTTCAATGATTCCGCCGCGGCTTGAGCTTGTTTTAATCCTTAAGGCTCTGTCAAGGTTTTTACTGTCCATCACATTTCCTATGGCATAAATATTTTTTGCTCCGCCTGCGATTTCGCTTCCGATCACAACACCGCCGTGTCCGTCTGTCATTTCACAGTTTTCGATAATGTGGTTCTCTGCCGGCCTTCCGATATCCCTTCCGTCTTCATCTCTTCCGGATTTAATGGCGATACAGTCATCTCCTGTATCAAAATATGAATCTTTAATCCATACATTTTTACAAGCTTCAGGATCGAAACCATCATTATTAGGACCGTGACTGATTACTTTTACTCTTTCAATCAAAACATTTTCACACAGCACAGGATTCAAATTCCACATGGGAGAATTTTTAACCAAAACATCTGCCATGTAGAAATTCTTACTTTTATAAGGCTGAACGAAATTCGGTCTTAAATAATATCCGTCTCCAAAAATCCTTTCTCTGGCAGGTTGTCTTTGCGCCATATATTCGTGAAGTTTTGCTCGGGCAGGGTTTTGTCTTCCGGGACGGGATTCGTTATATCCATATTTTGTTGCACCGCACCAAAACCACCAATGGTCGTTATCAGAATTTCCATCTAGTGTTCCTTTTCCGGTTACAGCGATGTTTTCTTCTTCATAAGCATAAATTAATGATGAATAATTCATGCATTCCATCCCTTCCCATCTTGTGAAAACAATAGGGTAGTCGTTGCTGTCCTGGCTGAATAAAATTGTAGATCCGTCGCTCAAGTGAAGATTAACATTGCTTTTTAAATAAATAGCACCGGTTAAAAATATTCCGTTTGGAACGACAACTCTTCCGCCGCCTTCTGCATTACACTTTTCAATGGCTTTTCTGAATGCTTCCGTATTTTTTGTTTTTCCATCACCAATGGCTCCAAAATCTGTAATAAGATAATCCTTATTTCTGAAATTTGGCTTTACCATTTGTTTTTTAAGTGCCTCAATTTCCTTTAAAGGTTGTTCTGAGGAAGTCCACGGTTTGTATTGCGCCGAAGCGGGAATTGATATAATGAATGCGAAAAGTATTAAAGCATATTTTTTCATAATGTTAGAGAAATATTAATTTAAGAAAGCGCATCAATAGTAAGAATCTCTTTCTTTATCGCAATCTAAAATAATTATGATTAAAAATTATCCTGCACTGTCGGTGTTAAAAATAAATTATTTTCTTTCTGGAGTTTTTTGTGATGGAAAGGATATTTTCCATTTGCATACTTGCTCATTCCAAGAAAACCATGGAGTTAATATTACACTTATTTTACATCATAAATCCTGTTTCAGACTTTAACAAACCTTCCACTTATGATGATGTTGCGACTGTTGTGTAGACTCATTGTAAAGGCCTTGTTACTGCAGGGTGGGACAGTTTTGAACCGTAAGTCTTGATCTTTTATATTTTTTTTCAACAATAAAAAATAATAATATCCAGTTAAAAATAAAGTTTATTTATATTCTTTATTTTATTTAATTAGTATATTTGTGTATTAATTATGAGAAAATGCATTATTCAATTATAAAAGATGTCATCAATTTGCTTGAAGAATTTGAGTCAGAAAACCAATCAAAATCTTATACATCAGACATTGAAGGTTTTAAAGCTTGGGTTTGTGCTAAGAATATTCCTAAACAAACAGAACAGATTGATGAGCCTTATTGGGAAGGCAAAGAAAATGGAAGAACGGCAGAAAGTGCTATAAGTACATTATTGGTACACCTTAACAGATATGCTAAAACTTATTCCAAATCTGCTATTTCAGAATCTCATTTTGCTACGCAGGAAGATTTTATTTATCTGATTAACCTAAAAGCTTTTGGTGCAAATGACAAAAATTGAGCTTATAAAAAAGAACATTCAGGATAAACCTGTCGGGATGCTTATTATAGCAAGATTACTGAAGCAGGGATGGATTGAGCAGACTGAGTCTGATGTTGATAAACGCAATAAAATGATCAGCATCACTTCAAAAGGCCTGGAAGCCCTTGAGCAGCAAATGAATAAAATCAGAAATGCAACAGATATTGTAGCAGGAGATCTTACCCATAAAGATAAGATGGAACTTATCCGGATTCTTAATAAACTGGACCGTTTTCATTATCCGATTTTCTGTCGCAATATAGACAGTAAGGATTTGATAAAAACCGTCAATGACGAATATTCATTTCAGAGAAATTAATTATGCGAAAAAAAATTGCGGTTATAGGATCGGGTTTTTCAGGGCTTTCTGCAGCAGCTTATGCTTCAAAAGACGGGCATGAAGTTCATGTTTTTGAAAAAAACAGCACAGCAGGAGGAAGGGCTAGAAATTTCAGAACACAAAACGGCTATACCTTTGATATGGGTCCAAGTTGGTATTGGATGCCTGACATTATAGAAGCATTTTTTGAGGATTTTGGTAAAAAATCTTCAGATTTCTATGAATTGGTTTCCCTTGATCCGCAATTTGAAATGGTTTTTTCACAAGATAAAATGAAAATACCCCATCATTATGATGAATTAAAAAGTCTGTTTGAAAAAAAAGAACCTGGAGCGGGAAAAAAGCTGGACGAGTTCATGGCAGATGCACAGTATAAATATGAAGTGGGAATGAAAGATTTTGTCACCAAACCCTGTCATTCATGGTTGGAATTTGTTTCCCCTAAAATTGCCAGAAGTGCTTTACAGCTGGATCTTCTTACCAATTTCCAGAAATTTGTCAGGAAATATTTTAAGCATCCTGAACTCATTACGCTAATGGAGTTTCCGGTAATTTTTTTAGGTGCGGCACCCAAAGATATTCCTGCATTATACAGCCTGATGAATTATGGAGGTTACAAATTGGGAACCTGGTATCCAATGGGAGGTTTCTCAAAAATAATTGACGCAATGACAGCGATTGCTTCAGAATACGGAGTTCAGTTTCATTTCAATGCCAGTGTAGAAAAGATTACGGTGAAAGATAAAATGGCCTCTTCATTACTTGTTAATGGCGAGCAAATCAAATTTGATTCCATTATTGCCTCATCAGATTATCACCATACAGAAGCCCAGTTGTTATCTGAAGAATATAGAAATTATAAAGAATCTTACTGGCAGACTCGAACTTTTGCTCCTTCCTGCCTGATTTTTTATCTGGGCTTTAAAGAAAAAATTGCCAATCTCAAGCATCACACCCTGTTTTTTGAAAATGATCTGGATCTTCATACAACCGAAATCTATGAAGATAAAAAATGGCCCACAAAACCGCTGTTTTATGCCTGCTCGCCTTCAAAAACAGATCCGGAAGTAGCTCCTGAAAACTGTGAAAATCTCTTCCTTCTTATGCCCGTTGCTGTCGGAATTGAAGATTCAGAAACAGAAAGAGAAAAATATTTTCATGAAATGATTGCCAGACTTGAAAAACATACAGGTGCTGCCAACCTTTTATCCAAAATAGATTACAAAAAAAGCTATTGCATAAAGGACTTTAAGGAAGATTATAATGCTTATAAAGGAAATGCTTACGGGCTTGCCAATACTTTATCACAGACCGCTGTACTAAAACCATCCCTCAGAAATAAAAAAGTGAAAAATCTTTTTTATACAGGACAGCTTACGGTTCCGGGACCCGGTGTTCCTCCATCCATTATTTCCGGAAAAATTGCTGCCTTTGAAGCCACCAAAAATGCTTAATTATGAAAAAGTTATTTGACGATTTATCGTACCGTGTAAGTAAAGAAACAACCAGACAATACAGTACCAGCTTCTCTTTAGGGATTCTGGCTTTGTCCCCTAAAATCAGAAATCCAATTTACGCTGTTTATGGATATGTGCGGCTAGCAGATGAAATTGTGGACAGCTTTCATGGGTATGATAAGGATAAATTGCTAAGGAGATTCAGGGAAGAGACATTTCAGGCGCTGGAAGACAAAATATCTTTAAACCCTATTTTACAGGCTTTTCAGGACACGGTTCACCAGTTTAAAATTGACCTGAATTTAATCACCAGATTTTTAAAAAGTATGGAAATGGATCTTCACAAAATAGATTATAATTCTGAACTTTATAATGAATATATTCTGGGATCTGCAGAAGTGGTGGGGTTGATGTGTCTCCAAATTTTTGTGGAAGGAAATCCTGCTGAATTTGAACGCTTAAAGCCATTTGCCATGAAGCTGGGATCTGCTTTTCAAAAAGTCAACTTTTTAAGGGATATGAAGGATGATTACCAGATTTTAGGGCGAAGTTATTTTCCGGATGTGGATATTTCCATGTTTGATAACAAAATAAAAGCAGCTATTGAAAAAGATATTGATGAAGAATTCAAAGAAGCATTGTTCGGTATTAAAAAGCTTCCAAGCTCTTCACGGTTTGGCGTATATCTGGCATACCGGTATTATATTTCACTCTTCAGAAAAATAAAAAGGACTTCTGCCCATACCATCATCAATCAAAGGATAAGAATCTCCAACAGCAAAAAGATTTCGTTAATGATGAGCAGCTATCTTCAATATAAAACTTCATTCCTGTAAAAAATAAAAAAATGGTACATAGACTTTTCAGAGAACAGCAATTGAATTGCGATATTCAGACCGCATGGAAGTTTTTTTCTTCTGCGAATAATCTTTCGAAGATTACTCCGAAAGACATGAAATTTGTGGTCCTCACCAAAACAGAAGATGATGAAATTTATAAAGGAATGATCATCGATTATCATGTTTCACCCTTGTTGGGAATCAAGCTGGACTGGACAACAGAAATTAAGCAGGTTTCTTTCCAGAAAAGTTTTACAGATTTTCAAAAGAAAGGACCTTACAAACTCTGGAATCATTTCCATGAATTTATTGCTAACGATCAGGGTGTGCTGATGAAAGATACGGTACATTATGAGCTTCCGCTTGGGTTTTTGGGAGAATTGGCACATATTCTTTTTGTCAGAAAAAAGATTGAGCATATTTTCGGATACCGGTACAAAATTTTAGAAGAAATGTTTAATAAAAAATAGGATTATGAATTTTCTTATTGTAGTACTTACATTTTTCATCATGGAAGGGATGACATGGCTGATTCATAAATATATCATGCACGGCTTTTTATGGGCCCTCCACAGGGATCATCACGATCACAGTAATGAAGGGCATGTAGAAAAAAATGATTATTTCTTCCTGATTTTTGCTGTGCCTACTATTGCGCTGATGTATTACGGAACCGTCAATGATTATAACATCTATTTTTACATTGCTTTAGGAATTGCCATCTATGGTATGGCTTATTTTTTTGTCCATGATATTTTTATTCATCAGAGGATAAAGTTTTTACGGGATACCCAAAATCCTTATTTACTGGCGATAAGACGTGCTCATAAACAGCATCATAAACATACAGGAAAAGAAAAAGGAGAGTGTTTTGGGTTTTTATGGGTGCCTGTGAAATATTTTAAAATGTATTTTAACAAGCATAAAGCCTAACAATGATGCATTACACCTATCTTTTGATTAATTTCTTCACTGTAATCATCTGTTTTATATTTTCTTTTCATCCTAAAATTAAATTCAACAGATATTTTGCCGCTTTTTTTAAGGCAGCATTTATTGTGGCTGTAGTATTTATTTGCTGGGATATCTGGTTTACCAAAAGAGGAGTATGGTGGTTCAATGATGATTATCTTTTGGGATTCAGGCTTTACAATTTGCCCATTGAAGAAATTCTTTTTTTCTTCTGTATTCCGTTTTCATGTATTTTCACTTATTTCTGTCTGGACAAATTTTTCAGACTGGATTGGAAGCTGTTACCTGAAAAAATATTCGTTATTATTTCAATCATTAGTGCCGTGATAATTGCTGTTTGTTTTTATGATAAAATATACACGCTTGTCACTTTTTTATCAACAGCGGCAACTATGTTTACGCTTTATTTCATTTTCAAAGCAAGATGGATAGGAAAAGCATCACTGATCTACCTTTTGCTGATGCTCGGATTCCTGGTTGTTAATGGCATACTTACAGGGACGGGTTTGCCATCACCAATAGTGAATTACAATCCTGATGATTTTATGGGGATAAGAATGCTTACTATTCCCGTAGAAGATACGGTTTATGGGTATGAAATGATTCTTTGGAATATTTATCTATTTCAAAAATTTAAAAGGAACGGGCAAAATTAATGTTCCTGGTTCAGATCTGAGATTGCCGGACAGTACAAGATTGATTAATAATTTTCGTTCTGAAAATTGTTTCTGTTTTATTTTTGATAGCCATATTCTGCATTTGCAATTTTAGGTAAAAAATGCAACTCAAAGCGAAAACCATCCATTTTATCGCTTCTGAAATCAATCCATCTTTGCAATATCAAATAAAATAACAATTTAATATCGAAGATTATGAAAAAATTAATACTGGCAATTGGATTATTTACCCTGTCAATATCCAGCAATGTATATGCACAGCAATCTGGTGTGAAACGGATAGACCTTCAAAGGCATAATATTGAAGCTGCGGGGTATGAAACAATTCAGGCACGCATTGAATTGGAACCTGGAACAGCTGTTGGAATGCATTCCCATCCCGGAGAAGAGGTTATCTATGTGCTTGAAGGTAGATTTGAATACCAGATCGAAGGCGAGAAGCCTGTTATCCTTAGTGTTGGTGAGGTGTTATTTATTCCTGCTGGAAAGAATCATTCTGCAAAGAATATAGGTGAAACTAAAGCCTGTGAACTAGCAACTTACATTGTTAAGAAGGATAGGCCATTACTTTTATTCAAAAAATAAATAACTTATTTTTCATCAATAAAAAACTATGTTGAATAGACTGGGAGATCAAGGGATTGCGACTATCAATGGATTGTTAGGGCTCGTCCCAGGTTGAAAGATATTTTTTTACCAACTGTTATTAATTGCAGCTTTTCTTAGAATTGCTGCATTTTTATTCCATAATTTTACGACCGATATAAACCCAAACAATTTTTTCAACTTAAAAATGATCAAAGAATTTTCATACAAACAATTTGGCAACATAGAATTCAGCAAATCGTCTGTACAAGAGCATACGTTGACTGCAATAGACGAACATATCAAGATTCTTTTTATTCCTGAAAATGCAATTATTCAAGTTGATTTTCAGGAAATTGAAATGAAAACTGATTCGCTGTTGTTTATCAACCCAAATGTGGTATTAAAACCTTGTGAAACCGTTGGAGGTCAGCTGATGCATTTTAACAAAGATTTTTACTGTGTAGAAATTCACGATCAGGAAGTAGCCTGTGATGGCATTTTATACAATAATGTCTTTGAAATACCTTTTATTAATTTGAACGAAAAGCAGTCGGTTGAAATTCAAAGGATTATAAGTGATATCCAGACGGAGATGAAAGATGAAGACTCCAGTACCGAAGAAATGTTACGGATTCTTTTAAAAATGATTATTCTGAAATCTACGCGTATTTGGAAACAGCAGCATCAATTGGCAGATATAGAACAGCAGGCTGATGTACAGTTTTTAAGAAAATTCAGTAAAATGGTTGAGCAGCATTATAAAACACTCCATACGGTTGCAGACTATGCAGATCTTCTCTTCATTACTCCTAAAAATTTAAGTAAAAAAGTAAAGTTAGTGAGCAAAGAAACTCCAAATGAAATTATTAAAAACCGAATCATTCTTGAAAGCAAGCGGCTTTTAGCCCATACTTCTATGACCGTGAAAGAAATTGCTTATAGTCTGAATTACGAAGACGATGCCTATTTTATCCGATTTTTTACAAAAAATACAGGTATTTCACCAAGTACTTTTAGAAAACAGTTCTAGAAAATATATTCTGCTTATAAAGCAAGCACAATCTACGGATTGTGCTTTTTTATTTTATAACTGCTTAAAAAAACGTTCTGAACCGATAATGACCAAAAAAATGCATCTAAACTCATAAGAAGAGAAAAAAGTGCAGCCCAAAGCGAAAACCATCCATTGTTATACCTCCGGAAATAGGCCAACTTTGCCATATCAAAATAACAATAACAATTAAAAAATAAAGAAATGAACACATTTACATTAAAAGACGGAACAGAAATTTATTTCAAAGACTTAGGAACAGGAAAGCCTATTTTCTTTCACCATGGCTGGCCATTATCTTCTGATGACTGGGATGCACAGATGATGTTTTTCCTGGAAAAGGGCTACAGGGTAATTGCCCATGATAGGAGAGGACATGGAAGATCTACGCAAACATACCAAGGCAATGATATGGACACTTATGCTGCTGATGTATCCGAGTTGGTTGAGTTCCTGGACCTAAAGGATGTTATTCACGTGGGTCATTCAACGGGTGGTGGTGAAGCAATACGGTATGCAGCAAAATATGGTAAAGGCAGAGTTTCCAAAGTAGTTTTGATAAGTGCAGTTACTCCTTATATGATTGCTGATGATAATAACCCCGAAGGAGTCCCTCTGGCAGTATTTGATGACATCCGAGACAATACACTGCACAACAGACAACAGTTTTATCAGGATCTAACCGTTCCATTTTACGGTTATAACAGAGAAGGTGCTGTGATCAAGAAAGGAATTCAGGATAACTGGTGGAGACAAGGAATGATGGGGGGTATAAAAGCGCAGTATGACTGTATAAAAGTATTTTCAGAGACCGATTTTACAGAAGATCTGAAAAATGTTGAAATGCCTGTGCTTGTTTTACATGGAGATGATGACCAAATTGTTCCTTACAGTACAACGGCCGTTAAAGCAGCAGAACTCCTTAAAGATGGTCAACTGATCATTTATCCTGGCTTCTCTCATGGAATGCCAACTATCAATGCTGAGGTAATTAATGAAGATATTTTATCATTTATTAAAGCATAAGAATTAACCGGGCAAAAAGTGAAATTTAAAGCGGAATCATCCATTTAAGATGGCACTTTTCGGAGCTGCGGCGCCTGTCTGGATAAAACGTACAGACTTTAATTACGGTCTATGGACCAAGGATGAAACTCAATCTGAACTATTGTCCTTTATAAAAAATAAAATATGAACTAAAAGAGGTTGGTTTGTAATAGTCAGCCTCTTTTTTATAAATTCAAATCATATGAATAGGATTGTCTTATTTCTGTTTTTATTACTAACAGTCTCGTGCAGTATAAAAAAAGATATTGTAATAATGAACCATACTAATTTACCCCAACCAATAGGACCTTATAGCCACTCAACCAGCTATGATAATCTTATATTTGTATCGGGTCAAATAGGTCTGGATCCAAAAACTAACAACCTGAAACAGGGAATTGAAGAGCAAACGGTTCAGATTTTTGAAAATTTAAAAGTAATTCTTGAAAACAATCACTCCGATATAACACATATAACAAAAACTACTATTTTTATTACAGATATAAAGCAGTTTGAAACGGTGAATAAGATATATGGTGGTTATTTTGGAAACCGTTTTCCTGCAAGAAGTACTATTGAAGTCGTTTCATTACCTAAAGGGGCAAGTATCGAAATAGAATGTATTGCCGTTAAGAAAGCTAACAAATAAAAAACAGGGTGAAGTAGAGGCTGATTTTCTATCGGAAACCTAATTTTATAAAACAGAAAATCCAGGTAGCAAACTGTCACTTGGATTTTCTGGGGCTTATATTCTATACAAATGCATTGGCATTGTAAAATTTATATAAAAATTGTTCTAAACAAAAAACTCATAAACCAACGAATTCTAAAATAAATTACCTGGCGGGTCTTGCGCTGTCTGATACCGCCGCATTAACGTTGCCGCTGCCGTTACCTGTATTGTTATTGCTGGTTTTGCGGCCTCCTATATGAGTTTTTGTATTGATACTGTCCTTACTTCCCAGGCTGTCATTGGGAAGCTGATTAGTTGAATCTGTAGTGTCGGGATAGCTGGATGTCACAGTGGCAGAGTCAGCAGACACTGTGCTTTTTTCGGTGTCCTGTTTTTTACAGCCTACTACGATTAAGCCTATTGCGATAATTGGTAAGAATAAATTTTTCATAAGTTTATTTTAATAGTGGGTTAGTTAAATTCTCTAGAGATTCAAAATTAAATATTTACTCCACCGTATTTATATGAGTGAGATCATGTTGAACGTTTCTTGGGAATACTTATGATGCTTACCTTTATTTAATGATGCCTGATTCCTCTTTGATGATAACTGACATTTTTATTAAATAATTGAAAGTTTTTAGGAATTGTCTGATTGTCGTCATAGTGATTGGTTACGGTTGAAAGTTTTTCTTCCATATCCTTAGTGTTAAAACGGACTTGCTTACCGTTTTTATACAACTTATCATCATAGGTTCTGTAGAGCTGGTTTTCCAGGTACATGTTTCCGTCAGGAGCAGTAAATTGTTTTACTTTATTATTTCTTTTACGGAATGCAGCATAAAACAATGATCCAGCTGCAATCAAGCCCAATGTTATTTTTATTTTATTATCCATAATGCTGTTTTTATTGTTTAAAATTACTTGCTATAGTTTTATAAAATGCATATTAAAGCATTAACAAGCAGGCAGTTAAAATATCAATTGCAAATTATCTAAGAGATTTAGATTTAAAAGAGAGTTTAAAAACTCTCTTTTATCTAGTGAATTCCTATTCCTAGTTTTGTCTTTCCAGATTTTCAAACTTAGCATAAGAAGATTTCAAATGATGCAGCTGATCTGAAACCAGTCTTGAACTTTCAGGACACAGATCACCACTATCAAGGGCATTTTGATAAGCATCAATAGCAGCATTTTCTCCGAATACTACGTTTTCAAGTGTAGATTCATCTTTATCTCCTGTAAGAGAATTTTTTACATCAATCCATGCCCGGTGGATAGCTCCCGCAGTACTCGTGGTATTGTCAGCTTGCCCACCTTTTGCATTGATGAGTCCTATGAGTTCTGTTTTCATTGTTTGAGATTGGGCGACCATATTGTCATAATCATTTCTTAATGCAGAATGAGTATTCCATACTTTGTCCTCAACTTTTGAAAATCCTTCGATTCTGTCGTTGGTAATGTTCAGTAAATCATTAAGTACTGATACTGTTTTTTCGTCGTTCATAATAAAAATTTTAAATGGTGTTTAACATAATTTGCAATAACTATGCCTGCTGTCTGTAACTTGTGGTAGCAAGATTAAAAAAAATAAATAAGTAGTTCTTTATAAATATGAGTCCTGAGTTGACAATGATCTTAATGTGGTTGTAGAAAAAGGCTATAGGTAAGTTAGCTGGTGCCTAATGTAGAAGTTATTATTCAATGGTATGTATTTCGTAAATATTTGGCAAAAAATTTGTTATATCATTCATTAATATCATTTATTAAATTATTATCACCATTTAAAATTTATTATTATGAAAAATTCTGTTTTAAACGGTTTTTGCAGCCATTTCTCTTATGGCCTGCAAAAAAAATGAAACTACGACCGTAAGTCATTCTACAGACAGCGTATCAGTGACGCCAATGGACTCTCCAATGGCTGTAAACGACACTGTAAAAACCACCAACACTCCAGCTTCCAGTACTCTTAGTGATCAGGACAAAAAATTTGCTGATGCTGCTGCCAAAGGAGGTCTCATGGAAGTAATGATGGGACGACTGGCTGCTACCAATGGCACACATGCTTCGGTAAAGACCTTGGGAGAAATGATGGTAAAAGATCATAGCAAGGCCAATGATGAACTCAAAAAATGGGCATCGTCAGCTAACTACACACTGCCATCTGTTTTAGATGCTGATCAACAAAAGAAATATGATGACCTGAAAGCAAAAAAAGGAACAGATTTCGACCGCATGTATGCGGATTTAATGGTTTCTGATCATAAAAAGGATATTGAAGAATTTAAAAAAGAAGGTTCTGACGGTACTGAGGCAAACCTAAAATCTTTTGCCAACAAAACATTACCTACGTTACAACACCACCTAATGGAATCAGAAAAAACTAAGGCTGCAGTTAAATAAATCATATACAGCTATTATGATCTTGATCATAAACCAGAAATGATAATTCCATTAATTTTGAGTTAGAATTTCATCATTTTTGCATCCCTTTTATGCTCCTCCTGTTCTTAGGAGGAGTTTTTATTGTTATATCAGAGGATGGAATACTTATTATTTTTTAGGTACCACATCGATCGTAACTGGTCTGGATTTTGCATTTTGTATGCCACCAATTCTATTTCAACTAAGATCTTTAATAACCTTAACTTAAATATAAAAATTTATGAAGATCGATGAACATTTATTGCTTAGCCATGGTGCAATATTTCAGGATTATGAAGCAAAAGAAACTATTTTTTTTGTCGGAGATACTCCCCGATATTATATGCAGATTACGCAAGGAAGTGTTGAGCTCAATAATTTTCTTGAAGACGGTAAAGAAGTAATGGTTGGCCTGTTTTCAGAAGGCAATAGTATTGCAGAATCCTTACTTTTCACAGATCAGCTCTATCCCATAAATTGTGTGGCAAAGACCGACTGTACATTATTAAAACTTGATAAAACCAGTTTTCTCGAAATTCTGAGAAATGACTCTGCCCTGGCAATGCGGGCTTTAGAACGGCTGTCTGCTGATCTCATATACTATTATAACATACAAACTATTATCGCAGAATCCCAGCCCGTGAGTAAAATTAAGGGGTTGCTTGATTATTATAAGGCGTACAGCGGAATTAAAAACAATCATCCTTTCAAAGTTCCATTTACCAGGCAGGAGATTGCTAAAATAGTCGGGCTTCGGGTCGAAACCGTAATCCGTACGATCAAGAAAATGGAGCAAGATTGCATGCTTGCTATCAAAGAGCGGAAAATATATTATTAAAGGACCTCAGCTAAATAATCGGATCTGAAAATCATGAGAGCCACTAACAAACATGTATGTCACTTTGTAGGCTGATCATTGAGCCGATGTACCTCAGACTTTATTCTGATTCCGGTAAAAATTCGTTTGATCAGGTAACTGCAACCTTGCACAGGGCAATTTTTTAAGGTAAAACATTAAAATAATAAATACTATGAACGTTAAACGCACATTTGGAACGATTCTGACAATCCTGGGAATTGCAGGTATGATTTACACTGGGTATGAATTGATCAATAAAAGTTCTGGCTATACGACTTTGGGCGTAGTTGGTATTATTGGTCTGATATTTTTTTTCTCGGGAATAGGCCTTGTGAAGAATACAAGAGATGAATCATAAAGCCAACAATTTATAAACATTCCATGCTATTAAAAAAAGTATGTTTAATTAAAAACTATAAGATTAAGGCATTCTGTAAATGAATGCCTTTTGAATTTTACCTTTTTAAATGGTATACTGAAAACAATATAGTCTGAAGATTAAACAAGATTTTCAGACTATCATGAGATATGAATTTATTCAACTGCTCTATTCAATGGTGATAATTTCATGATGAACTGTTTAATTAGAAGATACTGCTTGAGAATTTTCTGAGTTACCTTAGGCTAACTGAACTCAATAACGAACCGCTTTATTTATTTCTATAGGATTATTGTATTTTCTGATCACCTCCTGCATATTTTTTGTCTGATTATTCAGCTCGTCAACAGTATGAATCTCCGTTCCATTGATATTAATTTTCAAATTTGTATTGGATTTGTTGAAATTGTTTCTTTCAAAAGCAAAAGGATCATTGTAAAAATCCTTCATCAGCTTAACTTTCTGTTTTTCATTAATCGGAATTGCTCTGTTTCCGAAGTTCGATTCTACAAAATGGTCAGTAGACTGAATTCCGGGAAGCTTCTGGCTTTTTATCAGGCTATATATGAAATTTTTTCTAAAATCCCAGAGTTCAAAAATCAGTCCCGGAAGTCCTCTGAATTTATAAGGTCCTTCATAAAAAAGAATATCTTTACAGAACCATGCAGTCCAGTTTCTTCCTCCAAATTGGGTAGTGGCTTTTTGGAGTGTATAATTTTCCACTTTTTTTGTTTCATCCGAAATAACCCAGCTTAGCTTATCTGTTGTGTTAAAAGAATAGTATCCTTCTTTTATGGCAATGAAATTTATATGATCAAAAGTATTAATCTTTCTTTTCACAATCTGTCCCGACATGTCAGTGTGGCTATTGTTTGTGCCAAATTTGTTATTTAGGGAATCAACTTCCAATAAATTCTGGCCATAAAATTTGACTTCCCGGGAGTTGATATCCAGCACCATATTTAGTTGTTCATATCCTGCTTCTGTTGAATCCATTTTGTACTGTAGCTTATAAACGAATCTATAAGTTTGTGACTGAATGAATAGGGTAAAGAATAGAGCAGATAAGGCAAAAATATTTTTCATAAAAGATAATTTTAATCAGATAAGAGTATAAGTGATTTAAACTTTATAATGCATCCTTAAGGCTTTCACTTTTTTCAGCTGTCATGGAATTGTAGCCCGAAGCGAAAGTTTCCGTGACTGGTCCATAAGACAGTAAAAAGTTCTTCAGTGATCATAGCAGTTGGTGTTGATTTATCATAACAAGTTAATCTATTTATCTGAAACCTCATCCAATCACTTAAGGCTAATCAAACGATGGAACAGCAGGCAATTGTCAAAATTCGCGACTGTAAGATCTATTTCTAAGGTATTCTTCTTATTCCTACAACTAAAAGTTATTCCTTGCTAATCCAGGCAGATATATATTCCCTGTTCATTCTGGCAATATTATCGAGGGAAATACCTTTTGGGCATTCGACTTCGCAGGCGCCTATTACAGAGCAGTTTCCAAATCCTTCGTCATCCATGGCCTGTACCATATTCAGAACCCGTCTTCTTGCTTCAACCCGTCCCTGAGGAAGCAGTGCAAAATGCGAAACCTTGGCTCCTACAAACAGCATGGCAGCTCCGTTGGGGCAACAGGCAACACAGGCTCCACAACTTATGCATGCGGCTGCGTCCATTGCCTTGTCTGCGTTTTCTTTAGGAACCAGAATAGCATTGGCATCCAGCGTATTTCCTGAAGTATTCACTGAGATGAATCCTCCAGCTGCCATAATCCGGTCGAAAGCGCTTCTGTCTGTAATAAGATCTTTAATGACGGGAAAGGCAATACTTCTCCATGGTTCAATAACGATGGTGTCTCCATCATTAAACATCCGCATATGCAGCTGACAGGTAGTGATTCCTGTATCCGGGCCATGGGCTCTTCCGTTGATATATAAGGAACACATCCCACAGATGCCTTCCCGGCAGTCGTGATCAAAGGCAATAGGCTCCTGATTTTCATTGATCAGTTGTTCATTAAGGATGTCCAGCATTTCGAGAAATGAGGCATCTTTCGAGATATCCGAAACCTTATAAACTTCAAATCTGCCTTTTGATTTCCTGTTTTTCTGACGCCAGATTTTCAGCGTTAGATTTAAGCCTTTATTATGCATAATTTAATTTTTTAATGATAACTTTAATCAAATCATTAGGAACTAAACACAGTATCGTTTGTAGTATTGATGAGATTTTAATCCGGACTTCCTTTCATTTCACCGGTAGTCAGATTGATGCGGCAGCCGTCTGTCATCAGATGTACTTTGAGATTTTCAGCGTACACGGGATCTCCATCCTTTACAGAATCTATATTGGTCTGGTTCATGTTCTTTGCACTGATGATGACAGCCATTCCTGAACCTTTACAGATTGCAGTATTTCCATTCTCTATCAGTAATGCGGTATCTTCACCCAATCCGATTCCCCAATGTTCCGGATGCAGTATAGCTGCATGAGCCAGTCTTCCGAATCTTCCCCGGTGTACAAAATGTGTATCTACAATACAGTTATCAATCAGTCCTAAACCTTTGCGCAGCTTAATGTCATGATCTACAATAGCTTCGCCATTTTCCGCTTCAGCAATGACAATTTCCGGCATACACATGGCACCTGCACTTGTTCCTGCAATCACAAAATCCTTGTCATTCATATATCTTTCTAATAGTATATCGTTGACTACAGACATTTTCAGCTCTTCACATATTTTGTTCTGGTCACCCCCAGTGAAGAACACGGTTTTGGCATCAGTGATTCTTTTTAAATGATAATCTGTGTGCATTTGTTGATCGCAGATATCCAGGAAATCAAAATTTGTATACCCGATCTCATTGAATGTTTTCTGGTAGATCTCTTTCATACTTTCTGGTTCAGAACTGGCGGTAGTAATTACCTCGATACGGTCATCCTTCGACTGAACGAGAAGCTTGAGAATTTCATGTGGTGAAAAATCATCATTGGTATTTTCCATTTTCACTTCTGTTCCGTTTCTGTCTTCTTTACCGCCTATAATTAATAATTTTCCCTTTGAAATCATAATTTATTTGTTTTTTAGAGTTGTATTATTTTTTAATTTTATTTATGATATAGCGTCACCGCTCTGAAGATTGATTTTGCATCCATCGATCAGAACACGACCTTTAAGATTTTTCAGATAGATACAATCGGGCCTGTAATCAGGATCCGATTCTTTTATATATCTCGCATTAATGACCATAATAGTTCCGCTTCCTTTGCAGGTGGCCAGACATCCTTTTTCAATAATCAATGCCGTGTTTTCTCCCATTCCCATTCCCAAAAACTGCTGATGTTTTATAGCTGTTAAAGCAAGTTGCTTAAAGCGGGTATTCTGAAACTGCGTGTCTATAATACAGTGATTGATAAACCCTAGCCCCGGCTCAAGATTTATCATATTGTCTTCATCGTCAAGCATCATAATTCCGGGAATACATTGGGCTCCCCGACACAGTCCGGCAATGGTGAAATGACTTTCGTACAGATATCTCTTATACAAAAGGCGTATTACGGCAGAATTTTTCAGGATACTGTAAATCCGGGACTGTTCACCAATAAAAAAAACTGTTTTTGCTTCTGATAACCGTTCCAAACATTGCTCTTCATCCAGAGGTTCTTCTATATGCAGAAAGTCAAAATTACTGAATCCCATGTGGCTTAAACTGTCACAGCATTCATTTCGGAAATCAGCGGACGGTAAACAAGCTGAGGTGATGATCTCGATGCGGTCATCTTTTTTTTCGGTTAAAATATTCAGGAACTCCGGAGCGACATTAAAGCGGCCGGAATGATTATTTCCGGTTTCTCCTTCATCCGTCTTGTGTTTTGTATTTCCTATAATGAGTAATCTGCCTGCGGGAGTCATAATAAATTTTTAAGGTTAATGGAATTGGTCATTATCTATTTTATACCTGTGATTTCGGTTATAAGATAGATTAGAATAGGATAATGACGGTTTTGTTATTCCAAACTTAGAGAATAAAAGGACATTATATTTATGATGCCAATCACAAATGTTTAAAAATTGATCGTCCTCTGTTTTTACATAAAATAGGTATGGTTTTACAGTATAAACACAATCTGTATACAAGTCTTGCAGACCGGCTCTATTACAAATATATTATGCTGCAGAAAAATCTCTGGAAACTGGAAGAACAGTTGGAAGGAATTATGGACTATCT
Organism: Chryseobacterium sp. W4I1; assembly: GCF_030816115.1. Taxonomy (NCBI): domain Bacteria; kingdom Pseudomonadati; phylum Bacteroidota; class Flavobacteriia; order Flavobacteriales; family Weeksellaceae; genus Chryseobacterium; species Chryseobacterium sp. W4I1. Next base: position 1,123,610 of record NZ_JAUSXQ010000001.1, read on the forward strand.
GAAAAGTTTCAGGAGAAACAGGAGAGTTTCACCTTCGAAATTCCTCTCACGCGACAGCAGCTGGCTTCGTTTACCAGCCTCAGGGTAGAAATAGCCATCAGGGTATCAAACGAATGGAAAACAAAAAGTATTAAAAATACAAAACAGAAAAATTTTCTATTAATCGTCCTGATATGACGTCAATCATAAAATAGAGAATCAATGATGCTGTAATTTTGATATATCAATTATGATAAAAACTCTAAAAACCTTTTGATTTAATAAAGGTATCGAAAAGCATTCAGCTTGTAAAATTCATAAAATAAGACAAAAACCATTGCCGCTTTAATACTAGTTAAAAGCAGTAATATATCACCCAAATATTAATAATAAAAAATTTATTATGAACACTAGAAATTCAAACAACCGTAGATCAGGAAACAATTCTTCAAACGAAGAAAACTCAACTCTTGAAGAAGTTTATCAATTAGGTTATGACCATGGTTATAGCGATGCATCAGAAGATGAAGATTATGATGATGATTTCTCAGATTATGAGGATTATTTCGATGATTACGACAATGAATACGATGACGAAGATTATGATGACGAAGACGAGGACTATGATGATGACGAAGACTATGATGACGAAGATTATGATGATGACGAGGACTATGATGACGATGATGATGACGATAACAGAGGCCGCAGTTCAAGGGGCGGAAACAGGGGATCCAGAGGTGGAAGCCAGGATAGAGACAGCCAGGGCAGATTCACCTCAGGTGGAAGAGGAAGCTCCGGCGGATCACGTAGTGGTTCCCGTTCAGGCGGAAGTTCAGGTTCAGGGTCAGGTTCAGGGTCAAGATCCGGTGGAAGAGGAAGATCATCTTCATCCTCATCAGGAAGTGGCACTTCTAAGAGAGGTTTCGCTTCAATGAGTAAATCTGAACGTACAAGGATTGCACGTATGGGAGGAGAAGCTTCTCACGGTGGCGGAAGAGGACGTAGCTCCGATTCAGGATCAGGAGGAAGATCAGGCAGCAGCTCCAGAACGTCAAATTCCGGCTCAGGTGGAAATAACAGTTCAGGAAGAGGACGTAGTTCAAATTCCGGTTCACGATCAGGAAGTTCAAGTTCAAGATCTGGCGGTAACAGCAGCTCAGGAAGAGGACGTAGTTCAAATTCAGGCAGCAGCAGTAGAGGCTCAAATTCAGGCAATGGAACATCAAAAAGAGGTTTCGCTTCAATGAGTAAATCTGAACGTACAAGAATTGCACGTATGGGAGGCGAGGCTTCCCATGGCGGCGGAAGATCTTCAGGTTCTGGCAGATCAGGCTTTGGAGGAAGACGTAATAATTCATAATTTTTAATGATTGCCTCTTTGATTTAATTGGAGAGGCAATTTTTTCCATACCACTAAACACCACATTATATTATGGCAACTAAAACACAAGAAACAAAAACCCCGGAAGCAAAAACTCTGGAAAAAAGCACTACATCAACATCTGAAAAGAAGATGGAAGTAGACAATGCTGTTGTAGATAAGAATGAAATGAAGAACTCTTCACTTCACAAGTTTTTTGTAAGCTCTCTTAAAGATATTTATTTTGCAGAAAATGCAATTGTAGATGCACTGACGAAAATGGAAGAAGCAGCAACCACAGAGGAACTGAAAGAAGCTTTTGAGGACCATCAGCTACAGACTAGAAAACACATCAGCCGTTTAGAAAAGGTTTTCAAATTAATCGAAGAAAAACCCGAGAAAAAAGAATGTGAAGCGATAAAGGGTATCATTAAAGAAGGTGAAGAGATCATTAAGTCAACGGAAGAAGGATCTATGACCAGAGATGCTGCTTTAATTATTGCTGCACAAAAAGTAGAACACTACGAAATTGCTACCTATGGCGGTCTTGCTCAGTTGGCCATTACAATGGGACATGACAAAGTAGCCGACTTACTTGAAAAAACACTTCAGGAAGAAGAAGATACGGACTACAATCTTACTGAGATTGCTGAAACCTTTATCAATTTTGATGCTGAACAGGAAGATTAATACACGATATGCTATCGACCATGCGGAAGTTAATCTCTGCATGGTCTGTTTTTATTTACCTGAAAATAAATTACCGAAAATATATAGAAACTACTTCCTAAATTACCTTCAACACCACACCTAAATATAAAATTATGAAAGCAGCTGTTTTTCATGCCCCGGGTAAAATTACCTGTGACACAATAGATGATCCTATCATTAAGGAATCGAACGATATTATTCTGAAAGTCACTTCAACAGCTATCTGTGGAAGTGATCTCCATATGTATTCAGGCGGATTACCACAACTTCGCCCCATGGTGATGGGGCACGAATTTATGGGAATTGTAGAAGAAGTAGGTAAGGGGATCACTCATCTTAAAGCAGGTGATCGTGTAGTGGTACCATTTCCAGTAGCATGTGGCGGATGCTTTTTTTGCCAGCATGATCTGCCTGGAGCCTGTGAAAATAGTAATCCTGAGCATTATGGTCCGGAAGGAGGTATTCTGACAGAAAAAGGAGGTGCTTTATTCGGCTACACCGACCTTTACGGAGGTTATGATGGCGGGCAGGCTCAGTATGTCCGGGTTCCTTATGCCCATTTTGGTCCAAGAAAAGTAGCTGACCACCTTACAGATGAGCAGGTTTTATTTCTTACGGATATATTCCCGACAGGTTATACAGGAGTTATGTGGGGTGAATTGAAAGGTGGAGAGACAGTGGCTGTTTTCGGTGCTGGACCAGTAGGGTCTATGTCCGTTAAAAGTGCCATTCTCCATCATGCCAAAAAAGTAATTGTTATTGATACCTTACAGTACAGACTGGATCAAATAAAAAAACTTACCGGCTGTGAGACCATTCTCTGGGAAGATGCCAAGAGTACTATTGAACAGATCCGGGATATGACGGATGGAAGAGGAGCGGATCTCTGCATTGATGCAGTAGGATTTGAACCGGAAAGAGATCTTCTGGACCGTGCGAAAGCTGTTCTGAATTTCGAGAAAGGATCGATTAAAGTCCTGGAAGCCTGTATGAGTGCCGTACGACGTGGCGGAATCGTTTCAATTTTGGGGGTCTATCCCGTTAATTATGACAATTTCAGACTGGGACAGATCTTTGATAAAGGCATCACTTTAAAAGCAGGTCAGGCTCCGGTACATCCTATTATAGACCAGCTGATGAAGTATGTGGAAAATGGTGACGTGGTCCTGGATGATATCATCACCCACCGGCTTTCCCTGGATGAAGTAGCCAAAGGATATGAGATTTTCGACAAAAAACAAGACGGTTGCGTGAAGGTTATATTAGATCCCTGGAAAACAGTAGACTTAAAAACTAATACTAATGAATAAAATTATAGAACTGCAAAAGGAGCTACTGGAATATATCAGCGAAACACTCATAAGGTCTGATGAAACCATTTCAGTTGCGGAAAGTGTAACGTCTGGCTGTCTTCAGCTGTCATTTTCCCAGATGCCTAATGCATCGATGTTTTACAAGGGAGGAATGACGGCTTATACCTTACCGGTCAAAGTAAAACTTTTGGATGTTGATCAGGAGGAAGCCAAGCAATGTGATTGCGTTTCGGAGAATATTGCAGAAACAATGGCCCTTAATGTTTCCAAACTTTATGAAACAGACTGGGGTATTGCCACTACAGGTTACTGCACGCCGATCAGGAATTCATCCTATAAAATTTTCGCATATTTCTCATTTGCTTACAAAGGAGAGATTATCCTTACTCATAAGCTTGAACTTCATCCCAAGACAGAAGCTTTAAGTGCTCAGCTTTTCTACACCGAGTTCATATTAGGATGTTTTAAAACTGAAATAAATAAACTGCTAACTTTAAAATAATCTACTATGGAACGTAAAAATCGTTATGCCCTAATTACAGGGGCCACCAGTGGAATTGGGTATGAACTGGCAAAACAGTTTGCTAAAAATGGTTATGACCTTGTAATCGTTTCCCGGAACCATGAAGAGCTAAAAAATAAAGAAGAAGAATTTAAGGCCTTTGGCGTCAATGTCATTTCTATGTCAAAGAACCTCTTTTCACAGGATGACGTTTATGCAATTTACTCTGCGCTGCAGCTGCACGGTATCAGTCCTGAAATTCTCGTTAATGATGCGGGCCAGGGTGTTTACGGAAAATTTCAGGACACCGATATTCATAGAGAGATCAATATCATCAACCTCAATATCATTTCCGTCATTCTTTTGACTAAACTGTTTCTGAAAGACCGGCTGGCTAAAGGATCCGGAAAGATTCTAAACCTTGCTTCCATTGCCAGTAAGGCTCCCGGTCCATGGCACTCTGTCTATCATGGAACAAAGGCTTTTGTACTGTCATGGTCAGAGGCCATCCGCGAAGAACTGAAAGATACGGGGATTACAGTAACGGCACTCCTGCCGGGACCTACGGACACTGACTTCTTTAATAAAGCAGACATGAACAGGAGTAAAATTATAGAAGATAAAGAAAGCCTTGCCAGCCCAGAACAGGTGGCAGAAGATGGTTACAATGCTTTAATGAACGGTGATGATAAAATAATTTCGGGATTCAAAAATAAACTGACGGTCGCTATGACCAATCTTGAAACAGATGATATGGCTGCTTATAGGATGGGAGAGATGCAGAAACCAATGAATGAAAAGTAACGTATGGAAAAACGTCAATTAGAAAACAAATCAGTTTTAATTACCGGTGCCGACAGTGGAATCGGTAAATCTGTTGCGCTGCTTTTTGCTCAGCAAGGAGCGGATATCGCAATTATTTATCATGATGATGATAAAGATGCTGAAAATACAAAAAAGGAAATAGCTGCTCTGGGACGGAAATGTCTGATCTTTCCCGGTGATATTAATGATTATGAATTCTGTGAAAAAACGGTGGAAAAAGTAGTTTCCGAATTTCATGGAATAGATATTCTGGTTAATAATGCCGGAGTACAGTTTCCTTCGGATAACATTGAGAATTTGGAAGAAAAAAATGTTCGTAAAACATTTGATTCCAATATTATTGGGATGATTTTACTTACGAAAATTGTTTTTCCTTACCTGAAATCAGGAGGCTGTGTTATCAATACCACTTCAGCAGTAGCTTATCAGGGACATGAAGAACTGCTGGACTATTCAGCAACCAAAGGTGCTATAGTATCTTTTACCCGCTCTCTGGCTTTGCAGGCAAAACCGAAAGGCATACGCATTAATGCTGTAGCTCCGGGTCCCGTTGCAACACCGCTTACGGAAAAAACTTTCGGAGAGGAAGAAGAAGATTCAGATAAGCCTCCTTTTGAACGTAATGCTTCACCGGAAGAAGTTGCTGAAAGCTTTTTATTCCTTGCGACCGATGCCGCCGCACAGATCACCGGACAGGTTCTTCACCCAAATGGTGGAATCATAATTAATGGTTAATCATAATAAATTCAAAAAGCAAAAATATGAAAACAATGATTGTATTGGCGTGCTGCCTGATAAGTTTGACAGCCTGCCGCTGTGACATCACAGAAGATGATGATAAAAAGAAAAATGACAGCAGAATAAAGAGTGATACTCTCAAAATCGGATAGCTATGAATAGAGATGGAGCCAGGAAAAGTATATGGCAGGAAGAGATCAAATCGTTTTCTTCAGGTTCTGCCTTTGAGAAAAAACAATATGATGTAGCAGTTGTCGGAGGTGGCATTACCGGAATGTCCACAGCGATCCGGCTGCAGAAAGAAGGTAAAAAATGTATTCTTCTGGAAGCTTCCAATATAGGTTTCGGAACCACCGGAGGCACTACCGCCCACTTGAATAACTTCTTCGACACTACCTATGACCAGGCTATTAAAGATTTTGGTTTACAGAATGCCAAATTGCTTAAATATGTAGGGATAGAAGCTCAGAATATTATTAAAAACAACATAAGGGAATTCAATATCGACTGTGATTTTGAAAACAAGACAGGGTACCTTTTTGCTTTGGACGAAAAGCAGGAAAAACAGCTGGATGATATTATGAAGGGAGCTTCACAAGTAGGGCTTCCTATGACGTATACTGAAACAATTCCATTTCCTATTCCCTTTAAAAAGGCGGTGGTCATACCTGGTCAGGCTCAGTTTCACCCGATAAAATACATTAAGGCCCTGGCAGAAGCATTTATTAAGTTAGGAGGAATAATAGTGGAAGATTGTTTATGTGAGGGACACGAAGAACAGGACAATGTTATCGTTATAAAATCTTCAAAAGGCAATTTCAGAGCACAAAATCTTATCTACGCCACTCATATACCTCCAGGCTTAAACAGTCTTCATTTTATGAATGCCCCGTATCGGAGCTATGCTATTGCTTTCAAGTTAAATGGCAATAATTATCCTACGGATCTCGGCTACGACCTTATTGATCCCTATCATTATTACAGGACTCAGGAAATTAATGGTGAAAATCTGCTGATTGCCGGAGGTGAAGATCACAAAACCGGACATACTGAAGATACCGGAGAATGCTTTTCCAGGTTGGAAAATTATGTTCGGCAGTATTTTGATGTAGATACTGCAGTTTACAGCTGGTCCAGCCAATATTATGAACCCGCAGACGGACTTCCCTATATTGGCGTATTACCTGGCAGTAAAGGGAACGTCTACACCGCCACAGGCTTTCGGGGAAACGGAATGTTATTTGGAACCATTACTTCGCAAATTTTAGGAGATCTGATTCTTGCAAAGGAAAATAAATATACAGATTTGTTTGATCCTGGAAGAATAAAACTGATAGCAGGGTTTCCTAACTTTGTTAAAGAAACCGCTACCGTGGTATTCGATTTTGTAAAAGACAAGCTTTTTGTCGATAAAATCAATTCATTAGCCGAGCTTAAAGCAGGAGAAGCGAAGGTTGTGAAATATGAAGGCGAATCTTTTGCTGTTTATAAAGAATCCAATGGTAAAAATCACTTTCTTAGAAGCACATGCCCGCACGCCAAGTGTGAAGTGCGTTGGAACAGTGCAGAAATAAGCTGGGACTGCCCATGCCATGGATCGAGATTCAATGTCAATGGAAAAATGCTTACCGGCCCTTCGGTAAAGAATTTGCAAATAATTGATTTATAAAAAACTCTATTTTTAAAGATAATAGGATACCGTGCATAAATAGGGCCCGGTATCAATACTTGTTTAAAACCTAGTATATGAAAAGTAATTTCTTTGACCGTTTTTGCCAATAAGGCGGCCTATTTTACCGGAAGTGCAACTGCTTTTATTATCGCAAGTGTCCTAGTTATCATATGGGCTGCAACGGGTCCGTTATTCAATTTTTCTGAGGTATGGCAGATGGTCATTAATACCGGAACTACCATTATTACTTTCTTAATGGTTTTTCTCATTCAGAAAGCACAGAATAAAGATTCCAAAGCGCTTCAGATCAAACTCAATGAACTTATTACTGCCCATGATAAAGCCAATAACAGAATTGTTGATATAGAGGACCTGACGGAGGAGGAGCTTGATAAGTTGCATGAGCTTTACGAAAAAAAAGGCCGTTCTACTCAAAACCGGAATGAAGGCCCTGCCGGGTCAAGCTCTACAAATAATTCAGATTCCGGACAGAATAAATGATCTCCTTAATCACTTAAATATTTTATTTTATCTTTGCAGACTTAATGTATCAAAGAAGATAAAAGAGGAGTTAGATGTTGGCTAGTATGCCTCTATCGACTAAAATATTTGCTTTGGGATCATTCTTGAATTTATTTCCAGGCAGTTTTTTTGGTGCTGCTCCTATTATCAACAGTTGAATACTAATTTTAAACATATACTCTCCCAAAGATCTATTTATATAGCGGTTCTGGTAGCCTGCTTCATTGCGGTGGGGGCTTTTGCGGTTCTCAGCGTCCTTATTACCCACGACAGCCGGAAGAATAACGAAGAGTTTGCACGCAAGACCTTTGTACGGAAATATGAGACCATAGAAAAAGAATTCACCAATATAGAAGATTATCAGTATCTGCTGCGGGCCCTTATCCGGAAAGATGGATTGAAAAATTACAGAGAATATTCCTCCGTCCTCAATGATCTGAACCGGAAGCGCAACCTCTTGCCTTACAGCTGGTATTCCTACTATGATCATACTTCCGGAAAATCTGTCAGCAACAGTCCTTTGTCCAGTGTTTTCACAGAAAAAGATAAGGCAGGGAACTATACAAAAATAGAAAATAACAGATCGGGACACTTCAGCGACCTCCTTATCACCCGAAAAGACAGCATTTATTGGGTAAGCTATGACTCTTTGGCACTGCCCGGTAAAGACAGGCTGTATTATGGTTCTGCCGTTAGCCTTGATGACCTTCACCAGTATTTCATCACTGTAGACAGAACCCCTAATAATTATGCTTACGTATTTACCAAAGAAGGCATCTGCATTACCCATCCCGAAAAGAAATACATAGGAAAGAACGTTTTTGAGTTTACAGATATTAAACCAAAAGATACTCTGGCCGCTGAAACCCAATTGGGATATACCGAAGGAATTGCGGCTTCAGAGTACCTTAACGTAGATGTCACCCGCTTTATAAAACCACTGAAAACGGACAACTTTGACGGTTATACCGTCGTAAATCATGTTAATTTCCTTATCGATGAAAGCGTAAGTAAAACAAAGACCTATACCGTCTATATCTTTCTGGCTGCCTTATTTCTGATTGTGGCCGTATTTATCCTGTTCTACAGATCTACCGCCATGGCTTACCGGGAAAAAGAAAAGATACAGGCTGAAAAGAACTTCCTCCTTATAGAAAACGAGAAGATGCATAAAGAAGAAGTTCTGCACCAGCTTCAGCAGCTTAAAAATAATATCAATCCCCATTTCTTATTCAATTCCCTGAATTCACTATACATGTTGATAGGGATCAATAAAGATAATGCACAGAAATTCACCATGAACCTCTCCAGGATCTACCGTTATCTCATTGTGCCTCCTAAAGAAAATATTGTACCGGTGGCACAGGAGATCTCCTTTATCCGGCAGTATATGGAGCTCCTCAAAAGCAGGTTTGATGAAGAAATCAGTTTTGAATTGATCATCACTGGTGACACAAGCCTCGAAAAAAAGATTCCTTACCTGTCCCTTCAGATGGTCGTGGAAAATGCTATCAAACACAACATAGCCACTATAGACAGTCCTCTCGAGATCATTATCACTGTAGAAAGCCAAATCATCAGCGTAAAGAATACATGGCAGCCAAAGACCGATGAGGCTGTACAGGGAGAGAAGTTTGGAATTGATTATTTGAATCAGGTTTATAGATATTTCAAGAAGAATTCTGTTAATATTTCTGTAGATGGTGAATATTTTATATGTATTTTACCTTTATTGGAGTAAAAGTGAAATCCATTCACTCCCGAAATCACACCTCTCACTCCCTAATACTGTTTATATTATTTCTTTACCTATAGTTTTGCCGCAGAAACTAAGATATCTAATAATTTGGAATGAATCGGACTATTTTAATGAAGAACTACAGACTGGCACTGTACTTAGGACTTGCGTTAGCCTCACCGGCAGCATTTGCACAGAAAAAAGACACCTTAAAAACAGATAAAGAAAAGACTGACAAAACAGATGTTTCATCAAAGAAAACAAAGAAAATTGCAGATCTGATCAAGAAAGGAACCTATAAAAAAGGACTTTTCAATACCATCCAGGTCAAGACAGACGTTTATTTTGAGATTCCGGACAGCCTCATGGAGCGGCAGTTTCTGGTTGTCAATAAACTTTCCCAGGTTCCTATGCAGGTGAATGAAGCAGGTCTGAATAAAGGTATGAACTACGAAAACAAAGTCATTTCCTTCCACCGTGATGCAGTAGCTAAAAAAGTGTGGGTGAAGACCGTGGTACCGCAGGTATCATCTCCTGTGAATGATGCCATCACAAGATCGGTAAAAGATAACTTTTCAGAATCTATAATTGAGTTTTTTGATATAGAAGCCCAAAACAATGATTCCACCTCTGTAGCCATTAAAGTCAATAAGATTTTTGACGGAAACCAGAAAAGCTTCAACGATGTCCTGGCCAATGTAGGACTTGGAGGATCTGTAAAGTCAAACCTTTCCTACATTGAAGGTGTAAAAACCTTCCCTCAGAACCTGGTTGTAAAATCCCAGCTCACAACCTCTGTCAACGAAGGAGGAGTAGATCTGCCTGTTACGTTAGGCGTTACCACCAACCTGGTATTGCTTTCCAAAGTGCCGATGCAGCCTAGAACAGGAGATTCCAGAGTCGGTTTTTTCAGCGAAAAGCACTGGACATTCAGTGACCGTCAGCAGAAGATGGACGAAAAACAGTTTATCACAAGATGGCGCCTGGAGCCCAAAGAAGAAGATAAAGAAAAATACCTTCGGGGAGAACTCGTAGAACCGAAAAAGCAGATTGTTTATTATATAGATCCGTCGACACCGAAACAGTGGCGCGAAAAGATCATTGCAGGAGTTTATGACTGGCAGGCAGCTTTTGAGCAGGCAGGATTCAAAAATGCTGTGATCGCAAAAATGCCTGATGAGAAAGATGAAGACTTTGATATTGATGATGTAAGGTATTCTGTAATCACTTATGCCGCCTCACCCAAGGCCAATGCGATGGGGCCTTCCGTGGTGGATCCGAGAAGTGGCGAGATCATAGAATCGGATATTATATGGTGGCATAATGTGATGACTTCACTTCAGGAATGGATGAGGATTCAGACTGGCCCGATAGATCCTAAAGCCAGAGGAAATAAATTCAGCGACGAGCATATGGGCGAGGCCATACGTTTTGTGTCTTCCCACGAAGTAGGCCATACCTTCGGGCTGAAGCATAATATGGGAGCTTCCTTTGCATTTCCTGTAGAATCTCTGCGTTCTAAGGAGTTTACAGATAAAATGGGTGGAACGGCACCTTCCATCATGGACTATGCCCGTTACAATTACGTAGCTCAGCCCGAAGATGGCGTTACCGCAATAACCCCGAAGATCGGAGTTTATGATAAATATGCCATAGAGTGGGGCTACCGCTGGTATCAGGATGAAATATCCGAGAAAAAAGCCCTAAGAAATTTAATAGAAAAGCATCAGGACGATCCATTGTATTTCTATGGCGAGCAGCAAAGCTATTTAGAAACCATTGATCCCCGTTCCCAGTCTGAAGACCTGGGTGATGATGCGATGAAAGCCGGTGAGTACGGCATAAAAAACCTGAAAGTAGTCACCAATAACCTTCTGTCATGGACTTATGAGGATGGGAAAACCTATACCGATGCAGGTAAGCTGTATCTGGGAGTTATAGGACAATGGGATCTCTATACAGGACACGTGATGGCCAATGTGGGAGGAATCTACCTGAATAATACCGTTTTTGGAAGCAATAAAAAAGCTTATGAAGCAGTGCCTGCCGAAACCCAGAAAAGAGCAGTGGATTATCTGATCAAAAATGCGATCAACCTTCCGGAGTGGCTTTTCTTTAATCCGATTACTGAAAAAACATATCCTGTGAAAAATTCACCCATGGGACCGTTTGAACAGACGCCTTACAATCTCGCAAGAGGAATGCAGTATGGCAGTCTTTACTCCCTGTTTATGGATGACCGCCTGCTCAGAATGCTTGAAAATGAACTGAAACAGGAAGTTTCCGGTTCTAAAGAAGAAATTTACACAGTAGAAAATCTATTCGACCAGGTAAGAGAAGCGATCTTCAATAAAAAAGGAAGCCTGACCATCCTTGAAAAGATGACCCAGAAAAACTATGTGGATGCTCTCATTGTTTCTGTGAATAAATTGTTTGAGAAAACGGCAGTGAAGGCTCTTAAGGTTGAAAATACACTGAATATGCCAATGATTTGCAACTTCCATGGAGAAGAGCATGAACTTAGGAATATCAACTACTCATCCATGAAAAGAGTGTCTGAAGTCACCACCTACAAAAGAGCGGAACTGCAGAAAGTACTGAACTTACTGAATAAAACTAAAAATAAAGGAGATGAAGCTTCCAGGGCTCATTATGCAGACTTGATCATCCGAATAAAAGAGGCTTTAAATATAAATAATCAGCTATGAAAAAAACTCTAATACTTGTACCTCTTTTGGCGGCTCAGATCGCATTGGCCCAGGAAAAGAAAACCATCACAGGAAAAATAGAAGACAGCAGTACCTCAAGCGTGATTGCCGGGGCATCTGTAAAAATAGAGACCCAGTCTGTGTCTACCAAAACAGACCTCGAAGGAATTATTGAAAGCGTATCCGTAGGTACGGTGGCCGACCAGAACGGGAAATTTATCCTTGAAATCCCTGCAGATGCCAAGTCTGTGCTGGTAAGCTATCCGGGTTACGAGTCCAGGATCATCCTGATCAATGAAGATAAGACCAATTATACCGTCAGACTGACTCCTGAAATTTCAGACAAAAATAAAATACAGGAAGTCATCATTACCGGATACCAGAAAATTGAAAAACGTAAGCAGACCTCTGCCGTTTCAACAGTTAAGATGGATAATATCAACCAGGCTGGTGTTGCCAGTGTAGACCAGATGTTATCAGGACAGATTGCAGGAGTGGTAGTGACTCCTGAAACCGGAGCTCCCGGAAGTCCTGCAAAGATCAGGATAAGGGGAACGGCTTCTCTTTCAGGGCCGCAGGATCCTTTATGGGTAGTAGATGGTCTTCCTTTGGAAGGAAATGATGTTCCAAACTTTAGTGATAAAGATAATATTGATCAGCTTCAGAACTTTTCAATTGCCGGGCTGAATCCAAATGATATTGAAGATATCACCATCCTGAAAGATGCAGCCGCTACCGCTATTTACGGGGCAAGGGCAGCCAATGGGGTGATTTCTATTACCACGAAAAAAGGAAAGAAAGGAAACCTGAGGATCAACTTCTCAGCAGATACTTTCATTACATCCCGTCCTGATTTTGACAAGCTTAATCTTTTGAACTCCAACGAAAAAGTAGATCTGGAGTTAATGCTTGCAAAACGTGCAGATCTAACGTACCGTGCAGATAAAGGGGAAGTGATGAGAATCTTAACTAAAAACAATCAGCTTGATGCTTTCAGAGCAGGCGGTTTAGAGGGGCTGAATGCATTGACCCGTCAGCAGATTGATGGCTTGAGAGGTAATAATACTGACTGGGGAAAACTGCTATACAGAAACGCGATCAACAGACAATACGGATTAAGTCTTTCCGGAGGAAGTGACCGTTCAGATTACTATTTCTCATTAGGATATTTTGATGAAGAGGGAACAACAATAGGCACAGGGTTCAAACGATATAACCTGACCTTGAAGAATAATTATAAAATAAGCGATAAATTCAATGCAGGAATCTCTATTTTTGGTACTCAGAGTGAAAAAGAGTCTTTCATGACGGATGCTGATGCTGCAGCCAATCCTATTAATTATTCAAGAAATGCCAATCCTTATCTGACACCTTTCAATGCAGATGGGAGCTATAAATATGATCCGGATATAGACGGTACAAGAGATGCCTATATTCCTTTCAACTTTTTGGAAGAGAGAGCAAATACAAACTATACCCTGAAAAATTATTCATTAAAAGGGATATTGGATTTAGAGTATAAGGTATCCAAAAGTCTTAAGTTTACTTCACAGTTAGGTATGCAGTATGATACCAACAAAACGGAAAAATTTGCCGCTGAAAACACCTATTTTACCAGGAAGATGAGAGAGGGAACCCGTTATTATAAAGACGGAGCAGCCCGCTATTTCTTACCGGTAGGAGGAGTAAAACAAAACTGGGATAATGACTTCTTTCAATACAACTGGAAAGTGCAGGGGTTATATAGTACAAGAATCAATTCGCTACATGAGATTGATTTAATGGCCGGAACTGAAATTCGAAAAACAGAAGATAACACCAGGGTTACCAGAGCTTTTGGTTTTAATAGCCTTACCAAAACAGGAACTCCGATTATATTTCCTAACTCTGATTTTGCCGGAGATAAAAAATACGAAACCTACCGTGAAATGCCTACTGTAGAGAATGCTTATGCTTCTATGTTTGCAACGGCTTCTTATACCTATGACCAGAAATATACCTTTTTCGGAAGTGTGAGATATGACGGTACCAACCTTTTTGGGGTAAATAAAAAGTACAAGTATTTGCCAATCTGGGCCGCTTCAGGTTCCTGGTTGGTGACAAAGGAAAATTTTATGAAGAATGTACCTCTTATTTCTAATCTTAGATTAAGGGCTTCTTATGGTTTACAGGGAAATATTGACCGTAATACATCGCCGTTTTTTATCGGAGAATATGGAGAAGCAACCATTCTTCCGGGAAAAAAAGAAGAAATTATTAATGTAATAACTTCTCCGAATGACAAGCTTCGTTGGGAAAAAACAACCAATGTGAATTTCGGAATTGATCTTGGATTGTTTAAAAACCGTATCAACCTTACTGCTGACGTATACAACAGAAAGGGAACAGATATGATCAGTATGAGAGAAACACCGCTTGAAACGGGATTCAATTATACGATGATGAACTGGGGAAGCTTGACGAACAAAGGTTTTGAGGTGGCCATTTCAACCAGAAATATCGAGAAAGACAACTTCAAATGGTCAACCACTATTAATTTTGCTCATAATAAGAGTAACGTCATTACTGAACAACCTCGTCAGAACTCGATGCTTCCTTCAAGAGAAGGACTTCCCGTAAATGCTGTGTTTGCTTTGAAAACGGCAGGGATGGATGAGAATGGAAACCCTATGTTCTGGAAAGGGAATGAAAAGATGAAAATTGAAGACTTCTTTAAACTGTATGATGTGTATGAAGAATTCCTTCCGGGACAGCTGGTAGGGACAAAGCTTACCGCTGAAGAAATGAGAGGCCTGTTCACTTACATTGGAGACAGGGACCCTAAATTTACCGGAGGTATTATAAACACTTTTAAAGTACATAATTTTGATCTCACTGTTTCAGCAGCTTTCAACTTTAAGCAGACCGTGATGAGATCGCCTTCTTACAGAGGAATGGATTTAGACAGAGGAAGAAATTATACAAGGGATATTTATGAAGCAGGAGCTTCACTTCCGGCAATAACAAGTCCTAATATGGAAGATAACCCGGGATGGATGGGGAACAAATGGCTTACCGATAGCCCGAATAATGCATATGGGCTGCTTGATATATGGGCAAAAGAGATCAGTTACCTGAGAATCAGCAGTATCCGTTTAGGATATACACTTCCTAAAGAATTTACGAGTCCAATGGGAATCAGTAGTCTGAGATTGAGTGTGGAAGGCCGTAACCTTTTTGTATTCAGTAACGGATATAACGGATATTTTGATCCTGAAACCTATGGTAATATTTATGCACAACCTATTGCCAAATCAGTTACAATTGGCTTTAATGTTTCTTTTTAAAACTTGAAAAAAATGAGAAAAATAACTACATTCATTGCTCTGGCAGTCATTAGCTTTACAAGTATAGGATGTGAGCGGTTTCTGGACATCCAGCCTGAAGGGAAAGTAATCCCGGTAAGTGTTGAAGATTATAGAAAAATACTTACCTCGGCGTATTCCAAATACCCTATTCATAAATCCCTTTCAGCCCTTCGTACAGATGAGATGATAATTGATGAAGATACCAGCGATTTCCCTTATTATCGTGAACTGTCTATGTGGAAGGATAGCAATTATGATGCTGAAACAAAAGAATTTCAGTGGGCAGATTTTTATACAGTAATCTTCTACCTGAACCAGGCTATCAACGAGGGAAGTAAGACCATGAAAGACTCTCCAGAAAAGAATCAGATTTTGGCGGAAGCTTACGCATTGCGTGCTTATTCCTATTTTGATTTGATTAATTTATATGCAAAACCTTATAATGGTGCTACAGCTTCTTCAGACAGGGGAGTTCCTATTAGTCTGATAGCTGACATGGAAGCCGTATTGAAGCCTTCTTCAGTACAGGAAGTCTACAATCAGATCCATGAAGATATGGAAAAGGCGAAAGGGCTTATGGTAGAACAACAGCAGGCTGCTGGTGCTAACTATAAATTTTCCAAAAATGCACTGATGGCTTTCAGTGCAAGAGTGGCACTTTATCAGGGAGACTGGAATAAAGCACTGCAAGATGCACAAGGGCTATTGACTGTAAAAGGAGAATTAAGTAATTTAAATACCAGCAATACTGCCCCTAACCACTATGCTTCAGTGGAATCTATTTTAGCATTAGATAACCCGCTGAATACCAATGTGCAAAATGTAATTTTCGCATCTCCGGAATTGATTGCGCAATATAATACCGCCACAGACAAAAGATTTGGAATCTATTTTGAGAAAAATAAGAACAAATATAAAGTGATCAAGGGAGGAAGTAATGATTTCAGAGTATCTTTCAGAACAGCTGAATTATACTTTATAAAATCTGAAGCATTATTGAAACTAAACAGGCTTGATGAAGCAAAAGAAGCATTGCTTCCGGTTTTAAAAAACAGATATACGACAGACGGATATATTTCCGTTCAGAATCAGCTCAACGGGATGAATACAACAGATTTCATGAGTTTTATTCTTGATGAAAGATTCAGAGAATTTGCACTGGAAGGCCACAGATGGTTTGATTTGAGAAGAGCAAATCAGAAAAAAATAACGCATACCGTACTAGGCATAGAATATATTCTTCAACAAAACGACCCGAGATATACTATAGAATATCCGATGAGTGCGAAGAAGAATAATCCGAATTTATAACACTTCATATTAACACCCCTTGAAACCGCTTGAACTTGATTGTTTAAGCGGTTTTTTTGTACTTTTGCCAATAGTATGAAAATTGCCATTATAGAAGATGAATTGCTGGCTGTTAATTATCTGAAAAACCTGTTGGATAATCAAAACATAGTCCCTGTTACAGAGACCGTTATTCTTCGTTCCAAAAAGCAGGCAATAGATTTTTTCACAAAAGATTCCGCAGATCTTATCTTTATGGATATCCATCTTGGTGATGGAATGAGCCTGGAGATCTTTGAACAGGTGGATCTTTTTACGCCTATTATTTTTATCACGGCATTTGATGAGTATGCGATACGGGTTTTCAGGCATTTCACCATTGACTATCTCCTAAAACCTTTTGAAGAGCAGGACTTACACAAAGCATTACAGAAATTCATTTCTATCAGGAATAATTTTGATCCCGAACCTACTTTAAAATCCATTTCTACCTTACATCAGGGAGATTCCGAAATGATGAAACGTTTTATGGTAAGAGAAGGGAATAAACTTAAATCCGTAGACGAGCATCATACAGCCTATTTTTTCGCATCAGGAAAATATCTTTTCTTAACGACAAAGGACCATCAGACTTATATTTATGATGATACCATTAAAGATATTATCCAAAAATTAAATCCCAATGTTTTCTTTAAGGTAAACCGTAAGTTTATCATTAATAAAGAAGCAGTCACTGAAATTATTAAACATTCAAGCCAAAAAGTAGAACTTAAGCTTTCCCCTGAACCTGAAGTGGATGCTGATGTATTTATCAGCAAAAGACAGATCACGGAATGTTTAAACTGGCTGAAAAGCTGATTCCATTTTGATGTAAAACAGATTCACTTGTGGAAATGCCATCAGATTAATGATCCATTTTTATTCTTTGTATAATCATCCCTGAAATATATTATCTTTATCACCTTTCAATTGATAAGATATTATGAAAAAATTTTACTTTCTGATTACCATTTTCCTTCTTTTTATTCATATGAATGTAAACGCACAAAACGACAGCGTCAAAAACTATGTCGTGAGCGCCCTTGATCTGATGAAAGCTAAGTCAGTCAACAAACATCGGATCAATTGGGATTCACTATATGCAGACTCACGCAAAAAAGCTGAAAATCTACATACCATCAGGGAAACTTATCCGCTTATCAAAGATATTCTTGGTGCTCTTAAAGATGCACATTCCAATTTCTTTCCACCTGAAATGGTTCAGGCCTACACACTCGGCTACAGAGCTACCGGCCAGGAATTCCCTGTAATTGAGGCAAAATTGACTGAAAACCAGCTGGCCTATATTAAACTTCCCGGTTTTGCCTGTTATCATTTTGCAGAATGGGATGAATTCGTCAACACCTTTTATAAAAGAATTGAAGAACTGGATGTCCAAAAACCCAAAGGCTGGATCCTGGATCTCAGAGACAACGGGGGCGGAATGTTTTATCCCATGCTGGCTGCTCTTTCTCCATTGCTGGATAAACAAAACGTGATCGGGACAGTAGATGCAGAAGGAGAATATGCTTATTTTGATTATCATACTAACGGCAGCTTGTTTGAGGGTAAACAGCTCGTTCATCATTTTAAGATCAAAAAAGTTCCTCAGCGTATAACAAAACCGGTGGTGGTTATGGTCAATAAGAAAACTTCAAGCTCAGGCGAGTTCAGTACCATTGCATTTGCAGGGCAGAAGAATGCAACGGTTATCGGGCAGAATACGATGGGACTCACCTCAGGAAACCAGGAATATAAACTTTCCGATGGAGCATTTCTTGTCTTGACGACAGGAAATATAGTAGACCGGACGAAAAAAGAATATGCTGAAGTGGGAGAGGGATTTTCTCCCCAGGTGAAGTTGAAAGATTTATCCGATACAGCATACATGAAAGCAGGATCTGATATACTACTGAAAAAGTAATTCAATGGACTTCTTATCTTTTAATTTCATTCATTATTGATCAATTCAAAATTTCTTCAGAATTGAATCTTTACATTTGCGAAGTGAAACATCTGTGTTTTGTCAGATTTTAAATAAATACCATTCTACTGATGAAAATTCTGATTATTGAAGATGAAACCGAATTGGCCAAAAGTATTTCTGAATACCTTTCAGAAGAAAACTATCTGTGCGAGTTCGCATCAACATTCAGTGAAGCGATGGAAAAAACAGAAGCATTCCAGTACGACTGTATTTTACTGGATATCATGCTTCCGGATGGAAATGGTCTTACCTTACTGGAAGAATTGAAAAAACAGAATAAGCAGGACGGTGTCATCATTATTTCCGCTAAAAATGCCTTGGATGACAAGATCACCGGTTTGCAGCTGGGAGCAGATGATTATCTGACCAAACCTTTTCATCTTTCAGAGCTGATGGCAAGAATTTATTCTATTATCCGCAGAAAACAGTTTAATAATTCAAATGTTGTCAAACAAAACGAACTGCAGATTGATCTTTTAGCTAAGACAGTGACTATTAATGATAAAACAATTATTCTCACAAAAAAAGAATTTGATCTTCTTATCTATTTTATTGGCAACAAAAATAAGGTCATTTCTAAAAGTACATTGGCAGAACACCTTTCCGGTGATTTTGCAGACATGCTGGATAACCATGATTTTGTATACGCACACGTAAAAAACCTCAAAAAGAAACTATATGAAGCAGGATGCGAACATTATCTGAAAACGGTATATGGAACAGGATATAAATGGGAAACAGGAGTCTGATGTTTTCAAATTGAAAATATCAACGTTATTACAGGATCATAACTATCAATCTTAAATTCATTATCCATTGAAACCATTATTAAGCAAGACTACAAAGCCATTTATCATTTATGTCCTAATTATATTGGTCATCAGTATTCCCGTGTACTATTTTGTTGTGGATACCATTTGGAAAGGGGAGCTGGATGAGCATAATGTGACTATAGCGGAAAAAACGGCTTATGAATTCAATAATTTAAAGCTTTCAGACCAGGAATTGGAAAAGAGTATTATACTTTGGAACCAAATTCAGCCGGGAACAGATATTGAAAGATTACCACTAAATAATTTAAAAAAAGATAGCTTTTTCACGGTTGAAAAGCAGAAAACTTTTGCTTCAAAACCGGAAATAGAAAGATACCGATGTTTGAAAAAAGTGGTTTATATCAACCATCAACCCTTTCTCTTTACCATAGAAACCAATATTGAAGAATCTCAGGAAACCGTTGCAGCTATTGCTTTAATCACTGTTTTTTTCTTCATTCTTATTGTTGTTGGTTTATTGGTTTTAAATAAAAAACTTTCGAATTCCATATGGGAGCCATTCCGGAATACGCTTGATAAGCTGAAGACATTCAATCTCAACAGCCAGACGAAAATTGAATTTGATGAAACAGATACGGCGGAATTTGAAGAACTCAACCATTCTTTAAGCAAATTGATAGAGCATAATGTCTCAGCTTTTAAAACACAAAAAGAATTTACTGAAAATGCTTCCCATGAACTGCAGACTCCTCTGGCGATCCTAAAAAATAAACTGGATATTTTACTGCAAAGTGAAGGTCTCACTGAAAAACAATACCTTATTGCTGAGGAAATGAACAGGGCTTTAAACAGAAGTTCAAGGATTAATAAAAACCTTTTACTGCTGGCTAAAATTGATAATCATCAGTTTGACAATTCAGAAACCATTCAGTTTGACGGATTGCTGCATCAGAGTATGGAAATGCTTGACGAACATTTTGTACAAAAAAATATTTCGGTGACTGAAAATATATCTCCTGATGTTAAGGTGAAAGGCAATAGCAGTTTGGCGGAAATTCTCATTAATAATCTCATTTTAAATGCCATTCGCCATACTTCATCTGATGGAACGATATCAGTAAAATTGACAGATTCTTTTTTTGAAGTTTCCAATTCCGGAACAGAAAAACTGAATACGGATCTGCTGTTCAAAAGATTTTCAAAACTATCAGCTGATAACAGTGGAAGCGGTCTTGGACTGGCTATTATAAATGAAATCTGTAAATTTCAAAAATGGACCATAACCTATCGATTTGAGAACGGGCACCACGTTTTCTCTATCGGCCTGTAAAATTTAACATTCTTCAGAGTAGCCTGCAATTTTGCCCTTTCGTACATAGAAATGGTATTTTTTTTAAATAAAACTTTCAGGAAGTTTTTGATCTACATTTCTATTTTTTCCAATCTTAACTACTTATTTTATTGATTAAGAAGCTGAAATCAGGCAGTTCTAAATTTCTACAAAATTGACTCTCAAATTTGTAAGAAAAAATATGAAACCGCTCAATAAAGTAGCAGCCGTTACCATCCTGTTCTGGCTGATGAAAATAACAGCAACCACATTAGGGGAAACCCTGGGAGATTTTATTTCCATGACACTCGGCCTGGGTTATACTGTAGGAATAGGAGTTACACTTTTGTTTTTCATCATCATTATTTCCGTACAGCTTAATGTAAAAAAATATATTCCCGTCATTTACTGGCTGGTCATTATAGGGACCACTACTTTAGGGACAGAAATTTCTGATTTTATAGACCGAACTCTGGAAACAGGCTATTTATTGGGTAGTTTAATTTTAGTAAGTGGTCTTTTGTTCACTCTTTTTTTATGGTACAAAAAATATAATAACCTGGAAGTATATCCGATTTTTGAAAAAAACAAGGAGATATTCTATTGGGTTGCCATTCTTTTCTCCAACAGCCTGGGAACAGCATTTGGTGATTTTCTGAGTGACAATTTAGGATACAGTTATTTAGCCGGAGCGGTGATTACGGGTCTTATTATCCTTATTGTTGTTTTCCTGCATTATTTCACAAAGATCAATCATGTTTTGCTCTTCTGGATTGCTTTTGTTTTTACAAGACCATTCGGAGCCACCTTTGGAGATTTTCTTACTAAACCTTTAGTGAAAGGAGGTTTGGAGCTCAGTACCTTATATGCTTCATTAGTTTCTTTGGCTTTATTATTCGTGATGATCATTATTTCGCACCAAAAACAACAGAAAGAAATACTTCATCAAAGCTAAAATTCAAAATTTCTTCTAAATCATCCCTGAATATTGTATAACAATTAAAGTTTAAAAAAATGAAAAAAATAGTATTTCTATTAACGATGACAGCACTGGCAGCTTTATTCAATGCCCAGAAAGTTCAGCAAAAAGAAGTGCCCGCATCAGTTCAGAAAAGTTTTCAGAAACAGTTTCCAACAGTAAAAGAGGTAAAATGGGAAAAGGAAAACGGGAATTATGAAGCAGGATTCAAATCAAAAGAAGCGGAAACTACTGTTGTAATAGATCCTTTTGGTAAAATTCTCGAAACCGAAAATGAGATTGGCATCAACGCTCTTTCTGTACCCATTAAAAGCTATCTGGCTAAAAACTATCCGCACCAAAAAATAAAAGAAGCTGCTAAAATAACGGACGCAAAAGGAGTGGTCACCTACGAAGCAGAAATGAAAGGCAAAGATCTGATTTTTGACAGTAAAGGAAATTTTTTAAGAGAAATAAAAAACTAAAATAATGAATAGGTTAAAGCTGCTATTTTTTTCGATTTCAATACTATTTTCTTCCGTTATCTGGGGACAGGTGACTAATGTGACTGTTTCCGGAATCGTTAAAAGCAAAACAGATCAGTCTTTTTTTACCTTATGTAAATATCATTGCTAAAACAGAAAAAGATAGCGTATTTGTATCCGGCACGATAACCAACGAAGAAGGTCGGTTTTCTTTGGTAGGAATCAAACCGGGTAACTATCAACTGGAATTTTCATTTTCAGGATTTCGGAAGCAGACTCAACCGTTTTTTGTGGGTAGCCATTCAGAATTTTTAGAAATTCCTCCGGTTGAACTTGAACAGATAAAAGAAGAAAAAGAAACAAAAATTGATGAGGTTACAATAACAGCCTCCAAAAAAAATGAACTCAGCAGCCAGCTTGATAAAAAGACCTATTCCCTTGCCGATAACATCAGCCAAAGCGGAGGTTCTGTGCTCCAAAGTATGCAAAACCTGCCCGGAATTACAGTGCAGGACAATAAAGTACAGCTGCGGGGTAATGATAAGGTGACGGTTCTGATCGATGGTAAACAAACTGCAATGACGGGTTTTGGAAGTCAGAGCGGACTGGATAATATTCCATCTTCAGCCATTGACAAAATTGAGATCATCAACAATCCGTCTTCAAAATATGACGCCAATGGTAACGCAGGGATCATCAATATTATCATGAAGAAAAACAAGCAGAACGGATGGAACGGAAAGATTGGTTTTACTTATGGTACAGGTTCTTATTGGGTAAGAAAAGAAAATCTTCCGACCATAAGACCTCAGTATACGGTCACTCCAAAAATCAATCCTTCAGTTTCGCTTAATTATAGAAAAGATAAGGTTAATATTTTTATGCAGGCTGATAATTTATATACAGAAACACTGAATAAAAATGAATTTGTTACCAGAACTTATGATGATGGAACAATCATTAATTCACAGTTAAAAAGAAATAGAAATACCAATTATCTCACCACAAAAGCAGGAGTGGACTGGAATATTGATGCTCAGAATACACTGACGGTTTCGGGACTTTACGGAAGTGAAAAGATTATTGACCGCGGAGATCAGCCGTTTTTTAATGGAGATCTTTCACAGCGTCTCCGTCTCTGGCAGTTTTTGGAAGACGAATTGAAAACCACGGTCATGGGAACCGCTTCTTATCAGCATAAATTCAAAGAAGCAGGACATGTATTGAATGTGGGATTCAATTATACCTTTCACCGGGAAGATGAGAAATATTTTTATGATAATTACCTACCGGCCTCAACGGGCACGGATGCTTTCAAACTCTTATCTGATGAGCAGGTGTATGATTTTAATGTTGATTACATAAAACCATTGAAATATGGACGAATTGAAACGGGAATTAAACTGAGAAACAGAAGCATCCCAACCAATATGAACTTTATTCCCGGTGCGAATTCTGTTCTGGATGTCAATGCGGGAGGCTGGGCAACTTACAAAGAACTGATTCCGGCAGTGTATGGAAACTACGTTTTTGAAAATGAAAAGTGGGAAGCAGAACTTGGCGTAAGATTGGAGTATGTAAAAGTACAATACGATGTAAACCCCAATCATCCCACCTACAAAAGTGACAGCTACAATTACACACAGCCTTTTCCCAACCTGAGATTAGCCTATAAGCTTAATGATCATAACAAGCTCTCCATATTTTATAACAGAAGAGTAGATCGGCCAAATGAAGTAGACATCAGGATTTTCCCGAAATATGATGATGCCGAGATCATAAAAGTAGGTAACCCCGGGCTGAGACCTCAGTTTACCAATTCAATAGAAATGGGACATAAATATAATTGGAATAATGGTTATCTGTATTCTGCACTGTATCACCGTTTTGCGGATGGTACGATCTCCAGGATCTCCAGTACTGTTCCGGGAAGCACTTTGATTTATGCCGTATTTCAGAATGCAGGAAAAAGCTACAATTCAGGATTGGAAATGATCTGGAATCAGAAAATTTCTAAGCTTTATTCTTTTAATGTTAATGGAAATATATACAGAAATCAGATCAAGGCTTTTATCGTTGAAAACCTTTATCCGCAACCCAATATATTTTCAGCAAACAGGCAAACGGCGGTTTCAGGAAATATAAAACTAAATAACATTTTCAAATTTTCTAATGGGTTCGATGCCCAATTGACAGCTGTTTATCTGGCCCCGGATATTATTCCGCAAGGTAGGATAGGATCAAGGTTTTCAATGGATATGGGAGTGAAAAAATCTGTTCAAAATGGGAAAGGTGAAATATTTCTGAATGCAGCCGATCTATTAAATACCATGGTTATTAAGAAGAAAATTCAGGGTAATGGGTTTGCTTACACAAGCGATGACTATTATGAAACACAGGTGATCAGGCTCGGATACAGCTATAAATTTTAAAACCATCATGATCATGAATAATTTAACAGAAGCAGTTCGTAGTTATGTGATTGCATTTCTTTCGGAAAATCTTTCGGGCCAACTTTTATTTCATAATATCCATCATACCTATGAAGTCGTTGCAGCTGTACATGAGATTGGTTTACAGTGCGGCCTTTCTCAGGAAGAAATGAATATGCTAGAGATCGCTGCATGGTTTCATGACTGCGGATATGCCAATGCCTATATGGGACATGAGGAAGAAAGCAAAAAAATAGCGGAGCATTTTTTAGAAAACTCAGGATGCGGAAAAACGATGATCAAAAGTGTTTTAAACTGTATTGAATCTACAAAGTATCCTCAAAATCCATCTTCTTTAGCTGAAAAAGTGATTTGTGATGCAGATATGTATCATTTAACCCGTCCCGGCTATCAGGAGTATGAAAAAGCAATAAGGCAGGAATTTGAAAAATATCTGGGACTGGTCTATACCGATGAAGAATGGAGGATCAAGAATTCCGCTTTCCTTACCTGTCATTCCTATTTCACGGAATACGGGCAAAAAATTTTGACAAAGTTTAAAGAAGTCAATATCCAGTTGATCAATCAAGAATAAAATTTAGAAACAAACTAATACAATAATCAGATGCCAAGATACCATCAAAAAATACTGATCGTTTTGATTGCCATGATCTCAGCTTCCGGAAAGATCACGGCTCAGAACAGCACCGATACTATACAGATCCAGGAGCCGCAGCATGACAGTGTAGTCATATTAACTCCTGAAAAAAGTCATCTTCACTATAAAAGTTTGATTGTACCCGCAGCATTGATAGGTTACGGAGTTGCAAGTTTGACAGTTAAAGATCTGAAACAGCTTAACTTTTCTACCAGGGATGAAATTAATGAACACAAGCCGGATCATATACGTCTTGATAGCTACACTCAGTTTGCTCCAGCAGTTTTAGTTTACGGACTTAATGCGGCAGGTGTACAGGGGAAGCATAATTTCAAAGACAGAAGTATAATTTACGGAACCTCAATGCTTATTACATCAGCCATTACAATCCCTTTAAAGCATATCGTTAAAGAAGAAAGACCGGACCAGTCCAATAATCTATCCTTTCCGTCAGGACATACGGCCATAGCATTTGCTTCTGCACAGTTTATGTTCAGAGAATACAAAGACACCAATTTTTGGCTGGGAGTTTCCGGTTATTCATTGGCCGTTTTCACGGGAGTTTACAGAATGTTAAATGATAAACATTGGGTAGGGGATGTCGTGGCAGGAGCCGGTTTTGGTATCCTTTCCACTGAGCTGGCCTATTGGTTATACCCTAAAATCAATAATATGCTGACAGGTAAAAATAAAAATACAGCTACGATGGTTATGCCGTTTTATCAGAACAAAACGCTAGGGATAGGATTGGTGAAAACTTTTTAATATAAACTTTAAAAACTAAAAAAATGTGGTTCTATTACGCATTACTTTCAGCATTATTTGCAGCATTCACTGCTGTTTTTGCGAAAATAGGGGTGGCAAATATCAGCTCCAATCTGGCAACAGGGATCAGGACGGTCATTATTCTCATCATGGTCTGGAGTATTGTCCTGATAAAAGGAGACTTAAAAGGAATCGGTTCACTGTCAAAAATGAACATTACCTTCCTTGTGCTGTCCGGAGTTGCAACAGGATTATCCTGGTTGTTTTATTTTAAAGCCTTACAGATCGGGAAAATATCCCAGGTGGCATCCGTAGATAAGCTGAGCGTGGCAATAGCCATCATACTGTCCGTGTTGTTTTTCAAAGAAACATTAACGCTGAAAACCACCATCGGAGCTTTACTCATCATTAGCGGAACTATTTTATTTGCCTTAAAATAATATGTACTCATCTTAAGGAAAGATGATAAAAGCAAACCCACAGTTGAAGGACTTTTGTATCTTAATTGTATAAACATACACCTGCTGACGGATGCTGTTTATTTAACAGATCAAAGCTTTTTTTGACTATAATTAATTATTTGTCATTATTTTTTTTAGAAAATTGATTTATAAGTTTATACGTGTGGTATCTAAGCATAAAATGATTAATAAATAAATGTTTTTCGGAATTTTGTGAGTATTTTTGGGATTATTAATTAATACAAACCAACAAGTACTGATTCATTTTATGATCTTAATCGTTGATGACAACCAAAGTAATCTTTACTCACTGAAGAAGTTGCTGGAATCTAAAGATTTTCAGGTAGATACAGCCGGTTCCGGAGAAGAAGCTTTAGGGAAAGCTATAAAAAATAACTATGCACTGATCATTCTGGACGTGCAGATGCCGGGAATGGACGGATTTGAAGTGGCCGAAACCCTTGCTGATTACAGCAAAACCAAAGAAGTACCCATCATCTTTTTATCCGCAGTAAATACGGAGAAAAAATTCATAACACGCGGATATGCATCCGGCGGTAAGGATTATGTTACAAAGCCGGTAGATCCTGAGATTCTAATGCTGAAGGTGAAGACATTTTATAGTCTTCAGGAGCACAATATTGCAATGAAAAAGACCCAGCAGAGTCTGGAGCTGGAAGTCAAGGGCAGACGAGAATCGCAGGTGACTATGAAGTCTCAGATCGATCATTTTCAGCTGATGCTGGAATCTCTGCCACAGATTGCCTTTACGCTTAATGAAGAAGGAGATATTGAATTTGTAAACGGCAAATGGTATGAATATTCCGATTCTGAGACAGATTTTCCGGAAGCGCATCCGGATGATCTTAATATCAGAGAAGAATTTGAACACTGCAGAAAAAAGAGTAAAGCACTGGAACTGGAGGCCAGAATAAAAAACATCAATTCAGGAGACTATCGCTATCACCTCTTACGTATAACCCCTGTGCATGAAGGAAACGTTATCAAAAACTGGGTAGGAACCTTTACCGATATCGACGATCAGAAAAAAGTAGAAAAAGAAAAAGATGAATTCTTGAGTATTGCCAGTCATGAACTGAAAACACCTTTAACAAGTATAAAAGCCTATGTTCAGCTGCTGGACCGTAAATTAAAGCTTGAAAAAGAGAGTGCAGAAGCAGGTTTTATGGCCAAGGTTCAGGATCAGATCGAAAAACTCAATACCCTCATCACCGACCTTCTTGATGTTTCCAAAATAGAAAACGGTAAGCTTAAAATCAACAGAAAGCCTACCAGCCTTGAAAAAGTGATCAGCAATGCAGTGGAAACCATCCTGCAGACTCATGATGAAAATAACGTGAAAATATCATGGCACGGCATAAATTCCGATGTTTTAATTCCTTTGGATGAAATAC
The DNA here is from genome assembly GCF_030816115.1 of Chryseobacterium sp. W4I1. Taxonomy (NCBI): domain Bacteria; kingdom Pseudomonadati; phylum Bacteroidota; class Flavobacteriia; order Flavobacteriales; family Weeksellaceae; genus Chryseobacterium; species Chryseobacterium sp. W4I1. The sequence continues at coordinate 1,151,621 of NZ_JAUSXQ010000001.1, forward strand.
GCATAGAGCAGGTTCTGATTAACTTCCTTACCAATGCAATAAAATATTCTCCACAGAATAACCAGGTGATTGTCACTACTTTCGTAGACGAAGAAAAGCAGGAAGTAAAAGTAAGTGTAACCGATTTTGGAATAGGAATTCCGGACTTTAAGCAGGATGCTGTTTTCCGTAAGTTTTATCGTGTAGAAGAATCTTCGCTGCAGTTCCAGGGAATGGGAATAGGGTTGTTCATCTGTTCAGAGATCATTAAGCAGCATCACGGAACTATTGGAGTATCCAGTAAATTAGAGGAAGGTTCTACTTTCTATTTTGCTTTACCTTTAAACTAGTTTTCATGCCAAAAAAAATAATTAGAAATCTCCAGTTTGGAGTAGGAATATCCTTATTAATCTTAATTGCCAGTTCGGCGGCTTCCTATCTGAGTATTCAAAACCAGATGGATCACCGGGAAAGTTTGTCTAAAAGCAGACGTTCCATCACTGCCGTAAAAGATGTTCTTGTTGCCTTACTGGATGCCGAAACAGGAAACAGAGGTTATCAGCTTACAGGAAGAGAAATTTTTTTAGAGCCTTATAACCGGAGTTTAATTGAATTTCCTAAGGCGATAGAAACTGCAAAATCATTGGATATTAGCGATAATAATCAGTTGCAGCGGTTAAATGACCTGGAAAAAAATGTCAACAGCAATATTGGCAATTTAAAACAGTTTGTGCAGAACAGACACAATGGTATCATTATGACGCAGCAACAGATCCTGCTGAGCAAAAGCTATATGGACAAATGCCGCGAGATCGTCCGTGATTTTGTAAAATATGAAGAAAGCCAGCTTGAAATCAAAAATAAAGATCTCAACCGTTCATCCGGTACCACCGTCTTATTTATTATTTTCTCCGCCATATCGGCAATCGTAGTTACCATATTCTTTTATATTAAATTAAGGTCAGATCTGATCAGAAGAGATAAGCTTGAGAAAGAATTGAGAGCAAAAGATCAGGAAATAAGCAGAAGGGTAAGTGCTATTCAACAGATTGCGAACCGGGTAGCCAATGGTGATTACAGCCAGAAAGCAGTGGATAATTCACAGGATGATCTGGGTGATCTGGTAGATTCCCTAAACCACATGACAGATTCTCTTGAGAAGTCTTTTGATAAGATTAATAAAAGTGACTGGAGACAGAAAGGTCTTGCTTTACTCAATGAATCTTTGGTAGGCAATAAATCGGTAAAAGACGTTTCCAGTGCATCTTTAAACCAGCTTGTTGAATATGGAAAGTGCATCAATGGGGCACTATATCTGTTTGATGAAGGCGTCCTTAAACTGAGTACATCCTTCGGCCTGGAAAGTATGATGAAAAAGTCGTTCGAGCCGGGAGAAGGAATGGTAGGCCAGGTTTTTATGAATGAGAAGCTGCAGGTCTATAACAACCTTCATGAAGAAGATTTTGTTGTAACTTTTGCCAGCAGCAGAATAAAAATCAACGGTATTATATTACTTCCCATCCGTGCAGACGGTCACAACATTGGGGTGCTTGAATTGGGTTCCGCTTCAGACCTTGATCAGGACAGGATTGAGTATTTTGCAGAATGTACCCGTAACATCGGAATTGCCTTGAATGCAGCAAAAGGCCGTGAAAAAGAACAGCAACTGCTTGAAGAAACCCAGGCGCAGTCAGAAGAACTACAGGTACAGCATTCTGAACTGGAAAATCTGAACACGGAACTGGAAGCACAAACACAAAAGCTGCAGGCATCCGAAGAAGAATTGAAAGTCCAGCAGGAAGAGCTGATGCAGGCCAATGCAGAACTGGAAGAACGCTCAAGGATGCTTGAAGAAAAAAACCACCTGATTGCTGAAAGAAACAGCGAGATCCAGAAAAAAGTAGAGGAACTTGCATTAAGCACAAAATATAAATCTGAGTTTTTGGCCAATATGTCTCATGAACTCAGAACACCATTAAATTCTATTCTCCTTCTTTCCAGGCTCATGGCTGAAAACCCTGACGAAAATCTGAATGAAGATCAGGTAGAATCTGCAAAAGTGATCCAGAGCTCAGGAAGCAGCCTGCTTACCTTGATTGATGAAATCTTAGACCTTGCTAAAATAGAATCCGGTAAAATGTCTCTCGAATATCAGGATGTCATGATTGATGATGTCGTGACAGATTTAAAAAACCTCTTTAACCCGGTGGTGAAGGAAAAGAATATCAGATTTGATATTCATATCGAAAAAGATCTGGAAAAAACCATTGAAACGGATAGACTTCGTGTAGATCAGGTATTGCGTAACCTGTTGTCGAATGCATTAAAATTTACCACAGAAGGAAGTATTGATCTGAGCATTGCACAAGATCCTAAAAATAAAGATTTCATTATTTTCACTGTAAAAGATACAGGAATTGGTATCCCTGAAGAAAAGCAGGCTATTATTTTTGAAGCATTCCAGCAGGCCGATGGCTCTACACGACGCAGATTTGGAGGTACCGGGCTTGGGCTTTCCATTAGCCGTGAAATTGCAAGACTACTAGGAGGAGAATTAACCCTGAAAAGTAAGGTGAACGAAGGAAGCGAATTCAGTTTCATCATTCCAATGAAAGCTGTTTCCGAACCCGTTCAGACCGAAAATGATCAGCATTTGGTTGATATTATCCGTGAAGATGTAGAAGAAATTCAGAATCTACTGGAAGATGGTGAGCATGAAACAGTACTTCCTGTCCAGATATTGCCCATTCCGGAAGCCATAGATGATGATCGTGATACAATAACCAAGGAGGATAAAGTTATTTTGATCGTAGAAGATGACATTCATTTTGCAAAAGCTTTGCTGAAATATGCCCGTATGAACCAGTACAAAGGAGTTGTAGTAGTGAGGGGAGATTATGCACTTTCCGCAGCGGTTCAGTATCATCCGCAGGCGATTTTACTGGATGTACAGCTCCCGGTAAAAGACGGCTGGCAGGTGATGGATGAGCTTAAATCAAATGCCTCAACCAGACCTATTCCGGTACACATGATGTCCGTCCTGCAGCTTGAAAAAGAAAGTCTAATGAAAGGTGCCATTGATTTTATTAATAAGCCGATGGCTATTGATAGATTGACCGACGTTTTCAAAAAAATTGAAGAAGCCCTTCAGAGATCTCCCCAAAAGGTTCTTATTGTAGAAAATAATGCCAAACATGCCAGTGCATTGGCGTATTTCCTAAGCAACTTCAATATTTCCTTATCCGTAGAAAACAATGTAGAAGACAGCGTGAAATCATTAACTTCAAGTCAGGTAGATTGCGTGATTCTAGATGTGGAATCTTCAAAAGGAAATGAATATCAGATTATTGAATCCATCAAAAGCTATGAAGGACTGGAAAATCTTCCAATCATTATTTTCACAGAACACAGCCTCTCCAAATCCGAAGAACTGAAGATCAAGCAGTATGCCGACTCCATTGTCGTAAAAACCGCTCATTCCTACGAAAGAATTTTAGATGAAGTAGGGTTATTCTTACATTTAGTGGAAGAGAAAAACAGCTCTGTCGAGACGGCAAGAAACAAAGTTTTAGGTTCACTGACAGAAGTATTAAGTGGAAAAAAAATACTCATCACCGATGATGATGTCCGTAATATCTTTTCCCTGACCAAAGCGCTGGAAAAGTATAAAGTGGAAGTTGTAGTGGCAATGGATGGGAAACATGCCCTGCAGCAGATCAAAGAACATAATGATATAGACGTGATTCTGATGGATATGATGATGCCTGAAATGGATGGCTATGAAACCATCCGGGAGATCCGTAAAATGCCGGCATTCACCAAGCTTCCTATTATTGCCATCACAGCAAAATCTATGATAGGAGACCGTGAAAAATGTATCGTGGCAGGTGCTTCAGATTATATCTCAAAACCCGTAGATATAGACCAGCTATTGTCCTTACTGCGTGTATGGTTATATGAAAGTTAAAGAACTGATGAATAAGAAAATTTTAATTGTGGACGATGATCCACGCAATATATTTGCACTCAAACTGACCCTGAAATCACGAGGATATCAGATTGTAAGTTGCACCATGGCTCAGGAAGCCATTCAGGTTTTAAAAGAAAATACAGTAGACATCATATTGATGGATATGATGATGCCCGAAATGGATGGTTATGAAGCCGTAAAAATCATCAGAAATACACCGGGCATGAGCCAGATCCCTGTCATTGCTGTTACAGCGCAGGCCATGCCGGAAGACCGCCAGAAATGTCTTGATGCGGGAGCACAGGACTATGTATCAAAACCAATTGATGTAGATCAGTTGGTCACAGCCATAGAAAAACTCTCCTAAATGCTGGAACCGAGTATTGTAAAAGATGAAGAAGTAGAATACCTTATAAAAGATGTTCATGAGATGTACGGCTATGATTATTTCCGAATACAGCCGGGCCTCCTTTAAACGTCGGGTCAACCGTATCTGCCTGATCGACAGGTTTACCAGCTTTGCAGAACTTAGATATACCATCATTAATGATCCGGAATATCTGAAGCGTTTTGTAGAGGAAATAACGGTGAATGTAACGGAAATGTTCCGTGATCCGCATTTCTTTAAGGCACTCAGGGAGAATATTTTACCTCAGTTGGGAACCTATCCCCTGATCCGGATCTGGGTGGCTGGCTGTTCTACAGGAGAAGAGGCTTATTCAATGGCGATATTGCTGAAAGAGGCCAATCTGTACCACAAATCCCTGATCTACGGTACAGATCTGAATCCTTCTGTCTTAGAAACGGCGCGGGCAGGTGTTTTTCCTCTACAGCAGATGAAACTTTATTCTGAAAATTATATGTTATCCGGAGGGAAAAAAGACTTTTCAGATTATTACACAGCCAATTATGACAGCGTAAAATTTGATAAAAGTTTAAAGGAAAAACTCATATTATCTACGCATAATCTGGTGTCGGACAGCTCTTTTAACAGTTTCCAGCTGATCATCTGCAGAAATGTGCTGATCTATTTTGACAGAGAACTGCAGGAGCGGGTTTTTAAACTTTTTGATAACAGCCTTGAAAATCTGGGTTATCTGGCATTGGGCGCAAAAGAAACGATTAGATTCTCCAAACTGGACAAAAATTATCACCAGGTCGAAGACCAGCGTATCTGGAAAAAAGCAGAGCACATGTAAATCCTCATACCATGGAAACAAAAGAAACAAATACAGAACTGGTAGTGATAGGAGGATCCGCAGGCAGCCTGCAGGTCATTCTCGGAATGCTCAAAAAACTAAAAGAAAAGCTGAGTTTTCCTATTGTGCTGGTGGTTCACAGGAAAGCTTATTCCAACAATATTCTGCAGACCTTGCTCCAGCAGTTTATCGCTATAGAAGTGGTAGAGATTGACGATAAAACGGAAATTCAAAATAACAAAGTATATGTAGTTCCGGCAGATTATCACCTGCTCTTTGAAAATAAAAAATTAATGTCTCTGGATTTTTCCGAAAAAATGAACTATTCCAGGCCGTCTATTGATGTGACTTTCAAATCTGCGGCGGAAATATATGGTAAAAATATGGTCGGAGTTCTCTTATCAGGGGCCAATGCAGATGGAGTGGAAGGTTTGAGTTACATTAAGAAAAATAAAGGACAAGTCTGGATCCAGGATCCGGAAACCGCAGAAGTAGATTATATGCCCAGGCATGCAGTACAAGAAATAGCGTATGATCAGCTCATAAAACCTGATAATTTAGCAGATTTTATCAACCAATTATAAATTAAGAAATAAAAAAACAACCCTAAGATTTAAAAATATAACGAGTTATGGATAAAAAGAAAATTTTGATTTTTGATGACGATACCATTATTTTGGAAGTAATTACCATCATTTTCGAGGAAAATGGATACCAGGTCGAAATTTCAGAAACATCGCATGATATATTGGACAAAGTTTCAGAGTTTAAGCCGGATGTTATTCTGATGGATAACTGGATCCCAAAGATCGGAGGAGTAGAGGCGACCAAACTTCTGAAAGCTCATGAAGAGTTCAGGTCAATACCTGTTATTTATGTTACTGCTAATAATGATATTGTGAGTCTGGCGGAAGAAGCCCAGGCAGATGATTATGTGGCAAAACCATTCAATCTGGATGATTTAGAAAATAAAGTGGCTAAATATTTACAGGACTAATCAAACTAACTTATTAAGTAAAACATATTATCCTTATAGCTATCTGTAAGGATTTTTTATTGTCTAAATAACTTTTTAATTTCCTGGCGACCTTGTTTTTCAAAATTTTTAATCCTTTCCTTCATAAAATCGATACTGCATTTTCCGTTGTTGATCTCAGAGATCAGTGCTGATAAAAATAATTTTAGCTGCGGATCAGAAACTACTTTGATACTAAATGTAGTGGCAATGATCATTTTTTTAGAGACAATATTCTGTGTGGGAACGTATTCACCTCTTAGATCGAGAATCAAATTGAATTCATCTGCTATACTGATACATAGATATTTATGGATCAGGTTTATGTTTTTCAAAATTTTTTCCATCTTGATGTTTTATACTCTATATATAATAATATTTGTGCCATACTTGTTATTTAAATTTTTTTTAAATACATAATCGGTCGGAGGATAGATGGCCATTGGATATTTTAAATAAAATTTTTTAAGCCCATGAACAGTTTTTCTTAATAACTTATGATATCTTAACGGATCAAAAAATTAATGTTTAAAGAAGTTTTATGCTAACCGACATCATTTCCAAAAACCTCACTGTTATCTTTTGTGGAATCAATCCCGGTTTAAAATCTGCCGAAGACGGACATCATTTTTCAGGGAAAAGCAATCGTTTCTGGAAGGTGCTGCATCAGGCCGGTTTTACATCTTATCAGATTGATGCTATAAATGATAAAAATATTCTGGAATTCGGATATGGGCTCACAACGGCTGTAGCAAGGGCAACTTCCCGTGCGGATGAGCTTTCCAAAGAAGAATTTGCTGATTCTCTGGAACTTTTTAAAACAAAAATGACAGAATTTCAGCCAAAATACATCGCATTTCTTGGAAAAGCCGCCTACAAAGCCTTTTCAGGAAAAAAACAGATTATGTGGGGATCGCAGTCCGAGAATTTTTGTGGTTCAAAAGTCTGGGTTTTACCCAATACCAGCGGCCTGAACCGGGGGTTCTCCCTGAACGATCTTGTGAAAGCTTATAAAGAATTTTATACAGAGATTAGGTAATAAACAGAATAAGGATTAATGAAACTCAGTAAAAAGCACAATCTTTTTAATCAATTTTGAGATGTATTGCCAGATTCCTTATTTTTGCCAAAATCCTGATAACCATGAAGAATGTCCTGAGCTGGATATTAATTACCTTTCTTACCGTTTCTCTTTTAAACAACTGTTTTACCAATAGTGTTCAGAAAGAAATTCGCGAGAAAGCTTCATTCATCGCCGAACTCAGGAAATTGTATTCTTCCGGAGATCCTTCAAAATGGCCGAAACCCATCCTCGATCCTCAGGCTAAACCCTATTTTTCCGAAATAGGACACTTACCCGAAATTCAGTTTCCACAGGATAATCCCTATTCTGAGGCTAAAGCACTGCTGGGGAAAACCCTTTTCTTCGATCCGCGTCTTTCACGTTCCAATCAGATTGCCTGTGCTTCATGCCATGATCCCGAACTCGGATGGTGTGATAACCGGACTTTCTCTTTCGGACACGACAGACAACTCGGCACCCGCAATGCAATGAGCATCCTGAATGTGGCTTATGCAGGATCATTATTCTGGGACGGACGTGCTGCATCACTGGAAGAACAGTCAGAAATGCCAATTCGTGAAGAAAGAGAAATGAACGGGCACATTGACCTTGCCGCCGGAAAAATTGCGAAGATCAAGGGTTACGAAATATTGTTTGAAAAAGCCTTTGGTGACAGATCTGTTTCAAAGGACAGGATTTCTAAAGCCATCGCTGCGTTTGAAAGAACCGTTAAAAGCGGAACTTCTAAATTTGATCAGTTCATTGATGGAAAGGCGGATGTATATTCCAATGATGAGCTTATGGGACTCCATCTTTTCAGAACCAAAGCACAATGCATGAACTGTCACAGCTCCAGTTATTTTTCCAATAACCAGTTTGAAAATATAGGAACCTCTTTATTAGGCTCAAAAGAAGAAGATCTCGGCAGGTATCTGTTGACTAAAACCCCTGAAGATGCCGGGAAATTTCGGATACCCGGATTAAGGGAAGTTGCCAGAACCGGACCGTGGATGCATAATGGTTCTATGACTACTTTAACAGAAGTGATCCAGTTTTACAGCAAAGGGAATCCTGAGCATTCCCAAAAACGTTCCACCATTCATAACGGCATCACATTTAACTCCGAAAAATCAGGTTTTGTCCGTCTTCTGGATCTTACCGATGAAGAAATTTCCCAGTTGGAAGCATTTTTGCGAACCCTATCCTCAAAACCTGAAAGAGTACCGCTTCCCGCACTTCCCCAATAAAATGGGAATAATTATTAATGATCCATTGACCTGAAATCTAAAGCTTTTTTGCTACATTTATCTGTAAACAATCAGAAAAGGATCAGCTTATGAATATTCAACTTTTATCAAAGAATGCATTAGTAGGAGCAGCTACTCAGGGGATTGGCTTAGGAATCGCATTGGAGCTTGCCAAATGTGGCGCCAACGTTACAGTGATGGCCCGCAATGAAATGAAACTAAAGAATATAGTATCTTCACTTCCTGTAATTGATTCTAACCAGAAACACCAGTATCTGGTCGCAGATTTCTCTGATTTTGAGAGCTACAGAAAAACTATTTCTGGCTATTTCAGCAAGAATTCTATAGATATTCTCGTCAATAATACCAACGGCCCGGAGCCTGGACTAGCTATTGATAAAAAAGTAAATGATTATCAGAAAGCATTTGACCTGCTTTTTAAAACAGTCTGTGAAACCACACTGCTGGCTTTGCCACACATGATCAAACAAAAAAACGGGCGTATCATTAATGTTTCTTCTTTATCTGTAAAAGAACCGATCAATAATTTATCTCTTTCAAATTCTATCCGTTCTGCGGTAATTGCCTGGGCAAAGACCTTATCCAATGAAGTTGCTCAGCATCATATCACGGTAAATAATATTCTGACCGGGTATTTCGATACAGAACGTATTCAGAATCTGATCAGCCATGAATCTCAGCTGACAGGCAAATCTCAGGAAGAAATAAAAAAGGCAAGAGAAAATAAAATTCCAATGAAAAGACTTGGGAAGACTGAAGAATATGGACATCTGGCAGCTTTTCTGGCCTCAGAATATTCATCCTATCTCACCGGAACCAGCATTCCTCTGGATGGTGGGTTGAATAATACGTATTAAATTTAAAATTAAGTGAAAACCTGCAGCATCAGGATATTTTTGCTTTTTACTTTCATTGATTTTCCGTAGTTTCACTTTCCTTTAACAAAGAATACCATCACAGGCTTTTATGAAAAGAAACTTTATCAATTAGGAAGAATTATCCGATAAATTCTGGAACATTGAATGTTCAGGAAAACGACAGGCCATAACTTTTGGAAAAGCCGGAACAAAAGGCAGAGAAACCATTAAAGAATTTGCAGATGAAAATGAATGCATCAAAGAATCCGAAAAGCTGATTGCCCAGAAAATAAAAGAAAGGTTACACCGAAATTCCGGAAAACGGGGAGGTTCCTAAAAAGAAAGAACTTTCTGAAAATGAAAAAGCAGATATTTATTTCTGGGAAGCTATTGAGAAATCCAATAAATATAAAAAAGCCCACTGGAGTGAATATGATGTAGATGAACACATTGAAAACCTGACCGATCATTTATCGAAATTTGGAAAGGAGAGAATGATACTTTTCGAAAAAACACTGCAGGAAAAGCTGGCTGAATTGTATACAGCTAAAATAGCAGAACTCTCCATTATTCTTGAATCCGATTTTACAAATGAAAACGGAGTTTACACATTCGATAATTATCTTTCGGATGACGGATTTTTGTATTTCAGATGCTGGTTGCTGTTAAAAGGAAAAGAGCTTTTTGAAGATATAAAATCAAATATTCAGTCATTCGTAAACGGAAAATACAGTTTTGATATCGCAGACTGCTGGGCAGAAGGTTTGCTTTATGTTGCCGATGATGCGTATGCACAAAATCATGATGATGAAGAATCTATCATAAAAGATACGGTATATGAATTGTATCCTGAAAACGATTATGACGGTATGGAACGGAGCCTGAATCGTGAGCCCAAAGGCGGTGCCGATCTGCAGAAAATGTACCCGAAGCTGGTCAAAGAGATAGGTGAATTAAGAAGTATTTCAACTCCAAAATAATAAGCCTGCTTAAATTTAAAATCTTTTTTATTTTAAACTATTAAGGAACTTCAAAGACGGAGAACCTTCTGACCGGGAATAAACTTTTCTGAATTCTACGCTGATTTCAGACTGTAAAAACGGAAAATTCAAGATGGAGTAATAATTATTTTGGATATTCATGTAATAGTTCTCCAGTCCGGGTTGTCATACTATGTATTGAATTACATAGTATATGAAGCACTGGTCTTTTAAAAAATGGAACACCGTTTTAGGATGGGTACTGTTCACAATTGCGCTGATCACCTATCTTTCCACCATGGAGCATTATCTCAGTTTCTGGGATTGTGGTGAGTACATTTCCTCAGCAGTAAAACTTGAAGTAACGCATGCTCCCGGAGCTGCCTTATTCCAGATTGTGGGTTCTGTGGCCAGCATATTTGCAGCTGGAAATGAACAGAACTATGCCATTGTGATCAACGCAATGTCGTCGCTTTTTAGTGCATTTACCATTTTGTTTCTGTTCTGGACGATCACCCATTTCGTAAGAAGACTACTGAATAAAGATTTTGAAGAAATAACCCAGCATCAGAAGATTTCTATTCTTTTTGCAGGAGCTATAGGTGCATTATGCTTTACATTTTCAGATACGTTTTGGTTTTCGGCGGTAGAAGGGGAAGTATATTCCATGGCTTCTATGTTTATTGCACTTTTAGTGTGGCTGATCACCAAATGGGAAAATGAATACCTGGCCAAAGACAGTGAAAGATGGATCATCCTTATTTTCTTTGTATTGGGACTTTCAGTTGGGGTACACATGATGGGGATGCTTGCAGTTCCAGCCGTTTGTCTGGTGTATTACGCAAGAAATTACAAATTTACCTGGAAGAACTTTATCTGGGCCAATGCAATAACGCTTGGAATCCTGATCATTGTTTTTAAAATTATCTTCCCGCTGATCATGACGATGTTCGGAAGACTGGAAATATTCTTTGTGAACGGACTTGGACTTCCTTTCCACTCAGGTACGATTGCAGCATTTATTCTCATGATTCTCCTATCTTATTTCATGATTAAATATGCCAGGAAAGCAAAAAGAAATATCTATCAAACAGTGGCTTTGTCAGTAGTGTATATGATTATCGGTTTCTCATGCTGGATGGTCATTCCCATCAGAGCGAACGCAAATCCTCCGATGAACCTTAACGATCCGGATACTGCTATCGGTATGCTGGATTATTATAACAGAGAGCAGTATGGAGACTGGCCAACGATTTATGGACAGAATTACACTGCTTTCCTTGATGCCAACGGGATTGAAAAGAACGAAGACGGAAGTTTTAAGACCCAGAAAACAGGTGAGATCTATGAAAAAGATGAAAAAACCGGAACCTACAGAAAGACAGGTGACCGTTTCAATTATATTTTCAGTCAATCTCAGATCAGCTTAATGCCCAGAATGTTCAATCAGGATAAGGATGTGATGGCGAACTACATTTCAATGTATGGAGCTCCGGACTTTACCTTCAATGATGCCAATGAAGAAGTGGCAGATAATCCTCAGGCCAAGCAGATCTTTGACGAATTGAGAGGTAAGTATGAAGATAAATCCATTACTGCAGCAGATTATTTAAAGGTTAAACCTTACAATCTGATCAATGTTCAAAAGCCTTCACTAGCTCAGAATATGGACTATTTCATTACATTCCAAAACGGTTATTATTTTGTAAGATACCTGATGTGGAATTTCGTGGGAAGGCAGAACGATCTGGAAGGAAACATGGAAAACACTAAAGGTAACTGGATCTCCGGGATTTCTTTTATCGACAATGCTTTATTAGGGAATCAGGATAAAATGCCTGCTAAATTCAAGAATGAAAGTACGGTAAAATTCTTCTTTTTACCATTGATATTAGGATTAATCGGTTTCTTTTTCCAGCTGAACAGAGACTTTGGAAGATTCTATGCACTTCTTTCCCTATTTGTTTTAACGAGTGTCGGAATTGTTTTTTATACCGGTGTAAAACCTTTTGAAGTAAGGGAAAGAGATTATGCAATGGTAGGCTCTTTTTATGCTTTTGCCATTTGGATCGGGATGGGAGCCGGTGCTATTTTATGGTTGATTCAATCTAAAGTAAAATCAAATACGGTCAATATTGCATTAGGAATTATTTTGCTGGGTATACCTTTTATGATGGGTTTTCAAAATTATACACCCCATGACAGAAGCAAAAAATCTGCAGCAAGGGATTACGCCTTTTCATTTCTGAAATCACTTTCCAAAGATGATATTATTTTTATTTACGGCGACAACGATACTTTTCCGGTTTGGGCTATTCAGGAGACAGAACGGTTCCGCGATGATGTAAAAACTGTAAATTTTACACTTTTAGCGACTCCCTGGTACATAGATCAGGTGAAAAGAAAAACATACAATGCAGCAGGAATTCCCACTCAACTGAACCATGAAGATTACAGAGATGGGGTGAACGACCAGATCTATATGATGAAAAAAGAAGACTGGGAGGGATTTTTCTCCATGTTAAAAGAGCAGGGCGTTCCGGATACCGAATTCCAAGCATTTAGAAAATACCTTACCCAGGATTCATTAACGCTGAAAGAGGCAGTTAGCTTTCTGAAAATTAAAACCCCTGAAAAAGATGAGCTTCTGAAAATGTATTTCGGGGAAGAAAAGTTTGAGCAGTACAATATTCTTCCGGTGAATAAATTCATTCTTCCTGTTAACAAAGAAAATGCTTTAAAAGCAGGAATTATCACTCAGGCTGATCTTCCGAATGTTGTGAACCAGATCATGATCACCTACAAAGGAAACACCCTTTACAAAAATAACCTTATGATCATGGATATGCTCGCAAACTTCGACTGGAAACGTCCGATCAACTTCTCATCAGGAGGGATTTACGACAGCGAAAATATTTTCTATCTTGATGAATATCTCCAGTTTGAAGGGTTCAGCTATAAGCTGGTGCCCATACATACAGCTCAAGGTCCGGATGGTGATACAGGCAGGGTAGATGTCAATTCACTTTATCATATTGTGAAAAGTTTCAAATGGGGAAATTTTAAGGATCTCAGTATTCATTATGATGAAGCAGCCACTTCAAATATCATGGGTTACAGGATGACCGCAGGCAGAGCAGCTTCAAAATTGGCATTAAGTGGACAGAAGGAAAAAGCTCTGGAAATATTGGATCTGGTTTCAAAAGAAATTCCTGCTGAAAAATACAATGATCCACGTTCATTAAGTTCAATTGTAACTGGATATATCATAGCAGGGCAGGAGCAGAAAGGGCTTCAACTGGCAAAAATCCTGGAAAAGGATATCTTTGATGAATACGATTATTATCTGAGTCTTTCATCGGCATTCCAGAAACAGTCGGCCAGACAGATGAGAGTGAAACCCATGGAATATTCTATGGTAGTTTCTGCAGTGACTGATGCTTACCAAAAATTGGGGCAGGATGATAAAGCCTACGCATACCTTGTAAAATCTATAGAGCCGATTGATAAAAAATTCAATGTTTTCATCAGGGAGCTTCAGCAGATGGGGAAAGAAAAAGCGGTAAAGGAATCCGAAAATATACAGAAAATCACTCCTTTTTACCAGTATTTATTTGATGTGATGAAACCTTTTGATTCTACCTATTCCAAAGAAAAAGAAGAGCAAATTACCCGGGCAATGATCAAAGTAACCCAATAGTTTGATGCCCAATAAATCAAAAAAGTCCGGTACATTACCGGACTTTTATATTGCTGTAAAATTTATTCCTGATGAATTATAAAAACGGTTAATCAATTGGCTCCCATAACTGAATTTTATTCCCCTCAAGATCCAGGATATGCAGAAACTTTCCATAATCATACGTTTCGATACTGTCAAGAATCGTCACATTTTCCTTTTTCAATTCTTCTGCCAGTGCCTCCAGGTTTTCTACCCTGTAATTAATCATAAAATCTTTTGCAGACGGTTCAAAATATTTTGTGGTCTCCGCAAAAGGAGCCCATTGTGTCAGTCCTTTTTTGGAGGTGTCTTCACTTTCACGCCATTCAAAACTGGTTCCGTATGGACTTGTTTCAAGGCCAAGATGCGTTTTGTACCAATCGTTCATTGCATTAGGATCTTTTGATTTGAAAAGGATGCCCCCGATTCCTGTTACTTTTTTCATGTTATTTTTTTTATCGTTAAATGTAATGTCCGGGAAGCCAGTTTGCACTTCTTCCTGTTTTTCAAATATATGTAAAACTTTTCACCGGAATATTCTTAATGATTAAGGTGGGGATAAATTCAATCTCAAATCAACGTCAATGAGCAAGCATAGAGCAGTGATGTAGTCTTCAGGCCTGGACGAAATTAAACATCAAAACTGGTTCAATGCCCTCCGAAAAACTCCAGCATGGTTTCTAATGCCGTTTCAGAGTGCATTTTATCCCCGTTTTCTAAAGATTCCTGAATGGCTTCAGTTGCTCTTTTACGCATTTCAGTTTCATAATAAGCGATCGCTTCCTGTAAGGTACCGAACTGATCAGAAGTTAAGCATTTGCTCAATTCCATCGCATCAAGCATCGCCATATTGGCACCTTCCCCGGCAAACGGTGGCATTACGTGCGCTGCATCTCCTAGCAAGGTCAGATTAGGAAGTGTTTTCCATCCCTGTTCCAAAGGCATATAATAGATTGGCCGGGGAATGAAAGGAATTGCTGCATTCTGGAAAAGTTCATACCAGATGCTGTTCCACTCAGAATATTCATTTTTAAACCATTCCAGCATCTGTTTCTGATCAGAAAAGTCCAGTCCGCTTTCCGCTGCCCAGTTTTCATCAGCCCTGAAGCTTGCATAAAATCCCAGATTACCATCGCCTTTCTGGCCGAGAAGAAGGTTCTTATGATTTCCAAAAGCCATGATTTTTCCGTTTTTTATCAGCGATTTGATCTGTGGAGCATTAATTTCTGCATCATCAATATTTCCTTCAAGCATTAATATGCCAGAATAGATCGGTTTGAGGTCTGTAAGGTAAGGACGGATCCTGGAATTTGCCCCGTCTGCTGCAATAACAAGGTCTGCATAGGCTGAAAAACCGTTTTTAAAATGCAGCAGCCATCCTCCGTTTTGGGCTTCCATTGAAATAAAATGGCTATCCCATACCACCGTTCCAGGTTTTAAAGAATCCAGAAGCATATTCCTTAAAGGTCGCCGGTCTATCTCAGGACGGAAATAGGCGTTGCCGAAATCTTCATCAGGCTTTGTTTCATGATCACTGAAAAATATTGCTGCCTGCTCATTGACGATCAGGGTTTTGTCTGCACCGGGACGGAAGTTCTGCTTGAATTCTTCCAACAGATGGGCTCCTTTTAAAGCTGCCATTCCGGAATCTTCATGCATGTCGAGTGGAGAACCCTGGACTCTGGCGCTTCTATTAAGATCTCTTTCATATACCTTTACATCTGCATTGTTCAACTGTAAAAGTCTGGCCAGCGTTAGCCCTCCCGGGCCACCGCCTATAATGGCTACTGATTTATTTTCTATTAACATTTTGAATCATTTTACTGAAGCAAAATTATTTCTCTTTCAAAACAGATAATAGTATAAATCGGTCATTTTTATTTTTGGATAATTCTTTCGGGGCAACCCCTGAAAATTTCTTAATCTCTTTGATAAAATGGGTCTGATCAGCAAAATTGAGTTCAGGAAACAGCTTACCTTCTGCAATATGCTGTAATGAAGCTCTGAAACGAAGAATGGTAGAGTAGGCTTTTAAAGAAAGTCCAAACTGCTGGGTAAAATAACGGTTAATCTGCCGACTGCTCCAGCCAGTTTTTTCTGAAAGCTCTTTCACACTTGTTTCGCCATTCGATGAATAGATGAGTTCAAAGAGTCTGCGTTTTCTTTCATCAACCGTTTCAGGTAACCGTGCTCTTATTTTTGCTGTTATTTTTTGAGTGAATATTTCAAGATCTTTAAGATCATCATCATTCAGATTCCAGGAATCGTCATTCAGATTCTTACCGCTGTTCAGCAGATCTGCAATGGGAGTACACAGAATATATTCGACAGCAAGCGGCCGGAAACTGACTGCAAAAGCAATTGTGTCAGGCGGAATACTTCTTTGTTCAGCTTCGGTTTCAAGCCCCAGAAGAATAGTAATGAACGGTTCCGATCCTGTTTTCATAAAAAACAGATCGATCCTGCCATCGGGTAACACAACGACTTCTTTAGTTTCATCCGACGGGTTATGAAACATTCCTATATTTTCTACAAATTCAGCAATCTGTTTTTCCGGCTGGATAAATTCGCAATAAAAACCGTTGGTCATAAATAATCTGTCTGCTTTAAAATGATATTGATTTTATAAAGTAAGTTACAAAAGTAAGTAATTGTAACAGAATTCAATATAGAGTTCCATTTAAGCTCAACTATTGATGTACAGAAACGAAAAACGGCCTCAAAAAATATTTTGAGGCCGCTTTATTGTTTATTTACAGTTGGTATTGATAGGATTTATCAGATAATCTTTATCCTGCGGAGGTTGTACGAAATAAGAGGTCCCATACGTATTTCCGGGATGGAAAAAATCGGTAGAAATCACCTGCGATCCGCTGCTGAAGGCTGCTTTTGAGCGGGTAAAATCATTCACTTTAGCTTCATAGGTTTCAATGTCGGCTCTTGTTCTTACCATAAAACCCTGTTTTACCATAGCCTGAATTTCCTGCTGACGAACTATGGCATTATCTCTTAAAATAAAGGCTGCAAAACTGTCATCGGGCTCACTTTCCATAAACATGAGTCTTTTCTCCAAAGAACCATTGATGAGATAAGGGTTGTTTTTGGTAGATAAAGTGCCTGCACTTCCGGGCAGCAGCATGAAGATGAATTTCCCTTTACTATCTTGTACTTTTGGCCAGTTGTTGTGTGTCACAGCTTCACGCAGTGTAGCAAATTGACCCTGAATTTCTTTAGGAGTAATGATCTTATCTTTTCCAAGATATTTTATGATTTCTGCATCCAGCTCGTCATAAGCTTTTTGAGTAAAAGGTAAAACCTGGGTAGGATTCGAAAAAATAGGAAATCCTGAATCCTTAGCTTCAACCATAATAAATATAGTGGTATGCTGAGGATGCTGATCTGACCATTGACGGAGTTCCGTTAAAGCATCTTTTAATGTAGGATAATGAGACCTGAAATCAATATCTGCCATGTGCAGCACTTTAAATCCAGGTTTTTCCAGACCTTTTGTGTTGTGAGGAGCAAGGTCTTTTACTCCCTTCTCCTGTAATACCCGGTATGAAGCAGGATGATTGAAACGGTTGCCGTCCGGATCATAATATACATCCAGTTCTAAACCCCGAAGATTGGCATTCAGCTGTTGAACAAAATCGGGATGGTTATAATTAAGAGCATCCTGAAAATCCATTCCATTGGGATGGTATTCCTGGAACTTGGCCTTC
This sequence comes from Chryseobacterium sp. W4I1, assembly GCF_030816115.1. Lineage (NCBI taxonomy): Bacteria > Pseudomonadati > Bacteroidota > Flavobacteriia > Flavobacteriales > Weeksellaceae > Chryseobacterium > Chryseobacterium sp. W4I1. The sequence goes on from NZ_JAUSXQ010000001.1 coordinate 1,169,395, forward strand.
TGTTCGGAGGACATCGAGGAATCGTATTTTTTCATCAGATTCCTGATGATTGGGGTTGCCAGATCCAGTACTTTAGGATCTACAGGTTCTGCATAAGAATTGTGGGTTCCTACTACCTGAATCTGATTAATTCTGATGTCTTTACATTTTTCCTGAGCATGGAAAAGGCTAGCCGCACCTAATGCAGCGGTATACATATATTTTTTCATAAAAATTGATAATTATAAAGTTGTATTAAAAATTGAAAGTAGCACCAAGCTGACCTCTTATTCCGGAATAGGAAAGGTTTTCAACTCTGGATTTTTCTCCCATATAGTAACGGTTGGGCTCGTTAAAAATATTATTCAGTTCTATAAATAGTCTGATATTTTTATTGATGCTGTATGAGGTAGAAGCATCTACCGTAAAGTTTTTATCAAAATGCTGGTAATGATCCGGACCGGCAGCAGTTCTTATTTCGCTTATGTAGTCTCCCTTATAGTTTCCTGCCAGACGGAGCATAAATTTACTGGTCTCAAAAAATAAAATAGTATTAAAAATATGTTTGGCCTGATTGGGAATTGTTGTTTTCATCGTTCCCGTCTGCTTTCCGTTTTCATAGACCGGCATATTCATTTCGGAAGCGATATAAGTGTAATTTCCCTCAAAGCCCATATATTTTAGAAATCCGGGTAGGTTTTCAAACCGTTTGGAGATTCCCACTTCAAAACCGTACAGATGGGCTCCTTCTAAATTTTTGGGAGTTGTAAAAGTATAAGGAAGTCCATTGACGTTTAGAATAGACTGGTCTTTATAGATCAGATCGGTAATGTCTTTATAGAAAGCACCGGCAGTCACAAGGTCAAGTTTTCCGAAATAATTCTCAAACATCAGATCGAAATTGTTGGAAAAGGTAGGATTCAGCTGTGTATTTCCCTGCGTTACTGTATTGGAGAGATCATTGACGATAGTTCCCGGATTGAGATCATTGAAGTCTGGTCTGGCGAAAGATCTGGTATAGGCGGCTCTCAGGATTTTGTCATTGCTGAGCTTCCATTTCATATTGACCATCGGCAGGATAATATTATATTTTTTGCTGTCTTTGATATCTTCTGCTGTAGTTCCTGTACTATTGGAAACTACTTTTTTTCCATAGAAAGAAACGGTATTGTATTCATTCCTTACGCCGCCCAGCAACTGCAGATTTTCACTGACCTTCCAGGTTCCCATGATATAAGTTGCCCAAACGTTCTCCGTTCCCCTGTACGAGCTGGTCACATTGGAATTACTGTTTTTCCCGCTTACCTGCATAAGGCCCAGGCTGTTTTGTGTTGCCGGATCATAAAACTGATCGATCTGGCCGTTGGTGATTTGATTGATGATGGCTGATTGATAAGGATTACCGATAGGATTCATAAAACCTCCTTTAAAAGGAAAAGAATTCTGTTCAAACTGGCTCATATAGCTTACAGGAGCTCCGGGAATACCTAACGCAGATTTCGGCATCCATACCAATACAGAAGAATCTACTACTTTTTCTTTATTATTGAATTTTGTTCCAAATTGCAGTTTAAAATTATCGGTAACCGTATATTTCAGATCAGTCTGTCCTCTCAGATCGGTTTCACTGTTTCGGTTCTGGCTGAGAATAATCTGGTTCAGTTTCAGCTGACTGGCAGACACTGATGCCTGATGACCAGGTAAAGTAAAGTTCCCCGAATCTCCTATATGATCCGGAGCATCCATCGCAAAATACTTTCTGCCATCGGAAGACAGATTTCCATACGTCATAGGCTGTATAAAATTCACAATAGGGTAGCCTCTGTCATGTTCGTCTAAATTTTCAGGAGAATTAAACTTGAAACTTGATCGGGCTTTAGACAGTGACCAGTCTATTTCCAGACGCTGACCTACTTTATGATTTCCACCAAACTGCATAGAATAAAGATCCGTAAGATAATCCGCATGTCTTGCCTGCAGCGTGACATTTTTAGTATCAAAATTAAAATAAGTTTCCCGAACAGATTGCCCGTCTTTGTACTGACTGTACAATCCTTTGAAATACAGCTTGTTCCTGCTATTGATATCATAGTCCATGGCGTAATTGAAACCCAACGTTCTTCTGTCTGCCAGATAATCACGCAGCTGCAACTGATTGATGGAGTAGGATGCCGCCTGACCCGTTAAACCATAATTGAAAATATTACGCATTTGATCTATGGCACCGGAGCGTTGCCATATCACAGCAGAAGTAATGAATTTAAGCTTATCATTAATTTTGTTCCCATACACAATAGAAGAGTTGAACGTTGGGGATTTAGACATATTGACATATCCTGTGGCGGTGCTTATAGCCAGCGTTTCTTTGTTGGGAGATGTTTTTGTAATAAAGTCTACATTTCCGCCGATAGCGTCGCCATCGAGATCAGGAGTCAGGGCTTTGGATAAACGTACATTCTGGATAAGTTCCGAAGGAAAAATATCCATCTGGACTCCTCTGTTGGCATTGTCACCGCTTGCACTGGGCATTCTGTTGCCGTTCAATGTAGAAGAGGTCCATTGAACCGGAGTACCCCTTACCGCTACAAAACGTCCTTCTCCCATATCTCTTTCAATAGATACTCCCTGCATACGCTGTACGGCATCTGCAGCATTACGGTCCGGTAATTTACCAATTGCATCTGCGCTCAGAACTTCTGTAATAGTATTAGAGTTCTTCTTCATCGTGATGGCTCTGGCTTGTGACGCTTTATAGACACTGGTGACCACCACTTCCTGAATTGCATTCTCTTTTGGTTTTTTTTCGCCTATTCTGATGATCCCAAATTCCAATGGCTTTTGATCTGTTATGGTAAAAGGCAGATAGGTATTTTCGTAACCGATATATTCAATAACCAGTCTGTAATTTCCATCCGGAATATTACTTAATACAAAAGATCCGTCTGTATTGGATGTTATTTTTTCGCCTTTATTTTCTACATAAACTAAAGCATTGGGCAAATTCCCTTGTTGATCTACAACAACACCGTGTACAGAGGTTTGGGCTATGGCAAAATCTCCCAGTAAGAATCCGGCTGCAACTGTTAAAAAAAATCGTTCTCGTAACATTCTTAAAATTTTTGCAAAGATGTTTTCCCTGAGAAAGAATTCAGTTCATTTAAATTTTAACAGACTAATGTAATTTGGTGTATTTAGTAATTAATTGATTTGTAGTGTTTTGTGAATATTAATTAATTGTAATATAGAATTTGGAATCACAAAATATAATCGGTGGGTAAGCAGTTGAATTCCTTTTTAAAATATTTATAAAAAGTAGATTTAGATTTGAACCCGCATTGATAAGCCAGATCGGTCACATTAGAATGGGGTTCTTCCTGCAACATACGTCTGAACTGCAAAACCCGGTTGCGGTTCGTATATTCATGGAAATTGGATGTCAGATGCTGGCTGAAAGTAATGGTAAGATCAGTTTTGGAAACAGACAGATACTGTGAAAGCTGTTCCAGTGTAAAGCTCTCATCCAGATAGACGATGCTTTTGTCATAAAATTCCTCTATTGACGATTTTATTTTTTCAAAATCTATTTTAGAGAGATCTTTATACTGATACTTTTCTTTAAAAGGAATTTCTTCAATTGATTTAGGGGTGTCCTGTTTCTGTTGTTCGTGGTACGTTAAAATATAAACGTACAATATCCAGGCGAACTGTATTAAAAATGAAAGGTTATAAATTTTCTGAAACACAAGAATATTCATGCCGGATTTATAACTGCCCCAAAAAGCAAGTACACTCAGTAAAACGAAAGAAAGGAACAGCCTGAATTTTTTAATAAAAGGATTGTTGATCTTTTTTTGATAATAATACAGTAGACTCATACAGAAAATGATACTTCCGATCCAGTACCGGACATAATAACTGGCAATATATTTTAAGTAAAAACGGATGATTATATCGCCTTCTTTGTAACCAAACAGCTTTGCCGACAATCCGAAAGTATGAATGAAAACAATCATACAGAAAGGGTAGAACAGATATTTCAGCTTGTCCCGATGCCTGAAATTGATCAGATAAAAAGTAATATATAAAAATATAAGACCTTTGAAAATTCTGAGGCTGCCCGGTATTTCATAAAGGATAGATTCGTATCCGAACCTGTTGATGATAAAATATTCATACCCCATATCCACCAGAACGGTCAGGATATAAAGCAGCAGCATATTATGAAAAGACTTTCTGTTTTTCGCAAGACAGAGTAAAACAGCCAGCGTAATTAAAGCCTGCAGGATGACAACCATTAAAATATATAACATAGCCAGTTTAAATCTGCCCAAAATTATTAATAAAGAAGATGGATGTGTTTAACGGATTATTAATTTTTTAATATTTTAAAGATGATTTTATAAATCTTTAACCTGTGAATAATTTTGGCTGTAAAATTTGGAAAATATTAAAATAACTGATAATTTAGTTACAAATCACAATTATGAAATTCTGGCTTTCCGTACTGCTTATTACTTTCAGCTTTAAAAATATAGCGGCTCAGACTATAGATAAAGAAAAGCTTCTGGAATATTACGAAACCCAGCGTTATGCCGAAGCTGCCCAATATCTGCAGAGTATCTATCCTGAAGATACAAAGGATGTAAAAGTATTGAGCCAGATGGCCTACTGCAATATGATGTCCGGGAAGCTTCCGGAAGCTGAGAAAAATTATCTCAAAGTCAATGCAGTTGAGCCGAATAACCTGCCTGTTTTATTCAGTCTTGTCCATATTAATTCAAGAAGAGGGAATGCAACAAAAGCTAAAGCCTACCTTTTAGAAATTATTCAGCTGGACAGTCTGAATTTCACCGCTTACAAACAGATGTCGGGCTTTGCAGATACTCCTGATGCAAAACTTAAATATCTAAAAAAAGCGAATGCTCTAAATAATACAGATCCTGATATAGCTTTTGACCTTTCTACGGCTTACCGGGAACTTAAACAGTATCAGCAGGCTTATGATATTCTTAAAACAGCCATTGATGCAGATAACGGAAATTTTACACTACAGCAGGCGCAGCTTCCATTGGCCAACCAGCTGGGCAAATACAAAGAGGTCATTGAAACTGGAGAAAAACTGATGAAAGAGAATACGGATGTGAATGTGATCAATGAAATGGGGCAGGCTTTTTTTTATTTAAAAGACTATCAAAGATGTACAGCTCTCTTTAAAACACTGGAAAACCTCGGTGTGCAGAATGAAGGGACGCTGTATTTTATGGCACTGAGCTACCGTGAACTGAAGGAATATGATAAGGCTGCCGTATATGCTAAAAAGACGATTGATGAGGCAATATCTGATCATACGGCTCTTTATTACACTGCTTTGGGTGGCATCTATGAAGACAATAATAAATTTACTGACGCTTTGGAAGCCTACAAAAGAGGGCTTACCTTTGATAACGGCAGCAATATCTATTACCGTTTGGGTCTTTTGTACGACCAGAACCTGAAACAGCCTAAAAATGCAGTGCTGTATTATAATTTGTATCTGAAAAACAAACCGGATCCTGAGAAAGAAAAAGAACAAATCACTTATGCCAAAGCAAGGCTTGAAGCATTGACAAATTCAAAAAAAGTTTAATATAAAAGTTTTTTAGAGGTATAAAATTTCTGACCATTTTGATTTCATTTTTGATGCAGATAGATTATTTTTACAGTAAAAGCAGACGTTGGGTATGAAATTAAAATTAGGAATTCTGGATCAGTCGCCAACCGTTAAAGGAGGCAGTGCTTTTGACGCATTGAAAAACAGCATTGATCTTGCCGTATTTGCTGATAAAGCAGGATTTCATAATATACTGTATTCCGAACACCACGGGGTGGAAGCCTATGGAAGCTCAAGTCCGGAGATTCTTTCTGCAGTCACTCTAAGCAGAACCCAACGCATCAAAGTAGGAACGGGAGGCATCATGATGAAAAATTATTCTGCCTACAAGCTTGCAGAATGGACGAAAATGCTGGGCAGTCTTTATCCGGAACGCTTTATTCTCGGTCTTGGCAAAGCTCCCGGAGGCTTAAAGGATGCCGTATCAGCACTGAATAATCACAGACCTGTCATCTTATCCAGTCAGGAAACCAAACTTGAAGAAATCATCCAATATATCAAAGAAGAGGAAGGAATTTATGAAGGACTTATTGCCCAGCCCCGGGATTTGGTTCATCTGCCGGAGATTCTCTGGCTGGGTTCCGGTGTTCAATCTGCCAGGGAAGCTGCAAAACATGGGATAAGCTATTCCTATGCAGATTTTATGGGAAGTGAAAAAGGGACAGCAAGTACAGACACTTACTTGAATGAATTTGACAGAAACCAGTACAGCCCGATTCCTTCACTGCAGGTTGCAGTTGCTGTATCTGTGGCGGAAAATCTGCAGTCCGCCCGTCATAATGCTTATGGAATGGCTTACCAGTTTCTTCAGGCACGGCATATTCAGGCTCCCGAAGCACTTCTGCCTACTGAAATAATTGAGGATAAAATATCAGGAAGTGAGGATGAGGAAGAATTTTTTAAGATCCTGAGTCATATCATTATAGACACACCAGATCATATTTCTGGAAGGTTGCAGGAAAAGGCTGAAGAATATAATACAGATGAAATCATGATCCTTTGTAATATGTACCATGAAACAAACCGCATGAATACGTATAAAAGTATTATATTGGCCAATCAATAATCAACACCTTCTCATGAGCTATAATATCCAGGTATTCAGCATTGAAACCAAAAAAAAAGAACAGGCAGCCAATGACGACAGCTTTTTTGACCGCGAAGAAAACCTTGTTCCACTGACAAAAGAGCAGTTTGAGGGATTAAAAGACCGGCTTTTAAAATATAAATACGAACTGATCAATGAAAATGATTCAGGCCTTCATTTCAATCATCCTGATGAAGATTTCGGGAGGGCTTTGCTTACCGAAAGAGGGCTCTATTTTAATGCCAATTTAAGTGAAAGCTCTATCTTTGAAGTGGGTATGACCGCATCAGAATTTACTGATACGGGTGAGTTTGCAAAATATGATCCTCAAAATGAAGGCTGGGAAGAATTTTAAGCTATAAAGCTTTATTATTTTTTGTCCGACAGTTTCTTAAAGTTCTGAAAAGCTTCTATAACTCCCTCGGGGTTTTCGTTTTCAAAAATATGGGAGTGGTAAACCCTTTCAAATGTTTCGGCAGTTGCGGAAGCAATGATATGGGGAAGATTTTCACTGCTTAACATGTCAGCGAGACCTTTCATTTCATCAATGCGTCTGGCGATATGCTGCGGATAGGTGGGCGTAGTTTTGATCATATCCTGATAAGTTCCGGGAAGAAATTCCTGCAGGCTTTCATTCAGCTCATCCAGAATTCCAAAATGAGCAGCAGCCGTCATGGTTTCAAAAAATAAAGCGTTCATCCCTTTATTCACCATAGAAAACAAAAGTTTGTAAGCAGATGCAGCTTCTGCCTTTTCACCGGCATCTTTTATTTTAAATACGGAAGCAAACAGATCAATAAATAAATGTCTGTTAATGCCACTTACCACTAAAACTGCTTTGTCAGGAACATCCTGAGAAGCACCCATTACCGCTCCGTTCACATAAGGAATGTTCACTGATGTAAACAAGTTTTCAATAGATAAGGCTATTGCCGGAGTATTGGAATTCAAATCTACATAAAGAGGACAGTTAGCCGTATTTTTTAAACAGGAAACAGTACTTTCTGCAATCTTCAGACTTCCTTCCGGGCTGGTAAGAGAAAGGATAATATCGGCCTGCTCAACAGTGTTTTGAAGGGAACCGGTGTCTATAATCCCTGAGTTTTGTATATTTTGTAATGTGCGGGCTGATCTTGCTTCTCCTGCAGTGATGACTTTAAAGTTTTGATTGATAAGTGCTTTCGCTACCTGGGTTCCCATATCTCCGGGAAAAAGGACTGCAATGACAGGCTGGGTTTTCAATAGAATGTTTTTTGGTGTTTGAAATAATGAGTTATCTGACAGTACAAATCTCTTTAAAATTTTTGAAACCACATCAACCTTTTGTCTGAATTTGTAATGATTGATAAAACCGATCAATAAAAGAAAACTCTCCTGAAATTTGTTTAATTTTGATGATTAGTTCAACACTTATAATCATGGACAAATCCTCACTCAATCAATACTTCCATTCCTTATTCAGCATTGAAAAAGAGACGGTGGAAAAAATTACAGAAACATTCAAGTATTTTGATTTAAAAGCGAATACCGTTCTTCTGAACAAGGATGAGGTGAGTATCAAGACCTATTTTTTGGAAAAAGGATATGTCCGTTCCTATATTCTGAACGAGGATAATGAAGAAATAACCACCAATATTTATGCGGCACCGTGTTTTGTGAATGATTTCCTGTCATTCTTCAGACAGCAGCCCGCCAAAGAGGTCTATCAGACCATCACCGCCTGTACTTTCTGGGAAACTGGATTGGACAATGTTCAGCATAATTTTCATCATATCCCGGAATTCAGAGAGTTCAGCAGGCTTCTTTTTGTCCTTAATTATTATAACATTCATGACCGTTTGATAGAAATGGCCAGCCAGAAAGCATCTACACGGTATTTTAACCTGATGAAGAAGCATCCGGATATTTTCCAATATGTGCCCCTGAAGGTTATTGCCTCTTATTTGGGAATTAAAGACAGTTCTCTAAGTCGCATCAGAAGAGAGATCAATAAAATTTGATTTCTTTTCATTTGTCAAGTGATACTTTAGAATTTGAAACCCATCTTTGTTAAAAATAAATTTATGAATAAGAAACATATTATAGTGGTAGGACTTGGCGGGGTCGGCGGTTATTTTGGATTTAAAATAAACCAGGAAAACGAATCCTCTCAAAAATATAAAGTGAGTTTCGTAGCAAGAGGTGAAACATATAGCAAAGTGAAAGAGAACGGACTGATTCTGCTCTCACCCGAACATCCGGTGAATCACACACACCCTGATGCTATTGAGCAAAATATCGCTGACATTAAAGATCCGGATCTTGTGCTGATCTGTGTGAAAGAATACGATCTGGAAAATATCTGCAGCCAGCTGAACGGCATCATTACCAAAGATACTGTTCTGCTTCCGATGATGAACGGTGCGGATATTTATGAAAGAATAAGGAAAGTAATTCCTGATAACGTTATTCTTCCGACATGCCTTTATGTAGCTTCCCACATTAAAGAAAAAGGTATTGTAGAACATAAAGGAAAAGCAGGAAAAATGATTGTTGGAAGAGATCCTGAGCACTTTTCGGCTGATATAAACTGGATCGTAGAGCTGATCAGGGAAAGTAAGATTGATTTTGATTTCAAAGATAATTCGCTCATGGATATCTGGACCAAGTATATTTTTATCGCCAGTTTCGGATTGGTAACGGCTAAGCATAATTCTTCTATCGGAACGGTGTGTACGGATGAGGTTCAGAAACATGAAGCGACGGAAATTATGAAAGAAATAAAGCAGATTGCGGACACCAAAAAGATTGTTCTGGATGAAGATATTATTCAGAAAACATTTGAAAAAGCTTCCACATTTCCTTTTGAAACACCGACTTCATTGCAGCTTGATGTCAATTCTGGAAAAGGAAATAATGAGCTGGAATTATTGGGTGGTGCTGTTTTGAATTTTGGAAAAGAATTGGGTATTGATACCTCTTTTACACAGAAAATATATGATGAAATAAAAGCTTTATAAGCTTAGGGCTATTTTATTTCAAACCATTTGACAAACTGAAAGCGGGCCGTAAACCCGCTTTTTTGTGTAATTTAATGAACCCCTGAATGATGCAAAAATTCCTGTCGTCCAAACAGTATTTCGTCGCTTTCCCGGTGTTCAGGATCATCTATACAACAGTCTACAGGACAAACTGTTTTGCACTGAGGTTCTTCGTGAAAACCTTTACATTCCGTACATTTTCCCGGTACAATATAATAAACATCGTCTGAATAAGCCTGCTGATAAGCTCCTGCATCAGCTTCCGTTCCGTCCGGAAAGACCACTTTTCCTGAAAGCTTTGTCTTATCCTGCCACCGCCAGTCAATAGCCCCTTCATAGATCGCTGAATTGGGACATTCAGGTTCGCAGGCTCCGCAGTTGATACAGTCATCGGTTATTGTAATTGCCATAATTATTTTAAATTTTATAAGGTCATTTTAAAAAAGGGATTTCTTTCAGCTTCACAGCCTCGGAAATCCCTCCGTCTAAACATAACTTAAATGAAAAAAACAGTCAGCTTTTTGCACCAGTAGGAGGGCTCAAGCCATCTTTATTTCTGATTAATGGGCTGCAATTTCTATGGAAAGCCCATCCATTGCGGAGGTAAGCTGGATCTGGCATGCCAGTCTGCTGGCAGGTGTTGTCGTAAACAGTTCGGAGAGAAGTGCTTCTTCCATGTCACCTTTTTCAGGCAGCGATGAGGTTTCACCCAGAATATAGCAGTGGCACGTTGCACACATCGCCATTCCTCCGCACATCGCTTCCATAGGCAGTTCATAAGCTTTACACAGATCTTTAAGGCTCAGCCCCATTTCCAGAGGACAGATCAGATGATGGATATTTCCTCCCTGATCTTTTACCGTGATTGTAATTTCATCCTTCATTTTAAGATAGTTTTTTTATCTTTTTTGTTGTGGCAATACTGATCAGCCTGTCGAATTTATCAGCGTACAGAGAAGATACCTTTGCTGGATCCTGCGGATCAAATAAAGCGGTTCTGATCACGGGAACACTGAATGGAATAGGCCAGGCCCGCAGAGATTTAGCGATTACATCCATCGTATTGATTCCATGCATAGCCTGCAGACCATCCGCCCAGCACACAAGTCCAACCATTTTGTCCGTAAGATAGGGTTGATCATATCCGGCGGTAACTTCAAGCCAGTCCAGACAGTTTTTCATGACTCCCGGAATGCTCCCGTGATAGAGCGGAGCCAGCCAGAAATGAATGTCAGCCTCCAGAAATAGCTGAGTCATGCGTTCCACCGCCAAAGGTGTTTTGGTAAGGGTGACATCAAAAAGAGGAATACCGGAATCTGCAAGCGTAAAGATCTCCGTCTGAAAACCTGATGCTTCCAACCTTTCTGCAAAGTATTGAGAGATCCGTCCGGAGGTGGATTCAGATCTTCTTTCCAGCGAACCGTTGAATAGGATTGCTTTCATTGTTTTTAAGTTTTAAAAATTACTTTTGGCATTCCGATCTCACCGTACATCAGGCTTTTCACCAAAGGTTTCAGAAGCCCGGCTGCCAAAAGATAAAGAGAAGGATCATGATTTGTACTTGCCCTCACCACCACTTTCTGATTTTTATAGCATTTCAGATCGGAATAGGTAAGACGGCGTTTCCAGAGGTCCAGCAGAACCGTTTCAGCATTATTTAAATCTACATACACGGCATAAGGATATAATTTTTCCATCAGCATCATATACGCCCACGGCGGAATAATCGCATCTGTTGAACAGATTACTGCCACAGCTTTTTCATAATACACAGAAAAGTCTACAGCGGCAATTGATTCCTTAAATTCCTTCTCCTTCACAATCATTCCCATAAAAAGGTGATCTTTGATATCCAGTTCCACGATCTCCAGAGCAGGTTTGTATTTTAAAAGATCAAAAGCAACGATCCCGGAAGCTTCTGCTTTATTGATAAAAACGTTCTGATCCATAAGTGATTTTTTTGAATGATATTTACGGTTCTATCTGATTTTAGATAAAGCTTCTTCATATTTTTTCTCCACTACAGACCAGTCAAGGACAGACCAGAAAGCATCCAGATAATCGGCTCTTTTATTCTGATAAGCCAGATAATAAGCGTGTTCCCAGACATCAATTCCCAGGATTGGAAAACCTCTGTTCACCGATTGTATATCCATCATGGGATTATCCTGGTTAGGGGTAGAAGCGATCGCCAGAGAGCCACTGAATTTTACAAACAGCCACACCCATCCGGATCCGAACTGTCCCAGACCTGCTTTTTTCATTTCAGCTTTAGATTCTTCAAGGCTTCCAAAAGTTGTGTTGATGGCTTCTGCCAGTTTTCCTTCAGGATTTAATTTAGGCTTCGCAGAAAGGATCTCCCAAAATAAAGAATGGTTGTAGTGTCCACCGCCATTATTTCGTACAGCAGGACTGTATTCGCTGACTCTTTGAAGTATAGAATCCAGATCATCGCTGGCTTCCTCTGCAGTTTTCAGTGCTGTGTTCAGGTTATCTACATAGGCCTGATGATGGCGCTGGTGGTGAATGGTCATTGTTTCTTTATCTATGAATGGTTCCAGCGCGTCGTATGCATAAGGAAGCTGGGGTAGTGTGAATGTCTTCATAACTTTTATTTTTATTAATGTGTTTCAAAGGTAAACATATATTTTAATTAAACAACTTTATGGTTATTTAATTATATAGCTTGTACTGCAGTCTAAAACTTTGATTAATATCGATTTAATCCTAAAAATTGAAGATTATAGAAAATGACTATATTTGTTGTTGGAAAATAAAACAACTTAATTATTGTCAAATGAAGAAACCGGCAGCTGACCGAATCCTGATGTTTTTGAAGATGAGAGGAGAAGCCACCTCATTTTTGATCTCTAAAGAGCTCTCCATCACAAAGGAAGGGGCACGAAAGCATTTGCTGAATCTTGCCGGAGAAGGACTCATAAGATCTATTACAAAAAGTGAAGGAGTAGGCCGCCCGTCTGTTTATTATACCCTCACTGAAAAAGGCCTGTCCCGGTTTCCTGATTCCCATGCTGATGTAACGGTGCAGATCCTCCGGTCCGTCAAAAATCTCCTGGGAGAAAATGCACTGGATCTCCTGATCAACGACAGGGAAAAGAAGACTTATGAACGGTATGAAAAAGCAGTAATAACAACCAAATCTCTTGAAGAACGCCTGGATGTCCTCGTAAAAGTGCGCAGTGATGAAGGATATATGGCAGAATGGACAAAAGAAGGCAATGATTATTTCCTTATAGAAAATCACTGCCCCATCTGTGCTGCTGCTGCTGAATGCCAGGGCTTCTGCCGTGCTGAACTATCCAATTTCCGGAGCCTTATCGGTACAGATTATCAGGTAGAAAGGGTCAGTCACATTTTATCCGGCGGACAACGGTGTGTGTACAAAATTAGTGGGTGATGGTTTTCTTAAGATACAAGATACAAGATACAAGATACAAGACACGAGATATGAGACATGAGATGTCAGATGTAAGATGTTTCCGTTAGACATGTATTGACTGCATTTTAGAATTTTTAGGAAAAATAAAACTACATTTTTATTAATTAGGAATTTTACTGCGATTTTGAAAAACATGTATATATTTCTCATACGACTAGAATATGAAATAGGGGCGGGCTTTAGCCCGCCTTCACTATAAACATTCATCTGGCTTTAGCCAAAATTTAGAAAAATATGGCTATCCGCTGAAAATTTCAGTTTACAGAATAATTTCATCCATTTATATCCATTTTTCAATAAGATGAAGCCATAAAGCCCTGTCTTCACGAATGACAAAAACGGCAGATGACCTTCGTTGGGTGATTGAATCTTCTGTTGTCTGAATTTCTATATAAGAGGCCATTCCGTGGCTTTCTGTACTGTACACTTCAATATTTTCAAGGACGATGATCCGATCCGGAAATTTACTATAAGCTCCCGGAAGCCATTCTGAAAATGCGGCTAAAGTAACGCTGTCCCCATTGCCGGTAACCATTTTAAATTCTTCTGTAAAACCGGACAGAAGTTTTTCATACAGTCTGTCCTGATTTTCAGCTTTTCCACGGAACCATGCTTCGATATTGGTGTGGAATTCTTTTATTTCTGTGATGATTTTTTCTGTATTATTCATAATTTAAATGTTTGTATAATGTATAATGTATAATGTATAATGTATAATGTATAATGTATAATGTATAATGTATAATGTATAATGTATAATGTAGTTTATTAAATGGATGTGGTTTGTTTTAATTTGTTGTTTTTGTGCAATGTGTAATTTAGAAATATTCCGATGATCTGAACTGCGGCAATTATAAATATAGCCAACGCAAAAGCTTTTGGGAATGCCCATAATTCTATGCTGCCAAAAAATATAGTCCCGATAATAGTACCTCCCGTCACACTTCCGATCTGTATGCTGATACTGATCAAACCCGATGCCTGGCCCGCTTTTTCTTTACTGATCAAAGATATCGCCTGACGCATCATTACAGGCATCACAATACCATGACCCAGACCGGCAAGAAACAAACTGATATCCGTTCCCAAAGACGGTTTTTCCTGTAAATAAATGAATATTGAAGTTAAAGAAAATCCTGCAATAAGTAAGACCAAGCCTATATTGGTCATTGTATATGGAGAAAGTTTTATTCTGGGAACAATTAATGGTCCGAGAAAAAAAGCCGCTCCATACGGAATAATCGCAAGGCCAGTTTCTACGGGATTTGAGTGTAGAAACTGCTGCAGGTAATATGGATAGCAGATAAACAGTCCTGCCGTAAAATTATAAAAGAAAATAATAAGAAGGCAAAGAACAAATGGCTGATGCTGCAGAAGGATAGGATCTATCAGTACAGCTCTATTTTTCCCCAATGATTTAACTTCATATTGATAAAAGATAACCAACATTACAAGTCCCGAAAGTAAAATAGCAAAAATCCACCAAGCCCAATGGTATTTCCTTCCGAAAATAACAGGACATATCAACATCAGTAATGAGGCGATCATCAGTAATGCACCGACAAAATCAATGCTCTGCTTTTTCTCCTCCCGGTTATTATCCATGGAAAAATGAGTGCCGATAATGCAGATCAGGGTAATAGGAACATTAACAAGGAATACCAGTTCCCATGAAAACTCCCTCCAGTGAAGATTAAGCAGAAAGCCTCCCAGCAACTGCCCGGCAACCGATGCCAGACCAAATACAGAACTGAATATACTTACCGCCTTAGGCTGCTCATTACCGGTAAATAAAACCCTGATGGATGCCAGAACCTGAGGAGCCAGAAAAGAAGCGCCAACTCCCTGGAACAGTCTGGAAATAATCAGAAACCTGATGTCAGGCGAAAAAGCACAGGCCAGGGAAGCCAATAAAAAAATGTATAATCCGAGGATAAATATTTTCTTTCTGCCATATAAATCACCCAAGCGTCCTCCGCAAACCACAAGAGCAGCATACGTTAGTCCGTAAATTGCAACGACCATCTGCAGCTGGTGATCACTCGCATGGAAAGCTTTTTTGATAGAGGGAAGTGCCATGTTGACAATAAAATAATCCAAAGGCGAGAGAAAAGCTCCTGCTGTCAGGTAACCTAATGCCTGCCATCGTTTAAGGAAAATATTCATATTTTTTCTGCAAAATTAGCCTTCTATTATACCTGTAAAATTGTACTTTTGGAGGAAAAATAAGTATTTACAATGAAGATCTTACCTGTTGAACACATTAATGTAAAAGAAATAAAGCTTTGTCACCAAGAAACTGCCCTTAAAACAAAAGCTATTCTTTCCCTGATCTACGTTTTAAAAGGAAATGGATCTCTTACTTATGACGAACGCACCATCTCTTTCAGGGAGAATAAGCTGTTTATTATCCCACAGCATCAGCTTTATCAGTTTAAAAGTGAAAATGCAGAACTGATCGTTATAGAATGCCCCATTGAATTTATTGATAGGATCAGGCTGGAAGCCGACCGTATAGAAAGCTGTGAAAATCTTTACAAATTACAGTATATCAGCAATAATTATCATGCAAGAGCAGGCTGTATATTCCGAAGCAAAGATGATGAACGTTTTGCAGAAGCCCTTATTCTGCAGATTGCAAGAGAATATAAGAATAAGACAGATGATTATCTTATTATTCGGAACTGTATTTCCATCTTACTGAATCTTATTGCCAGAAATATCATTGAAAGCGAGACTTCTGAACTTCCACAAAACAGAAAAGCTTTCTCCATCATGAAGATTATCACTTATATTCAGGAGCATATTAA
Source organism: Chryseobacterium sp. W4I1 (assembly GCF_030816115.1). NCBI lineage: Bacteria > Pseudomonadati > Bacteroidota > Flavobacteriia > Flavobacteriales > Weeksellaceae > Chryseobacterium > Chryseobacterium sp. W4I1. Next base: position 1,185,401 of record NZ_JAUSXQ010000001.1, read on the forward strand.
AGAAAAAGAAAAGACCAGAATTCCGGTTATTGCTGATCATTTTGGGATTTCAGGAAATTATTTCGGGGAATATTTTAAACAGCAGACTGGTGTTTCTTACCAGGATTATCTGTTGGATTACCGGTTAAAACTGGTTGAAACCTACCTTAGATACAGCAGTATCCGCCTGAGTGAGATTGCTTACGAACTTCAGTTCAGTGATGAAAGTCATCTGTCCAAACTTTTCAAAAAACACAGAAATATGACTCCTAAGGAATTCAGGAATAAAGTTTTGGATAAAGTAGATGACGTTTAAAATAGATTTTGCTAGACTAAAAAGAACTGGAAGACAATGATCTTATATCAATAAACAGAGTTTGTTTTTCGATTTTCATAACATCCATCTTCCAGTCCATTATTTAGTACTTCGTTAAAATTTCCATCAGCATCAGTATGGACACCAGTTTTTTAGAAGACTGGTATTCCGGGTTTAGCTGATCCCGTATTTCTCCTAAAGCTTTGCTTAATTTATTACTCACTGTTTTGTTGCTGATTCCCAGTGCTTCTGCTGTTTCATGCACAGACATATTCCTTCTGATCCTCATATCATATACCGTTTGCTCTGTAGAAGGAAGCTTTGAAACCACCTCATCTATCATATTTAATAAAGTTGAAATCTCGTTTTCTTCAAGAATCTCAAAATATTCTGTATCCGATATATCCATTTCTCCGGTAAGATCGAACTCATCCATACTGATGGTAGGAAGCCCTTTTTTAGAACTGTTATAATGATCGATAATCCGGTAATGAAGATAACGGAGCAGGTAGCCTTTGGCATTTTCAGACTCATCTGTCTGTATGGTATCCGTATTTTCAAGTATTTTTATCCAGAGATTCTGCAGCAGTTCTTCAGACATCTCTTTGTCCCTCGTCCTCATGAAAACAAAACGGTAAAGACTGTCCCAATACCGCTCGTAAAGCAGCATGAATGCAGGGTGGTCACCTGATTTTATTTTCTTTAATATGGTGTAATCTGTAGGCTTCATATGGTTACTGCAAAATTACCTAAAGGAAAATTAACTTTTTGTGAACAATGGCTATTCTAAGATTAATTAATTCTAAAAAAATCCCCGTAATGTGAATCAAATGTTGAGAAAATAAGCAAACTGCCCGAAATTGTTAACAACTTGATTTTAATATGAATACAATGTGAATAGCTGCCTGGGGAAGTTTTTAATTTTCATCGTCTTATAGATAGAAGTATCTGTGAATACCATGAAATATTTTATGAAAAGCTCAAAATATAAAAATACAGAAGCATTTGTTTTTAAACTCTGGAAAAGGGAAGTAACCGAACAAAAGATCTCGGGAAAAGAAAATGAAATTTTAAACCAATGGAAAACCCGGGCAGAAAAAGACCTGGACAAAATCCACATGCAGGAATCTAAGGAAAGAGTGCTGTCTGCGCTGGAGGTTTACTTTATCCAGCCTGTAAAGACCACCCGAATTCATTTCTTAAAAAAATATGCTTATTCCGTTGCCGCAGTCCTTATTTTACTTTTATCAGTAGGGGGACTCCTTACTTATCATACTTTCTTTAAACCTGATGTATATACTTCGGAATCCGGGAACCAAAAAGTATTTCTTGCCGATGGCTCTGTAGTGACCCTTTTAGCAGGTGCAGAGCTTACTGTAGAAAAATCATTTCCTGCTTCTACCAGAATAGTGGATCTGAAAGGAGATGCCATTTTTTCTGTAGCTAAGTCAAAAACACATCCTTTTATTGTTCGTGCAGACGGTTTCAGTACTAGAGTACTGGGAACTGTTTTTAAAATCTCCCAGTCTGGAAAAGATAAATCCGTACAGCTTTATGAAGGGAAGGTCGCTGTATCCTATGCCGGAACTCCCGTTTCCTATCTGAAGCCCAATCAGAAGTGGACGAATTTCGGAATAGCACGTACTGCTGCCGTCATATTGATTCCTCAGGAAAATAAGTCAGGAAAAGAAAAAACAATGCTGCTGTCACTAAGTTTCAATGATGTCACATTAAAGGAAGTTGCAGAAGTAATGCAAAACAATTATAAGATCAGGATCATGTATCCCAAAGAAACGGCAGAAAAGAAAATTACTGCTGACTTTACAGGAGGCTCAGCGGATGAAAATATGGAAGCACTTGCCTTTATTCTTGGACTTGAAGTCCATAAAGAAGATCATATCTACACCTTGAAAAAATAAAGATATCCTACCGATTAACATTAAAAATAAAACTTTTAATCAAAGAGAAACTGAATATATGAAAAGATTGAAATGCGGTCTTACCGTTGCAGCAGTATTTTTTACAGTAGCAGCCGAAGCACAGGAGCTGGTCCAGAAAGTATCATTTTCCGTCCCGGCAAGCAGACCACTTATTGAGGTGCTGGAAGATTTTGCCGGAAAAACGGGAATGCGGCTGGCTTATTCCAAAACAGATATTAAAGAGCTGAAGGTGAAGGGCGTAAAATGTGAAAACACTTCTGTAAATAACTGTCTGAAAGACATTACAGACGGACTTCCCGTAGCATTCCGGCTGCGTGGGGATCTTATTTCAATTAAATATGAAGGAACAGGTATTTCTGTAACAGGAAACGGAAGGATCTCCGGAAAAATAGTGGATGAAGTCGGAAATCCGGTGGCCGGAGCAGAAGTAACGGTTGCCAGAAAAACGGTAACTACCGATAACAACGGGGATTTTGTAGTAGATCTTCCTGCCGGAGTTTACAGTCTTACCGTAAAAGCATCAAAATACAGTCCGTTGAGGGTAGAAAAACTCTCAGTCAGCAATAATGAAACCAACAATGTCTCATTTGCGATGAAAACAGTATCAGATAAAATAACAGATATCAGGGAAGTGGTTATCACCGGAACCCGAAAGGCAGATACACAGGCCGGACTTCTTGCCCAGCAGAAAAAAGCTGCTCAGATGAGCGACGGAATCTCCGCTGAACAGATCGCAAAAACTCCGGATAATGATGTAGGAGGGACTTTGAAAAGGGTAACCGGTATTACAACCATCGACAATAAATATGTAGTGGTACGTTCCATGGGAGAACGCTGGAATACGGCAGCTATGGACGGTATCAACCTTCCGAGCACCGAAGCCTATAACCAGAACTTTTCATTTGATATTATTCCTACCGCCATGGTAGAAAGCATAGTGGTGAGCAAGACCGCAACACCGGATATGAATGCCAGCTTTGCCGGAGGATATGTAGAAGTGAAGACCAAAGATATTCCCAATGAAAACTTTACGACGGTCAGCATGGGAACTTCCTATAACGATCAGTCGGCGTTTAAAGAATTTCTTACCCATAAAAGAGGAAAAAATGATTACTTCGGCTATGATGACGGAACCAGGGATTTTCCCAAAGGTCTCGAAGCTACAGACTGGAACAATCCACTGTTTTTTGAACAGTCCAGGAGATTTACGAATGATAATTTTTCCACGTTCAGTACAACAGGGGACATGGGATCTAATCTGCAGATGGCTTTAGGAAGAACATTTGCCCTTAAAAATAATAATAAATGGGGTTTTGCAGGCGCTTTTACGGTAAGGAATGAACAGAATAAGCTGGACATAGATCATACCGGAAGAGGAAACTGGCTGGATACTACGTCACCCTATGATCCGCAATGGCAGGAGAAAGGAATTGATCCCATTACATTTTACAACTTTAAAAATAAAGGGGCTTCCTACAATTACAATTCTACCGTAGCTGGAATGCTTAATTTTGGATTGCAACTGGGTAAAAACAGAATTTCATTCCGTAATTCATATACTCATATTTATGATAATACGCTGACCAGAGTAACGGGCTGGAATCAGTATGCCAGTGGCAGTGGAATGGCAGTCAACGCAGAAGCATCCTACAATTATTTTTATAACGGAGTCATTCCCAATAATGATCCTGCACAGATCAAAGGATTGGATAAACCCTATACCGACAATACCAATTATCCTATTTACCAGACCCTTCTGCAGAATAAGCTGGAAGGAAATCACAAAATAAAAAATGTTGATATCAACTGGTTTGCCGCCAGAACAGGCGTGAAATCTGATACAAAAGACTACACACAGTATCTAAGCCATTATGACTTTATTGGGCTGGATATCCTTAATTATCACGAGATCTATAACACCGGATCCAATTTTTACAGAGGTTACATTGCCAACAAAGAAACGGATTACAACTATGGCGCTTCTCTAAAATGGAATATAGACAGAGGAAGTTTTAAAACTGATATTAAGGCCGGATATGCAGGGGTTATAAAAAACAATACCAATCAGCAGCAGAAGTTTTTTTTAAGGGTAGATGAGAATAGGGATGTTCCCAACAGTGAAAAAAACCATCTGAGAATGTATGGATCTCTTGCGAGCTGGTTTGACGGCTCTCAATATATTCCGGGAGGTATCGGATGGCAGACCAAGCCGATGTACAAAAATGATAAATATGAAGGGAAGGTAACCCAGAACGCATTTTATGTGATGTTTGACAATAGATGGAGTAATAAATTAAGACTGGTTTGGGGACTGCGTGCAGAATACTTTAAATATGATCTTATTTCTCAGCAGGTAGATATTTCGGATAACCAGACGGTCAATAAAGCTGCGGTAGAAGATAAGCCATGGCAGTGGATGCCTTCTGCCAATTTTACCTACAGCCCTACTAACAAAATCAATGTAAGGCTTGCCTATAATAAAACAGTTATTCGTCCTCAGTTCAATGAAAGAACAGGACTGCCTTATTTTGATCCGATAGCGAACGGTTTGATCTATAACACGGAAATGACCTCATCGGTGGTCAATAATTATGATTTCAAATTTGAATGGTTTCCGGGACTTGGTGAAATATTTTCTATGGGACTGTATTACAAGGATATTGATAAACCCATTGAGCGTGAAGGGCATTTGTCCAGTGAGGGCAACCTTTACCTTTATAATGGAAATTCTAAAAATGCAAAGCTGAAAGGAGTGGAGGTTGAAGTAAGAAAAAACCTGAGTTTCATAAGTGGAGGAGCCCTGCTTGAAAAACTTTTTATCAATGGAAATTTTACCTATAACAGTACCAAAGTAATTGCTTTCAAAGATCAGTATAAAACAGGTGATAACGATGCAACCTATGAAGTGGAAAGACCGTTGTACGGGCAGACTCCTTATGCCTATAATTTGGGAGTGACCTACGATGGAAACCGTTTGGGAGCCAGCTTTTTATACAATGCCAAAGGAGACCAGTACATTACGGTAGGTTATGCTTATAACGGCGAAGAGATCCAGCGTCCTTATGCTGTAGCCGATGCGCAGCTTTCCTATAAGTTCTTAAAAAACAGAAATATGGAGCTGAAACTGAATGTGAAAAACCTTTTTAACAGAGTGAAAGAATTCTATAATAATTTCAATTCTTATTCTGTGCCGAAAGGATCTGCAGGAAGTACAATATCAACAGAAAGGGAAGCTTGGGAACTGCTACCCGGCGCCACCAATAAATATGACAAAAACATCGATAAGATCATGTTTCGTGCTTACAACGGAAGAACGTTCGGTCTGAGTGTGAATTATACTTTTTAAATCTCTTAAACGGATAACCATATACAAGGACTCATAAAAAACTTACAACAATGAAAAAACTAATCTTGATTGCAACAGCGGCACTATTTACAGCCTGTCAGAATGATCATTTAGAAGGTTCTTCTTCATCTTTCGAAATGAAGCAGACCTTAGCAGAATATATTACAGCTTCATCCTTACCTGTAACTCCGGTTAGCGGTCAAATCACATCCAACACAACGTGGAGTGGGATTATTGAGATCGATGGAATTGTAACGGTTAAAAATGGGGCTACATTAACAATTCTTCCCGGAACCTATATTAAGGCAAAACCGAAGGATACAGCTGCTCCAACCGGGCTTTTGGTTATTACAAAAACCGGAAAGATTAATGCTGTTGGAACAGAAACTCAACCTATTGTTTTTACAAGTTACAGACTATTGGATGGAGACGAAAATACCACGCCTCAGACCGGAGACTTCGCAGGTGTGATCCTATTGGGGGATGCGCCTACGAATACACCATCTACTACAACGATTGACGGACTTTTCGGATCTGATTACTATTATGGAGGGGGCAATCAGGATCATAATGGTGGAATAATGAAATATGTGCGTATTGAGTTCGGAGGGTCTGATATATTACCACAGGTGATCCATGAGATTACATCTCTTACATTAGCTGGGGTAGGAAAAGGAACGATACTGGACCATATCCAGGTTTCTTACGGTAAAGATGACTCTTTTGAATTCTTCGGAGGAAATGTCAATGCAACTAACCTGATTTCCTTTGCACCGGATGATGATAACTTCGATTTTAATACCGGATATACAGGAACAATTACCTGTGCTTTGGCTTTAGCTGATTACAATTCTATACACAGTCTAAGTGGGAGTGTCTATGATTCTAACGGAATAGAGTTGGATAACAATCCTACTGGAACTGCTACCTCACTGATTACGCATCCTATCATCAATAATCTAACCATTGTTGGTACTCCCAAAGCTGCTTTTGGTACAATGTACGGAAAAGGAATTTATATCAGAAGAAATGGGAAATTAACAATAAACAATGCGGTAGTGACGGGTTATCCTACAGGAATCAAGGTAGAAGGAACAGGTTCAGAACTCTCTTCCAGCTCAGATTATAGCAGCATTAAGATACATGGATTTGATCTTGCTGCTACAGGTACAGGAACAGCATCAATTCCTGCCGGCAACCTATTGACAGGAACTACAGCTTCACTTTGGGGGATGAGCCAGCCGTACTTCAATGAAGGACCATGGAATGTATCGCCGAGAAACTGTGGAAGCTTCCAGGGAAGTTGGACAAAATATGACTTTTCAATTTTAGAATAAAAACTTTAAAAGCAGACCAATGAAGCAATTGTGCTCTCTGCTTGAAAAGAATAAGATGTAAAGAGCTCTTAATAATAGTAATGTACAGGTTTCGGAAACCTGAGGACGACCCGGAACGATACTGATGATGCGCACAGCAGTACCGGATCAGATAAAAACCGATCGCTGTTATTTTTCCCGGATGGCAGCGGATAAGCAGGGAACCCCGGCAGGACAGCCCCTCCTGAAATGCAGGGTAAGCATAAAACCAAATCGCAGGAATATAGAGGCGGATGTTCCTAAATATTAAAAATTTCCGGTCATCAAAATAACATCACCGGATTTATTAAAAATTATACCAATGAAAAAACTAACTCTAATTGCTGCTGCAGCATTGTCTCTTACTGCTTGTCAAAATGATCATCTTGCAGATTCTTCTACCCCTTTCGAAATGAAGTCTGCATCTGCTGAGTATATTACAGCTTCTGCACTTCCTGTAACCAGCGTGAGCGGTGATATTACTACCAACACAACTTGGAGTGGTGTGGTAGAGCTTAACGGTATCGTAACTGTTAAGAATGGTGCTACATTAACTATTCAGCCTGGAACTTTCATTAAAGCAAAACCAAACACATCCAATACTGCTACAGGAGTTTTAGTAATCTCTAAAACAGGTAAGATCAATGCTACCGGTACAGAGTCTCAGCCGATTATTTTTACAAGTTATAAACTGTTAGATGGAAACGAAGATACAACGGCTGCTCCAGGTGACTTTGGTGGTGTGATCATTTTAGGTGATGCCCCTACCAATACACCTTCTACTAAAACAATTGAAGGATTAAGCGGTTCTGATTTTTATTACGGAGGTACCAATGCATCTCATAATGGAGGAACTTTGAAATATGTACGTATTGAATTCGCAGGATTTGACCTTTTAGCTCCAAACTCAGGAAATGAGATCAACGGACTTACTTTAGGAGGGGTAGGAAACGGTACTACTTTGGATCATATCCAGGTTTCTTACGGGAAAGATGATTCTTTTGAATTCTTCGGAGGTACAGTGAACGCTTCTAACCTTGTTTCTTTTGCTGCGGATGATGATAACTTCGATTTCGATAACGGTTATACAGGAACTATTACTTGTGCTCTTGCTTTGGCAGATTACAACTCTACACACAGTCTTAGCGGATCAAGCCCGGATTCTAACGGTATTGAGCTTGATAACAACGCAGAAGGTACTGCTACACCACTTATCACCAATCCAGTGATCAACAATCTTACGATCATCGGGGCTAAAAACGGTGCTGCAGGACAGGGTGCTGCTTACGAAAACGGTATCCACATCAGAAGAAGTGGTAAACTAACCTTAAATAACGCTGTAGTAACAGGATATCCTGTAGGAATCAAAGTAGAAGGGACAGGTTCTGAACTTTCTTCAGCTTCTACTTTCAGCACGATTAAAGTACATGGATTTACAACTTCTGCTACAGGTTTAGGAACAGCATCAATTCCTGCTGCTAACCTGTTGACAGGAACTCCAGCTTCACTTTGGGGTATGAGCCAGCCGTTCTTCAACGAAGGAGCATGGAACGTATCGCCTAGAAACTGTGGAAACTTCCAGGGAACTTGGACGAAATATAATTTCTCTATTCAGGAATAAGACTTTAAATGCAGGGGAAGCTTCCCATGTCTTTCCCTGCTTTTACTATTCAAAAATACTCTAATAAATCAGTATTATGAAAAAATTATTTTTATTATCTATTGTATTGGTATCACAGGCTGCGGTAGCGCAGTTTCAGGTATGGAGCAATTCTTTTGATACTCCTGCTGATCTCCAGGGGTGGACTACCCATGACCTGAATAACAACGGAAACGGATGGGTTCAGGGACAGAATATCTATCATAACGGAACTGCTTTGACATATGGTACTTCAGGAGTTCTCCGGTATTCCGTAAGTTTGGTTCCGACAGGGAATGCTCCTGGTTTCGGTACTGAAAACGACTGGATCATTTCTCCGGAGATCAGTCTGGAAGGAGCAGCCGGAACCATCAGTCTTGCAGCCTATATCGGAAGACAGAGAACGACACACCTTAATTTTGGAAGGGATATTTTTATTTTTGTAAGTACTCCTCAGAAACAGGTTCCTGAATTGGCAGATTTCCAGGCTATGACAGTGGATGCCAATGGAAACGATATTCCAAGTCCATACAGCATCATCGCAGGAAATACCAACAATCCTTTTCCTGCTGATCTTACCCAGTTCAACGAGAACCTTATTGATATTTCAGCTTTTGCCGGTAAGAAAATTTACATTGGATTGTGGTCAAACAGAAAGCCAAGCGGTAATAATCTTCAGAATATCAACATTGATGAAATATCGATCTATGCTTCATCATTTTTAGGCACAAAGGATGTAAAAAAGAAAGAAAATTTAACGAAAATAACAGAAAATCCAGTGAAGGATTTCCTGCAGATCAAACTTAGTCCGGATTTTAGCGAAAATAAAACGACGGTGAATATTTACAATATTGCCGGACAGAAAGTATTTTCAGCTCCATACACCAGATCCCTGAATGTAGGAACATTACAGACTGGAGCTTATATCACTGAAATTTATGACGGAAAAACAACTGAAAGACTGAAATTTATCAAAAGATAATCAGGCAGTCCTCATGACTTATTAACCTTGAAAACTTAATAGATCAAAACAGATCTGCAACTTCCCCGCAGAAAATTTTGATCGCAAACATATCCACTTTAGTTTTTTTATAATTATCCTATTGTCCCGTACCTAAACGGGCGGGGCAATAGTTTTTTAAGTTTAAACATTATCATTCAAAACCATATAAATGAACAAGTTCATTGCACTTCTATTTTTTGCTCTATTCGTTGGCTGTACAGACAGCAACGTTATGCAGCCGTTTGACAAATCACAGAAACCTGCCGAAGTCAATATCAAAGGATACTCCAAGCCGGATATCCTTCAGTTGAGACTGAACGGAGCTCCGGTTTCCATTAACGGAAGCACTTCCTATACCAATAAAATTGAAACCAAACTTGATTTTGTCCTTGATGAAGGTGAAACAGACATTCTTGGCATCTACAACAACGAAACAGGAACTGAAATAGCCCGCTACCATATTACTTACGACAATATCAATAACTATAAAACCCTGAATTTTTTCAATCTTCCGGGGATCTTTCTCCAGGCTTCTGCCGTAAAACCTCAGGTCAATCTCGGAAAAGTAGGCTTTGAATTCATTTTCCCTAATCTTGGTGAATATTCGGGAACCACGCTTGCAGGCGTAAAAGGTGTTCTGAAAAAAGAGAATGGAGCAGTACTCGCAGAATTCGACAATATCGGGAAAGATAAATTCACTGAAGTTAAAATATATGGCTTTTTCAGTAATACAGCTCCTGTTTATCTGGAACTATATCAACCAGGAACTACCACACCCTATACCGGATCCGGGATTATTAAAGTAAAAATAAAACAGGATATGGGAGCCAACCTGATTGTTCTGCAGGAAAAAATAGAAAATGGAGTCTTTACCGTTAAAGGAGACATTGACGTCGTAGATTACCTGTAATACCAGTTCGTCTGTATGAAAAAGTATTTTAATTTTCCGTTATTTCTGCTGGTCACAGCTTTTGTTTTTGTATGGTCATGCAACAATAATGATGATGAAAATCTTCCCCGTTTTCCTGAAGGAAGCACAGAATCTGTGAACCTTTGGGTACAGGACAGCATGAGAAGGTATTATTACTGGGCAGACCAAATGCCCGCTAAACCGGATTATCGTCTTCCGGTGAAAGATTTCTTTAAAAGCCTGCTCTCTTCTCAAGACCGTTTTTCATTTGCAGTAAATACCCAGGATCCTTCTTCCTACCCACGTTCTGTTAGAAATATGTATGGATTTGATTATGCTGTTATGCAGCTGGCCAATGGAAATGTAGTGACGGCAATAAAACTGGTCCTGAAAAACTCTCCGGCATTCAATTCCGGGCTGGAAAGGGGGATGATGATCACAAAGATCAACGGTAAAACCATTACAGCAGCCAATGCGGAAGAATTAACCTCTTCCATCAAAGACCAAACAGTCATAGAGCTCACCGTTGGAAACTGGAAAAATGGAGCCGTAACTGATGAAAAGAATATTCAGGTATACTACGGTTACTCCCTGGAACAGCCTGTGGAATCTAAAATATTTAAAAAAAACGGTAAAAAGACAGGCTATCTCTACATTTATGATTTTCCGGATGGAATAACCCCGGTTCTTAGCCAGAAATTTGCGGCATTCAAAGCAGCCGGAGTTCAGGAGCTGATCCTTGATCTCCGTTACAATTACGGCGGATCGGTATCCTCGGCGGCGGCGCTATGCGCTCTTATTCCGGCAGGGATCTCAGCATCTTCATCATTCATTACGTACAAAGGAAACAAAAACGGAGGCGAAGTAAAAAGAACGTTTGCCCAGCAAATCACTTATGATCCTAATGCTCTTGATTTTAATACGCTCCGTGCGAATGCCTTAGGTCTGAATAAAGTGTATATTCTTACCTCCAACAGTACAGCATCGGCTTCCGAGATTGTAATCAATAATCTGAAACCTTATATGCAGGTTATTCAGATAGGAGATGTGACGTTGGGTAAAGATATGGCTGGATTTATAGTGGAAGACAAACGGAAACCCAAAAAGATCTCCTGGCAGCTGCATCCCGTCATTTATAAAGTATTCAATGCGAATGGAGAAGGTGAATACAGTAATGGAATTATGCCTCAGATCGCAGCCGGTGAATATGCCAGTCTGCCGCTTCTTCCATTGGGAGATCCTGATGAAACCCTGGTATCATCTGCCTTGGGCAGTATTTATTCAAAATCAGCAGGTAAAGATGCTTTGGACAAAAGTATTAAGATTTTATTTCAAAGCGATACACCTTCTGCAGCCATCGGAAAGTGAACGTCCACTAAATTTTTAATACATAAACCAACAGCCATGCAGGGAATAGAACCCAAATTTCACAGCAGCCTTAAAGACCGTATGGAATATTACCGCAGTCTGCTGAAAAAAACAACTGATGATGCAGATATCCAGCCTTCTGATATGATTTCAAAAGTCTCAGAATTAAGTGAGCTTTATGAAGATTATCTGACCCAAAAAAGACAACTGGAAAAAAGCATAAAAAATTACCGGCAATACCATAATGACCTGAGAAAACAGCTTACCTTAAAAGTGCGTGAGCTAAAAAGGAAAGTGCGGCAGAAATAATTTTTTTGATAAATATTTAAAGACTAAACTTATTAAATTGGAGTACTTTAATGTTTAAAATAATTGCTGTCGCGCTTATTATTTCTCAGAATTTGAAATTTTACGATGAAATTCATACATTTATAAGCTAAGTTGAAAGACAATACGATGTATGGGTTCTGATTGGTTTGATTTTTCCGGTTTTTTAAAGATTTTCTGGCAGTTCTCATGGTTGCAGTGGATCATGTTCAGCATTTTATCTAATGCTTTCTTGTGTTTATTTTCCATTGGTCTGTATCAGTTCATTGAAAAAACATGCCGGAAAGATTTGTTGCAGGAGAAAAACCATCCTGTCACAAGATCGGATTTCTATCTCAGCCTTCTCACCGTTTTCTGTAATAGCCTTGTGATGTTACTGGGGGCTTTCTTATGGAAAAATACCTGGATATGTATTGATCAAAATCCTTCTGTAGCTTCTGTACTTCTGGAAACCACTGCTTTAATTCTCCTCATGGATCTTTTGATGTATTTCTTTCATTATGCTGCACATCTGCCTTTTATATACAGAATACTGCATGGCAAGCATCATGAGCATGTAAGTACCAATTTTCTAAGCCTTTTTGTATTGCATCCTTTTGAAACCCTCGGTTTTGGGCTGATGATTTTAGCTTTATTGGTGAGTTATGATTTTTCTATTATTTCCATTACCCTTTACCTATTCATCAATCTGGTTTGGGGAACGGTTGGACACCTGAACAGAGAATTTTTTCCTGAATCATTTGACCGCTTTTTTGTAGGAACCACCAGATTTCATAACCAGCACCATTTGGATGAAAGCAAAAATTTTGGATTCTATACTTCTTTATGGGACAGGTTATTCGGTACGTACCGGTCATAAAATAAAATTCTCCGGCCATTTAAAGAAGGGATGGTACTACTTATTGGATTAATATTTTATTTGTTATTCAAGATTTATTTCTGCTTGCATATGATGAGTGAAAGCTCGTTCTGTCTAAAATACGACACGTTCTGTCGTTACCTCGGTATATCTTTACAATAATAAATTTAACAACAAAGGAAATTGGGTGTATGAATAATGCAGTGAGATATATTAAGAATGTAATAATATTCACCTCTTATGGACTTAATATTGTTTCATATTGTTAAAAAATGTTAATTTTACAGCGTTAATTATAAAAACTAGTACTAATTTAAAAAACACAACAGATGAAGAAATTCTACTCTGGTGCATTGGTCTTATGCACGGTCTTTGGGCTGTCTGCCCAGGAAGTTTTATGGCAGAAAGATATCAAATCCTCTACACAGGATTTTCTAAGCCAGATTACGACAACCATCGATCAGCAATATTTAATTACCGGAAGCTCAATCCAGTCTTCTAAGATTCAGGAAGGAAATAAACAGAATAACGGCTATGACTTCCATGTGGTAAAACTCAACCAACAAGGAGAAGAAGTCTGGGAAAAATACTTTTCAGGACAGAACCATGATTACCTGTCCGCTTCAGTAGCCACCCAGGAAGGCGGATTTCTTCTTGCCGGAACTTCCTATTCCGGAAAAGGTTTAGATAAAAAAGAAGATTCCAAAGGCGGATCTGATATCTGGTTAATCCGTATCAATGAATTTGGGGATGAATTATGGCAGAAAACACTCGGAACCTCTTTCGATGAAGAAGCAAGATCTGTTATTCAAACAACTGATTTTGCATTTTTTGTAGCCGGAAACATCCAGAACTCAGCTAAAGGATATGGCTCCAAAGATGTTTTGATTGTAAAACTTGATAAGAACGGGAAAGAATTATCTCAATCTATTGTAGGCGGAAAAGGTCTGGATGAAGTAGAGAAAATGATTCCTACGAAAGATGGAGGAGCTTTGTTGGGAATTTATTCCAGAAGCAATATTGGAGGATCAAAGAAAACCGAAAACTATGGCGAAGGTGACTACTGGATCATCAAACTGGGTAAAGATGGAAAAGTAGACTGGGAAAAGAATTTTGGTGGAAAAGGAGATGATCACATCAGAACACTTTCTTTGACATCAGCAGGCTATTTAATCGGCGGAGAATCAAGATCCGAAAGATCAGGAAATAAAACAGCAGGCATTGAAGAAGGAACCGATCTATGGCTTATTTCATTGAACGAAAGAGGGGAAGAGATCTGGCAGAAATCCTACAATTTTAAAAACAGAGATATTCTAATGGGAACAAGCGTGCTTCATTCAGCAGATGATCAATCCACAAAAGGAATTCTATTGGGTGGTTATACCCAGGCAGAAGGAAGAATAGAAAATGATGACGAAACTTTCTGGATGTTATACCTAAACCAAGACGGCAATGAGCAGTGGAGGAAATATGTAAAAGGTGAGTCTAGAAAAAGAGAGGAAAGGCTTTCAGATATTAAACTGAACAGGGATGGCTCCATTATTCTGGCAGGAACCAGCGCCGAAGAACTCGGGAAAGAAAACTGGAAGATTGTGAAGCTTGGAGATAAACAACTTGATCAGTTGATTGAAAAACAGGATGTTAAGATCTACCCGAATCCGGTTTCAGATTATGCTTATGTAGAAATAGGGTTTGATTTTAAAGAGGCTGATATTATGTTGTATGATATGGGTGGAAGACAGCTTCAGAGTCTCAAGACTAAGAATAAGGTGACGAAAATTAATACACAGAATCTAATTCAAGGAGCTTATCTGGTGATGATAAAAACGGATAATAATAAAACAGCTAGCGCAAAATTAATTAAGAAATAAAACACAACTATGAAAAAGTACCTATTAATGTGGGCAGTATTACTGATATCTGCCGATAATTATTATTCCCAGTTGGGAATTGGAAATGGAGGAATGGTAACATCGCCTATTGCCTCGCCTTCTATGTCTTCTATGTCTACATATTCAGATATTCCAGTATCATTAGCGAGTGGTCTTCCTGAGATTAATATTCCATTACTTAATGTGCCTTTGGCAGATAGGGGAATAGGGTACCCTTTTAACTTAAATTATAATCTTAACAACCTCTTGGAATCAGAAACTGCCGGTGATGTGGGTGCAGGATGGTCATTCTTTGGTACTAGTGTTATCTATAAAAAAATTGTGGATGAAGTTGATGAATGCTATTATAATAATTCTAGTAATGAATATAATGATATATATTATTACAATTTTCCGGGTGCCTCTGGCAAGTTCAGAATAAAAAGGGATGTTACCAATAATACATTTTCATTAATCAATCTTACTCCAGATCATTCCAAAATAGAATATATAAGAGATAATACCGACACCAATGCATTCAGAGCTGAAAGTTTTTCTATTACCACAGACAATGGCTACAAGTATATTTTCAATGAGTTTGATTACAGCCGAACTACATGTGGTTATACTGATGGCGCAACCTATAGATTTAAATCTGCCTATTTTTTAACCAAGATCCTAAGCCCTTTAAATACGGAAGTGGCTTCTTTGGAATATGAAAAGAAAAATGAGGTATCGGGCGGGTATATTATGTATCAATACTCCAAGCTGAAGTCAGTAGCCACGCCCAAAGGCAAGGTAGTACTGGATTATATATACAATGATGCACTTAAGGAAACAGTAAATGATCCTTACAGCCTTGAGAAAATTACCATGAAAAACCCGGCAGGGCAAACTGTATATTCCTATGATCTCAATTACAGTATAGCAGATTTTCCGGCGAAAGCCTCTGAAAGGAAAAGACTTTTGAATGATATCCGAAAGAATGATAAAAACGGGCAAAGAGTAGAACAAACCTCATTTGTATATTCTGATTCTCAAATGCTGAAAAGAATCATCTCTCCTACAGGAGGTGTTACCGAATATAATTATGAAGCCAATGAAAAATTCTTTAATTATAATGATCCCAATTATTTACAGGGATTAGAAGAATACAGCTATAACCCAGATTTTCAAATCAGCAGTAACGTTGCTTCCCTAGCGGTAAATTCTTCTCAAAGTATGTCTTATAACTTTACAATTCCCGGTGATAGTAATAAAAAACAATATTTTAGGGGGGAACTTAAAATAACCCATCAATATCCTCCAAAAGATGACGATGATTTCCCGGATCTTCCCGGACTTCCTGATCTTAATTTTGCAAGTACCACTCCACCAAAGCGCCTTAAAATGAAATTAAAAAGAGGTAGCGAGGTTATATTTGATAATATGATTGTGAATGGCAACTACTTACAGGAGTTTAGTTTTTCCAGTAAGCCAGGGGATTATACGGTAGAATTCATATCTATCGAGGGACTAAACGGTACAGGAACCATTAATATATTGGGAGCCACGCTTCGCCCCGGTCCTTTTAGAAATTCCATGGCCGCAACAGGTTACAGAATAAAAAACACCAAATTTTATAAAAATGTAGCCGATACTTCTCCTGAAAGAACAATCAATTACGGGTATGACTCATTTGATCAGAGCAATAGCACCAGCGGATACGAATTCTATAATGAAGCAGATATTGGCCAGTACAGCAACTCTTCTTATATTATTTATAATAGCGTAAAAGTTTCGGAAACAGGAAAAGGATATATTAAGAACAGATTTAAAACAGCCAATGATTATCCTAAATATCAAACAGGAGGCACTCAGTTGGAACCTGTTTACTTCTGGCCTTACTATAGGATAACCAAGCAGGGGCTTCCTTTTAAAAGGGAAGTCTATGACGAGCAGAATAAGTTGGTGGCTTCTGAAGAAAGCGAGTTTGAACTGGATTATTATTCGACAGACGAATATGCTGTAAATGCCCCCGGTGGAAAGTTCTCTTCTAAGCCCGCTTATGTAAAGAAGACTCTTAACAAAAGTACTGTATATTATAAGGACGGAAAGAAGCTTGAAAACTCTTCTGAAACACAGATTGAAGGAAATGCTTTTAAGCCGGTTTACACAAAATCCGTAGTAGATGGTGAGGTGAGTGAAAGATTTATGACATACCCTGTGAATCTACCGGGATACAATCAGCTGGAAACGGCCTATATGACCGGAAGCCCGGTAATTGTGGAAGAAAAACAGGGTGGTAAAACACTTTCAAAGGCAACAACAAAATACAATGCTTCCTCTCTGCTTCCTTCTTCTATTGTATCAACCAATATCAATGACGGAAGCATCAAAGAACATATGAAAATGGACCTGTATGACGATAAAGGTAATTTGCTGCAGGTTACCAATGCTGCCGGTTTTCCTACGGCTTTTGTATATGGTTACAATAAAACACAGGTCATTGCAAAAGTAGAAGGTGCAACCTATGTTCAGATCTCATCATTGATCTCTGCAGTTATTACTGCATCAGATAATGACAACCTCGATGGAAATACTGAACCTGCATTACTACTGGCACTGGATAATTTTAGAAAGAATCCGGCATTAGCGGATTATTTGGTTACCACTTACACCTATGATCCCTTAATCGGACTTACAAGCATGACCTCACCATCAGGAATGAGAGAAATATACGAGTATGATGATGCAGGAAGGCTGAAAATTGCAAAGAGAGTGGATGAAGATAACAGTGGAAATTCAGTACCGAAAAAAGTAAAAGAGTATCAGTATAACTACAAACAATAATACAAAACAAATGAAAAAAATTCTAAATATATTAGGTATATTGTTTGTGACATTTTATTCTGCACAGACCAATCTTACCGATACAGAAAATTATATTTACAGTAAAACATGTCTGAATGATGACTGCTCAAAAAAGTCTGAAAATGTACAGTATTTCGACAGCTGGGGAAAACCCATTCAGGTCATTGATATTAAAGGATCCCCCACAGGAAAAGATGTGGTGGGCCATATAGAATATGATGCTTTTGGAAGAAAGGTGAAGAATTATCTTCCTGTACCTCAGGCAGGAACTCAGAACGGACTTCTTTATACCTCTCCGCTTTCCAATGCTTCTGCAGTCTATGGTTCTGAAAAGATCTATTCTGAAAGTATTGTAGACAGCTCTCCTTTAAATAAAGTGTTACAACAAATACAAGCAGGGACGGACTGGAGCAGCAAACCCGTAAACTTTACCTATGAAGCCAATGCCGGCGGAGATGTCTCTAAATTCACAACCGTTACAAGCTGGGAAAACGGAGCGACTAAAAGTGTTCTTTCCAATTCAGGAACTTATGCTGCAGAAAAACTGTCTAAAAATTCTGTCATCGACGAAGACGGTAATAAAACCGTAGAATATAAAAATGCAAAAGGACAGGTTGTCCTCATGAGAAAGTTTGACGGAAGCACCCCTGTGGATACCTATTATGTATACAACGAATACAGCCAACTCGCATTTGTACTTCCGCCTAATGCCGTAAACAAGCCCATTACAGACCAATTACTGGATGATTTCTGCTACCAGTACCGGTATGACGGCTGGAACAGGCAGGTCGAAAAGAAAGTCCCAGGCAAAGGCTGGGAATATATGGTATATGATAAAGCCGATCATTTGATCCTTACACAGGATGCCAATATGAGACAGACCGGAAAATGGATGCTCAGTAAGTTTGATAAACTGGGAAGAAGTGTTTATACGGGAATTATTTCGGGAGGAAGCAGAACAGTATTACAGAACCTTATCAATGGTCTTGTGATCACAGAATCGCGGGATGCGGCAGGTTTTACTCAAAACGGCATGCAGGTTTACTATACCAATAATTATTTTACATCAGACCTCAATACGGTCCTTTCTGTCAACTATTATGACACCTATCCTGCAGGCGCTCCGGCTATTCCTTCCCAGATCATGGGGCAGAATGTATTGAAACCTTCAGGCCAGAGTACGACATCCAGAAATACCAAAAGTCTGCCTGTAGCTTCTTTTGTGAAAAATGTAGAAGATGATAACTGGACTCAAGGGTATAGTTGGTATGATACTAATGGAAGAAATATCGGTTCTTATTCCATCAACCACCTGGGAGGGTATACCAACACAGAATCCGAGCTGGATTTTGCAGGAATGGCAAAGCAGACCAAAGTATATCACAAAAGACTGAAAACGGATACCGAGAAAATCATCCTGCAAACCTATACGTATGACAGCCAGAACAGGTTATTGATGCATAAGCATAAAGTGGATAACAATCCGGAAGAGATTTTGTCACAGAATGTTTACAACGAGCTTTCCCAGGTGAAATCTAAAAAAGTAGGGGGTACGGATGCTGCGAACCCACTTCAGACGATGGATTATTCTTATAATATCCGTGGCTGGCTGACCAAAATAAACGATCCCACCAACCTTAACGGAAAACTGTTCGGATATGAAATAAAATACACCAACCCTGTATATACCAATATTGCAGGAGGCAAATACAACGGAAACATTGCCGAAGTCGACTGGAAAAATGCATCTGAAGACATATTAAAAAGATATACCTATTCTTATGATACGCTCAACAGGTTAAAAGATGCCGTCTATACAGAACCTAATTCTACCACACCGTTCAATAATAATTTTAATGAGCATGTATCCTATGATATAAGCGGTAATATAGCTACCTTAAAAAGAAATGCTTTTCCTGTTTTTGGGAATACCTCTACGGTGGTAGATGATCTGGTATACCAGTATACAGGCAACAGGCTGACAAAAGTAATTGAAAATGCCCTCAATGATACAGGCTACGAAGGTGGAAACAACTTAATATCCTATGACGCTAACGGAAACATGACGGATATGAAAGACAAAGGCATTCAGGAAATTAATTACAACGAGCTGGATCTGCCAAAAAATCTTTCTATCACACAGACCAATCCGTTTGGGCAGGCTTCAACTGCAAATATTGACTACTTATATAGGGCAGACGGGACAAAACTGAGAAAAACCTATTCAAGTTTTGGAGGGAGAGGTTCTACTAATATTGTCCGCACAACAGATTATCTGGATGGCTTCCAGTACCAGCAAAGGGATGGCGGAGGCATCTGCCTGACCTGCAGGACGGAAACCGCTTTTGAAGAACAGGCATACGCAGCGAAAGCCGTAATAGGATTACCCGGAGCAGTGATGTGGGTTCTTGATTTTGTAGCTACGGCAGAAGGATTTTACAGTTTTACAGAAAACCGCTATATTTACCAGTACCAAGACCACCTTGGAAATACAAGGGTAAGTTTTGCCAAAAATAGCGTAGGCGTTCCGGAAGTTACCGATACCAACAATTTCTATCCTTTTGGTTTAAATCATATTGGAGGAAATTTCAGCATGTCCAATTTTGGAAGTTACTACAGTTATAAATACAACGGTAAAGAACTTCAGGAAACAGGCATGTATGATTTTGGAGCAAGGATGTATATGCCGGATTTGGGACGTTGGGGTGTTGTAGATGCTTTGGCAGAGCAAATGAGAAGATATTCTCCGTATAATTATGCCTTTAATAACCCCATCAGATTTATTGATCCTGATGGAAACAGCCCCCGAGATACTTATGGAGAACATTCTGCATTTAATGGAGACTTTGATCCAAATTCTTCTTTATCGGGATACAACGGCATGGGTGGATCTCATGGAATGTACTTTGCAAATAATGATGGTGGTGGTTTTGCTGCGGGAAATGAAGCAAACAATGTAGCTGGGAATATTATTTTAAATTTTATAAGAAGTGATAAAGAAGGTCTTGGTAATTTTGTAAATAATGATTTTGAAAAATATGGATGGCATGTGATTGATGCAACAAGCCTTATAGATGCTTTAACTAAATTATCTTCATACCTAGGAAAAAGTACAGCAAATAATATCTATGTAAATACACATGGCTTATTAAGTGAACGCTATGTTTATGATGAAAGCGGACAATTGATTTCAGACTTAAGTACTAGTGGTAGAAATGGATATAAAGTAGTAGGAGATACTGGCTTTTATACTACTAAAGATCAAATTTTAGGAAGTCATTTACAACAATATGTCACGGATAAAAGTAAATTATCATCTACTACACTAAAAAGTATAGATGATTTTATTAGTGTTGTTAATTATGTGAAAATTGGTAAAAACCTGATTATGGGTTCATGTAAAACTGCACAATATGATGATCTTTTTGGTAATGGAATATCTTCAATTGTAAAATCCAGAGACATTTTTGTAAATAGAGATTATTCAAGTTTATGGCCTATTGGTGGGAAAATAAAGTTCGAAGATTTTACTGGCTTTAATCAAACTACCCATCAAAATTACATTAAAGGATGGGTACAGTATAGAGATGGTGCAGTTGTTCAAGAAAATTTTAATATAATAATGACAAAATATGGAGTCAAAACAATTAAATAGGATAATACTATTATTAACTTTAACTTTTTCAATGAATTTATTTTCTCAAATGAAAATGATGGATATAGATGGGAAAAAGTTGACAATTAATTTGAAAAAAGAAAAGGGGGATATTATAAAAATAATTGAAAATAGAGATTTTAATGTTTTTTATCTTTTAGATAGAGAAAGATTTGATTTCGATAAGAAATTTCGAAATGTTGATTTAGTAAATTTAATCTTCTTTTCTAAAAAATATAACAAAGCAATTCTTACTATATTTAAGCAAAGCATTAATTACAAAGGGAAATCTAATTATAATATAACTTTATATACAGGTTCTCATGATGAATATATGTTTCAGCCTTCAATGATTATATTAGATAAAAATTTTAACTATGAATATCTAATGAAATATTACTATATGCCTTTACCAGATGATAAAAACATATACACTTCAGGTATTAAAATACAAGATAATAAAAATCGATGTAATATAATAGAGTTTGATATAAAAGGAAATATAGTCTATGAAAATATAGATAATATTTTGAGTAATATTTCTAAAATACCTATAGATAATACTTTAAAAAATTGTGATCCTATAATTTATGAAACGGATCTTAAAGATTTTTTCCGGAATAAATAATTAAATAAGATATGTTTTCACTACTTTAAGCCTATGCTTTAAACTAGTTAATCTAAAAACCATCGCAACTAGCAGTGGTTTATATCTGGACAGAAAACCGCTATATTTACCAGTACCAAGACCACCTTGGAAATACAAAGGGTAAGTTTTGCTAAAAACAGCGTAGGCGTTCCGGAAGTTACCGATACCAACAATTTCTATCCTTTTGGATTAAACCATATTGGAGGAAATTTCAGCATGTTCAATTTTAGAAGTTACTACAGTTATAAATACAACGATAAAGAACTTCAGGAAACAGGCATGTATGATTTTGGAGCAAGGATGTATATGCCGGATTTGGGACGTTGGGGTGTTGTAGATGCTTTGGCAGAGCAAATGAGAAGATATTCTCCGTATAATTATGTCTTTAATAACCCCATCAGATTTATTGATCCTGATGGAAACAGCCCCCGAGATACTTATGGAGAACATTCTGCATTTAATGGAGACTTTGATCCAAATTCTTCTCTATCGGGATACAACGGAATGGGTGGCTTCTCATGGAATGTACTTTGCAAATAATGATGGTGGTGGTTTTGCTGCGGGAGATACTTATGGCGAAGGACCTGATAATAATCCTAAACCAGGTACATGGCAATCTGTTAAAAATTTCTTTAGAAGTATCTTTGGAGGCGGTAAAGAAGGTGCTGGTATTACAACCCTTGCTATTGGAGCACAGATTACTAGAGTTGTTCAGATTGGAGAAGCCATTCAGATAACTACAGAAGTATATTATAGTGGTGCTGGTATTTTAGCTACTCGTGGTCTTTTGGCATTACCATTAATATTGAATGGAGATAACTCTCATGCACGTGGTTATGATATACCACTTACAGGGACAACAGATATACCGACAGATGAACCGGAACAAAGAATAACATTATATAGAGGTGTTTGTGTAGGACACTATGACTATAAAAATGCTATTAAAGGTATGGCTGTACCATTAGGGGGACATAGCGACCCAGGGTTACATAATTGGGGAGATACAGAAAGTGTTTTTACATCTTGGACAACCAATATAAACGTTGCCCGTAGATTTGCAAATAAAAATGGATCAGGAGGTGTAATTTTATCAAAAGAATTTCCAATTCATCAAATTATACCAAGCCCTGATGAATCTAATGAACAAGAAATTTTAATACGTGGAATTGTTACAGGAGCATTTCCTTTCATGCAAAAAAGATAAAAAATGGAAACAACTAATATAGATCAAATATCAACTTTGTTCCAAAATAATAACAATAATGATATGTATTTAATCATTTATGAATATTTGAGTAATGTATCAACATTGAAATATATCTTAATTGATAAAAATAAAGCTATTTCAATCTACAGTTTGCGAAGTGAAATAAATATTATGAATGATTCTAAAATTCTAGGTTACGATGAATTATTAAAAAACCTTTCAGATTATAATGGTGAAAAAGTAATAATTAGCAATTTCCAGTATAAAAATAATAGAATCACTATTTTTATTAGTGATAAAATGGACAAAGTTCTGGGAATATTAAATCAAAAAACTAATTAACAACTCTGCTGGAGTGGAGTTGCTACCTTTTTTAGAACAAAGGCTCTTATACTCTTTAATTTGAGGAATGTTATATATGGAGAACATTCTGCATTTAATGGAGACTTTGATCCAAATTCTTCTCTATCGGGATATAATGGCATGGGTGGATCTCATGGAATGTACTTTGCAAATAATGATGGTGGAGGCTTTGCTACAGGAGATACTTATGGCGAAGGACCTGATAATAATCCTAAATCAGGTACATGGCAATCTGTTAAAAATTTCTTTAGAAGTATCTTTGGAGATGGTAAAAAAAGCTCGGGTAGTTTAGTAATTGGCGATGTTGAAAGCATTTCCGCAGTTGATTATGATACTGATACAGTTACATTATTTGACTTCGATGATAAGATTGGTTTACCTGCCAAGAAAACAATTTTAGGTAAAATATTGTCCATTATGAGCCCTCGTGAATGGGAAGACTCTCATGGACGATCTTATCAAGTAAATTCTGATGGTAGAATTACTAATATAGCTCCTTTAATGGGGGATGTTCCATTTGGATTAAGTAGTATAAAAGGAGGATATAATATGACTTCAACTGCTGTAAGATCTGCCTTGACTGATAGGATTGGAAAAAGAGGATTTTTAGAGGTTGGATATCAATTTCAAAAGCATTTTGGAAGGGGAGGAAATTGGGCAATTCCACAAGGTCTAAGACAAAATCCTGCGATGTTTAATCTGGCAGGCTATGATACATTTAAAGAAATTTGGAGATCTCCAGGTTCATTTCAAAGGATAGGAGGATTTATCGAAAAAAGGTTACCCGATGGAAGAGGTATACGATTACAAGAAAATTGGAAATTTAAAGGATTTTTAGATTAAAAAATAAATATGTTAATAGAAGTAATATTTAGAGGATTATTTTCTGCGTTGAATTTTAATTTCGTAGAAAAGATATTGTTAGACGCAAAAGAAGTACGTTTTAATGAACCTGAAATCAACTCGAAAAAAGATTTTGAAGAAATGATTAATATAATTAATTCAAATTCTTACTTTGACTTGGTTATTAATACGAACCTTTTAGATATAAAAGGAAAGTTTATTCCAAGGGTATTTATTAATTTAGGACGAAATAATGACGAAGTTGAACTTTTATTTTTCTTTGATTTAAGGGATTTGGGGGAAACTAACTTCAAAACGAGTATTAATTATCTAAAAGATTGGGTAGAAGGATTTCAAAAGGAATATAATTTTAACTATTTTATTTGTCAGCCTGATAATGCGGATCAATATGAATATTATTTTGATATTAATGGATACGGAAAATTATATAGTGATTATTAGCTAATTTGGTCATATTTCAGATGTGTTGGTAATAAAATATAGCGTTGATTTTCAACGCTATATTTTTAGAAAGTAAATAAAAATTAAAAATTGAGTTGATTTAGATAACCAGAGCAAAAGAAAGAGGCTATCTAAATATTGAAGGTCATATGAGGTGTTTCACGTGTTGGTACAAGGTCAATATATTTACCAATACAAAGATCATGTAGGAAATACAAGGGCGAGTTTTGGAGAAAACGATGAAGGGATTGTTCAGGCTTTTGATGTTAATAATTTTTATCCGTTTGGACTGAATCATATAGGTGGTACATCTTATTCTAATTTTGGGAACTACTATAGTTACAAGTACAATGGAAAAGAGCTTCAGAAAACCGGTTTCTATGATTACGGATGGAGGCAGTATATGCCGGATCTGGGAAGATGGAACGGGATAGACCAGTTGGCTGAAAATTACCTTTCTACCAGTACCTATGCTTATGTAGCCAACAACCCTGTTTCTTATGCTGATGTAGATGGTAGATGGTTTAATCAGGATGGTACTATTGATACTTCGGGTAGAACGCCATATTTTACAACAGGTAAACAATATCAGAATTCATTTTTAGGAATAAGCCCCGGAGATGGCGGCGGCGGAAGCTATACACCGTTTGGACAAACAGGAGCCTATGATGATCTAATGGCTGCTTTTAATGTTGGGGGAACAGGTGGGTTAGTCAACCAAAATGGCACTTTGAAATGGTGGACAGATTATGTAGATTCGGATTCAAATGTTACTGGAGTAGGAGAACTTAATATGCTGAAACTTTCTACTAGTTCAACAGAAATTTATTCTCCTTTAAGCCAAGGTAATACATTGCTTTCTTTTAATGGAGTATATATGTCTAGTTTGCCATATCGCAGATATATTGGCACTGCAAAACCAAGTTCACCATTTATCTATAGAGGAATAAGATATTATGGGAATGGACAAACATTTTTAAAAACCAATAGTTTAATAAAAACTCAAAATCTTATTAGATTAGGTAAAGGTGTTGGTATTGGAACTGTACTTCTAGGGGGTATACTTGATTGGGGGTATGGAGTCCCAGAATATAGAATAAACCCTACTTCACCTAATGCTGTATCCCCACAAAAAGCATCTCTAAATACAGGTGTAGGGCTATATGGTTTAACAGGAGTAGGAACTATACCATCATTGTTATACTTTGGTTTGGATAATTTTTATCCTGGAGGTTTTAATGGTTATGTTAATGATGTTGGATCAGCTCAAACCGAATTAGATAATGGATTTAATAATGCAGGCCCTTATAGAATTAACTTACTAGGAGCTCATGAACCTAAATAGAATTAAATGAAATTTTACTATTTTTTATATTACAGTTTTTATAAATTTTGGGATTATTTTTCTAGTCCCAAAATGTTATCAGATTTTAAGTCTGTTATTACGATCGGATTTATTAAAATATTAATTTTTTTGTCTTTTTTGTATTATACAGATACTGTTCTTTCCAAAATACAATTAATAATTATTGCACTTCTTTTTATAATCATTCCTAATATTTATTTATAATAATAAATGGAAAGAATATTTCAAAGAATTTGAACTTTATTCTGTGAAAAAGAAAAGAAAGTATTTTATGATAATTTTTTTCTGTGTTATTTTGGTTATTGTTAATTTCATAATATCATTGAATTACTTTTTATCCTTAGTGTAAGTTTTAAATAATGTAACTCAAGGTATTAAGTTCTTAAAGAAACATTATTATTCACTTTGCTTAAAGCATGAGGAATACAATATATTAACAGGAAATCCTGCTTACAATTATGGTTACAATGGAAAAGAACTGCAAAAGAAAGTGGCTACAGTGATTTTGGAGCCAGAATATACATGCCTGATTTAGGAAGATGGAGTTTATAGATCCATTAGCGGAGCAGCTGAGAAGGCATTCTCCGTATAATTATGCCTTTAATAACCCCATCAGATTTATTGATCCTGATGGAAACAGCCCCCGAGATACATACGGAGAACATTCTGCATTTAATGGAGACTTTGATCCAAATTCTTCTCTATCGGGATATAATGGCATGGGTGGATCTCATGGAATGTATTTTGCAAATAATGATGGTGGTGGTTTTGCGGCGGGAAATAATACTAAAACTTTTGGAGATACACAGGCGTATAGAGATTTAATGTCAGGACGCACGAACAGTATAGCAAGCAGTAATGGTTATTTAACATATTGGACTGGAACAATGAGCTCAAGTGGATCTTTAATAAATGGCGAGGCAAATGTAGAACTGGAGTTAGGAGTTGCTCATAGACAAATTATTGGAGATGGACCAGCATGGGACGTGTATAAAGATATGCTTGATTGGGGGGCATCTACAATGGGAGGTGGATTTAAATATCTTGCTGATCAACGTACCTCTTTTTACAACAGTGGAAATTGGGTAGATAATTTAGGAAATGTAAGAAGTACTGCTTAAGCGGGTAGAGCTTTAGACTCCCAAATAGGTTTGAGAAGTAGTTATTTAAGAACTACAGCAATGTATGGAAAATATGCCAATAGAGCAGGATATGTAGGATATGCGATTAGTGCTACACAAATCACTTATGGAGTTTATCAAGATGGTGGAAAATTCGGTGTTAGGGCTCAAGTAGCAACAGTAAATGTAGCCGGAGGGATGGCAGGAGCATGGATTAGAGCTGAAGCTGGATCTTGGATGGGCATGAAAGGTGGAGCAGCTATTGGTGTTTGGTTTGAAGGAGTCGGAGCAGTACCAGGCGCGGCAATTGGAGGATTAGTTGGTGGTATTATAGGAGGAATATTAGGAGGTGTGTATGGCGGAGATTATGCTGAAGACTGGGCTAGTGGTATATTAAATAAACCTGATCATATAAAACAATAAATTGATAGATATAATTAAATAAAAAATAGTAATATAAAATTATATTATTATGTTAGTTCTCTACTGTTATTATATAAAAAAACAGTGAGTAAAATTTTAGAAAACTTATGGAAAGAATTTGGAATTATGTGCATTATTTCATTTATCAATTTGAGATCAAAGCAACATATCTTTTTAGATATATTTTAAATTTTATTTTTAGTCCTATTACTAAAATTAAATTTCTTAAAAAAGGTTTAGAGAGAAGAGGTAGTTCGTTTAAACATATTGATGATGTCGCCTTAGATTTATCTAATAACCCATTATATGGTAAAAGTATAACATTTGCAGGTATTCATATGGGAGGTTTAATAATTCTTATAGAATATGGATTATTCAATATTTTTCAGGCAATATTAGGGAGGTCATTAATACAATTTGTTTGGGAACCAGGGAACTCATATAAATGGATATTTATAATAATTTTCTTAGCTATTCCTTGGATTGTCAATGAACAATTATTATTTAAAAATGATAAATATTTAAAATATTTTGACGAGTTTGATAAAGAACCTAAAGAAGTAAGACTTAAATGGGCTATGATTAGTTTTGGAATTATAATAGGGATTTTGGCCTTTTTTGTTTTAAGTTTTATTCTATTGTCAAGAATATATTAAATAAGGGCCAGCGATTAAATATTTTAAAGTGATCCTATTATTTCCATAATTAACTGCTATGAATATCGAATAAGTTAAAAACATTAAATTTAAACAGCAAGAGTAGGTTATTCCTGCTCTTGCTTATTTAGTCCAAAAACTCAAATGGCAGCGCAGAAGTTTTTGAATAAAATAACTATTATGCTTTTGGATTAAAACACGAAGGTTATAATGCCTTATCATGAAATCCAGCTTATCAATACCAGTATAATGGCAAAGAGCTGCAGAAAGAAACCGGATGGAGTGATTACGGAGCCAGAATGTATATGGCTGATATTGGCAGATGGGGTGTGATAGATCCATTGGCAGAACAGATAAGAAGATATTCTCCGTATAATTATGTCTTCAATAATCCGGTTAATTTTGTTGATCCTGATGGAAGAGCCCCGTATAATCCAAGAGATGTATACGGAGAGCATTCTGCTTTCAATGGAGATTTTGATCCTAATTCTTCGTTATCAGGCTACAACGAATGGGTGGATCTCATGGAATGTACTTTGCAAATAATGATGGTGGTGGTTTTGCTGCGGGAGATACTTATGGCGAAGGACCTGATAATAATCCTAAACCAGGTACATGGCAATCTATTAAAAATTTCTTTAGAGGTATTTTTGGAGGTGGTAAGAAAAGCTCGGGTCGTTTAATAGTTGGTTCAGCTGAAAGTATTCCTGCATATGATTATGATGCTGATGGAGTAAGATTATTTGGATTAATAACCGGAGCTAATTATAATCCAATGGAAGAATATAGAGCCAACCGTGACAATCCTTTTGAGAACGAAGGAGAATCTAGCTTAGATAGGTCTTTTAGATTGATGAATAGCTCTCATATAGAAATAATGCAGGATTTTGGTGGTGGTTATAATATGTTTGGGGGATATGGGAGAATTACAAAAGTAACAAATGCAATAGCCACGGTGGAAGAAACAAGTAATAGTATATCTAAAATACTTTCTTCAACCAGTGAATTTGACCCCCTTATTACATTGTATAGAGGTACAACAGGTTCTGAAAGCGGAAGCTCATTATTGTTTTTAGCGGATGATGCTAATGTTGCTTCAAGTTATATAAAAAATGGAGGACAGTTGATGAGATATGAAATTAGTCAATCAGGAATTTATCAATTAAGACATTCAGGGATGTTAAATGTAAAACAGGAATTCATAATGGATCTTCTGTAATTTCTATTGAATATGAATTTATTGGAAAAGATATTGTTAACGCAATAAATAAATTAGGGATACCACATAAATAAATATAAATAAATGGATAATAAAAAATTTTGTTGTGAAAATTTTAGATTTTACAATTCAGGTGAAAATACAATGGGGCCTAATTTTAGGATTGTTAAATATATTGGAAAATTTAGAGAAAATATGCTTTTGCTAAATCCTAATGCAAATGAGAAAGGATTTATTTCTACCTCTGGTTACAATAAAAGTATAAATGAAATCGAGGCTAAAATGTTTGTTATGAATTATTGTCCTTTTTGTGGACAAAAACTTAGTGATTTTTATAAATCAGATGATTATGTACAGGAAATTATAGGATAATGAACAATAAAATAGTGACTAAATACTCAAAAAGGAGTTAATCCAAAAGTTATTTCTAAGTATTTTGATTAAATGTCAAATGGAACATACAAATCAACTGGTGGAGCAGGATATATACATGAAGGAAAATATATTTTAACAGATGGAAATCACAGAATGAATGCAGCTATTAATATGGAATAGAAAGTGGCAATTTTAAATATATTGAGGGAATTATCAATAAAGAAAACTTTATAAGAAGAAATCCTTTAATAGATAATTATAAAGTTTATAAACTACCAGTAAAATAAAAATAATGTATAAAAAAATATTGATTTTTAATAAAAATATCGATTTAGAGATTGGAAGTGTATATGTAATGTTTAATAATTACTTATCACAAGATAACAAGTTAGATCCTTCAAAAAAAATCTTTTATATTAATTTGCCTTTTTATAATTCTATTAAAATCTCAGAATATATAGATGATAAGGATTTATCTATTGAGAACTACCAAAAATTAATTAAAAAATATAATTTAGAATTTATTAAACCTCAAGAAATTATTGATGTATTTAATCAGCTAGTTTATGCAATTATAAATGAGATTGAAAGTTATGATGTTTTTATAGTTGGGACAATGGGAGTAGCTTTTGAAAGTATAAAGTTAATTCTTAAAGAGCTAATAAATATTGCTGAAACATATAAAAAAATATTCATTTTTGTACAAAATGAATCGAAAAATATTGATATATTAGAAAAAGTCGATCTATTAAAATTAAATGATTTTGAAGCTTGGTATGTAAATAAATTAAGAGGCAATGATGATGATGCGTTTGTATTTAAGCAAAGATAAAATTCCGTGTTTGAGTATTACCTTATTTAGGGGAATAGTTTTATACTACTTATATTCTCTAATTTGAGAGGTTTATAAATAATTAGGGTATTGAAATCAGTACCCTAATTTTAATTTAAATAAGTTTTGCTAAACACGCGCAGAAGTTCTTGAAGAAAACAATTATTATGCATTCGTTTAAAGCATAGTGAAGGAATGGTCCCGACAGCCAATGCGGCTATAATACTAATATTCAAGAGATTCTTGTGGGTAGAATGAATATAAGAGAAATTAGAACATTTTATAGAGCAAATCCTGCAATGACTAAAATAAATCCATTTCAAGATGCACTTGATTATGTCGCAACTTTAATAAAATAAACTTATGATAGAATTAGATTTAAATTCAGCTATAAATATATTATCATTAGATGAGTATTCAAAGATGACAATTGAAGAACGTGAAAAAATGATCGATGAGGAAGACTTTAATAGAGAAGACTTATTTGAATACATAAAAGATAGATATATTGGAATAAAATTATCATATATAGAGGAAAAAGTCAAAAATTTGTATCAATTATCAATTAATGTTAATGGTAATCCAAAAGAATTATATATATGCTCTTGTTGTAATTACAAAACAATTCGTGAAAGAGGGAATTATGAAATTTGTAGAGTGTGCTTTTGGGAAGATGATGGAGGCAATGATGAGTCTAAGTATAGTCATGTAAATCATATGACATTAAAAGAGGCAAAAGATAATTTTAAAACAAAAGGAGCTATTTTAGAAAATTTTTTAAAATTCGTAGATACTGAAGGCGGATTGAAATATTATAAGAATGATACTTTAACAGAATTACGCTAAATGGTAATGTTCCAGATGTGTTGGTATTAATTTTCATTACTTCTCAGCCTTTCCAGCTAGTTTGATCCTCTCCTCAATAACCCTCCAGTCATAAAAATGAAATACCTTCCCATTGCTCATGGCTACAAATACCCCTTTTGGAAATAGAGATCCTAAATTCACATTCGTTACCTCGGAACCATCACTTTCACTGGTGGAAACCGGAATTTCTGCAATTCTTCCCTTGGCTGGATTTTCTCTGAGATATACATTAAAAGTGTCTTTCTGCTGATTAGAGACCAGAATATATCCCGCTTCAGCTGAAGTAGGGTAGATCGAAATACCCTCCACATCAGACTTAAAATCACCTTTTCCAAAAACAAGAAGTTCCTCATTTCCCTTAGTTGGATCAGCGTAATATTGATGTACCCCAAACTGTTCGTCAGAATAGTAAATATAACCCATTGCATCATCCACGGCAATACTTTCGATCTCCTTCAGACCGCTGTATTTTCCAAATTTGCGTATCACTTCACCCGTTATTTTTCCGTCTTTTTCAGTAAGTTTATACTGCCAGAGATAACCGTCTGCCGGGCCCGATTTTCTTCCCACAACAGCATAGATTTCTCCTGTAGCAGGATTTTTATACATTGAAATTCCCATCGGACTTCGTTCCGTTTCACCGTCAAATACGCTAAATCCACCGACTTCCTTTAAATCGGGAAGATTGTAAAGCTTTACCATATTGGTTTCCCTTTCCGTTACGGCGGCAATATCCGTTTTCTTTCCGTTCAGCATAAAACCATATTCAAGGTCTACATTGTTCGGACGCTTTAATCCCGGTGCTTTACTGATGATCTTTCCGTTCAGGTCGAAAGCATAAAGACCGCCGTCTGTATCCTTATCCGTCCCGATAATGATACTTTTTGAAGCGTTTTCAGGATTGATCCAGATCGCGGGATCATCCGTGTCATGCATTACTGTTTCGGTAATTACCGAAGGCTTTATTTTTTGTCCCAAATGTTGCTGTCCCGTACAATTGATTACCAATGGAAAAATTGCCAGACCTATAATAAATGATATCTTTTTCATATGTTTAAAAATCAAATTTCAATCCCATCGTGTATCTTGGACGGTAATATTCCACCTGTGCCGTTCTGCTCTGGATTCCCTGATAGTATCGTAACGGCTGATTAGTTAAATTATTGGCTTCGGCAAAAACTCTCAGCTGGCTTGTAATTTTGTAAGATGCATTGGCATCAAGAAACACCTGCTTGTCATAATAGCGGTCTTCAAATGATTTTCCGCCCAACTCATCAATATAATGAGAAGCATAATTCATAGAAACTCTTGCCGAAAAACGTTTGTTCTCCCATGAAAGAGATCCGTTGAACATATGTGGAGCAGCTCCGGGAAGTCCTACATCCGTTCTTTCCAGACCATCCTCATTCGTGATCCCTTTTGCTTTTGATTTCGTGTACGTATAATTCACATAGACACCAAGGCCCTTCCAGAAAGCCCCTGGAATAAAGTCAAGCTGACGTTGCAATGCTATCTCGAAACCGTAAATATCTACATTGTCACCATTACGCTGTTGTGTAAATCTCCAGTTATTTTCTCCTGCAGGAATAGGGTTGGACTGTCCTGCAAAATCATTTCCAAAATCCCCTGATGTATAATTTCTTCTCGAATAGGTATAAATAAAATCCTTCAGATTCTTATAAAAAACACCCCCTGAAAGAATTCCTACAGATTTAAAGTATTTTTCTGCCATAAAGTCGAAATTATAGGCGTAAGTAGCCTTCAGATCAGGATTTCCGGCTGCTATGGTTTCATCTGCCGAAATCACATTCAGGTAAGGCACCAGCGAATAATAATTCGGACGGGCTAAAGCTGTTGTAATAGCAGCCCGAAGTACAAGATCCTGAACAGGAACATATTTGAAAGAAAGATTGGGAAGCACATTCGTATATGTATTGGTACGGTTGATCTTCCCTTCAAGATCTTCCTCATTCAGCACGTAATTTCCTGTATAATCAATCTTTGTGGTTTCAATACGTGCTCCAACGATCATAGAGAGCTTATCGTTGAAATCCTGATCCCATCTGATATATCCTGCATAGATGTTTTCTTTAGCCGTATAATTACTTGAAAGAAATTCTTCCGGTTTGGATTCTCCTTTAAATAAATTGGCATTAAACAAATCCAAGCTACCCAGATAAGAAGGATCCACAAAAGTTCCCGGGACATAATTTCCCGGCTGAAAATTCTGACCGTCAAAATGAAGCGTAGGCACAGACAACAGACTTCCCATATCATTCAGGGGCTCAAAAGCATAATAATCATTGTTCCGCTCCTTTTCTTTCAGGCGTAAACGGAGACCTGCCCGAAGTCTTCCTTTCTGGTCATTGATCACAGAAAACGGAAACCGTACATTAACCTTCGCCCCATATTCCTTCTCTTGCGTAAAACTGTTGGAGTCTGAAAGATCGCTCAATTTATAAACGCCTAAATTATCCGCAGAAAGGGGAGTAACCATTGGTCTTTCCGGATCACTAAGATCTGAAGAGAAAGTCATCTTTCCATTTTCAAACTCTATATACCGCTCATGAGGTTTCTTTTCGCTGGCCGTTGCATAATTCATAGACCAGTCCAGATCGATCTTTGAACCCAGAAGATGTTCACCTCTCAAAGCATAATTTTGAACCTTCTGTCTTTCAAGACGGGTATTATCATTATTAAAGTCGCCACTTTTATTCTGTCTTGTGATACTTCCTTTCCATCCTGTGATCTCTGTTTCGTCATCATTATAAACTGGTTTTATTTTATATCCCAATGCAAACCTGTTTTCCTTATCCGTTCTGAAATTGTACATCGCTGAAGCATAGATTTTATTCTTGGAATTGAATTCATAATCCATATTCAGGTCAAAACTGTGCCTGATGCGGTGTTCATTATAATAACGGACGCCCATTTTACTGATATACACCGTCTGTGCCGGATCATTCGCCTGGCTCCAGGTCGGTTCAATATTATCAGAACCAAAATTATTATTGTTATAAGAGAAACTGAAAACAGCGCCTAATTTCTTGTTCAGGAAACGGTTTCCATAAACGAATCCTGCCGTATAATTTCCTTTTTCGCGAATCGAATTATATCCGCCTGCCAATGTAGCTGAAATCCTCTGGCCGTTTGGAGAAGCTCTTGTAATAAGATTCACCGAACCTCCGATGGCATCAGCATCCATATCCGGAGTAAGGGTTTTATTCACTTCAATGGTAGAAATCATATCAGAGGGAATAAGATCCATCTGTACATTACGGTTATCCCCTTCAGCAGAAGGAATCCTGTCACCATTCAATGTCACTGAGTTCAGATTTGGAGCAAGGCCTCTGATGATCAGGTTTCTTGCTTCACCCTGATCATTTTGTATGGTGATCCCGGGAACACGCTTTAGTGCATCACCGATATTGGCATCAGGAAAACGTCCCATCTGGTCAGATGAGATTACGTTTGTGATATTGGCATTGTTTTTCTGCTTGTTTAGTGCTCTGGCCTGATTTTTCAGCGTTGCTCCGCTTACCACCACTTCTGCAATTTCCGTTTCCTTTTTTGTGAAAATGATATTCTGTCTTGTATTCCTTTCAGCTTCTACAGTCACATTATATTCACTGGTACCATAGCCCAGATAATCCACTTTCATGGTATAATTTCCCGGTGGGACATTCAGGAACACAAAATTACCGTGATCATCGGAGGTTGTATAAATGTTTCCCGGTATCAGAGAGATTTTTGCACCCGGCAAAGATAATTTGGAATTGTCATTGATGTTTCCTGAAACAGTACCGGTCTGTGCATAGAAAAAGATGGATGCACAAAACAAAATGGAGGTAAAAATTTTCTTCATTTTAATTCTGTATATTAATTTTGTACAAAATTAAACGTCTGTTTGGCGAATTGCCTGAATTGAAGATTATGATTGTTTTAAGGATTTGTGAACAGTTTGAATTAATAAAGATATGAACGAAGCATTTTCAAAAGAATTAATTGAACTGGCACAAAAAGATTTGTCAGTAAGAGAAAAACTGGCTTCTGAGGGAAAACTTTCCGGAGGTTATCATCCTGAAATGGAACTTGTGCATAGGGATAATGCGCAAAGGCTCCGGCAGATCATTAAAGAAATTGGTTTTCCAACTATTTCAAAAGTAGGAGTGGAAGGAAGTGATGCGGCATGGCTGATTATTCAGCACTCTATTAGTGAGCCTGAATTCATGAAAGAATGTTTAAGAATGATGATGGAAAATAGAAGTAATGTAAGTCCTGCAAATATGGCGTACCTGCATGACCGGATTGAGGTTTTCCAGAGCAGGCCCCAACGATATGGTACACAGCTGACAGCAGAGGGAATACAATATCCGGTAGAAGATAAAAGTAAACTTAATGAAATGCGATTGGAAATGAATTTGCCTGCTTTTTCTCACGAAGAGATCAATAGGATTCCCAATGTGGAAAGTATTTTGGAAATAGACGAAAAAGATACAGATTATACTGTCTGGAGAAAGAATGTAGGGTGGATAGTCTAGATCTTAATGGTTGGGATACTGGATTTATGCTGTATATTGGTTAAGAAAGGGAGTAATAAAGGTTAAACTGGCTTCTATAAACGAGTTACTGGCATTCTAACAGAACAACTCAATATTTTTTCACAAAGACTAAAAAAATATTTTGTCAGTTATAAAAAACATTATATATTTGCACCACTGAAAACAACGGTATATCCGTAATTCAGGAGAGATGGCAGAGTGGTCGATTGCGATAGTCTTGAAAACTATTGACTGTAACAGGTCCGGGGGTTCGAATCCCTCTCTCTCCGCTGGTAGAGATACTAAAATAAGCTAAAACGCTGTAAACATCAATGTTTATAGCGTTTTTTGTTTTGCGCTAGAATCAAAAAAAATCAAAATAGGTCACGATTTATATGACCTATTCCGTGACCCATCTTGAAAATTTGAAAATGGGTCACGAAAAATTCAGGAAAACCTGACTAATAGGCAGTCTAACGATTGTACATCTTGCAGAAAGTGGTAACAAAAAGTAAATTATTAACAATTAAAGTTACCACACTATGAACAAAACATTCAACCTGTTATTCTTTATAAAAAAGAATAAAATCAGAACAAACGGAACTGCTCCCATCTACTTAAGAATCACGATAGATGGCAAGGCAGCGGACATTGCCGCTAAAAGATACATCGACCCACAGAAATGGGATGTTAAAGCCCATAAAGCAGTTGGAAACTCTCAGGAGGCGAAAACACTTAATGTCTATCTTAAAACTTTGGAACAGCAAGTTTACGATTCACACTACGTAATGTTAAAAGAGGATAACAATGTAACGGCAGTTGGTTTAAAATCTAAACTGCTTGGAACTGATATTGAGCAAAGAATGCTAATTCCTATCTTTCAAGAGCATAATGATAAGGTGGAAGCCCTGGTAGGTCAGGATTTTGCCCCCGGAACATTGGAGCGTTATAAAACATCGTTAAAACATACGCAGGAATTCATTAACTGGAAGTATAAAACTTCTGATATCGATATCAAGGCAATTGATCATGCTTTCATAATGGATTACGATTTTTGGCTTCGAAGTGTACGGAAATGCGGAAACAATACCGCGGTGAAATACATTAAGAATTTTAAAAAAATCATCAGACTTTGTATGGCATATGGCTGGCTCAATAAAGACCCCTTTCTTGGTTATAAAGCAAAGCTCAAAGCTGTAGAACGT
Source organism: Chryseobacterium sp. W4I1 (assembly GCF_030816115.1). NCBI lineage: Bacteria > Pseudomonadati > Bacteroidota > Flavobacteriia > Flavobacteriales > Weeksellaceae > Chryseobacterium > Chryseobacterium sp. W4I1. The sequence continues at coordinate 1,222,954 of NZ_JAUSXQ010000001.1, forward strand.
CCGTTTCTATCCAAAGAAGAAATCCAGACGATGTATGAAAAGGAATTTGTTTCCGATAGATTGACACAAGTAAGGGATGTTTTTCTTTTCTGCTGTTATACGGGTTTAGCTTATGTTGATGTGAAGAAATTGACAAAGTCTCACATTAATATTGGGATTGATGGCGAACAATGGATATTCACCCACCGTCAAAAGACCGACACCTCAACCAGAGTTCCGCTATTACCTGTGGCTAAAGAGCTTGTTTTAAGATATGAGAATCATCCGCAGTGTGTAAACTCAAATGTTCTGTTTCCTGTTGTAAGTAATCAGATTATGAATTCTTATCTTAAAGAAATTGCTAGCGTATGTGGAATCAATAAGGAATTGACATTCCATATCGCAAGACATACATTTGCTACAACAGTTACATTGTCCAATGGTATTCCGATTGAAAGTGTAAGTAAAATGCTGGGTCATACAAATATCAAAACTACGCAGCACTATGCGAAAATTCTAGATAAGAAAGTGAGTGATGATATGTTAGCTTTAAGAAAGAGACTAAAGGATCAAAAGTCTAATAGAATTTAAGTACAAATTAATGATCTTAAATTTAATCCGCCTCGGAACCTCGACGAGCGTATCTTCAAATACTTTTAGTATGTGCTCGGTCGAGCTACTTTTCAGGTTAATCATATGGCTAAAACATCCGAAGGCTCCAATCTTCGGGTGTTTTTATTATAAAATAACAAAGAGCAATTATGAACCGCCAATATTTCTATTCACAACTGCACCTTTTACTTTAAAAGCATTATTGTACATCGCATATAAAAACAAGTAAAAGAAAAAAAATAGTACGATAACAGCGGCTTTCTAAATGGTGTTGATTTTGAAAGAATAGTTTACTTTAGTAAAATAATATTTGAACAGATTACACAGGAACACAGGGATTATGGATATAGTAAAACAGATTAACCAACACACGAATCGGTTAATTGATGGACTGCTCAGTTCGTCTGTCGAGCAAAGGAAAAGCCTAACAATCGCCATTTTAGGATTTTACTTCCAATTGGGAAACTTTGAGAATATTGTTTACCAATACATTCAGATGAGAATAAAGAAAAAACAATTAATCACTGATATCAAAAACGGAAATGTCAAAAATTACCAGGAAGCAATTGAAAAGAGCAATGCTCTTGTAGATATTTATGCTGATAATTATGAAGAGCCAGAACCAATTGCACTATTTATTTTGGATGCATTTGCTGGTGCGACTTCTGATATGAAGTTCTCCACAAATCTCGTTAACTTATTTGTTGGAATAATTGACACATTAGATTATTACGAAAATTTTTCGGATCGGCCTACGTACTGGAATAATTTATTGGAAGAGGAACTTGAATTTCAAAATGAGATTTTAAGGCAGCTGACAAGAGGTTCATCCTTCACAATCCTGATCTATCAAAATAGATATGCCGGGGTTACTTTCGAACAGCTCTAAAATCTTAATCAGGTTATAGTTTTTGCATTATGAAGTTTTCGCGTCAGCGGTTCGATCTATCCTGAAAAGTTAATTTTTACAGGAACTTATTTTCAAGCCAGTAGAACGAACAGTTTTGCTGAATGTATATTCTTGAATAAGAAAAAGTAGGGGGAAATAAAAAAAGGTCGGCAAAAACAAAAGCGTTGTGCTGACCATGACATTAATTACAGGATTATCTTCACAACAATTTCTAGAAGACCTTGATAGAATTTTAAGTATTGGAGTTCATATTTAGTCTTACGTTGTTAAAACTCCAATCAACTCTGGATTATACGTTTGACTTTTATAATATTTTTACTGCGATAATTATGTCAGGTCAAATTTAAAGTATTGACCAGATTTGATTAATAACTATATTTTTAATAAGTTGAGCCTTTTTAATTGACATTGATATATCGTTTTTATTAATCAAATTTTAACAAATTGTGTTGGGATAATGAGACTGGTTGCATAAATAAACAACTCAGAATATTCTTCTAACAAATTGCGGCAAAAACTTTTTATTATACCTTCGTAGAAGCTCTAAAAATCAGTATTATTGTAAGGAATAATATTTAGCATAACATATGGGGCATTGGGAGATCTTTTTGTTTTTTTTAATCATCGCTTTCATTTATTCTTTAGTTGGATTTGGTGGTGGGTCCAGCTACCTTGCGGTTCTGGCAATGTATAGTCTTCCTTATCAGGAAATACGTTTAACGGCACTTATCTGTAATGTTATTGTGGTAATAGGTGGAGTTTACATTTATAACAAAAATAATCAGATCGATTGGAAAAAAATACTACCTCTTACACTGATAAGTGTTCCCATGGCATATCTAGGTGCTATTTTAAAAATAAGCAAAGAAACTTTTTTTCTGATTTTGGGAATTACTTTAATAATTGCAGCATTGTTGCTGTGGTTAAAAACAGAAACAAAAAATGCAGAAAATATTTCAGCAAATGCAGAAGCCTCCCCGTTCAAAAACGGATTTTTAGGAGGAGGAATCGGTTTTTTATCGGGATTGGTAGGCATTGGCGGCGGAATTTTTCTTTCCCCTTTACTAAATCTAATGAAATGGGATACTCCCCGAAAAATTGCGGCAACATCAAGTGTTTTTATATTGGTAAACTCAATATCAGGGATTTTCGGGCAGGTATCAAAACCATCTGTGGATATGAATTATTTGAGAATTTTAATCTTGTGTCTTGCTGTATTTATTGGCGGACAAATAGGTTCAAGAATGTCTCTGAATTGGAATCCTCTAATCATCAAAAGAGTGACTGCCGTACTGGTTTTGGTAGCCGGGATAAATGTTGTAATAAAATATTGGTAATCAGCTAAAATTAAAAATGATACTTAAAATATTAGCATTTGGAATAACGAAAGAGATTTTCGGAACTTCAGAAAAACAAATAGAAATAAACGAAGGTGCAAATATTATAGCACTCAAAGAGCTTCTGGAAGAAAATTTCCCGGAGCTGAAAAAATTAAAATCGTATTTTATTGCCATTGACGATGAATATGCGGAAGACAATCAGATACTAACAGTCTCTAACGAAATAGCAATAATCCCTCCGGTAAGTGGCGGATAATAAATATGGTTGATATAAAAATAACAGAAAATGTACTGGATCTCACAGATTGTTTTACCCTTGCTTCCGATGCTGCATGTGGAGGGATGGCATCATTCGTAGGAACAGTACGAAATCAGACCGAAGGTAAATCTGTCATTCGTCTGGAATATGATTGCTACGAATCTATGGCAGTTAAGGAAATACATAAAATAACAAATAAAGCCATTTCTTTATTTTCGGTAAAAAATATCGTTGTTCATCACCGTACCGGAATTTTGTTTCCCGGAGATGCAGCCATTATAATAGTAGTGAGCGATGGTCACAGGAATTCTGTTTTTGATGCATGCAGCTATATGATCGAAAATATTAAAAAAACCGTTCCCATCTGGAAAAAAGAAATTTTTGAGAATGGAGAAGAATGGGTTTCCGCACACCCTTAATTTAAGGAACAAAATTTTGTATCTTTACTATACCAGTTATTAAATTATGAAAACTCATCTGCTATTAAATAAGTCGGTAAAACAGATAGAAATTGTCAAAGTTAAGGACAACAGCAGTTTTCCTTATACGGATGATGTTTCTGTCGAAGAACCTTTGGAAATCAGGGTTTCTTATTACGCAGGAGATAAAAAAGAGTCTAAAAATATATCTGTAACGATGCGGACTCCAGGAAATGATGCAGAACTGGCAATCGGTTTTTTATTTACGGAAGGAATTATTTCCAGCCATCAACAGGTCAAAAGCACATATTTTCCGGAAGCAGAATGTTCCAGAAACAGTGAAAATATTGTCATTGTTGAGCTTGCAGAAGGTTGTGTTCCCAAGCTTATGAAAGCCGACCGCAACTTTTATACAACTTCGAGTTGCGGTGTATGTGGAAAAGGTTCCATAGAATCCATACGGACAGTAAGCTCATTTCATAACCTGAAAAAAGGAAATACAGCACTCTCTCTCGAAACTATGTATCAATTATCTGAAAAATTACAGTCTTTTCAGAATAATTTCAGCGCTACGGGTGGTATACATGCTTCCGGTATGTTTGATTTGGAAGGCAATCTTCTTGCTTTACGTGAGGATGTAGGAAGGCATAACGCACTGGATAAACTTATAGGATATGCATTATCTGCAGATTTGCTTCCTCTTGACGATAAAATTTTGGTTTTAAGCGGAAGAGCCAGTTTCGAGCTCATTCAGAAAGCAGCAATGGCAGGAATTCCGATTGTTGCAGCAATAGGAGCACCATCCAGCCTTGCAGTAGACTTGGCAAAAGAATTTGATATCACTTTATTAGGCTTTCTCCGGGATAACAGGTTTAATATCTACCATTTCGGCAGCCATTTTACAATTGAAAATTTGTTATGAAAATAAGAATTAAAGACAACTCAATAAGATTCCGTCTAACCCAATCCGAAGTTGCAGAATTAGGACAAAACGGAAACATCTCAAGCTTTACAGAATTTGTAGACCGTCCGTTTATTTATTCTATCGAAAGAACGGAGGGCGAAGAGCTTTCAGCGGTTTTCATCGAAAATAGAATTGTACTGAAAATGCCTAAAGCTATGATAAATGAGTGGATTTCCACAGACAGAGTTGGCTTTGACGGACAAGCCGGATTGGTGAAAATTTTAATAGAAAAGGATTTTGTATGCATTGATAATACACTGGAAGATCAAAGTGACAATTATCCCAACCCTAATTTAAAATGCTAATTTTTCGTTTTTAAAATTTAGAAATCATGGAAAACAAAGATTCATTCGATAAAATAAAAGAGGGCAGCAGATTACCTTCTGCAGAACCTCCATATAAATTGCTGGATTTGAAAGTGAAACCGCCAAAAGCCTGGGCAGCCGGCGTTCCTGCCGTTATCCATTCATTGGACCAGTTGGTTCTCAATGCCTCTGTTCTTCGTGGAGGAAGAGCTCTTTTCAGCATGAATCAGTTTGATGGTTTCGATTGCCCAAGCTGTGCATGGCCGGATCCAGGATGATGAACGTTCCAAATTGGGTGAATACTGTGAAAACGGAGCAAAGGCCTTAGCAGAAGAAGCTACCTCGAAAAAAATAGATGCAACGTTTTTCAGAGAAAATTCAGTGTATGATTTAGCAAAACTAACAGATTTTGAAATCAGCCAGTTGGGAAGAATTACGGAACCAATGTATTTACCGAAAGGAGGAACGCATTATCAGCCGATAAGCTGGGATAATGCCTTTACAAAAATTTCCGAAAAATTAAACGCTTTGAATTCGCCTAACGAAGCTATATTTTATACTTCAGGAAGAACCAGCAACGAAGCAACCTGGGTGTATCAGTTGTTCGCCCGTGAATTCGGAACCAATAATTTTCCGGATTGTTCCAATATGTGTCACGAAACTTCCGGTTATGCGCTTTCAAGAAGCATAGGTATCGGAAAAGGAACCGTAAAGCTAGAAGATTTTTACGATACGGATCTCATCATTATCATCGGTCAGAATCCGGGCACCAATTCACCAAGGATGCTTTCTGCTTTGACCAAAGGAAAGAAAAACGGAGCAAAGATCATGGCAATCAATCCGCTTCCTGAAGCAGGATTAAAAGGTTTCAGAAACCCTCAGGAAGTCCGTGCTCTGCTTAATAAGCCTTATGAATTGTCAGATTTGTACCTTCCTGTAAGGATTAATGGAGATATGGCACTTTTAAAGGCACTTCAGATCCTGGTATTGGAAGAAGAAGCCAAAAATCCGGGGAAAGTTCTTGACCATGATTTTATCGTTAATAAAACTGCAGGCTTCAATGAATTAGTTGAAGAATTAAAATTGTACGACCTCAATTTTTTATCGGAGGAATGTGGTATTCCGGTTGAAAATTTAAGACAAGCTGCACAAATGATTGCTGCAAAAAAACGGATTATCATTTGTTGGGGAATGGGAATCACGCAGCAGCACAACGGTGTGGAAATGATTTACAATATCGTGAACCTCCTGCTGATGAAAGGAAGTATAGGAATTCGGGGTGGAGGAGTTTGCCCCGTTCGAGGTCACAGTAATGTGCAGGGTAACAGAACATTACTTATCAACCACCATCCTACGACTGAACAACTGGACAGACTGGAGGAATATTATGGTTTTAAAGTTCCGAGAGAGGGCGGTTATGATGTTGTGAATGCACTGAAAGCGATGCACGAAGAAAAGGTGAAATTTATGTTCTGTATGGGAGGTAATTTCCTTTCTGCAGCACCGGATACAACCTTTACGGCAGAAGCAATGCGAAAATTAGAAATGTCCGTAATTGTTTCTATAAAATTAAATAGAAATCATCTTATTCATGGGAAAGAAGCCCTTATTTTACCGGTAATTTCCAGAAGTGAAAAAGATATGATAAACGGCGAGCTTCAGCATGTGAGTACGGAAAATTCAATGGGGGTTGTGGAATGGTCAAGAGGTGTTCTGGAGCCAATTTCTAAAAATCTGATCAATGAAACATACGTTGCATGCAGAATGGCAAAAGCTGTTTTGGGTGAACGCTCCGCAGTGGATTGGGATAAATTTATCAAAAGTTATGATGCAGTTCGTAATGATATCGAGCAATGTATTCCCGGATTTGAAAATTATAACGAAAGAGTAGTGCAGAAAGGAGGTTTTTATCTTCCGAACGGACCGAGGGATGGTATTTTCAACAGTGAATCCTATCCGGGAAAAGCAGCCTTTAATATAACAGCAGTACCGGATAATTCGCTTGCAGATGACGAATACCTGATGGGAACGACCAGAACACATGACCAGTTCAATACGGTTGTGTATGGTCTGAATGACCGTTACCGTGGGATTTTCAATGAAAGAAGGGTTGTCATGATGAATGAAAAAGATATTGAGAAAGCCGGTCTAAAAGAAGGCGATCATGTAGACCTTTTCAATTATGATGATGGAATCGAAAGGATTGCTCCTCTTTTTATTATTGTAAAATATCCAATTCCTCAGAAAAGCACAATGACCTATTTCCCGGAAACGAATGTATTGGTATCCATCAATAATGTGGTTAATGGCGCCAATATGCCGGCTTCCAAATATGTCCGTATAAAGATCCGAAAACACAATCCTGATATCTTTAAAAAAATTGATGATCATGTAATTGCTGCAGCCGGAACAAGCCTCGAACAATCATAAAATATATATTACTTAAGTAAATTATCATCTAGTAATGATCATAAGAAAAAAGGAACACTGGTTCAGAATGCTTTTTGTGTGGCACGGTTCTGTTTTGCCGGCATTGCTTCCCCGCTTGGGATTGCTTTTAATTCTTTCTTTATTGGTGACTTATTTTCATGGAATAATTTTTTCGTTTAAGATTCCTTTAAATCCTGCTCCGCTTACCCTATTCGGTTTTGTATTGGCATTATTCCTGGGATTCAGGAACAATGTCAGCTATGATCGGTTCTGGGAAGGACGAAAACTTTGGGGAGCTTTATTAAATACAACACGCTCATTAACGCGTCAGGCAATGACTCTGAAAAATATAATGAATGGTGGTAATGTTTCAGTTCACGATTTTGTTCAGCTGCTTAGTGCTTTTGTGTTTGCATTGAAGCATCAATTGAGAGGGACAGATGCCTATGAAGATTTAAAGTCCAGGCTTAATGAAGACCAGCTGAAAATAATAGAAGCATCAAAATATAAACCCGCGGTTATTATGCGGCTGCTTGGAGAATGGATTCAGAAAGCAAAAGATGAAAATTGTTTAGATTCTATCCAACAGGCACGCTTTGATGAGAATTTTGATAAACTCTCTGATATTTTGGGAGGATGTGAAAGAATAGTTTCTACCCCGATTCCTTACAGTTATCGTGTTCTGCTGCACCGGACGGTGTATATTTATTGTTTCCTGTTGCCTTTTGGGCTTGTAGATTCGCTGGGATGGTTTACGCCAATTATTGTTGTATTTGTTGCTTATACATTTGTTGCATTTGAAGCAATAGCTGATGAAATTGAAGAACCGTTTGGAACAGATGCAAACGATTTGGCTCTCAACAGCATGTGTATTATGATTGATGAAACCATTCATGAAATGGTTGGAGAACTGATTGCTGCTTCTCAAAAAATAACTCAGAATATTATTGATTGATTACTCAAAAGATAAGTGTATAGTGGTTTCAGAGAAACAGGTAATAATCAGGTTTGAGATTCTATCTATTCATTTGGAATACTTCATTTAAATACTGAGATTCAATACATAGACTATACTTACAAAGGTTAGTTTGTAATCTTATAGCGGTATTTTATGAATGCCGTCTTTTAAAGAAAATATTTCCTTTTCAGGAAAAGCCTTTTTTATTTTTCTTACAGTTTCTGCACTGCGTTTACCAGATTGGCAATAGACTAAAACAGGTCTGGAACAACCGGAAATATAATCTAAATGATCCTGTAATTCTTCTACGGGAATATTGATTCCACCAATATTGAAATGCAGATGTTCTTCCGGTGTGCGTACATCTATGATTTCAAAATTGCCCTTCTCCTGCATTAGTTTTTCAAACGTAATCACCTGAACCGTTTGAGCTAAACCAGTAATTTGTACAGAAGTTTTTCTTAATTTAATAATCTGTGTTCTGCCGTTCAGAACATTCATCATCCAGAGTTTTCCAGCCAATGAATCTTCGGGATTTGTAAAATATTTGATAGCTTCATTAGCCTGCATGCATCCAACAATTCCTGCCAAAGTTGGAATAACACCACCTTCTGCACAATTTGGAACCTGCACATTTTCCGCATCGGGAAAAACGTCGCGGTAATTGGGAGAAAAACTGCCATCTTTTTGCTTTACATTCCAAATACTGACTTGCCCTTCATATTGATAAATTGCTCCGTAAACCAAGGGTTTTCCAGATAAAACACAAGCATCATTCAGCAAACATTTTGTTTCAAAATTATCTGTTCCCTCAATGATTAAATCAAAGTCTGAAATCAAATCCATTACATTGTCGGAAGTTACCCGAAAATTGAACGGAATGATTTTTACCGATGGATTTTGTTGCTTTAATTTTTTAGTGGCAATATCAACTTTTGATTTTCCAATATCTTCTGGAGCATATAAAATCTGGCGGTGCAAATTGCTTTCGGAGACGGTATCATCATCCGCAAGACCAATCGTCCCTATACCAGAAGAAACAAGATATTGTGCCGAGGGACAGCCCAATCCGCCCATACCTACAATCAGAATTTTAGCATCATTAAGTAACTCCTGGGAAGAAATACCAAATCCGGGTAAAGCCATCTGGCAATGATAGCGTTCAAGCGGGTCATTCATATGCTTTTATCTTCGGTTAAATTTATTTTCTTAAAATTTCTTTTGCCTTTGCCATATCTTCAGGTGTGTTCACATTCATCAAAGCATCCGGGTTATCCGGTTTCAGGATTAATGTATCACTGTTGATGAGAACTTTTCTGGGACAGGTAATTCCTAATCCTAAAAAGTTCAGGAGCAGAGAATAGCTTTTAGGCTCCCAAATCGTAATCAGTGGTTCTGGAAGTCCATCAAATGGGCTTTCATAAGTGGTTGCTGCTTTTTCGGTATTTCTGTTTTCAATTAAGAATTCTAAAGATCTTTCATCTAATAATGGTAAGTCGCAAGCAACGACCAACCAGGCTTTAACTCTTTGAGAACGTAATGCGGAGAGTATCCCGCCGAAAGGTCCCATATTTAAAAAAGTATCGGTAAGGGCATTGTAAGCTGTGTCAAAATTTTCCAGCTGGTCTTGCCTGCAGGAAATAAAAACTTCATCACAAAACGGATTTAAAAGATCAGCTGCATAATACTTTTGTTCTTTTCCATGCCAATTGATTTTGTCTTTAGGATTTCCCATTCGCTGGCTTTTTCCTCCGGCAAGTACCAGTCCGTTTAATTTGGGGAAATCAGTCTCTTTTGAAATCATTTTTACCTCCTGTTTTTTCTATTAGTTTTATTTCTTTAATCACAATATCATGGCTCAATGCTTTACACATATCATAAATGGTAAGTGCGGCAACAGATGCTCCTGTCAGTGCTTCCATTTCGATGCCTGTTTTCGCTTCAATCTCGGCAGTACAATAGATTTCAACCCCGTTCTGGGAATTGATTTCAATATCTATCTCGCAGTTATCCATACCGATAGGATGGCAAAGGGGAATAAGTTCACCGGTTTTTTTTGCTGCCATTATTCCTGCAATAATTGCGGTTTGGAAAACAGAGCCTTTTTTAGTCTTGAAGTCATCTTTTTGAAGTGCTTTCAGAATATTTTCAGGGAGTATCACAACAGCTTTAGCAATTGCTCTTCGGTGCGTGATCTTTTTGATCCCAACATTTACCATGCCCGGCTGCTCCTTTTTATTAAGATGTGAAAAGTTTGTCATGAGTACAATTAAAAATTATATTTCCATATTTTATACACTTCACCTTTCTTAAACTCAGTTTTTTCCAGGGGAAGTTCTATGAATGCATTAGTCTCTGCAAGGTGGGAAAAATCTCCGGAACCATTGGTATTTACTGATTCAGCGATTAATTGTCCCGATGGGTTGACACTGAGTTTTACCTGAGCAAAATATTGTAACGAAAAAGGAAAATCTATATCATTCTGCAAAACGGCATATTGTGCTGTTTCTGGGATTTCCAAAGATTTTTCCAGCCAGGGAATAAAATACCGGTGCAAACACATAAATACAGAAACCGGATTCCCCGGAAATGCAAAAACCAATTTTTCGTTTTGGCTTTTTCCGAACCAGAATGGTTTTCCCGGTCTTTGTTTTATTTTGTGAAAAAGCTTTTCTACTCCCAGCTCTTCGCAGGCTTTTGGCAGATAATCGAATTTCCCCATAGAAACCCCTCCACTCATCAGCATAATATCACATTCATCAATACATCGGGAAAGCTCATTTTTTATGAATTGAAAATCATCATTCCAATGAAGGCAATCTGCATAGATCTTATATTTTTCTAGAACGGATTTTATGGTAATTCCGTTGGAACGTCTTAGCTGGAATGGGGTAGGAACGTCTTCAGCGGATATCATCTCATCTCCGGTGGAAATAATAATAACTTTGGGAAGTTTTTTTACGTTTAAAATTGTTTTTCCGACCGACGAAGCAATTCCGAGAATAGATGGAGTAACGACCTGATTGGCTTTTACTAATATTTCCCCTGTTTTTTTATCTTTTCCTTTCCAATGGATGTTTTGCTCTTTTTTAATAATGATATTGATAGTTGCAACTCCATTTTCAATTATCAGATCTTCGTAACGAATAACCGTATTTACTGAATTATCTAAAGCGGCTCCGGTCATGATTTCTATGCATTCGTCTTCTGAATCAATAGAAATGGGCGGTTCGCCTGCGGATTGTATTGCTTTAATTTTAAATGTACGAAAACTGTTTTCATAAGCATTAAAATTAATGGCAATTCCATCTACCATAGATCTGTCAAAAGGAGGTAAATCACAATCTGCCACAATATTTTCAGCTAAAATTCTTCCTAGAGCATTTTCATAGAAAATCTCTTCTGTTCCGAAGCTTTTGATTTGAGAAAATAGGATTTCTTCTGCCTGTTGTACGCTAATCATTTCCATAATTATCCTCCTATTGTTGCCATTGACTGATGGATTTGTGATGCGGTCAAGCTCGATTTTTGAGCTTCCCATCCGTCTTTTGGTTTGTTCTGTACGCTGTTGATGATGATATTTTTCAGCTCTTCATTCGTTTTTCCCATACGGATTTCATCTTTTAGGTTTACGCCGGTTCCTTCATACAGACAGGTTTTCAAAATTCCGCTGGGTGTTAAGCGAAGGCGGTTGCACGTTCCGCAAAAGGAACGTGTATAAGCTGCGATAATTCCAATATTTCCGCTGAAACCCGGAATGTTGTAATTGTATGATGTAGAATTTTTGGGATCTTCTATCTTTTGAATTTCAGGAAAATGAGCTTTGATGTGATTTAAAATCTGAACAAAATTCCATTTTAAAGAAAGAGAGTGTGTGCCGCCATTAAAAGGCATTTCTTCAATAAAACGCACATCAATGGGACGTTCTTTAGTCAGTTTTATCAACGGAATAATATCATCAATATTTTGATCTTCCATTACCACGGTATTTATCTTTACTGCGATGTTGTGTTGCAATAAGCTGTCTAAAGTTTTCATCACTTTATCAAAGCTTTTTCTACGGGTAATTTTGAAAAACCGTTCTTCGTCTAAAGTATCCAAACTCAAATTGATGGATTTTATTCCAAACTTTTTAAGTTGTGGAATATATTGTTCGGTAAGAAGCCCGTTGGTTGTTATACTGAGGTCAGTAAGTCCGTCTAATTGTGATATATTTTGAAGGAGTTCAATACTGTTTTTTCGGACAAAAGGCTCTCCTCCTGTTATCCTGATTTTATTTACTCCCATTTCCGTAAATATTGTACAGATTCTAAGCATTTCTTCATCAGTAATTAATTCCTTTTGGTTAATCCAGGCAAGACCTTTTTCCGGCATACAATAAGTACAACGGAGATTACATCGGTCTACGATAGCAAGCCGGAGATAATTGATGTTCCTTCCAAATTGATCTGTCAACATTTTAATATAATCAGTAGTATTACAAATATACTGATTTGTTTTCTGTACTGATGATCAATTTTAAAATCTCATTTCGAATTTTTAATCATTAGTAACTAGGATTATGTTATTGAACGATTATAATTTTTATGCATTCATTGTTCAACCCAATACAATTTTAATAATAGATAAATAGGTATTGATTATATTATTCCCGGATGAGGTGAATAATTGTGAAAAATAACTAAGAACATCTTTTAAAAAAAAAGAAAATTACGTACTGCATAGGATCAAGTCAATTATTTTATAAAAAGCTGATCGGATGATCAGCCCTGGTAACATTTCTGTACAGTCCATTTTTCATTATTCTGAAGGCCAGACAAGGAGAGACTTTGTCTATTAGGTTCAGTAGTTTTGTTTTGCCGACATAGCTTTCAATCTTGTCGTTTTCAAAGTTCCGCATAAGCTCATCCACGAGCTCGCGAAGCCCCAAGACCCTTTCGATATCATGATTAATGTATCATTTAAAAAAAGTGATTTTCCTACTGGAAAAAACCGCACAGAAAAAGCCTGGTGACTTCATCACCAATTACTCAATGGCTGCTGACCTTTGTTCCGGGAAAATTCATTTTTATTATAAAGGATTTTATCCCATATATTGATTTGACTTAACCTTCCTTCTATGAAGAAAGAGATTTTGTGCAAATAGAGTAGTTAAACTGAAAAAGATATATTGTTTTCACTGCAAAATATTTAAAATAATGAAAATTTAGTTTGGAGTCTATTTAGAAAACTTATCTTTCATTTTTCTGTTGATCCATCTTTTGGATAAGGTAGTTTTTGATGGTAATGAATACATACCGCCTGAAAGTATATATAATAAGCCGTTCCAGAAATTATTTTTTCTGTAGAATTCGTGACTATAGTTTGTTACTACTTTTAAGTATTCATGTTCATATTCCTTTGCTTCCTGTAAGGTGTAATTTTTTGGAATACCTTTAATAATATCTATGGCGGTTTGATTATAGACTTTAAGTGAATGTTTTTCTATAAAGTCCAATTCAAGCCTACACCTATTGATAATTGGAATGAGTAAGGAAAAAATTTCATCATAAAAGTTACAAATATTTGTTTTCCATGATAATCTTTCTTCTTCCGGTAAAACCTGAATGGCAAGCTGAATAAGCTTTTTGTGGCTCTCTTCAAGTTCATCCATATAAGTTTTGTTTTGCTGCCAGAATATAAGTGAATTGATTCTATTTTTCTTAATAATATTCTCCAGTATATATTCAAACTGAATTCTGACATATTTTATATTATCGCTCAGATCTTCTAAAACAGACTGCCATAGATTATGTTGCCTTAAGCTGCAGTTAGTGCTAAATATCAATCTAGATCTGTTATTGAGTTGCTGTAATTCTCTTAACATTCTAATAATTTCTGTTGCATCCCTTTCCAATGTGATATTGGCATTTCTAATATAGAATAAAGCGACAAACTGTGAGTAATAAGGTCTTCTTGAAACATTTTTTTTATTTCTAAGTCCCAATATACTCTTTGTGTGCTTAGTCAGTTTTTTCATTGGGGTTTTATTAATTATTTTTTAGCTACCAGTCTCTTTTTAAAGGATTTTTGTTGTATTATAAGGGAAATAAGATATTGTCTTAAATCTCTGACCGTGATATTTTTCTCTTTTGCAGAAGAAAATTGTGGAGTTTCATCTAAAAGTTCATACAGCTCAGGAAATTCTCTTTGAATTTCAACCGTTTTCTTCAATATCCTTTTTGTTAAAATTGATATGATATCTACATTATTCATAACCACTTTTTATTATTGTTAATATCATTTTAAAGCGTTTATTTCCTTTTATAGAATGAGATTTATGGGCGGGAATAATAATACATTCACCTTCCTCCATAAAATAAGAAGCTTCGTCTATAATGATTTCCGCTTTACCTTCAATGATTTGTGCAACAGCATCAAAAGGAGAAATTTTTTCGGGTAGTCCTTCTTTGTCATCAAACGATATAGCATTGATATTGCCGGTTAGCTTTTCCAATATTGTTCTGCTGACAACAGAATTCGGAATGTATTCTACAATTTGGCTGGTAATATATACTTTTGATTTCTCAAGGTTTTTATGATTCATCACAGTTTCGTTTAAGCATAAAAAGGGTAGAATTCATTGTAAATAAAAGGGACAGAACTGTCTAATATTCCATCCCTTCTTCCAGTTAAAACTTTTGATAAATATATCTTATCAGAGGTTTAACCGTCCTTGAACAATTTATGAAAGATTAATTTCTTTTATAATATTGAGGACCTCTTCGCGATTTTTTCTTAGTCTGTTTCCGATTCTTCCCAGCATTTCCTTTTCTTTACCTTCTTCAAGCTTCAGGTCGTAATCCGTCAACATTGAAAATTTTTCTTTCAGTTGTTTTGACTGTTCAGTCCAGTTTCCCGAAATTTTAAAAGATTTGTCTCCTTTGTTTTGATTTGTGTCCATAAGGTAGATTTTAGCGTAACTTCATTGTTACAATACAAAGTTGCGTATTTTATAATCTGTTGTATTACAGATTGTTTGTTTTATGTTGCACATATCACACTTAGAAATATCGAAAATTGTTGTTTTTGAATTCCTGAGCTATGAATGTCCATAAAAAGCAGGAAATTGTTCTTGTGATTTTAATGAAATAATGAAGTTGATAATAAGGTTGGAACCTTAAATACTATTCCAATAAACGATTGATCTTTTCGTACCTTGCTGAATAACTGAATTGAATTGGCAATAAATCCTAAGTCCCGGTATATTTATTTCTTTATTGATATTTCTCTAATCTGCTTCGAAATGTTCATAGAAACTGTTTGATAAAAGAAGCCATCAATCTGTTGATTTTTTCCAAAGAACAATTCAATTTTAAAAATTATTAAATGTTTTTATGAATATATAAAAAGATATTTGGGAATGTGGACTTTTTTGATTCCCATTCTGGCGGGACTCTCTTATGTTGGAAATTCTGTTTTTTCTTCAGGGTACTACTCTGTAATTCTTGCTTTATTTTTGATGGGAAGTGTTTTGGCTGCGGTGTATCACTCCGAAGTTATTGCCCACCGTTTGGGTGAACCATTCGGAACTTTACTTCTGGCGTTTGCTATTACGGTTATAGAAGTAGGGCTTATTATTTCTATTATGATGGGAGCAAAAGGGTTAGAAACTATCACCCTTGCCAGAGATACGGTTTTTGCTGCAGTAATGATCATCCTTACAGGAATCATTGGAAGCTGCATTGTAATAGGCTCTTTAAGATATAGAGAGCAAAGCTTTACACTACAGGGGGTAAGTACTGCACTGATTACGCTTACTTCTGTTATTATTTTTGTGCTTATTCTGCCTAATTATACGGTAAGCCATCTCGGAGGTGAGTATACCTCTTTTCAGTTGCTTTTTATTGCTTTGATTTCTTTAGGGCTTTACCTTGGATTCACAATGATCCAAACGCTTAGGCATCGAAGCTTTTTCATTTCTCCCCAAAATAAAATATTCGGAAGCCAGGATGCACAGAATAGTAATGAAATGATTTCCCGAAAGCAGTTGTACACCAGTTGTGTGTTGTTGATCTTATCCTTGGGAATAGTCGTTTTATTGGCAAAGCTTCTTTCAAAGGATGTTGAACATATAGTAGTTTCTGTTGGTGCTCCAAGATCACTTGTAGGTATCATTATTGCCGGTATCGTTCTGCTTCCGGAAGGACTGGCTGCATTCAGAGCTGCAAAAAGTGATGAAATACAAACCTCATTAAACCTAGCCTTTGGTTCTGCCTTGGCTAGTATTGGATTGAGCATTCCTGCCATAGCCATTATATCTGTAATAACTGGTATAAGAATGTCATTAGGGATAGATATTAAATCGACTATACTTTTGGGACTCTCTCTTTTTATCATTACTGTTTCACTGGCGACTGGCCGAACCAATATCATGCAGGGAATTGTACTGCTTGGTATATTTATAATTTATCTTTTCATTACGATTGTACCATAAATTAACATATCTTAAATTAACGCATTAATAGGTCATAATGATAAATAGGCTTATTATTTAGGAAAACAAAGCCTTGCCATAAGATAGCTGACTGCTGATTCCGCTCCCTGATTGAGATTTACATTTTTCTCTTCTAGTCCGTCATAACACCCACCCGTTGCTGGGTTGTAAATGATTTGATGCAAATGATTCTTTCCTAAAAACCAACTAAAGGCATTCCTCATCATCTGTAAGTATTTTTCATTTTTAAAAACCTTGTAGAATGTAGATAATGCCAGTATAGTGTAAGCAACATCAATAGGCTGCTCACCGCCAATTGATTGTGGAATTTTAACCATTTCTTTCTGCATCCATCCTTTGTTTGAAATTACTTTGATCTCTCCCTTAATAAATATCTTGGAAAGCAGAAAACCTGAATGATTCATTGGCAACATGCTTATATATCTCTTCTTTGGTTGTAATCCACGCACATAATAAAGCCTCGGGAAGTAAACTGTTTCCATAGGTTAAGTAGCTTTCAAACCAATGCCAGTCTGTATGCTTTTCGTGCTGATACATTTTTACCAGCCTATTAGCCAGTTTTTTCAATAATGGAATGTTTTTTTCAGATTTCTGATAATGTAACCCTTTGATGATAAAAGCCATCGCACGGGTAGAATGAATGTTCTCTATAAACGGAAGACTTTTTTCAATGATTGTTTCTGCTTCATCAGAGAACTTTTGAGGTAAGATTGTTTTGATGGAAAGAAGATAACCTAGTGCCCAGATAGCCCTCCCATTGGAATCTTCAAGATTGGTCTCATAATTCTGCTGTGCAAATTCCTGGTATTGATTGATGTAATTAAGAAAACTTCCATCAACTTGCTGGCAAAACTTGATCACGTTCAGATAAGTTGAGATTAAGTCAAGATCAGATTCATCTCTGTTCAGCTCATAATGTCTACAAGCCACGATCATGGCACGGGCGTTATCGTCCAAAGTATACCCGGAATTGATATCAGGTTTGTTGATTTTTGAAAACTGGATCATCCCAAAATCTGTTGTCATATTTTTGATATGACCGAGATTGATGATGGGAAATGTATAATGTAATGTCATTTGATCTTTGCTGTATTGTTGAAATAATAATGCATGTGAAATAGAGGAATTCTCCCAGGCTGTGGGAGCCATTTTTTCCAAACTGTTTGAACGTAATTTTTCCTGTGCATTTTCATTTTTTAGTAATGTATTTACGGCAGCAGCAAGCTGTTTTGGAGCTTCAAAATCAATAATAATTCCCAGGTCTTCATTCAATATTTCCAGGGCGTGTGGAATAGGGGTAGAAACAATGGGACATCCACAGCTGATGGCATAGGAAAAAGTGCCGCTTACCGCCTGATTTCTATCTTTTGAAGTAAAGAGATAGATATTGGTCAGCTGAAGATAATTCAGCAATTCATCTAATGGCAGATATTGATTGATAAAGCAAGTATGTTTTTCCAAATGCAGCTTTTTAATAGTATGCTGCAAAAAATCACGATACTTTTCGCCTTCATAATTAATGATACCAGGATGAGTTGTTCCAATAATCAGAAAGATCACATCCGGATTTTGGGCGACTATTTCAGGGAGCGCTTCCAAAGTGGTTTCAATATTTTTCCCGGAACCCAGTAAACCAAATGTTGAAAGTACCTTTTTATCTTTGAATCCGTATTTTGCTTTCAGTGAAGTTTTATCGACAAATGGCAGTAAATGAGTACCATGAGGGATCACTTTAATTTTATTAGACGGAATATCATAATCATTAGACAGGATATCTGCAGAAATACCGGTCATTACAATAATAGATTTTACAAAACTGCTGATTTCTTTTACTTTTTCTTTTAATTCCCGATCCGGTTTCGGGAGAACGGTGTGAAAAGTAACGATGATGTCTTTCTCTAAATTTTGAAGAAAAAGCAGCAATCCGTTCTTGGCTTGAGTGAAAAATCCGAACTCATGCTGGAGCACAACAAGTTGAACATTATTATTTTTGTTGATTTTATCAGCCAGCGCCAGATAAGAAATAGCATCGGATATATTTAAACGATATTGAGGATTTTCTTCGTATTGATAACTTTCATCTTCAGTTTCCATCGGACAGATGATTATGTTAAATGATTCTTTGAATTTTAGCTGAAGAGATTTTATCAAATCCTGACTATACGTCGCAATACCGCACACTTTAGGAGGAAAAGTACTTATAAAAATAATTTCACGTTTATGATTAATTGTGCTTTTTTTACTTTGGACATATCGTCTTTTTATCTTTTCCTCCGTGTCTGGGTTTATGTTTTTATTCATGTTGATCTATATTTTAAAGTCTTACATTCTGTATCCAATAGTCAATTATGATGTATACTGTAGTAATTCCTTCAATAATTCTGAGATACTTAAAGAAGCAACAGCGATTCTTTCATCTGCAGCCCCGTAGTAAATATGGAGCGTATCTCCTTCTACAACGGCTCCGGTAGGGAAGCAGACATTATTTACCTCACCCTTCTGTTCCCATTGCTCTTCGGGTTTGAAAAGAGGATAAGGAAGTCTTGAAATTTCTTTTTCAGGATGATCAAGATCCAGTAAAGCGGCGCATGCGCTGTAAACATATCCTTCAATGGTATCGTGTACGCCATGGTATATCAAAAGCCATCCTTGTGCAGTTTCTATCGGGGGGCATCCTCCTCCGATATAGCTTACTTCATGCTCATATTGAGGGGATAATAGAATATGATCTTTAAAGTGAAGGAAATAATCTTTCCAGAAATCAGGATTCAAATCTTCAATATTTTCTATACCTGCAATTTGAATATCAGGTCTTATGCGATGCAGAAAATAAAGTTTACCGTTAATTCTTCTTGGAAAAAATATCACATTTTTATCCCAAAGAAAGACACCTTTATTGTTCTCATAAGTAGGTGGGAGTTTGTTGAAGCGCCTGTACTTTTCTCTTATTTCACCTTGGTATTCTGATAAAAAGCTAAACTTTTTGTATGGAATTTGGGGAACAATAATACCCCGTTTCTGCCATGATATAAGATCCTCCGATACAGCAAGTGTTCCTAATGCATTAATCCCGTCATAACTGGTATAGGTAAGATAAAACAAGTGATCAATTTTTACGATTCTTGGATCTTCAATACCATGTTTTTCGTATTCAAACTCAGGGATGAGAACCGGGCTGCTGAGCCGGGTTTCTATAGTCTTATAATCTGATAATATGCAATATCCGATACTGGAAAAATTATTCTTAGCAACAGCCCTGTAAAATAAATGTATTTTGCCATTATCCTGAATAACAGCAGGATTTAAAACACCCTCACTCTCAAAGTCTAATGACGTTTTTCTGAGTATAATTCCGCCTTTTTTCAGGGATACCATTTAGTTAGCTGTATTTTGGGCTTCATTTTCCCTGTATTTTCGTTTATTCATTTTATCTTCCCGTTTCTCTTTTGCGGATTTTGCGGGTGGAGTTTTACCTGACTTCTTTTTTCCGTCTTTTTCTTTTGACATTGTGAAATATTTTTTGTTAACTGTAAATTTCAGTCATTAAAAAAGGAAAGCTTTACAATTGTCTTTCAATTTGTTGTATAAATCATAGATATTTCCGATTTAATAGGTTAACTTTGGTTAAATGTCTGTTAATGAAATAATTGGCTGATATAAACAATAAGGGTAATGAAGTTGTATATAAAATATATGGTAAGTTTGCGCTGCAAAATGGTTGTCCATCAGGAACTGGAAAGATTGGGTATTAAAAATGCTGTTGTGGATTTGGGGACTATAGAATTATTCGATGATATCAGCCTTGAACAAAGACAAATTCTGAAAGAAAATTTATTTAAAACAGGACTTGAAGTATTAGATGACAAAAAAAGCATCTTGATTGAAAAAATAAAAAATGTAGTCATCGAAATGATTCATTATTCAGATGCACTTCCAAAAGAAAATTTCTCGGATTATATAAGTGAAAAATTAGGATATGATTATACCTACCTTGCAAATACCTTTTCTGAAGTGAAAGGAATGACGCTGCAACATTTTATCATTATTAATAAAGTAGAAAAGGCAAAAGAACTATTACTATATGACGAGCTCAATCTTACAGAAATCTCATATAAACTCAACTACAGCAGTGTGGCCCATCTCTCCAATCAATTTAAAAAAATTACAGGGCTTTCCCCTTCATTTTATAAGCAGTTGAAACAAAAGCGTCTTGGGAATCTGGAAGACCTATAAAAGGTGTGATATATGTAAGATTATTTCGGATATATATAGCCTATTATATATCGAAACCTCTCATATTTGTATTATAATAATCAGGAATTTATAAAATCTATTAGTTTTATATCACTATAAAAGTACTGCAAATATACTGAAAATTATAGGGAGCACTTGAAAGTATCCATCATACAAAATGCTGTTCTCCGGCAATTTGAAAATATCTTAGTAGTAAATAAAACTGGAAAAAGCCATATACTATAATAAAATTAATAGACTTAAGGATTCTCAACTTAGATAATGAGCATATTAAAATCCCTATAAAATAGTAGATCTGTTTTTTATAAGGTTTTAATTAAATTAGGATAGGAATCTATGGTTTCTATCCTTTTTATCCTTATTTGATGCTGTATTTTGATTTATAATAAATTTCATTAAATGAATCCACAAAAAGCAGTCTGGTTAAATATTAATGACTAAACATTTTTTTGCAATACCCCCCCCAAAAAAAAAAAAAAAAAAGTTATGAAAACAATACACCTTTTTCAGTTTAAGAATTCCATTTCACTGAAAATTCCTTCTTTTAAGGAAGAATATAGATTAGATAACTTAAATGATTTAATGACCTATGATCTGATGAATACCGAAAAAGTGAGTGAATTCATTATTGAAGTTCATGATGATTTTATTTTTGAAGATATGACCAAAGAAGATCTTTTGTCAATGTGCAAAAATGCAAAGGAAATGATTGAACATTATTTTGCAACAACAATGAATGATTATGATGTTATCTGAACATTAACTTTAATAGAATAAAAAGAATTTTATATGTTTTAGATCAATACGAAATAATAGATGCCATGAAATTTTAGCAAATTTGACTTGATTATATCAGCATTTGACTCATTACAATGAATAAAACAGTTTCTGTAGCAGAAGTTTTTAATTTAATTCAATACATATTTTTCCAAAATGTTTTGAACTTTTGAGGTATGCAAATGCTTCTTTTGCATCTTCGAATTGAAATATTTTATCAATAGCAGGTTTAATTTTATGTGTTGATAATGCAGATAACATTCTTTGATACATTTCTTTTGAGCCTGTTTCTATTCCTTGAATTTTAACTGCTTTTAGCATAATGTTGCTTGTATTTATCATTCCGTCTGATCCGCCCCAAAATCCCAACCATTTTGACTATTCCCTCGCTTTTTACACATTTTATTGAATCATTCAAATGGCTTCCTCCAACAACATCAATAATTTGATCAACACCTTCTCCTGAAGTGTATTCCAAAATATCATTTATCCAATCTTTGTTGGACTTATAATTTAGTGTAAAATGCGCTCCCATTTGTTTTAATTTTTCAAGTTTTTTATCACTACTCGAAGTCATTATTATTTTGAGCCCAGAATATTTTGCAAATTTCAAAGCAAATAGAGAAACCCCACCTGTTCCAACAATCAGTATTGTATCCCCCAACTTTGCATTTGAATTCTCTACCACTGCATTCCAAGCAGTTAAACCTGCAACCGGTAATGTAGAGGCTTCGGCAAAAGATAAGTAATCAGGGAATTTAACAACATCATTTTCATGCATAACAATATACTCCGCCAAAACACCATCTCTTTGTGAGCTTCCTAAAGCACCTTTTAATTTTTCAGAAGTCAATTTACCATTTTGCCAATTTGGAACTATTAAGGTTGTTACTTTGTCACCTTTTTGTAAACTTCTAACCTCCGATCCAATCTCTATAATTTCACCGGCAGCATCAGAAGTAGGTATTCTGTTTTCAATATTCTTTTCCAATAGAATTAAATCCCTAAAATTTAAAGAAACTGCTCTAACTTTAATTAAGACTTCATTTACTTTAATTTCAGGTAATTGTTGTTCTACTTGAACTAAATTTGAATTCTGAATTTTATATGTCTTCATTGTGATAAAATTTCTGCTAACGTTAAACGGCTTTGTACCTAGTACAGGATAAATTAGGGTAAAGGTTCGATTTAGGCGGACATAGCCAATTTGTTTACGTAGATCTCTACCTTTAGATGCAATGCAAAGCTAATTCATTATAGTTCTAATGGAGTTTATTTAGTAAAACTTTTAAAGTATTTAACAGATTATAACATATTGCAAAGACGGCAATAGAACTAAAGGGATAATTTTTAAATATCATAATATAATAAGAGAACGATCCGACGCCTTCCTTATACCATAAGTTTTTTAATAGTTTTATTGCTGATCCATTATATACTTCTTATCCACAAACTGTTTGACGGGATAAAATGTCACCCATACCATCAATTCGTATCTGGCTGAAGCTGTCAAGGCAATGATTCCAAATTCTGAATATGAAAATTATAATTTGGTGGCGATGGTATTAGACTCTAGCTTTACTTCAAAAACGACTTTTTATAAAGCTTAAAAAAATTGCCGGCCAGAAACCAAACGAATATAAAATACCAGCAAATAAGTACCAATATATGCACTTTTAAGCTTTTGAAACCTCTTCTAATTTTTCTTATGTGAATTTTGCATTTAAATAATTCAATTACATTTTATGAAAAAGTGTTTATTACTAGCTATTATTATTTTTATCACCTCATGTAGCAATGACGATTCAAACTCTTCACCTGATAGAAAAGCGCTGGCACAGCAAAAACTTAAGACAGCTTTGTCCAACTTTCCCGGCTTAAGCCTTAGTGTAAAGACAGTTTCCGAGAATTATACTCTTGTTGCAGGAGACGCGGTAATTAATGAAAAACCGATGACCACTTCTGCACTTCACTATATGCAGAGTATTTCAAAAACCTTTACCGCAGTTGCTGTCCTAAAACTGAAAGACGAGGGCAAAATTAATCTTGATGCCAAAGTAAACACCTATCTTCCTACCATTTGTAATCATCTGCCAAACGGAAATATCATTACGGTAAGGCAACTGCTTAATATGACATCAGGCCTTCCTGATTATTTAGATAACGATCAGTTTTTGAACGATGTTGTTGCAGGGCCACTGCCTATGATGAGTGAACAGGTATTGAGCTATGTGTACGATCAACCTGCAAAATTTGCACCCGGCTCCTCATTTGGGTATTGCAATATAAATTATCACTTGCTGGCTCTTATTATTGATAGTGTTACTCCAAACGGACATCGAAAGTATATTACGGACAAAATAATTAATGCCATTGGACTTTCCAGAACCTATTATATAGCGGGCTCGGCAAGCACGACGGCTCCCGAAGGGACGACGGCTAACTATCTGGAAATAGACGGCACTTTTACCGATATGAGCGAGTTGCAGTTGGGTACAGTACTTACCCTCATTGGAGATGATGGTATTGTTGCTTCCGTTCAGGATATAGCTGGATTTTACTACAAACTGTTTCATGACAAAACAATACTCTCAGCCGCATCGTTAGCAGAAATGAAGGTTGCGGTTAGTTATCAGGGTACTCCAATATATGGCTTAGGGCTATATTTTTATAAAACCAATGGTGGCCTGCAGGCAATTGGTCACGAGGGTAGTGGTGTAGGAGCCGGAGCCTATGCTTTTTATTTTCCTTCCAAAAATACCAGCGTCATCCTGTGTACAAACGCAGGAACGCTTATCGATGCTATAAAAGAGGAACAGTTACGGGTATTGTATGAAGAAATTATAGGTATATTGCTTGAGTAAAAACTAATTTAAACCGTCGCATCGCATTCCTTACTTACGAAGATGTCAGCTAATGATGAACCATCAGTTAGCAGTAAAGGAAAGAGAAGTAAAGAAATTGCCACCTGTCTCTTCATCAACATTGATACTGTCAATAGGCGTCTACGTGATATAATGGAAAAATGAGAATTGGAAATACAATAAAGCATGTACTATGGCTGAGAAATTAAAATGGATATAATACTCTTAAATAACTAATACCAAAATTTATTGTGATTTTGAAGAAAATAAAATAAGATAAATAAAATAGCATCAATCTTATAGTGCCCCAAAAGTTTAGGCAAAATTAAATAATCTTTTGATAAAGAGTTCGATATTCTATCGGACTCTTTCCTTTTAAATTATGTCTAATCCTTTCTTTTTTTAAATTTTCTGCTTCTAATGATGCTTCACAATCTTTACTTTAGACCTGTACTTTTTATCCAGCTCATGAACAATATCCATGGTTGTGGATGACAAAACATAAGCATTTTTGTCTTTTTTAGATGCTTTATCATATAGGTATATAAACTCGAAAGGGTCGTAAACATGTTTGATTAGTGCTTTTTTATATCCTCCCTTTTCGATAATGTCAGACATATAATAACCGGGAATATGTCCGCTAGTATTCCATGAATTAATCAGCTTATTCAACTTTAATTTCGATCTGTCTAAAGGCTTTACAGATAATAATGAATCAATATTTTTAATGGCTTTTGCGCCTTCTGTAATGAATTCCGCACCGGTTTCTCTCTGAAATTCTAACAGATTTACCGCATCTTTTCCCTCATATACCTTGTCTACTAAATCAGCACTTCCTTCATTCAGTATTTTTTGAAGTAGACTTATAATGACCGCATCTTGATCTTCCACATCAAATACAAGTCGGGGCCTCAATAAGTGATGAAACTCGTGACCTCCTAATGTACCCATTTTATTAATATCATGGAAGTAAGATGCCATAAGAGTGTATACTATCCAGCCGTTCTCAATATGGGCATCATTGTGTATCGGAATAATCGTCACTTTATACTCAGGGGCAGTTTTTTGATATTTCTTGGGGAGCATTTGATATGTGTATTGATAACAGGTTTCAAAATACTTTTTAGGATCATTTTTAATGTTGGTCAGATATTTTTTCATTTGACCTTCGTTTACCTTATACTCATTAACAATATAAAACCACCAATTTTTGATAGGGTCTTTCAGTCTTTCCTTTAAGGCAGCACTATTTTTTGGCATATAAACGATCTCCATGATTTTTCTATAATTGTCAATATATGTACTGTCAACACCCTGATCGTTTAGGTATACCTGTATTGCTTCATTTTTTAAAAATTGATTCCAGATTTTCTTGTTAAGTGGTTTATCGTTTTTTAAGTCTTCTGTAATTTTAAAATATTCCCAGCAAGAGGTGTCATCAAAGGTTTGAGCAAATGCTATTTGAGAAGATAGAAAGAATAATAAAAAGAATATATTTTTTTTAATCATTGGGTTTGTTTAGTAATGAAAATTTATGTAAAATACAATTAAAAACAGTTACATCTGATTTAGTTTATAAGAGTAGAAATTCATAGATATAATTGATTAACAATTTAAAATTTAGCGCAAAGAAGTATAATAAATTTTGTTTCAAAAATAGTTGCAAGCTTACTTTTTTTTGCTATAATCTATTGCAGTATACCTTTTATTCTTTTTCTTATTAAGATTCTATTTTACATTAAAGTGAATGAATGTAATGTATTTTATTTATTAGTAGTACAAAGCTTTACGAAAGATTCAGGCAATATTTCATACTATTCTGATTATAAAGGTAGAAATAGAAATTAAATTCTAGATGGTTATTATTAACCATTTATTACTGGATGGGAGAGTATACATTTACTTCAAACAACTATAATCATTACCACCTAAAACAATGATCTTATTTATCATTCACCATCAATTTCTACAAAACTAGATCTCAACAGATTTTTCCTCAGCTTACAATGTGCAATCATAGTATTTCAGAATGTGAGAAATTATAAATGATGAAGCCACATTAACTTCATCATTAAATACTTTACAACATCCTCTGCCTTGGCAATCCTATTTCATGTTCCTGAGGATAAGGTTTTCGCCAGGTCATACTGACATCTTCATGCAGATTACGCTCGGCTTCCAATGATTTTTCTTTATCCATAGAATATCTTGGATCCGGAATAAAAGGCATTTTTGCCATTTTATGAATGGTAACAGTAGGGAAATGGAAATCTACTTCTACGGTTCCTAATAACAGATAACAGCCGCCACCCTGAAAAGGATATCCTTCAAGGCAGTTTGGAAAATGAGCAGTATCAAAATATTCTCCTTCCGCATCAATCCAGGTTCCGAAGTACATCGTTCCTTTTTTGGTGGGAACATGCTTTCTAGAAATCAGATAAGCAAGCATCTTCACCTGTTTTTTGTGATACTTGGTAAGGTCTTTAGCCATTATACTGCCTCTGTATCTGGTTTGTAAAAGATCAAAAGGGCTGAAAGAAACGGGAAAGCCCAATATCTCTATTTCATCAAACGCATCCTCAAATGGGTTTCTTTCAATCTGGGGAAGTTTATAATTTTTTTGAGGCTCTTCCAATAAAGTCAGATGTCTGAAAGCGACTTTATTATTTCCCAACAGAAATCTTGATTCAATTAGTAGTTCATGTTTCTGTTTTCCGGTAAAACGGAATGCTCCAATAAAGATTAAAATTTGTAGTGTTTCAATGCCAATGGGAATTCTTTTGATAAAGTTTTCTAAAGAAATATATTCTCCATTTTGATTTCTTTCTTCCAAAATCAGCTGTGCTAATCTCGTTTCCAGCCTTTCAATATGCATCAATCCCAAGTAAACATCCGAGCTATAAACCGTTGTCTGGTATTGGCTTAAATTAACACAGGGATTGTGGATTGCAGCTCCCGACATCCGGGCTTCATGAATATAGACTTCAGTTCTGTAGAATCCTCCACCGTTATTGATGGCAGAAACCATAAACTCAATAGGGTAGTAGACCTTTAAGTATAAACTCTGATAACTTTCCACGGCATAGGAAGCAGAATGTGCTTTACAGAAAGAATATCCTGCAAATGATTCGATCTGTCGGTATACTTCCATGGATAATTGTTCAGGATGCCCCAGCTTTTTACAGGATTCAAAAAAATTATCTTTTACTTTCTGTAAAGCGGATAAAGCCCGGCCTTTACCGCTCATGGCCCTTCTTAGCACGTCACCATCAGGGGCAGATAAACCTCCGAAGTGAAGTGCAATTTTAATAACATCCTCCTGATATACCATAATGCCATAGGTTTCACCCAGTTCCTTTTCAAATACCTCATGGAAGTACTCAAATTTTGTGGGATTGTTGTGCCTGAAAATATACTCCCGCATCATTCCACTTTGGGCCACTCCGGGCCGGATGATGGAAGAAGCAGCGACCAGGACTTTGTAATTGTCACATTTTAGCCTTCGGAGTAAGCCCCGCATGGCAGGAGATTCTATGTAAAAGCAGCCGATGGTTTTTCCGGAACTTAAGAATTCATTGCACTTCGCTTCATCTTTTGATAGAGATGTATCCCGGATATCGATGTCGATCCCTCTTTTTTCCTTCACCAGCTTTACCGTGTCATTAATAGTGCCTAAACCTCTCTGTGAGAGAATGTCAAACTTTTCAAGGCCAATCTCTTCAGCGGTATACATATCGAACTGTACAATCGGAAAACCCTTGGGAGGCATTTCGAGTGCAGAATAATTAGTAATAGGCTCTTCTGAGATCAGAATTCCGCAGGAATGCATGCTTCTCTGGTTAGGAAATTTTTCTAAAAGCTTTCCATAGTAATGAACCTGTCTGGATACAGAATTATTATCATGTTCTTGGATGGGTTTTGTTGCCAGCGTATCCAATTCATCTTTTGGAAGTCCGAATACTTTTCCTACTTCCCGAAATATAGACCGGTATTTAAATTCTACATTGGTCCCACAGAAGGCAACATGGTCTTTACCATATTTACCAAAAATATATTCAAGGATGATATCCCTGGTCTGCCAGCTCCAGTCGATGTCAAAATCAGGAGGCGTTTTACGGTTGAGGTTTAAAAACCTCTCAAAATAGAGATCCAGTTCCAGGGGGCATATATCAGTTATTCCGATGCAGTAGCTGACAATAGAATTGGCACCGCTTCCTCTTCCTATGTGCATAAAACCCATGCGGTTACTGTATTGGATAATATCCCAGGTGATCAGGAAGTAGGAACAGAAATTAAGCTGCTTAATAACCCCTAACTCTTTATCCACTCTTGTTTTTGCATGTAGGTTATCCTCAGCATACCTTTTTGAAAGTCCCTGATACGCTAACTTTTTTAAAAGTTCAAAATCATTTTCTTTGCTGTCCGTGAAATGTTTTTTGTTTTTAGGCGTTGAAAAATCAAAATCAAAATGGCAGTTATTGACCATGTATTGTGTATTCTCAATAATTTGACTCTCATTTTTAAATTCTTCCAGAAGCTGTTTTTTACAGGTGAATATCTCGTTGTCTTTACAGTAATCAGCTTCTGTAAGCTTACTGATCAATGTATTGTGATCAATTGCCCTTAATATTTTATGAAGTTCATATTCTTCAGAGGTGGTAAAGGTAACCGGATGTAGGATAACCATTTTATGGATTAACGATTTTAATTCCGGCTTGATTAAAAAGTTTAATTGATCCTGCCTGATGCCTATAAATTCATGATCTGATAATCTTTCAGGAATATTTTCCAGTGGATAAATAACAAAAGTATCTGTAAGATCAGGATTTGCTTTAGGAATTTCAATGCCTTCACAGTTATAAGCCGTTAAAAGCCTGTTGATCTCTCCGATGCTTTTTTGATTTTTAGCCAGACATATATAATACAGTCCATCTTGAACCCGTATTTCAACTCCGACGATTGGTTTGATATTGTGATCCTGGCAGATTTTATAGAAATCATAGATCCCGGTAACGGTATTGATATCCGTAAGGGCCAGAGTTTTAATATTAAAATGTACAGCCTGCTGAACCAGTTCTTTAATAGAAATAGTTCCATACCGCAGGCTGTGATAGGAATGGCAATTCAGAAACATATTGTAATTATTTTAATAAACCGGAAGCTCTTCCTACGCTGGAAGTGCCAAATCTGTTCTTGATTGTATCCATTGTCTGGTACAGTGAGATCAGTTCTTCCGTATCTTCAAAGAGATCCATTTGATGGCATCCGTGAACCAATCCGGTAAACTTTACTCCCACCAGTCTTATTCTCATCCGTCGGGTATATACTTTTTTGAATAACTCCAAAACATACCTCAGTAGGGTGTGATCGGCCGAGGTATAAGGGATCCTGCATTGCTTGGTTTCCGTATCAAAATTGGAATACCGGACTTTAATGACCACTACCGATACCAGCCATTTCTCTGCACGGAGCTGATAACAGAGCTTTTCAACCATTCCGGAAAGTATGCTTTTGATCCCCTCAATATCTATAGTGTCTTGAGTAAAAGTATCTTCTGTAGAAATAGATTTTCGTTCCGAATAGGGAACCACAGGAGCCTCATCAATTCCGTGTGCCTTTTTCCAGAGCTCATTTCCGTTTTTACCGATCAGCTGCCCGAGTACCTCAATAGGCATTTCAGAAAGAGTCTG
The DNA here is from genome assembly GCF_030816115.1 of Chryseobacterium sp. W4I1. Taxonomy (NCBI): domain Bacteria; kingdom Pseudomonadati; phylum Bacteroidota; class Flavobacteriia; order Flavobacteriales; family Weeksellaceae; genus Chryseobacterium; species Chryseobacterium sp. W4I1. The sequence goes on from NZ_JAUSXQ010000001.1 coordinate 1,253,212, forward strand.
TATGGTTCTTATGCCCAGTCTTGAAAGCAGCTGAAAGGTAACATCCCCGACCATAGGAATCTTCTTTACGGAAAGCGGATTTAAAAAAGGTCGGATATCAGACTGTTTAACTTCAAATCTTCCTGTTGGTTTTGATTCTCCGGTTCCGATTTTGGAAACTGTTTTATTGGTAGATAAGGCAAAACTTATCGGTAATCCTGTGTTTTTCTGTACGCTTTCTGCTATTTCATGAGTCCACTTATAACATCCAAAAAATTGATCCATTCCTGAAAGGTCAAGATAAAATTCATCAATACTTGCCTTTTCCAGAACGGGTACTTTTTCCTGAATAATCTCCGTTACCATATGGGACATATTGGAATACATTTCCATATCTCCCTTGATTACTTTTGCTTCGGGACACAGCCGCAAAGCCATTTTGATGGGCATCGCACTCCTTACTCCGAAAAAGCGGGTTTCATAAGAGCAGGACGCCACTACACCACGGTCTCCACCTCCGATGATCACAGGCTTTTTCTCCAATTCGGAGTTTTTCAGCCTTTCACAGGAAACAAAGAACGTATCCAAATCCATATGTACAATTGCTCTTTCCATGTGACAAAAATAGTCACGTTTTGAAACAAATTTTGTATTTTTGTTGTCTAAAATTGTAACAATGTCAAAATTCTCTGATAACATCGTGTTCCTGAGGGGTAAGAAAAATATGACCCAGCAAGAGCTGGCAGATCTGTTAATTCTTACCCGATCCAGATATGTCGCCTATGAATATGGAAGGACAGAACCTCCTATTGAAATATTGCTTAGAATTTCAAAATTCTATAACATCAGCATCGACCTATTGTTGACTGTAGATGTCAGAAAATTTTCTATTGATGAAATAATGGAGCTTCCTGCCAATAGAATCGTTCTGCCTATAAGGGTTGATCAAGATGGAAACAACCAGATTGAGATTATTCCCCAAAAAGCTTCTATGGGCTACTTGAATGGCTACGGAGATCCGGAATACATAGAAAGTCTGGAGACCATATCATTACCTTTTTTAAAAGGTGGTAAGTTTAGGGCATTTCCAGCTGACGGAGATTCAATGCCCCCCTATAAGAACGGCACCTATATCGTTGGAAAATATGTTGAAAATCTTTCGGACTTAAAAACCGACAGAACTTATGTTTTTATTACCACCAATGATGGTATCAGTTACAAAAGGTTTCAGTTTCATGAAGCTGATGGTATCTGGGTAAAAGCTGACAATCAATTTTATGAGCCTTATAAAATACCATTGACTGAAATTAAAGAGATCTGGGAATTTGCCTGTAGTATTAATACAAAAGAATATGAGCCTGATGAATTTGCAGAACACCATATTCAAAATTTTATCACAGAGATTAAAACTGATATTAAACAGATCAAAGAAAGAATGGGAGATAAGAATTGAATCCATTTTGAGTAAATGGCATAATCAAAAAACTTCCCCGAAGGGAAGTAAAAAACACAAATGATGAAAAAAATCCCATAGTAATGAGACATTGCTAAGATAGATATTTTATATATAATTACAATGAACCAATTGAGCTTATTTGATGCAGAAGAATTTTATGAGTTTCCAAAAGACCTTTTGGAATACAAGGAAAACTTCCTGAGCAGGGAAGAAGCCGACCTGCTTAAAAACAAATTATTGAAAACCGCTCCCTGGGAGCAGCGTACTCAAAAAATGTATGATAGGATGGTTCTCACCCCACGTTTAACAGCTTGGTATGGTGATTCAAAATATAATGACTCAGAAGAAGATAAAAAGCCAACTAATCCATGGACTACTGAATTGTTTTCATTAAAACAAAGAATTGAGAAGGAATTTGACTGTAAGTTTAATGGTGTCCTATTAAACCTGTATCGTGACCATCATGACTCCGTCGCCTGGCACCGAGATAAAGAAAGAAGATATGGAAAACGTCCTGTCATTGCATCCATCAGCCTTGGACAAACCAGAAACTTTGATTTCAGAAAAAAAGATCATCATTCAAGTAAATATAGCTTACCACTTCCTCATGGCTCACTGCTCATTATGAAAGGAAATTTACAAGAGCATTGGGAACATCGGATAGCAAAATCTATAGTACCTATGAAAGAGCGGATTAATCTTACGTTTCGATTGATTATTAGGTAGTATAAGGTTTGTTTTCAATGTTTATAAAACTTCATTATCACACTTTAGAATTATTATTAAAAAAATTGTAGTAACATTTTTGCAATAGCTGCCTGACATCTGCCGAAAATGAAACAATGTCGCTTGTCAGTCTTCGGAAAATACCGCAATATCTGCTCCAGCTGAATCCGGATGACAGTAAGTGGCTGCTAAAATGTCAGATGCTAAATATCAAATAATAAGAGGAACTTTTCTGTTATTCTTTCTTTTTATATTCTTCAATTTTCTTAAACTGCTGATAAAATTTCTTAATGACGATAAGATGCACCAATGAAATAATGTTTTGCTGCGGTATCCTGTATTCCGTAATTCACTCCGGCATCCAATTTAAAATCTCTGGCGACTTCTATTTGAATTGCTGCATTGATATAATTTGATAATTGATGAGCCTTAAAATCGTAAGTATAATAAGTTTCAGCTATTCCATCAATCCCTTTAAATAATGGATGACTTATCGTCAATGTCTGCAAAAATTCGGTATGCATTGCCGATTGATCCAGATCTTTTAGCCGATCAACTTCCACTTGCAGCCCAATTTTCCATTCACCGGGCAATTTATATGACATGGGCACAATCAGGCCTCCTTCGAAACGACTTTCCTTATCATATGCAGAAGTCGGAAATTTGACGTAGGGTAGTATTGCCAACGCAAAGTTTCCATTATCATTTCCTATTAAGTTCTGTTTGATCCTAAGTGTCACATCACCAATCCCATCTGTTTTTACTACAGAACCTGAACTACGTTCAATCTCTTTTTGCCGACCATAGGTCTGCCAACCGATTTGTATTGCTGTGCTACCTGTAATTCCAATCTTGAGGTTCGCTTGATTAATTAATAATGTGCTTGTCTTCAGTAAGTCTGATTTCTCCTTTTTAAGCCTGACTAAGTCTGTTTCATACTGGAAATGTCCTGCATCTACAGTATATGGAGATTCAGTTACATCCGGGCGGTCGGTTTCCATTTCTCTCATGAGCGCGCGCGGAACCGGATTAAAAAGGGAGTATCTAACCGAGTCCTTTTGTGCAAAACATAATGCGGGCAATAATATCGCACCAAAAAATAGTTTAAAAAAAGATTGATATATATTCATGATTTTAATTTAATGTCTTTGAAAAACTTACATGGTCTAACTACTGGTTCTATGCGATGGCTCTGCACCGGTGACTACCTCTGTGGAATCTTCCTTAGACACTACTTGAGGGCTCCATTTGGCATGCTTTGAGGGAGTAAGCTGGTGACCCTTCTTTTTGGCATACACCTTGGTAAATTCTGCACCAAAGAAAATAATCTGGCAGGTATAATTAATCCACAGTAAAAGTAGAATGACCGTCCCCGCTGTACCGAAGGCTGAACTTGGATTGAACGTATCAAAATAAAAAGTCAGTATATATTTTCCAAGAGTGAATAAAGCTGCTGTTACTGCAGCGCCTATCCAAACGGATTTCCATTGTATCTGGACATCCGGCAAAATTTTGAACATGGCTGCAAAAAGGAAGAGCGTAACCAGAAAACCTACCAGGATATTTATGATATTCACAAGAATTAGAGTTTCGAGACCAAAACGACGGATAACCCAGTCATTCGCAAGACCGATAAAAGAGCTTAATAGCAGTGTAATGAGCATAAGAAATGCAATTACGATAATCATTCCCAAAGAATTTGCTCGGTCGAGGATGTATTTTTTCCATGCCTTTTTAGGTGCTGCAACAACATCCCAAAGCTTATTAAGTGATTTTTGAAATTGAAAAAAGAGTGAGGTTGCACCAAAGATTAATGTGACGATTCCGACAATTTTCATGACAATGTTCTTTTTGTCAACCATTCCGGCTATTACCATTTCTTCGAGGCTTTTTCCAACATCTCTTCCCATCATACTGCCGATAAGTTTTGTTATTTCACCACGTACTGCTTCTTCACCAAAGAAAATTCCCGTAAACCAAATAACAATAATTAAAAGTCCTGGGATCGAAAAAATTGCATTATAAGCTAAGCTGGCGGCTTCAGTTCCTAAGTCCCGTGCACTCCAGTCTTTATAAGTTTCTTTAAGTGTTTCCCAAAAATTATTTAATATTTTCATGTTTTATCCATTAATAAAGTATGGGTATTATGTTTGACCTTCTAAGAGATCATTGTATTCTATCACAACTTATGAATTTACAAACAACTAATGCCAACGTGTTTTTCATAAAGGATATTGTTGAGAATTATTTAGAGATTATCCAATAATGGGACCAATTTAATGGAAAAATGCATTTGTGGTATCTTTAATCATATACCTAAATTCAAGCATTTTCCATATATTTTATTTCTTTTTAGCTTGGAAAATATTAAGCTTGATTATGATTTGATGGAGTGAAACTTTTAGAAACCTATAGGTATTTATGTGGCAAAAATGGAGCAGGCTTAATCAATTCCTAACTGCCATACTTTGCCACACACTTTAGCTGGCTGCAGCTCAAGCTGGTCTGAATTTTGTAGTTTAAATAAGACCTATTTTTTTGCTAAAATACAACCATTCTAATACAACCTATATTAAAGGTATAAACTGCAAGACAATTTATTATAGCGATAAATTAAAATTATTTTCGCTTCAGCTTAACTCAAAAAATATTCAGGTTATGGCAGACAATAAATCAAAAAAAGGGCAACAGGACCGAAAAAAAGTAAGTGGATCTGAAAATTATGAGATCCAATATTTTAAGGACAAGATGGGTGTTACTTCTCAGGCCGTTAGTGGTGCTATCCGTGCAACGGGTTCCAATGACCGGAAAACTCTGGAGGATTATCTGAAGAAACGACACAAAAAGTAAAACAACAATACTTTATCACAGCTAATTTCTCTTCATTTCGGAGAGAAATTATTCACCTCTATGCCAAACCTCAAAAAAATCCTGTACTATGGCTTTAGATAAATACCGCGAAAAGCGATCGGCAGAAAAAACACCTGAACCTTTTGGAGGAAAACCTTCAGGGAAGGAATTAAGATTTGTAGTTCAAAAACATGACGCATCGCATCTGCATTATGATTTTAGGCTCGAAATGGACGGCGTTCTGAAAAGCTGGGCTGTTCCAAAGGGGCCTTCCCTTGATCCCGATGTTAAGCGTCTGGCAATGATGGTTGAGGATCATCCTTACGATTATAGGGATTTTGAAGGTGTTATTCCAAAAGGGCAGTATGGAGGGGGTACCGTGATCGTCTGGGATGAAGGAACCTACGAACCGGCTGAACCCCTCGAAGGAGATCTTAAGAAAAAAGAAAAAAATCTTTTACATCAATTACATTCCGGTAAATTGAAAATTACACTCAAGGGGAAAAAGCTCAATGGAGAATTTGCCTTGGTGAAAGCTTATGGAAGGGGAGAGAATGGATGGTTGTTGATGAAACTTGATGATCAGTATGCCAGTACGACAGATATAACATTAAAGGATAAATCAGTGATCTCAAAGAAGACAATTACGCAAATGGAAAAGTCTCCGGATCAGGTATATGGTAAGAAACCGAAAAAAACTGTTGGGACTACTAAAGCCAAAAAAAGCAAAGAGCCGGAAGCGGAAGAAATTGTTGAAGATCAGGTAGATCAGGTGCCACAGGTAAAGCGTAAATCAAAAACTCAACTAAGTAAATTACTCAAAGATACACCTACCCAAAAGTTTTATAACCATGTTGAACCGATGTTGGCCACATTGGTCGACCAACCATTTGACAATGCCGATTGGTTGTACGAGGTGAAGTGGGACGGCTATCGTGCAATATCCTTTATGAATGAAGGGACGGTGGAGATAAAATCGCGTAATAACAAAAGTTTCACAGAAAAATTTTATCCTATTCATGAAGCATTGAGTAAACTAAAATTTAATGCTATTCTGGACGGGGAGATCGTTGTCGTTGGGGAAGAAGGAAAGTCAAACTTTGGAGCACTTCAAAATTGGCGTAGTGAATCGGATGGAGACCTTGTTTATTATGTTTTTGATGTGTTATGGTATGAAGGAAAAGATTTAAAAAATCTGCCACTAATAGAGCGAAAAGCGATTTTAGAACAAATCCTGCCTGCCAGCCAAACTATCCTGCTCAGTCAGGATTTTGATACCTCAGGCATTGAATTTCTTGAAGCTGCAAAAAAAATGGGACTTGAAGGGATTATGGCAAAAAGGAAAGATAGTTTGTACTATTCCAAGGTGAGGACCAAAGACTGGCTTAAAATAAAATCCAACAAACGGCAGGAAGTTGTCATAGGTGGATATACGATAAACGATGATTCAAGTAAATTGTTCAGCAGTCTTCTTGTCGGTGTGTACGAGGGCAAAGAGCTTGTTTATACCGGAAAGGTCGGTACAGGGTTTAATAATGAGGATCAACGTGAGATGATGACTATTTTTAAACCATTGATCACTAAAAAAGTTCCGTTTTCAGAAGAACCGGATGTTAACAAACCATCAAGATTCCGGCATAACCCACCGCACGCTAGCGTAACCTGGCTTAAACCCGAACTTTTATGTGAAGTGAGTTTTACGGAGATACCAGTGACGGTGTTATGCGCCATCCGTCTTTTCAAGGTATGCGGACCGATAAAAGTGCGAAGAAGGTTGTGTTGGAAAAGGAAAATATGGTATCAGAAATTGTTGATCAAGGCGGTCCTACTATTTTAACGAACAGGGGCAAGGCTGAGCGTAAAACGTTGTTGAATCCGAAAGATAAAACGCAGGTTAAAAAGGTTAATGGACATGAACTCAAATTTACCAATCTGGACAAAATTTTTTGGCCCAACGAGAAGATTACTAAGCGTGATCTTATCAATTACTACTATCAGGTGGCACCTTATATCCTCCCATATCTTAAAGACCGGCCACAAAGTATGAATCGCTTTCCTAACGGAATAGAAGGTAAAGGATTTTATTTTAAAAATGTGACAGATACTGCGCCAGACTGGGCTGAGACCTATTTGTATAAAAGTGAAACGGACAATGGAGATAAACGCTATCTTGTTGGAAAAGATGAAGCCACACTTCTTTATATGGCAAACCTGGGTTGTATTGAAATGAATCCATGGAGTAGTACGGTAAAGAAACCTGACCATCCCACATTTTGTATCATTGATCTTGATCCGGATAAAAACTCCTTCGACCAGGTGATCGAAGCTGCCCAGGTTACCAAAGCAGTTTTAGATGATATGGGAATAGATTGTTACTGCAAAACAAGTGGGTCTACGGGTCTTCATATTTACATCCCGCTAGGAAATAAGTATACCTACGAACAATCCAAAGAATTTGCACGAGTTGTTGTTACCCTTGTCAATCGTGAGTTACCCAAATTCACAAGCCTGGAACGTGCAATTAAAGACCGGAAGGGTAAAATGTATCTTGATTTTCTTCAGAACCGTCCGCATGCTACCATTGCTGCTGCTTATTCTGTACGTCCAAAACTCGGTGCTACAGTTTCAATGCCTCTGCATTGGGACGAAGTAAAGAAGGGCTTAAAAATGAGTGACTTTCATATCTTTAATGTGCTTGAAAGATTAAAAAGCGAAGGAGATTTATTTAAGGCAGTACTAGGAAAAGGAATTGATCTCAATGCTGCTATAACCAAATATTCCGAAAAATCCCAGTAATGTATTACATTTTGAAGTTTTTTATATTAATAGATAAACTGGCTCCAAAGTATGAAGCATCCGTATGAAAGAGATATGAGTAATTGGTAAAATATAAAGCCTTCAGGTATGTGCAGTGCCCATATTTTCTGCTGGTGGTTTTTTTGTTTTGGAATTATCCAGGCTGTCCGGTTTAGCATCTAACGTATGTTTTACTGCTTTTTTGTAGATCTTGAAGTATGACTTTAAGTCTGTTTTCAACTTCCTCTGCTTAGAATCAAGATCACAATGTTTCAGGAAAGTACCTCGACATTTCATTTTAGATCACAGCTGCAATAGCACTTCCTCACCGGTTACGATCGCCGTACAGTGTAAAATTTCCAATTAGTGACCATGAAAGACTCTTACGTTATTCAGGCTGAATAATAACAAACCTGACCAAAGGAAACTCAGCTTTTATATTATCCCGAATGCGTTGTATCGCTTCGGTGATCTCTGTCGTATCAAGATGTTCTTCAAAATCTATAATAAGCATCAATACAACTTCTTCCGGTGATTGATAAGTAGACAGTATACTTTTTGTTTTGACCACGGCAGCATCTTTTTCAGCCAGTTTGGCAATCTTTTCTTTTGTTTCAGGCGCTATTCCCTCGCCCATCAACAGGCTCCTGCTCTCCCTGGCCAGGATAAGAGAGACAAAAACCAGTATCAACCCTATTATTACCGATGCAAGGCCATCTAATTCCGGGATTTGAAACGAATGGCTGATTCCCATCAGTATCATGACAATGATCAAACCGGCCACTGCGGCACCATCTTCAAAAACCACAAGAAAGCTTCCCGGATCTTTGCTTTTGATGATGGCATCCCACCATTTCAACCCGTTACGGGTTCTATTAAATTCTTTTACGGCGATAAACAAAGAAGTTCCCTCGAAAATAAGGGAAAGTATCAATACAATATAGTTCCAGAATGGATCTTTCATCACTTCAGGTTCTATAATGTGTAAAATCCCCTGATAGATTGATAGAGCACCACCTAAACCAAATATCAGAATCGAAACCACGAAGGACCAGAAATAGAGCTCCTTGCCATATCCAAATGGATGAGACTCATCTGCAGGCTTCCTGCTCCTTTTAATCCCATATAAAAGCAGCAGCTGATTCGCGGTATCTACCGTTGAATGGATTCCTTCGGATATCATGGAAGAACTATTGGTAAATGCCCCTGCAATAAACTTTGTTAGAGCGATCAGTAGGTTAGCGGCAAGTGCACTGTAAATTGATTTGCGATTATTGGCCATTAATGATGGATATTAATAAGAGAACAATAAAATTACTTCAATACATTAAAACAGATAGATTTCCTATATGAGCTGATGTATTTAAATCAGTAATAAAATTATGGCTTTTGTTTCAAAATAAAAAATATATGAGCAGATACTAGAATTGAATTTTCGAATTAAAACAATTTTATCTCTTCCATTTTTATCTTATGGATCAACAGATCTATCATTCTTAAAAGCTATTTAAAAAAAAATCAGTAAAAATCTTTCGGTACTACGATAAAGTAGTGATTTTATATGATTTCTGTTGATCAATTTTACATCACCAATAATCATAAAAATCACAGTTATGAATATCGAAAGAACAGAATTTATAGTCTGGATGGAGAGAATCATGGAAAGATTTGACCTACTAAAAGAGCAGATGCTCAAGAACCAATCCAAATTTATAGAAATAGACGGAGAGCAGCTTCTGGACAACCAGGATGTTTTACAGCTTTTAAAAATAAGTTCCCGATCATTACAAAGGTACCGGACTGATAAAAAACTGCCTTACTATACCATCAGCGGAAAGCTTTACTATAAGCTTTCCGATGTCCATCAATTGATCAGAGAGTGCTTAAACTCTTGATAGTAAAGACATCTACAGCCAACTCATTCATCACTATTCCAATCTCTACCAGTATCTTAATTGAGCCTATACCTTGGTTCCATTAAAATGAGAAATGAATTGATAAACTCGCAGGAAACGCTACCTGCCTTGAACATTAATACCCATCATGCCAGGAATCTTCAAAGTATGTTGATCAGGCATTCCCCGAAGAAAAATAAAAGCTGAAAGGCTATGAAGATTTTACCTAAAAATAACAACAATCCAAAAATCAAAATACAATGGAAAACAACACAGAAAATCAGGAATATCGTTTTCAGCCTGAACAGATCGACTGGAAAACGATGGAAAAGTTCGGACTTAATCAGGAGAAGCTTGAAAAAATGAATGCCATGGAACCATTACTCAGAGGTTTTAAAACCAATACACTAATTCCTATCACCATTAATCTTGGAACGGCAGTCAGTAAAATGGATGTCCGATTATCTCTTCAGACTGGAGATACCGGACAGGTTGCCGTTCATCTTCACGGTATCCGAAAAGAACCCAACCTCAATAATAAATTCCTGGGTCATCAGTTCAGCGATGAGGATAAAGATAATCTCAGAGAAACCGGGAATATGGGCAGGGTAGTGGATCTTGTCAATCCTAAGACAGATGAAATCATTCCTTCAGTGATCAGCCGTGACCGGCTTACCAATGAGCTGGTGGCCTATAGAGCCGAATACATGAAAGTTCCTGATGAAATCAAAGGAGTCAAGCTCGATGACCATCAGAAACAAATCTTACTGGAAGGAAAACCACTGTATCTTGAAGGAATGACTTCTAAAAAAGGCGAACCTTTCGATGCCACGGTACAGTTCAATGCGGATAAACGGTATGTAGAATTTCTGTTTGGCAATACCCAGACACCGCAACAAAGCAAGCAACAGAATCAACAGCAGACTCACTATACGGATCAAGGAGCCCCAAGAATATTCAGAGGAAGAGAACTGGACGATTCACAATACGAGAAATTCAAAGCCGGACAAACCATTTACGTTGATGGTCTGGAAGATTCGAAAGGTAAAGCTTATCAGGGCTATATTACCTTCAATAAGGAAACATCCAAAACCGAATTTTCCTTTACCCATCCTAATAAGCTTAAAGAGCAGGCAAAACCTACGGAGGAGCATAAAACCCAAACAGCAGTTAATTCTCAGGGTAAAACCAATGAAGCTACTAAAATGATCAAAGCGCCTTTGGAATCAAAACAGCAGCAGCCTGCCAACAAACAACAGGAAGACCAGCAAAAAAAGGTAAGAAAACCAAGAGGACCAAAACTATAAAAACATCTAAATCTATCATATGAAAGCCATTATTGCAGAAAAACCCAGTGTTGCAAGAGAAATCGCAAAGTTGTTAGGGGCTACTGAAAAGAAAGAAGGTTACCTGTCAGGTAACGGATATGGTGTTACCTGGGCATTAGGACATTTAATAGCATTAGGAATGCCGGAAGATTATGGTATAAGAGGCTTTAACAAAGCTTCTTTGCCTATCTTTCCGAAACCTTTTATCCTGACTCCCAAAAAACTAAAGAAAGCAAACGGCTACGGGCCTGATCCTTCGGCTTTAAAACAGCTCAATATCATAAAGCAGCTTTTCAATCAATGCAGCAGTATTATTGTAGCAACAGATGCGGGAAGGGAAGGAGAACTAATCTTCCGTTATATTTATCACTATCTCAACTGCCAAAAACCTTTTGAAAGACTCTGGATCAGTTCTCTTACCGAAAAAGCAATACAGGGAGGCTTTAAGAACCTTCAGCCAGGTTCATCCTTTGACGGCTTATATCAAGCAGCAAAAGCCAGAAGCGAGGCGGACTGGCTGGTAGGAATCAATGCTACCCAGGCACTAACCATAGCTGGAAACCAAGATGTTTACTCTTTAGGCAGAGTGCAGACACCAACCCTTGCTCTCATCTGTCAACGGTTTCTCCAGCATCAAAACTTCACCAGGCAAAAATATTTTCAGATTCAGCTGAGCCACAGAAAAGAATATCTCAATTTTAACAGCCTCTCCCTATTACAGTGGGAAGAAAAGAAACAGGCAGAACAAGTCCAGAAATCCATAGAGCGGGAGGGAAGAGCTATTGTAGAAGATGTATCCATTACAACAGTACAGGAACAATCGCCGTTACTTTTCGACCTTACAGAATTACAGAAAGAAGCCAACAGGAAGCTTGGTCTTTCCGCCGATGAGGTTTTACAAATTGCCCAAAGCTTGTATGAAAAAAAATTCATTACCTATCCCAGAACCGGCAGCAAGTATATTCCTGAAGACTTATGGCCTGAGATTCCTGAACTGGTCAGAATCCTCAATACAACTGACCAATTTAAATCAGCCGTATCTCATTTGAAATTCGGAAACTTCAACAAACGAATCGTGAATGACTTAAAGGTGACCGATCATCATGGTTTACTCATCACCACAAAAATTCCTTCTGCGCTTACTGCCACAGAAAAAGCCATTTATGAAATGATTGCCTACCGCTTACTGGAATCACTCTCACATACTTGTACAAAACAAGTCAGCCATATTACCATCAAAGTCCATCATTATGAATTCCAGATCAAAGGCTCTATAATACTGGAGAAAGGCTGGCGAGCGATAAAAGGAATTCTCACTGATAGTGATAATACCAGTAATAAAACTGATGAAAACCTTACTGAGCTTCCAGAACTCAAGATCGGAGATGAACTCAAGATCTCAAAAACCCAATTGCTGGAAAAAACAACCCAGCCACCCCAACTTTTTACAGAAGCTGATCTCTTATCAGCCATGGAAAATGCAGGAAGATCTATTGAAAACAAAGAAAAACAGCAGGCACTATCCAATATAGGCATCGGAACACCTGCCACCAGAGCTTCCATTATTGAAACCCTGCTCAGCAGAAACTATATCATCAGAAAAAGTAAAACACTGCATCCCACCGGTAAAGGCTTACAAGTTTATGACCTTGTCAAAGACAAAAAAATAGCCAATGTCCAAATGACCGCAGAATGGGAAATGGCACTGGACAACATTGAAAAAGGTGAACTCAACAAAAACCAATTCATCGATGACATCCGACACTTCACAACTGAAATCACCAAAGAGCTTTTATCACTTAATATTCCCCAGGAAAACATACCTGAATTCAAATGTCCAAAGTGCCAACAGCATCATCTAATCATCAGAGAGAAAATCGTCAAATGTCCAGATGAGCAATGCAATTGGATTCTATTCAGAACCATAGGCGGAGTACAACTCACCATACAAGATCTTACCTTACTATTCACCCAAGGTTAAACTTCACTCATCAAAAATATGAAAAGTAAAAACGGTAAAAAGTTTGATGCTTTTATTATAATACACGAAGATCACAAAACAATTTTTGATTTTCCTAAATGATAGATTATAAAAATACAAAGAATAAAATACTAAAGATCTTAAATAAAAGTTAGTTGTGGCTATTACAGCTAACCCTACAACTATATCATAAATATTAGTATTTTTATCTTATTAATCTGTAACGATTATTTAGGACTAGTCATAATGTCAAATACAATTAAATAAATACAGTTACCAAAAATATAAGCACTATTAATTGGTTCGATGTGTTTGATGGAAAATATAAGTTAACTTCACGACCTCTATAACCTACAACACAGATTTAATTCACACAAAATATAAATTATGTCAGATATCAGTATATTTAATGAAAGAGATATCTATTATCTTTTAGTGATTTGTGCCATCGTTGCTGGGCTTTTTCTCACTCTCGCCCTCTTTGTTATCAATGTTTTGGTCAAGAAGAAAAAGAAATTCTCATATTATATTTTGATGTATTTTATTTGTAGCATCTTATCTCTCATTGTACTTTGGTTTTTAGAAAATGTTTAGATACATTAGGTTTTTAAACGATATGAATGATGGAAAAATTTACAAAAGAAGAAGACCTATTTTGAAAAATCTTCCGATCATTCCAGGACACCCAAAATTTAACATAGATTCTATGAAAATAGTGCACAAATTGAATTTTTTTTTATTTTTTCACTACTGCCAACATCTTTTTTTTCACAGAAGTTTAGTTTTATTTATGATTGCTTGGTTTACGACAGAATTGCCTTTTAATGATGGCTCTATATTTTCAATGGATTACCTGGTTTAATCATTTCCATTGAAGATACAGAACATGTTTACTCATTCAATTTAATACAGGTAAAAAAAGGCAACAATTGGTTTGATGTAAGGACAAAAACCATTACAATTGACTGGACACAATATGATCAGCTAGGAAAATCATATTATAATGACCCTTGGAATACCAAAACCGGCAAAAAAGTTACATTTACAGATCCACAGGGAAATGAAAAAGATATGAATGAAATGATCAGAGAAGCGCAAAAATCTATTCTTGAAGAAAATAATCCTTTAGAGTTGAATCACAAAATCAATTATAAATAAAAACTTCTGCCGGAATGGTATCGCCATTTTGAAACTGTCAATGGTTTCATTAATGTCATGAAAGCAAACCTAAAAATTTTATATAATATCAAAAATAAGTCTCAAAAAATGATAAATTACTGTAATCCTATTAGGAGAACAACAAGCTATTAGAACGCCAATTGGAATTGACAAAAGAACAGGCTCATTTTTGAACCCTCTTAGACATAGTGTTTAAGAGGGTTTTTGTTTTCAGCAATGGATAGAGTAGTTACCTGTTAAGCTGAATTAAACAGGACTTGTATCTTTTAATGTATCCATACTTTTTTGTTTTTAAAATCAATCGTAAAAATATATTTGCGGATGATTTCATAATTTAGAACACCATCGTAAATGATATCCCGTGTAAACGATTTTATTTTAAAATAATTTTTCCCAAGGTTAAACAATGTTTCAGAATTCATATCATCTTTATCTTTTTGTAGATTCCAGGTTTCTGCAGTTTCAGATGAAAAAAGCAAAGGTCCACCATTTCCTGAGTCAAATAAAAACCAGTACAAAAGATCATCCTTTTGAATACCAAGGAAAATGTTTAACCTGTATGGGTTCTTTCATTGTTGTAATACGACAGCCAACTGTTTAGATCTAATTGCAGTTCCTCAATGCTTCTGTAAATTTTCTTTCTGAAAGCTATGGCATAGAACTCCTCTTGTATCGTTCTATGGAAACGTTCACAGATACCGTTGGTTTGGGGACTTTTAGCTTTGGTTTTCGTGTGATCAATGTCTTCAATAGCTAAGTAAAGCTGATATTCATGCTGTTCTCTTATTCCACAATATTCAGTTCCCCTGTCTGTTAAAATTCTAAGTAAACAAGCTCCTGCTGTTCAAAAAAAGGAACGACCTGATCATTGAACATATCAGCTGCTTTTTTTTCTCTTCCTTCGCTCTTTCTAATGCTGAAAGTTGAGATTCAGTAAGAACAATACCATCCTGAGCGGATTTTGCTTCCAACGCTTTTAACCTCAATTTAAAAGTATGCAGATCATGTCTGAGCCAAATACTTCTAACTCCTTCTGGTGACACTATTTTTAAGCTCGTTGCTTACTCTAAGCTGTCCCAAAGCAGGGTTATCAATGGCTATATCAACAACAGCCTTTTCTATAGCTTCAACTACACGATTTTTTAATACAGGCCTTCTTCTGGATATTTCCTGTAAAGCAAGTTCCCCGCCTTGTTCATACAATTCTTTAAATCGATAGAAACTGTCTCGGGAATAACCCATTACTTTACACGCTTTAGATACATTTCCTACATGTTGTGCTAATTCAAGTACACCTAATTTATTTTTGATGATTTTTTGTTGTGTTGTCATACTACTTAATCTATTTTAAAGTTATTCAATTTGTTGATAACTGTCAGATTAAGTATTGACTAATTCAGTTAAAGACAAAAGTGAAAATCACATTTACTTCTAGAAATATGAAGTTTTCGAAACATCTTTTAAAAAAAGGATTATTTCGCTGTAGTTATACAGTTCGGCAAATTCCAAGGGTGTAAGTCCAGAATGAGAGGTTAAGCTTAGATCTGCCCCTTTATCAACTAAAATTTTTACTGCTCCCATGTTATTCTGCCATACTGCATCGTGAAGAGCAGTCATGCCGTTATACAAACCTTGCGCATTTATATCTATTCCCTTTATTGAATTTTTTTCAATATACTGCATCAGTATTTCAATTACTTTCACATGACCTGCATACGCAGCTTCGTGTAATACGGTAGCTCCCATTAATCCGCTGAGCATTGTAATGTCAGCTCCAGAATCGAGCAGCAATCTAACAATTTTATCATAACCTTTGCTTGCGGCCAAACTTAGTGGCGTAAAATCGTCATTGTAATTCCCCATTTTTGGTATTCGCTCATTGATATCGATACCTCCGTCGATAAGTACCTTTATATTTTTGATGTCATATTGTGTAATGGCCTTAACTAGTTTCTGAGATTGGATTTTTTTTTCCAGATTATTCTTATATTCATTAATGACGCTGATCATTGATGCGTTATCAAGCTGATGAGCCATATCCAATACACTTTCATTAAAGTTATTTCTAAGTTCAATTCTGGCATTGTGTTCTAAAAGTATTTTAACCGATGCTTCCTGTTTATAAAGTATTGCATCCATTAGCGGTGAATTTCCAACAATCGGACTCTGCATATCAATAAAAGCTCCTTCTTCCAATAGCAGTTCTATGATTTTTGGATGCCCTGATTGAGAAGCTTTATGTAAAGCCGTAGCTCCCATGTTAGGATCAACTGCTAAAATATCTGCTCCATGGGTAATTAATAGCTTAACTATTTCAATATGTCCAAGACCGGAAGCTAACATCAATGGAGTAAGTCCCTTAGAATTTGGTAAATCTGCATTTACGCCATTTTTCAAGAGGGATTCTACTAGACACAAATCATTTTTATCAACAGCGTCGCCCAAAAGATTAAACTGGTTTTGATGTAAATATTGCGCAGTCGATATTTTCTTTTCTATGACATATGCTTTCACGCCTGCCATCTTTCCATTTTCAAATCGCCAAACATCACAGTATTGATAATGGTTAAGAATACCATCTTTCGTTTTTAAGCTTATTTCACCTGTTACTGTTACAAAATTACCCTCTTCAATTGTCGTTTCGACGGTAAAAACAGGCGGTTCCCAGTAGAACTCTTTCATATACTTCCGCACTTCTTCTTTTCCCTTAAGAATACGTTCACCTATAAAAGTCCATTGGGAATCTTCTGTACAATAGGCCAGAAAACTTTCGTAATCTCCTTTTTTTACAAATTCATTGGCTTGATGTAATACTTTTGCGTTGCTCATTTTGATTTGTTTTTTGATTTGACGATTTTTATTTTTTCCATACACGATGGAATTGCTTATTATGAATATTATCGTGATAAATAATCGAAGCATATTAGTTGCTTGGTTCATATTATTTAAAATCTATCTCATGTAAAAAGGCTAATATTTCATTGTTTACGGTTTCTGCAGCTTCATGTTGTGGCCAATGACCAACATTTTTAAGTGCAACCTGTTTTATTAACCCAGGATGATTTTTTTGAAGTTCCTCCAGGGTGGGAACTTCAGGGTGGAAAAACTTACATAAACCATCTTCTCTGCCCCAGATATACAAGCTTGGATGTTCGATCTTTTTACCTTTTAATGACGAAGTTTCATCAAATGTAATTTGATTGGCTCTGTAATGATTTATCCCTGTTTGAAAACCGGTCTTTTCAAACCAGCCCACTGTTTTTTCTATATACTCTTTTGTTGTCCACTCAGGTATTTCAATGGGTGAAGATCTAAACATATTTCTTGTTTCATCAATAGGATCCCAACCTGTGCCTGATGCCGGACTTGCGGAAAGCCAATAAAAAACATTTTTAATTGTTTTTTCTGCTGGCAGATAATCTTCTTCCAGTTCATGCTGCATCATTTCCAAAGCATAGTATTTTTTACCAAGACCATTTTTCCGCAAGGCATCCCATTGACTCATTTCTGCTCTGGTGAAAAACGGAATGCTTAAACTTACCAAACCCTTAAAACGATCTGGGCATAGCAAGATTGCCTTTTGTGTATGATCTGCTCCCCAATCGTGACCTACTAAAACTGCCGATTCAACATCAAGGTAATCCAAAATGTCTGTTATGTCACTAACGATATGTTGACCACTGTAAAGCTTGTAATCTGCAGGTGCGTAGCTGCCTCCAAAACCACGTAAATCAAACGCAATTGTATGATAACCCTCATCGGATAGACTTTTCATTTGCTGCTTCCAGGTTTCTGCAGTGTCTGGAAAACCGTGAAGAAATAATATTGCGGGTCCTTCTCCCTGTTCTAATATTCGAAAATAATGTTCATTAATACATAGCTGTCTTTCGATCAATGGTAAATCCTTTTTTTTATTCAAATTCTTAATTTTCATATGAGATTTCTTTTAAATACTTGTACAAAAGTATAGCAATTACATGCATTTTTGTATATTAGCAGCTAATTGTATGGTACTGTAAAAAACGTAAGTAATGGGAAAAATAAAGGAAACTTCGACAAATTTTGAGAATAAAAAAATTTTAGCTGATGAATGTTCTGAAGTTTATGCAGCAAATATTATTGGTGGACAATGGTCACTTGTGATCTGTTCATGGTTAACAAACGGTAAAATGCGGTTTGGAGAATTAAAGAAATCAATTCCCAATATTACAGAACGTATGCTGACCACACAGCTTCGTAAACTTGAAGAACATAATATTATTACAAGAACTGTTTATGCAGAAGTTCCCCCTAAAGTTATATACGAATTAACTGATATAGGCTATGAACTTAAGCCAATCATTCTTCAAATGGAACAATGGGGAGAGCGGCATAAAAAATTAAAGTTATAATATAAGAAATTAGTTAAATTAAATATACTAATTATATAACTCATAAAACTATCATAATAAATTTTAAAGCATTACTGGAAATAAATTTACGAAAGTATATAATCATTAACGCAATGCGTAAATTTGAAGTTATCCCATCAAATTAAACAAAAATCTACAAAATTACAGTGTACAGACAATTAGAACAATATATTAAAGCAAGAACTGAAATTGACGATCAGACACTTTCGAACATTTCTTCATACTTCAAATTTATAAAGACCCCGCGGAATAAATTTCTTTTGAAAGAAGGCGAAATTTGCAAACATTACTATTTTGTTAATAAAGGATGCATAAGACTTTTTAGTATTAATAAGGACGGAGAAGAAAAAACAAGATATTTTCATTTTGAAGATGCATTTGGAACTGCATTGCAAAGTCTAATAAATCAAAAGCCTGCATTTGAATTCATGCAGACTATAGAACCTTCGGAGTTGTTGGTAATTAACCGTGACGACTATTTTCATCTGGTAGAAACAGTTCCACAGTTTGGTTTTGTTTACAGACAAATTTTAGAATTAGCTTACATCAAATCACAAGAACGTATTTATTGTTTTCAAAGCTTCGAAGCAATAGATAAAGTTCGTTGGGCTTTGACAAATCAAAGTAAATGGCTGACAAGATTATCAAATAAGATGGTGGCATCATATTTAGGGATTACACCTCAAACATTAAGCAGATTAAAATCAAAGATTTGAAAATGTGAACATAGGACAATGTTTACAAAATTTACTCTTATCATCTTTGTACTTCACTAAACAATTTAAGTTCAATTATGATTTTAGTAACAACGCCAACAGGCAATACGGGTTCAATGGTTCTTCAACAATTGGTAGAGCGGGGACAAAAGGTTAGAATTTTTTTGAGAGACCCTAAAAAAATATCAGCTGAAATTTTAGAAAAAGTGGAAGTTGCAACAGGCTCCTTGCTGAATGAGGATGAATTCACAGAAGCATTGCAAGGATGTGATACTCTTTATTTTTGTGTTCCTCAAAGCAATACCCAAGAAGATGTAAATGCCTATTATGAAGAATTTGCAACAGTGGCTTCACAAGCAATTAAAAATGCTGGTACAAGCAGAGTTATTTATTTATCTAGTGGCGGCAAAGAAAACAACCTTCAGGCAGGCCTTATAACAGCACTCCACAAGGGCGAAGATATAATCATCCGATCAGGAGCATCAGTAAGGTCATTGCGGTGTCCGGTATTCTTTGAAACCCTTTTGTATCAGATTGCATCTCTAAAAAAATCAGGAACGTTTTTCTTACCTATTGACGGAAATTACAAGTCGCCACAAATCGCCGTAAAAGACATCGCAGCAAAAGCAGTAGAATTACTAACTGATAAAACCTGGAAAGGCGTTGAAGGAGTTACAATACAAGGTCCGGCAGACATAAGCTACAATGAAATCGCATTTCAAGTGAGTGAATTAACCGGCAAGCCTTTTCATTTTCAACAAGTTTCAAAAGAGGACTATATAGAAACACTATTGGTAGAACATCATACGAGTGAAGCTTTTGCAATCTCTTTAACAGAAATGTTGACAGCAATTGGCAATGGCCTTTATGACACGGAACCGAGAACAGAAGAAAGCACAACAAGTACAACCATTAGAGAGTGGTTAAAAGAAAATTTAGTTTCTAAAATAAATTAAAGCCAACCAATCAATATAAACCGGTGAAATGGCATTAATGAAAGATTATATATATTTATAGTTTTTAGTCTTCAAACATTCTGCAAATACGACTAGATTGTAAATAGCTGGATGTTTGGTATATTCTTAAAGTTGTAAAACGTCAAAAGTCTCAAAAAACGATATGTTGATCAGTAAAATAATAAGAAATAATATCTATTAAACTATCCGAATATTCAAAATAACTAAAAAAATAAATATGAGAAAAATAATATTGAGTCAATTTGCTTGGTTTTAATATGCTGTTTATCGTATTCTAGTTGCTTTCCCCAATTTAAACCTTAAAATCCGGTTTCAAAAGAATTATTAACACGATTATGAAGAATGACAGTTTGTTTTTGAGTGCTGCCAATCATGAAGAGACCATTGATCATTTTACGAGAGTGGCGAAAAACTATGAATATACCCGCAGGGTTCCTGTGGCAGAGAGTGTGGAAATATATCCGATTAAATATTACGGAGCCATCCAAACCGGAATCCATCAATTTTGCCGTTTGGAAAATAAAGTTCTTATTAATTGTGGAACATTTAAGCTTGTAAACATTTGGAAACAAACTCCTGATGGTTGGAAAATATCAAGAGTAGCTAGCTATGGATATTAAATGTATTTTTACTGTAATAGTGAGTAAATAGTACCAATGACTTGTATCCAGTTTGTAAATGGTTTTGTATTTAGTACTGTAATTACTGTGATTGCAGTTGTTGGTTTATTATAAAATATAACTAATGCCATTCATATAAGGAGAATCTAATGAGAAAAAGAAATTACATTATCATCGGAGTTTTGACATTCGTATTAATAGTTGCGTTCGGTGTATGGTACTTCCTTTTACTAAGCGGATTGAGCGGTATGGGAAGCCCGACAGGAGGGAGGGGGTCTAACTACCCTTATTTTATTACAACAGAAACTATGGTAGTTAAAAAAATAGTGTTGCCTAAAGGAACAAAGCTGATCTATGAAGAACAGTTTTTTAAGAAAGGGCAACAAGACAGAATAATGAATGAACAAAAGCTTACCAATATAGAGTTACCAAAAGGAAAAACAATAGATTGGGGTGGAGTACCTGTTTATATGATTATAAAATTCTTTAATCCTGAAATGAAGGGATTTTCGGTCTATTCAGATTTTAGCCAATTAAAAGATGGCAAAAAAACTAAGTTTTCCGAAATATGGCAAAGTTGTGGTAGTGATTTAGGGGTTTTAGTGAAAAATCAGGATGATTGGACTTTTAACACAAAAAACATTGCTAATGTTTTGGATTGCAGTGTGAACTTTCAGCGCTATTTTAAGGAAGATCCCTAACAGCAGCAGTTTCTTGATAAACTTTATAACGAGTCCAAAAAAGTGGACAAAGCCAAATGAAGTGAAAAATTCTGTTTCTCTATTTTTTTATTTACAGTGCTAATAGCTTGCAAAAATGATAAAAGTAAAGAACTGAAAATAAGTAATCAGTAGCCTTTAAGATTTTTTTAGGATAGGATTAAAAAAAATAGTGCAATTGCATATACTATAGATTATGCAATACGTAAATTTGGATAATAGCGGCAATTTTAGAAGCCCATACAATATGACAAAACTTTTGACAATTATTATATTATCCCGTACTCCCATTAACAGCTTATGGACAAACAAATATGCGTTCTATTGATGAATTAATAAGAGGTAAAGATCCAGGTTGGGCTCTTGTAAAGAATGGATAGACTCTGTCAAAAACAAAGTGGAAATCTTGCCTGTTGATACAAATAAAGCAAAGGATGCCTTATATAAGACCCAAGTTACAACCCGCTCTCCAATGGGCCAATTGTATATATGACAGGCGGACTTTTAGTTGACAATGGTTGGATAAGAATTCTTGGCTCGGGTAGTAACAAGTTAAACAGGTCACTGCCAGAATGGAATAAGGGAAAAGTATTTAAGGATTTTGGACAATCGGCACCCTATCTTTTAATTGCTGACGATGCAGTGGGTGGTATTTTTATTCTTAATGGAGGTGGACTTGGTATTACGGAAAATTAAAAGAGACAATGAGACTTATTTATGGAAAAGGTTGCATCTTCATTTAACAAATTATGAATACTCAAAGTGCGTTGAAAATGTTGTGATTTATCTTGAAGGACATAAAAAATCTCCGCTTCAACTTTCGTTTCGAAAAGAGGGTAATTTAACCCTTAAAACAGATATAGAAAAAGAAAAATGGCGGTAGGTTATCCCGATGATGGAGTAATTTGGTTGTATAAGTATGAATCTCCTTTACCTAATAATAAACCATACCCAGTTAATGAGCAACAAACTGTTGATGTCAATTTGACGGCCAACTGTTATAGCCCAGCTAGTTCGATATTTTCCTTATAAAGATTGGAACCAAAAGAAAGTACAAGGCCATACATTATTGAAGATGTGTTGAGATTCCTTGAGATAATTGCATTGCCTAAAGGTATAAAATGAGTAACGAGAAACCTTATTTTATATTATTGTAACCTGGATGATAGAATAAATGGCTTACTTATATGTAGTGATTAGAAATGTGATGCCCTAATCGTTACATTTATCTAATAAATAAATCATGAATAGAGTCAACTTCTTGCAGCTGAAAAACGTATGATAGACAAAAATACATCTCAGAAAAGGATAGTGTAATAATTCATATTAAAATGTTGGTTTCTATTATTAATAAACTACCTTGTTACAGTTATTTATTCAAGAACACTTTCTAATATGTTAATTAACGAAGAATTATTATATCAATACGGTGCAGTCACACAAAGCCTCCAAAAACAAGAATATCTTTTCCATGAGGGCGATGTACCAAAAAGCTATTACCAGATTATTGAAGGCAGAGTAAAGTTATCTCACAATAACGAAGAGGGAAAAGAGTTTATTCAAACTATCTTAACAGAGGGGCAAAGTGCCTGTGAGCTCTTGCTTTTTATTGACTACAATTATCCCGTTAGTTGTGTTGCGCTTGAGAATAGTACAATTTTAAAACTCTCGAAACCTAACTTTGAAAAACTGCTAGACGATCATCCTACAATTTCTCGGGATCTCAATGTTTTTTTTTCGGGTAGATTATATCAAAAGCTTATCATGCTCCAGAATAATGCATCATTAAACCCTGAAATTAGGCTTAAAGGTATTATGAGCTATTACAAGAGTTTTAATCAAAGTGACAAAAAATATTCTTTCGAAATACCTTTTACAAGACAGGAATTAGCTTCATTTACAGGTTTACGCGTAGAAACAGTCATTCGGGCTTTTAAAAAGATGGAGGTGGATAAAATTGTTAGGATCGAGAACAGAAAAATTTACTATTGATAAATGAAGATTTAGAGCTAGATTTTCTAATTGTATTGCTGGCGAAGATGGAAAAACTTATCAAATAGACAATTAATAAGTCAATACAAAATCTCAAAAACTGATGATTGAAAAACTATAAGGAGAATTCTTAAAGTTGGAAAATTTGAACACATTCATTCATTGTACGAAGATGGTTTAGTTTATTGCAATCCAATGGAATTTTTTAAAATATGTGAGAAGGAAGATGCCCGATTTGATAAATCTAAAGCTGCAACAAATATTACGTAAGTTTCTCAAATTATCTTGCAAGGACATAATGGTCAATAATTTAGATTTTCTAAAGAACCAAAAGAAAGGAGAAATAAAATTAAAATCGGCTTTTAAATATGATCAATATACGTGATTTCAATGAAAATTTGTTTTGTTGTACAGCGGTCTATCAAGATAATACAAAGATTTTATTGAATTTGATGAAAGATTTGATGACTTCGGGTATACAATCTTGTTAATCAAAAAACCAATGAAATTAGTTCTCGCTTTACAAGATTGTCTAAAAAGCATGAATCTAGGTTATAAATGATATTGTAAAATATTACGATAAGAAAAGCCATGATGGAAAGCTTGATTTTTTTTCAAAACATAACGAGTATTCATTTCAAAATGAATTGAGGTTATTTATCGAAAATGATCATCATAAGCCTATAACTTTACAGCTTCCACTTTAATATCTAAATATCAATTGGAAATAGACCTTCTTAGTGAAATGAAGGAGGAATCCACTAATGAACTTCATCAGGCAGAAGTGATATTAATTACATACTTTGAGCAACAAATTAAGGAGATACAAGATGTCATAGAATCTTTAGAAGGAAAAGGAAAAATTAAAAAATAAATCTCAAAAAACGATCCGCTGAGTAAGGGTTGTTTTAATAAGTGATAATTGGAGAATTAGGTTTTCTATGGGTTGATAATGGGTAACAGTAAGTAACATTGCGTTATTCTTAATTCTTGCCATTCATCTTCCCAATAGTTACTCGTTTCTTTTGGTTTCCCCTTAATCCAATTACTGTTTTGATTACTCATATTTAATCCAATTCTTTTTGTAAATTTTTAATTTTTACAAATCTTTAATCTTTCCTAAAATAGTTCCAAAATAAAATGTTTATTAATTAACAGCTACTGCAAAATCACGTGCGATCATTATATTTTTTCATACCGATTTGATTAGAGAAGCTCGGCATACATATGCCGAGCTTCTTTGTTGAGATAAAATTCTCAGTTTGAAAATGTTTTTTTCATGGTTTTTAGAATCATGTCAAATATAGTAAAATATTTTCACTATTGAGTGTTATATTTAATTAAAATTAAATATAATTCATTATTTATCAATTAAATGTAACATATTATTAAATTTCGTGGTAGCCATAGCAGTATCTTTAATTAACATCTAACGCTTTTTTGTTTCATTTTACATATTGTTGATATGCTAGTTATCATTATCTTTTACGTTTCATTTTTTCCCTTGATAAAGATTAAAAAAACACTATAGATTTTATTCGAATAATGATTATATTTTATCTCTATGTATTTATAGAAAAAATAAAACATTCGTCAAGGCAAAGAAAAATTAAGATGAAAAATATTTATAATCACTTAATAATAAATCTTAAAATAAATTTAAATTAGGGGCAGAAATAGCTTTACGAAAATTATATTGGATTGACGTAATGTGTAAATTTGAATGTTATCTGAAATCTTAATAAATACTATCATACAATGAAATTATCGTTTATCATAATTTTACTTTTATCTTTCATTTTTGTTAATTCTTGTAAAAACAAAAGTATAAATCCAACTTCTCAAATTGAGCAAGAAAGCATAAACTATGTTCTTGACAAATTCCCATTTATTGACAAAAAGTTAGAAAAAATAAAAAAAGTAGAATTTGATTCACTAGCAATTTCTTTGTATCGAAACGTAGACAAAACAGATTATGATGAAATTTTAGTTTTTCAGAAAGGAAATAACTCTTATGCAATTCCTTTTTTTTCAAATATGTATTATGACTTTTGGAATTTTAAAAATGAAAATGAAAAAAGTCAATTTCCTACGACAAATACAACTTTTGAAAAAGAACTCGAAAAATCTGCAAGCTACTTGAATCTAAATTCAGACGAAAAACAACAAATTTTTATTCAGCTAATCACTAGTATTTTAAATACAGAAGATATGCTGGAAAAGAAGCCACAAATGTTCGAAGATTTTGTTCTATTTTCTCCAAGAAAATCAAAATATAAAGATGAAGAAGCAAATGATTGCCTTAAAAAAACCAAGGAATTATATAAACAAATAATTGAAGACAGAATAAATGGTATTAGACCATCTTACATTTTAGATAAAGAAAATGGACGAGTTTACAAATTATTCAACGAATCCAAAAATAGTAATGAATATATTTTGAGGATTGAAACATATAGAGTTGATTGTTACACAACACTTTATGAAATGTAAAAAACTGCAATAACATTTGGATTTGGCAATAGAGGGGGCGGAAAGTTTATAATTCAAGTTTTGTGTTTCAGTTGAAGTTGTATTTAGTAGAAAGTTTCTGCTTCGATTTGCCCGCAATTGCCAATCCCGAAACGAGGCAGATTTTGGACATATTTCACGACAGATT
Source organism: Chryseobacterium sp. W4I1 (assembly GCF_030816115.1). Classification (NCBI taxonomy): domain Bacteria; kingdom Pseudomonadati; phylum Bacteroidota; class Flavobacteriia; order Flavobacteriales; family Weeksellaceae; genus Chryseobacterium; species Chryseobacterium sp. W4I1. Next base: position 1,279,497 of record NZ_JAUSXQ010000001.1, read on the forward strand.
TTAGATTGAAAATAGATATAAAAAAATCTCACAAAATGATTAGTAAATCCCCGACCGTAGTCGAGGATAAAAGTAAACCAGGAAAACTGAAAATTAGCATGGTTAATATCTATATTGCTCAATGTAATGGAGGTGTTTTTGGAATTCCATCATTGAAAACATTACTTTTAATTATAGCAACAAAATTTCTTGCAGATACTTTTTTATCTTTAATAAGTTGTAGAATTTCAGATAAATCTTCAGTATCTTTTAGCTTTTTCAATTCTCGTCCAATTGGAAAACCTATATGTAATAACCTATCGAAATCTTCCATGTTCATGAAATTCTTTTCATCTATTTGCTCTTGAACTTTTACGAATTCTGTTTGATCTAATAAACCATTTTCGCAAGTCAATCGTATGTGTTGATTTAAAGTCATTTTATTATTTATGATTGTAAAGATACTAAACTCCGCTCAGCCATTTAAGCAAACATTTTCCGCAGAAGTTTTCTGATTTGAAAGCAGAATTCGGTAAGTTCAGTATTGAATGATTTAACTTTTGCCGTTATACTTATAATTATTATATGAACCATTTCCAAAATAGGCACTACCAATTTTAGAGAAACTTCGGGTATGTAGATTTTTTGAATAATTTCTCATTTATATATCGCCAAGGAAAAAAAGAGATTAATAAAAATATTCCTAGGAGAACAATATTTGTTAAATACTTAGGATTCTTAACTCTATATATAAATTTGTCATGATTCTTATTATACAAAACCTTTACATTATCCCCAACAGGATAATTTACACATTCGTTATAAGGAATTCCAACACTATATACTTTTTTATTAAAATTAATCCATATAGTTGATTTCATTCTTGGCGCAGCATGACAGTTTTGTTTTATGACTTTTATAATAAAAATATTATCTTCATTTACAGTCTCATTATATTCTACAAACTGTTTTATAGTAAATAATAATCCTAAAATAATTATACCTATAATTAGAATTTGATTTTTATAATATTTCTGTATCATTATTATTTTATTGATTAGGAAGTCTTCCTTCAGATATTACTGTACCAACTGTTAATTTCCCTTCTTTTTTGTTTTTCTTCTTTATTAGTACTTCTATTTTCATATACAAAAAGAACGTTTTTATAGTACAAAACCCTCCTTTAGGAGGGTTCTTCTTATCAAAGTTATAATTGTTTATCTTTTTAACCTTTTTCCCAACATCTATCCATGAAACTTATTTAAAACTTCCTGTCCTATATTATGGTTTGATGTTGTACCTGTTTAAATTTGTACTTACATTCGTAATAACATGATTAATTGGGTTGCCATTTTTTGACTCCCCAAATACGAGTCTGCCACGTATATAGATGTGGGCAGATACTTTTGTTTTATTTAATAAAAAATTTTTTAAGTTCTCCTTTCTTTATTAAATTGATATTGTTAGGAGTTATCATTTTATAAATATATCCATATTGAACATCCTCGTCAAATGACCCTCTATTTTTTTTATCCTTTATAAAATCATTATCAAGAGCATTCTTTTTTTTAACAATATTATATTTGGGGTTATAAGATTCTGCTATAATAACTTTATTGTCTTTATATTTAAATGCTCCTAACTTACTAATTCGATCAATAGGAAAAACTTCATTTTCTCTTGACGTAGCTAAAACAACTAATGTATCATGTTTTGTAAAAACGTAAAAAAAATTTAAGTTTTTATTTTCTTTATTTTCTTTCTGAATACTTCCTAATATAGTAGTATATATTTCATCCGATACAAAAAATTTATTGCTGTTTTCTTTACAAGAATGGAGAAATAAGAATAGTATAATTAGAGTGATTTTTTTCATCTTTCTAATGATTTAAGATTTAAATTACCAGTGATAATCATTCCTTTATTTTTAGAGTTAATTAAAAAAATAGCGTTGAAATTAACGCTATTTTTATTATCAATATGTTTGGAACATGATCCAGACTTCTTATAACAGGGGATTAATCAATTATTCTGATAAGCTCCCCTAAGTACAGTTTTTTATTACTCAAATTATAATTTGAAGGAACATTTAATAAATATTCATTTTTATTTTTTAATTTTCCTTTTCTCAAAACTATGGCTGTGTTTTCTATTCCATTATAATTCTTAATAAAATCAGATACAGGAAGGCTATCTTTATCAACAACATACAATGTATCATTAGTATGGATATCTTTTACAAGATAAAAATTTGATTGCTTTTTATCTTTTGCTGGATAATAGTACAATAGCTCAATATAAATATTTTTTTGTGGTTCAGTTAAATTTGAAAAAAATATTTTTTTTTCAGTTAAATTATCTTTTTCTTTACAAGAAAAAGCAATTAAAAATAGTGTTAAAATTATGTTTTTCATTTTTCAAGTCTAGGTTCAATTTTTCTATTATTTAATTTACCTGCCTTATATAACTTATACATTCCGGTTTCTTGCAGCTCTTTACCATTATATATATATGCCTTGTACGAACCCGCCCCAAAATAAACTGTTGCCAGATTTCAGATGATTCATCCTAAAGGGATAATAATCGTTGCTTTCTACAATTTCAAGAGCTCCTGCACTGGTTCTTCCAAAGCTTACCCTTACATCCTAAATAATTTTTTATTGTAAATCACCGCAATTGCAGTGGTTTATTTAATCTGCGCAAAGTCACAGACTTTGCGCAGCGGGGTTCTTGTTGTTAGTTTTTAAGTTATGCAATCATAATGTTTTGTTCTCAATTTCATACTCATCATTTCCGTTCAAATACCTATATAACACAATCTTATCATTAGGATTTCCGCATAATTTCAAACTAGTTGTATGTGTATTATAATAAGATTTTGTCATTTGCAAAACAATAATAATCACATTTTTAAGCTTATTTTCAGATAAAATATAGTTCGATTTCTTCTTTAATACTTCTTGACTAGCAACCAACTTGTTCAGATAATCATTCATATAAGGTTTTACATTTCCTAGTTTGTTTTTTATATCGAGCGAGCTTGGCAAAATAAAATCACTGCTTACTATTGTGTCGTTAACCATCTTTGTATAACATTTGCTATTGCTACATTTTGATAAATTTTTAATATCCATATTTGTAGTAATCAATGATATATTTTTAGATGTATCTATTTCATCGTGATTTACTGTTTTTTTATGGTTTATATTCAAAAATTTAAAATCGGCATTGTGTATTATTTTGACAACTTCTATATCCTGCGCAAAAGAAAAGAGTGAGCAAAACAAAGATAATATGAAATAAATTTTATTGTACATTTTTATTTTTGTTTTAAGGTTTTAGGTTTTAAAAAATTTCCTTTTCCAGTATAATCTCCTGTAACAATTATCCTAAATTGAGATTTACCTATCGTTCCTGAAGCAGAAGCACCACCCAAAAGGTCTCCTCTTTTATTTCCGGTATCTTTTATGGCTAATAAAAACCTCTCTTAGTTTGTAGCAAATCTATTGTTATAGCACAAAATATACAGCTGCTATTTTGTAGGACTAAACTCAGAATGATTGGCTTTACCTGTTTGCGGTAGAACCAATCATTTTTTAGTTTCAATGGGTTAATTATTACTTTGACATTTCTTCTGATCTTTAGTAAAAGTCTTCTGAGTTCTTTTCATTGTTCCTCCTGGATACTCATAATCATATGTATAGCTTTTTCCTTGCAAAGGTTTATAAATATTTTTATAATTCTTATTATCTGTATTATAAATGTAAAGAATGACATAAGGCTGCTCCAACCAGCTTAATTTAAAATCCTCTATTTCATACATCTTTGAGACTAGGTCATCTTTACATTGTGAGTTACTACTCAAAACTAATTTTAAAGAAGATGAATTATCCTTACTCAACAAATCCAGATAATCTGATTCTTTTATTACAAACTTTCCAGGAAAATAACTTATGTAATATTTTTTTTCCCCTTTCAAAATATACATATTACTAAGAGAGGGATGAACGTTTTGATCTATTGTTATGATTATATTTCCTTCTTTATTCTGAGATAAAATTTTAGATGATAAAAGGAATATTATTATTAATATAATGTTTCTCATTGTTCTAATATTTTTTCAACGGCTTTTTTAGTAAGATTTATAGATGGTGTTGTATTAGCTCCACTATAAATTGAGATTCCATTTGGATTAGCATTAGTTGTTGTTTCCATTCTTCCCGTAGAAGTATTGACACCAGTTTGTCCTGTAGAATAACCTAAGGGCCCAACAATAATATTAGTATCATATTGAGCAAAGGTTGTTGTATCTGTAGCTGAGGGCTCTTGAGCGTTACCACTATAAACTTTTTCTCCTACAACTTCTGTTTTTGTAGGATGAGAGTGTATTGAAGCTTCAGCATCTGCTGTTGTTTTTCCTTGTGGAAAATCAGGTAATGTTGCACTTGCATAAGCATCTTTTCCGTATTGTACTTCCGGGCCTTGTCCCCCCCTTAAAACAGAACCGTCTCTCATTACAATAGAACTTTCTTCTTTCTTACCACCATTGCTTACGGTTCTATCCAGAACACTTAAGCTTTCTTTTAATACGGCAGTGCTTGGAAGCGTAACACCAGCTCTTATAGAAGATGCATCGACATTTCCCTTTATTTTAGAAATTGTCCTGGCTTCTTTACTATCTGTAACTACAACTCTTACTCCATTATTCACTCCATCTGTTCCAATTTTCTTTCCACTTAAATTGTAAAAATCAGTAAGAGGTGATCTTCCATCTGGGTCAATAAAACGTATTGGGTTATCAAATGCATAATTGTATGGAGACCATCGGCGCATTAGTTCTGCTTTAGGGTCCGCAGCCCCCCATCTTCCAATATCTGGCATATAAAATCTGGCTCCATAATCATACATCCCTGTCTCCTGAAGCTCCTTTCCATTGTACTTGTACTGATAAGCATTCTTCGTGGTAGCAGTATAATTATGCATTAATCCAAAAGGATAATAATTGTTAACTTCTACAATTTCCCCTGGTTTCCAGCCATCAATACAATTAACGGGTACCCATGGGCCTGATGGTTCATCACATTGTTTCCAATAATATTGTCTTGGTTGGATAATTCCATCTTTATTAGTATCAGTATAGCTTAACCTTACGTTGCCTAAATGATCAGTGAAATTATAAATATACTGATTGCCAAGGGCATCATAATATCCCTCTGATGTAGGAATAATTCTCAGCTTTATTACAGGAATTTCATTAGGATCAGTATGATAAATTCCTTCACCATTCCAGGATTCTACTTGGGATGTTGACTTATATTGAAACCCATCCAGATAATTGGTTTCTATATCTCCAAAGAGCTTTTTCACTTTTACGCCATCTGCTCTGTAGACGTAATTTGTTACCTGAGCATTCTGGGTAATCTGTTTGGGTAAATTTAAATAATTATATTGAATTGATAAAATCCCTTTATCTTTATGATTCAGCATGTTTCCGTTCAGATCATACCCTATGGCTGTGGGAGTTGCTACATAAGGATAACCTTTACTGTTTCCAATCTGTTCTTCGGTAACTTTTGCGAGTTGGTTTCCAACATAGTCATATTTAAGATTGTCTATCATCAAAGCTGTAGTGCTACCTGGCAGTAATCCTTCCGATCTTTTTAATCGGCTGATGTTTCCATTAAGATCATATTCCAGCTTTTCAAAATATTCCCTTCCTGTCTCATTTCCTGAGCTCTGATAAAAACCTGCTGTCAGCCTGTTTATAGGATCATACACATAACCATATCTTTTCAAAGGCTCATTTTCCTGAGTCAGAGTTTTCCAGGCTACTTCAGCTATATTTCCGTTATATTTGGGCTTTACTTTCAGTCCGCTGTCAGAAGCATCAGGAACTTCCAGCCCTTCAACCTGGTTGTAATTAATTTTATAGCCAAACAAATCGCTTCCTAGGGTAGAAGGATCATTGATCTGTGTCATCCAGCCACGGATGTTGTACTTATAATCGATAGTCTGTAAAGGAGATGCTAACGATATTCCGCCAACTTTTTTTGATTCCAGCTGGGAAAGCTCATTGTATTTGTTTTGAGCCAGAATCTCAACGGGATTACTATCTACCTGGTGCTTATGAACAAGCAATCTGTTTTGATTGTCATACTCAAATACTTCGGTGATGATTCTTTCCGTATCAGTAGTTAGTCTTTTATGTTTGGTAACTGTAGTTTGCGGAATGCCGGCAAAATCAAGTTTCGATTCTGTTTGCGTATAGCCTCCCAGATGATTGATAGAATAGCTTCCAACATGCCTGCCTTTGGTGTCATAATACATATAATTCTTTGTCCAGCTGTCATCTTCGATATTCTTAACCAAACTCATTACAGGTAATCCTTTGGTGCTTCTCCCATCAGCTGAAGGGGTTTGAGTCAAAACGGGTTCTCCCTGAATTGTGGAAGGAAAAGCCGGATTGAAGCCGTAAGCAGGGTAGGTGTCGTAATAGTTGACACTTAACAATTTAGTGATAGAACTTGGATAACTGGCAGAACCATTATCATAATATACATCCAATCCACTGTTGGTGAATCCTGCAGTAGAGGCTCTGGTTACATTGTTACTGCCTTTTGCATCTGCTAAGGCCTGTTCTGCTGCTCTTCCTGCTACACCATAAGCCTGAGAACTGGTATATATTCCTGTATAGGCTACTCTTCCAAACTGGTCATATTTGGTAAACAGCCACTGTTTTGAGGCTCCCATTACAACGTCCTGGGTCATGATCAGGCGGTCCTGTTTATCATAAACCATATATTCCCAGCCTTTTCCCGGAAGTTTTTTAAGTACCAGCCTGTTTCTTCCGTCATACCGGTACATATAGCACAAGCTCCCGAGTACCGTGCTGAGATCTGTAACAGCAGAGGCCTTAGGTGGAATTACAAAAGCCAGTTGGTTGTATTCATTGTATACATAGTAAGTGTCTGCATTTTCTGTACTGCTTATCACTTTCCTCACCAATAATACCTGTCCCTGTCCGTTTTTAAATTCTATGCTTTTATTGCCGTCTTCATCACTTATAGTATTTTTATACAGTTGGCTGGCTCCGTAAGTTCCTGACAATGTTATACCGGAAGAAGTGGCACCCGCAGAAGTAGCGATATATTTCTTTACTTCACCAGCTATATTGGTATCATAATCAAATTTTACGGGCTTTCCCGTCCAGTCGTTACCTACCTGAATCTGTTGTTGGATTCTATCCAGTGGTGAACTTTCCAAGATCTTTTCTGAATAGATCTTTTCTGATCCGTAAATCCCAGGCTGGGTAGCATTGGCAAGGGGAGTAGGGGTAATGGCGCCATTCAGGGTTCCTGCCTGCGGAACGGGTAAGTAGTCATTTACCTGTCTCCCAAACTGGTCATATTCGATATGGGTAACAACGTCTCTTCCAAGAGGTGATGCTTTTACGTTGACTATTTGTTTTGGTCTCCCGAGTCCATCAAAATATTGAACGGTTTCGGAGGTTTTAGTAGGGGTAGTTCCGTTGTAGTCTAAATAGGTTTTGGATTGGATATAGTTTTCTGTATTGGATACCTGTGCTTGTAGAGTACTCATGACCAAGAAGCCTATAGGAATAATTATCTTTTTCATCGTTTTTAGTTTTTGTAATTGTATTTGAATTCCTTCAATACCTTTCCATTCATATCAATTATTTTTTCAAGCCTGCCTACTGAATCATAGATATAATTTTCTCTGATACCAGAAGCAGGAGTGATACTTCTTACCCCTATCAACGGATCATAACTATAGGTAGTAATCAGATAATTAGGTAAGCTAGCCCTAAATGTTTCAAATACAGTTAATAAAGCTGTTTCATCATTATTAACTTCTGCTGATGCATCTGTATTAGATGCGTTTACAATAGCATCAATAAATGACTGTTGAATATCTGAAAGTTTTGCTCCTTCTATTTTGGCAATAGGCTGGGTTTTATTATACCCCCAGATGATAGTTACTGGAACTCCAATTCCAACCGTATCAGGATTTATAGTGTATTGAATAAGATTACCAACTCCGTCATATTTATTATAGATGACTTTTTTTTCCATAACACCGGATTGTAGATCTTTGCCAAGTAATTCATAGGGGAGAGGAAGGCCTCCTGTTTTTGAATCTGCATCAGCCTGAGATAATGGATATTTTTTTTCAACTTTGGAAATAGTCTGGCCATTCTTTTGTAGTTCAGTCTCCAATGGAATTCCAGTAATTCCTTTATCAAATAAATAAGGATTATTGCTGCCTTCTGAATACTTATAATTTATGATAGTAGTCTGGTCAGAATTTATTAATTCATGCTTCTGAACTGATCCGAGATTATTATAAGAGAAGTGTTCTTTGGTCTCAATTACTTTATTGTTAAAATATTGTTTTGATATTGTAGAATCAATTTTATGAAATTCTGCCATCATAGGAGTCGCATAAAAATGATATTTTGCGATGCCATCGTATTCCCCCGTTGAAGCAATCAAAGGATCTTTTCCACTCAATAAAAATTTCTTTTCAGCTCTAACACTGTAAAATTGATTAAAGGGCAATAGATTCTTATATTTATATGTAACAGATTCAATAATATTGTTACCTGCATCTTTAATTACTTTTTCCTCTAAAAGTCCATTAAGTTGATTTTTAATTACAGGAAAATAATCTGCTACAGTATTTTCTAAATTATTATAAAGATATTCTGTTTTTCCTTTTACCTGTGATGGATTATTAACATCCACTGTACTCTCTATAACTTTACTATAGCCCACCGCATCATACTCACCAGAAGAAATCTGATCGGTAATTGACCAAAAACTGTTATAGGAATAAGAGTCAGAACAGCTTGTTGCTTGTTCACAACTAAAGCAATAATAGTCCTTTTGCCTTAAAGGACTTATTCTATTTTGAAGAATACCTCTTCCATATTCATATTGTTTCCATTCGGATAAAATTCCTTGGCTGGAATAGTTTTTTAAGGATTTTATTCTAGGTCCATGGCCATAAGAAGTAAAATCACTACCTATATTTGGTTTTTTAACGATGGTAAAAGATGTCTGTATTCCTGCGGAATGGTAAATATCCGCCGCTTGATACATGCTGTTATCAATATTTAGTACCACTCTGTTTTTAATTGTAGGATCATTAGAACCAACAAGTTCAAATACTCCGTCAATTTGAAAATTATAGGCCTGGCTGAAATCTGTAGCATTAGTAAGTTCACCAAATTTCCATTCTTTAATAACTTCTAATATAGTTTCTCCACCATCTGCATTCTTTTTTATTTTTAGTAATTTAATATTTGCATTTGCATTAGCCATCTGATAATAGTTATATCTCTTAGACTGAGGGCCAGTAGGTCCACCATCAAATCCGCCTGAAAATTCAGCATGGAAATTTAAAGACCCTCCAATATCGTTTGAAAAATCATATATATTGTTTAATGGGCTATATCCTCCTATACCATTATTATTAAGGTGGATTGTCTCGGTGAGGTTGAATATCTGGTCGTGGCTGGGAATAAACTGATTATTAAAGGAATTAAGTTCATATTCATAGTCAGTATAACCCTTAGTAGGATATTCAATTCGTCTAAGCATATAAGAGCTGACATAGTCTTTATTAGAATATCTGTTATTTCCTTCATAATACACAGGCACTCCCATAGCAGGAGTAAGATAAAATCCTAAATCTGGTAATAAATTATTATTAGAGTGTCCATTATAATATCCCCAGAAATCTTTAGCAAAAGACACTTTTGGAGGCAATGTATTAGAAAGATAATAGTCAAATTTAAATTCGTTATTGCTATTTATCTTGTTACCGCTATTATCATAAGTAAAAGAGGAAACTTTATCCAGTTTTAACCTTTTACCCAATGCATCTTTCATCTGATTAAAGTTTTGCAGCTCGGTAATGACGGATGGAAAATCATCCTGATAAGGAAAATAGGTATAAATAAAATCTAATGATTTGAATTTTTTATTACTTCTTATATTTATAAAGTCAATAGATTCAAGTCTTTTAAGATTGTTCCAACTGTATAGATTTATATCCTGTCTATCTCCAAGGTTAAAAATTATTTCTAGTTCATCTGTTTTAATTTTCTTTAAAATTTTAACATTACTATTATGTAATGTAGCTTGTGCGGGCTCAAACTGATAATTTATTTTTCCATAGCACATATCAACAGGTCCTAAACTATAGGCTGAAGTTCTAATATTTCTCTGCTGGGTAAAAGAATAAAAATTATAATTTGCATCCTGATACTCAAATGAGATCTGCTTGGTATTTGGCAATACTATTTTACTGATTTTATAGCTTCTACTTGAAAATTCTTCTGATAAAGATGTCCCATTGTAGCTTAGAAATATTTCTTTTTGTCCAAAGTAATATTTTATTCCATTATTGTCGGTAGCTATAATTTGATCATTATAAACTTCAAATTTTATATTTTCACTTTTCTCCAACTGAACAATTTCACGGGTTTGAAGATTAATAAAAAAACTTCCACTGTGCCCAAAGAAATTAAATCTGAAAGTATCAACATCAGCATTTTTCCTATACACTATATCATTTACAACTGTATTTCCGTCAGAATTGTTTGGAGATGAAGGTGGGAAGCATCCAGGATTTTGTTGATTTCCGATAGTACACCAGTTATAGTCGACAAAGCCTCTTTGCTTTACAACTTTAAATCTTCCTGTTCCTCCCGGATATGCTTCAAGCCTGTTATAAAATGGTGTATATTCGTTTGGTGTTGCATAGCTTACGTCATTCTGATCTGCTTTCCCTTTAACATCTTGATAGATTGTGCCTTCAGGCATCAGATCCCAGCCTAATCCCACCCATGTAGCCTGATCATCTACCTTAATACCTGAAGCATTATAATTCATCGTAATAGGTAGTTCAAAACCTGATTCCTGAATTGTATAGATAGGAATATTAGTGTGTGCTACGCCTGTATATGTACCGACAGGAATATCTCCAAAACGTTTAAACATTGCCACTTCAGGTGAAGTAGGAAAGCTAACATTAATTTGATTTTGCGCGTTTAAGATAACTAAATTTAAAAGGCACAGTATACCAAATATCTTTTTCATTATTTATATTTTATTTCTTAATTAATTTTGCGCTAGCTGTTTTATTCATATCCGTTTTTATAGTTACCAGATAAGCTCCCTGAATCAAATTCTGAGTATTGATTTTGGTTACTTTATTCTTAGTTTTCACGGTCTGCAGCTGTCTACCTCCCATATCATACAATATAATGTCTGCTTCTTTAAAATCAAAACCTATTTCTACATAAGCATAATCTGATACAGGATTAGGATAGATTTTAATATCCTGTTTTTCAATCAGCTGATCAAGCTGCTTGTCTCCCAGCTTCACAATTTTCCAGTTTTCTTTTCCAAGTTCTTCTGCACTGGTTCCAGCTAGGATAATGGAGCCATCCCTGTTGAGTTTAATATCAGACAATCTTTCCTCACGTTTTCTGGATTCTCCTTTTACGTGTTTTCTCCACTGCTCATTGCCATCAGCACTGAGATAAAGCATCCAAAAAGTTTCATCATCAGTCTCAATTCTTCCTTCTGCCTGGGTATAACCTCCTAATAAAATTCCTTTTGAAGATTGAGCATCTGCTGAATGAAGCACACTTGCTCCCATCAGGATATCTCTGTTCCCAAAATTGTAGGATTTCTGCCATATTTCTTCACCTCTTTCGTTTAAGGAAATCAACCACAAATCTGTTCCTTCTTCTATTTCAGCAGTCTTATTCCCTGATCTCTCGGATCTGGATTCGCCACCAATCAAATAGCCTGCTGATGTCAATGACAGTGTTCTGATGTGATCATCTCCTTTTCCACCAAAATTCTTTTCCCATTCTACTTTTCCATCTTTACCCAGTTTGATGATCCAGTAGTCACCTTCGCCATAATTTTCGGTCTTTTTTGCTCCTCCAATATTGCTTCTGGAATAAATTCCCAACAAAGCTCCGCCATCTTTCGTGGGGATCATTTTCTCTACTTCATCCAAGCCTTTTCCACCTAAAACAAATTGAGAAAGTTCTTTCCCGTTTTTATCGAGTTTTACAATCAGAATATCTTTTGAACCATATCCTTTAGCTGAGTTCTGGACGTTTCCGGCTACAAAAAATCCAAGATCAGTTGCTTGGATAACAGATCTTGCTTCTTCATCGGAAGAAGTTCCGAGTGTTTTCTGCCATAATTCATCCCCGAATTCATTCAATCTGATGAGCCAGATGTCCGCTCCTCCTTTTGAATCTTCTTTTTTATCAAGACCTTTTCCGGAATAAGAAGTTCCTGCGAGAAGAAATCCTCCTTCCTGGGTAGCAATGGAAGAAGAAAGATAGTCATGGTTATTTCCAGATATGTATTTTTTCCAGACCTCTTCGCCCCGCTGATTGAGCTTTACTAAATGGAAATCATAGCCATTGTTTTGTTTACCAGCTTCTGTCTGAAGTTTACCACTTTGAATGGAGCTTCCCGTGATCAGATACTGCTGATCTATTGTTGTGGTCACCTGGCTTAAGAAATCCTGTGTAGAGGATTTGATGTCTTTCTGCCATAATATTTCCTGAGCAGAAAACCCCAGAACCGTGCATAGAATACATGCACTGGAGTAGAATTTCTTCATATGTTTGTATATTGAGTTTTACGATTAGTTTAAATAAAGTTGCAAATTTAACACTTTTTAACGTACTTCAAATCTCATTACAGAGATTTAATAGATAATTTATCTCTTGCCGGTGTTTTAATGTTTTACTATTGATACAACAAAGATATTCAGGCGAAACGACAGAACTTGTCGTATTATAATTTCTTTGATGTAATGTTTTATTGATTTAAAACATGAATACTTATTCTGGATCTAAAGAAGGTATTGCGCTACGCGGCATATAACAGACAGTCAATGCCAAGAGAAGCCGCAGCCTGCCACTTATCTGTAGAAAGCTCACTTCCTGATAACTTAATCTTAATCTGAGATTGAATCATGGAAAAAGAAAGAAACAATGAGCTAGATACTGTAGAAAAGTTAGGGGATACGCTGCTTGTCCTTCATCATAGCAGCAGTACCATAGGGCTAGTACAGGGTATTGACAAGGAAGGCAATCTTAAAGAGACTAAGCCTGAAGAAAAGCATGACGGGAATTTTGTCAGAATAGAACCAAAGGAAGATTCCTTTACCCGTTTCTTTGCTGACTTTTACCGGCAGCTCAAAAATCCCTCTGAGTTTTCATTTTTTAAGGTCACCGAATATGAAGCCGTTCAAACGGCTAAAGAACTACAGCAGTATGTTACGAATGCTTCGGAACATGAAAAGAAAGAACTCAGAGCATATGAAGTGTCCATAGATAGGATAGAAGCCCATCAAAATCAATCTCTAACGAATAGGATGGCTGGTAAAGAAAAAACAGTCTCCTATCGCTACCAAGAAGAGCAGATTGATTGGAATGTGATGCGAAAGATCGGGCTTACTAAGGAAATGCTTAAGGAGATGGATGCGTTAGATCCCTTACTCAGGGGTTTTAAAACCCCTACGCTTATTCCGGTACGGATGGATCTGGGAACCGGAATTGCGACCATCCAAGTCAGGCTTTCCCTTAAAGAAACTTATACGGGAGGAGTTGGCGTCTACCTGCACGGTGTCCGTAAAGAGCCTGACCTGGATTCAGAGTTCCTGGGTCATCAGTTTACCCCGGAAGATAAAAGAAACCTTCTTGAAACCGGTAATATGGGAAGGGTAGTGGATCTGGTCTATCCCATTACCGGAGAAAAGATTCCCTCACTCATCAGCAGGGACCGGCTTACCAACGAGCTGATTCCTTACCGGACAGAATATATCAGAATTCCTGAAGAGATAAAGGGAATAAAACTAAGCGATGATCAGAAGCAGATTCTCAGAGAAGGGAAAGCGTTATACCTTGAAAATATGCTTTCTACTAAAGGAAGACTATTTAATGCTTCGGTTCAGTTTAATGCGGATAAGAGGTATGTAGAGTTTTTGTTTAAGAAAAATGTCAAGAGCTTGACTATTGATGATCTGAAAGACCGGATTAAGGCAGAGGTTCCCGCAATGTTCAGAGGAAAAAAGCTTAAGGTCTGGCAACTGGAAAAACTAAAAGCAGGCGATACCGCATATATTGATGGACTGGCAGACAGGAACGGGAAGAAGTATCAGGGGTATGTAAGGTTTGATAAGGAAGTGGGCAAGCTTGAGTTTTCGTTTAAGAATATATGGAAGAATGAGGAAAATCTTAAGAAGATTTCCGGCAAATCGAAAGGGAGGAAGTTGTGAGGAGGAATTTTCAATTTATATTTTATTACGACACATTCTGTCGCATTACCGTTATAGCTTTGAAAAAATATATTATGAAACTTAAAGCGACTATAAGGGAAGAAATTCATCCAGATGATAAAAGTGTCATCGTAGAATTTCGGGGTGATGAAAATAAACGGCATTTCGAGTTGAACTGTACATTCGATCCGTATCAACAAGGGCTTCGCAAATGGGATACCTGGGAGTTTAAAATACGCCTTGAATCAGAAATATTTATAGACCCTAAGACAGAGGTTAAATCTTATTTTACCCATTTATTCTGCGATCAGGTCACCGAAGTAAATTCACCCTATATTAAATAAAAAGAGCCTATCTGTGGATAGATAAGCTCTAAAACAAAAATAGTTGAAGTAAAATTCAACTCCGTAAAAGTATACTAAAAGTTCATTATTAAGGATATTCTTGTATGGGTAGTTTAAGAACTGCTGGTTTGAATTTTATGATTATACACGAGAAATTTTGAAAGTATTCCCGAAGGTGTTTTAGCTTTGTTATTAAGTATTCCTGTATTTGCAAAGACGATGAAATTATCCTTGGCTCTTGAAACAGCCACATTAAGCATATTGGGTTTATGATCTCTGTCAAAAAACATGGTGCCTTTATCCTCATCTCCATATACCATTGAAAATAGTACGAGAGATCTTTCCGCGCCCTGTAGAGCATGAACAGTCCCAATTTTAAAATCATCTGTTTTAAACCCTGCCTGTTTTAATGCGGTTTTTAAATTGTTTTTCTGTCCGGTAAAGGGAGTTATAATGCCAACAGCTTCTTCAACCGGACCATATTTTTGTTCAATATCTTCTCTGTTTTTTACTAGCCAATTCACAATTTCTCTGACCTCATTGATATTAAATCTACTGCCATTTTCATTCTTTGTAGACTGGCCATCCACATGAATACAGTACATGGGAGGAAACAGCAGATCCTTCTTTGCTTTGCCTCTCAGGGGTATGAGCTGCCCGTCATAAGCCAGTACGTTGCAGTAATTAATAATTTCATCATAGCATCTCCTGTGTTCTGTTAGAAGAACTCCTTTTTCATGTAAATTAGGCTCCTTAAACCCGCAGGCATTTTGAGCCATTTTCATAATACTTCCTGTTGAAGAAAGAAAGCCTTTAGGATCAAATTCTTTCTCATAAATGGTATCATCATAATCCTGTATGATTCCACTCTTTTTAAGGTTACCGATATCAATTTTATGGGTTACGTTCCATACCGGCTCGATCTGCTTTACATCTCCCACAATAACCGCCTGTTTGGCCAAAGCAAATGTTGCGATGCCTACTTCAGGAGAAACCTGACCCGCTTCATCGACAATTAAAAGATCAATAAAATCAAAAAGTGGGGGATTATCATACAGGTTCTTACCATCATTGGCTTTTTTGAAAAACTTAAAAAAACTGAAAAACTTGGGTGCCATATAGAAGGTGCTTACAAAACAAGGGGTAAGCATGGCATGCCTTTGCCATCTCGTCATCATAGGATCTTTTCCTTTTCCCTCAAAAGATGAGCCTAAAAGACTGCTTTCAAGTTCCAAAAGATATCTTCCCTCCCAATAATGCAAAGCGAGCTGAAAGGCTTTATGACGTAGTGAAATATCGAGTTCGTCATAAAAACAGTTAGCGTTTACTTTTTCACTTTTTAAGAGTTCGAAATCCCAGTATTCCTCTTCTGATCGTGGAGGATTGCCTTTAATCTGATTTTTGTTTTTCCATTCTTTCCAATTCTCTATGGACCTGACAATACTTTTAGCCATATTAATTTTAGAATCTATTTTTTCAAGAAGTAAGTCCTTCTTGAATACCAAAGTTTCAGGGAGTACAATCAGGGAGTCTCTTAAAATTATTTTTATCTCAGAAGACCGGCTTTTTAATGCAGATTTTATTCCCAGAAAGCAAAAGAATTTTCTAAAGAAGGGCTCATTGTCAAAGTATGAAATAATGTCCTTTTCATTTTTCATAAGATCCTCAATATCATTCTTGAGAATATTGTCATTTAATATCCCTTCTCTATAGTAATTTGAAAGTTTCGGGTTACTGAGAAGATAGTCGAATATAAAGACATTTTCAGATTGTAAATAGGCTTTCCACTTAATTCGAGAGTCTTTAAGGCTCTGTTCGATTGTAGAAATCTCTGATCGCAGTTTCTGTGTTACAGTACTAATGTTAAGTATAGACGAATTAAAGTAAGCCTTGCTTTTTTCCAAAAAATAGTCTTTAGCCTTTTGCAGAAACTCTACATTCTCTATAGCATCAAAAAGGCCGCCTCCGTTTAACTTTTTGTAGTTGATTCCTTTTAATTCAGCTTCTTTTTTTCTTGTGGAGGGTAAATAGGTAGCGTAGCCATCAACATCGGGAATCCATCTGCCTTGCAGTTTCCCTTCTCTGGTATTAGACCTAGAAAAGCTGTCTATGATATTGGTGACCGCCTGGTTGTTGGTAGAGCAGGCAAGAATAACTGGCGCCTCTTTACCTCGGACTGCACTTTCAACCATTTTATTGGCTACAATACTTTGTAAGAGGGTCGTTTTTCCTGTGCCTGGAGGGCCATTAACCGCAAAAACTGTATCGCTCGTGGTTAAGAGTGTATTGAGACTTTTTCTTTGTGAAATTGATATAGGGAAATCAAAGCCCATCTGTCCGAGATGAAGCTCATTGGAATCAATTAAATCAGGAACTGCAACGGGTAGTTTTTGATGATCGTTTTTTAAGGTGATAAGCGATTGTAAAAGCTGTGGAATATTCTTTTGATGTAGAATTTTCTCATAGAGTTCTATAATTCCCATAGCTGCATTCATTTCGTCTTGTGGAAGAAGTACGAGGGCATTAAGAATCGTTTCATAAGATTCTGTGTGGTAGTGGGAGAGTTCCTGATGGACGACGCTTTTAAATATATCTTGTATATAATTTATGTATTCAGCATATTTTGTATAGTTCTCCTTTCCTAAAGTTGTTACCTGGTCAACCTCTTCAACGGTACCAAATATAAATTCAGTTCTTTCATCAGCAAGAGGTTCAAGATATTTCCGCTGAAATAAGGGAAACATTTCATCAGGAATGTAAAGCTTACCATTTCTGTCCAGGTATGCGGAAAACCAAAAAGGAAATTTAGGCTTTTTATCTTTTAAATGAACAAGATGATCGGATGCAGGTTTAAGCTTGAAAGGAGCCATCACTACGAATACATGATTTATAGTTATCCACTCTTCATTATCTTTACTTTTAATTCCTTTCTTTTCATTGATCCTTTTTTCTTCAAAATCAATGAGTGCATTGACTTTTTGAAGATCAGTAATAGATTCATGTTCTATTTTAAAATTCTCAATTTCAAAATGTTGGTTGCTGTCAATTTCAATATCGGTATTAAGAGAGTCTGATAAATTCTTTTTCCAGTAGGTCAGCCATTTAATATATTCCTGATTCATTTGTGATGGGTTGGTTATTAAAAATCATATCCAACTAAATTAAAACATTTATATTAAATAGTTTTATGGGATTCCGTAAAAATTCACTTTATGATGAATTAGTTGTGATTTATCTTTCCCCTTTGAAATTTATTTTTTAAAATGGTGGTATTTTGAGGTCTTACAAGGTGTGAATTTTTACACCTTATTTTTTTTACATTGTTTTCTCAAAATCTCGTATCATTAAACAAAGTTTTATAAATTTATAATGTATGAGTTTAATGTGACAAAATAT
Source organism: Chryseobacterium sp. W4I1 (assembly GCF_030816115.1). Taxonomy (NCBI): domain Bacteria; kingdom Pseudomonadati; phylum Bacteroidota; class Flavobacteriia; order Flavobacteriales; family Weeksellaceae; genus Chryseobacterium; species Chryseobacterium sp. W4I1. The sequence continues at coordinate 1,297,559 of NZ_JAUSXQ010000001.1, forward strand.
GAAAATAGGATATGCAAGGGTTTCGACCAAAGATCAAAATTTGGATTTATAAATTGAAGCGTTAGAAAAAGCAGGTTGTGAGAAAATTTATCAGGAGAAAATTTCAGGCGCAACAAAGAATCGTCCTGAACTTGATAAGGTGATTGAACAGGCAGGATTGCAGTCTGCGAGAGCGAGAGGAAGAGCCGGAGGAAGACCAAAGGGCTACACAGCGGAGACAATATCCAAGCTGTTAATTTTGCGCTCCATTTATAAAGATCCTACAAAACGCCCGGAAGATATTTATAGGCCTTTGGGACTGACCAGGGCAACATTTTATAGGTATGCTAAGATTCTGGATAATCATACGGATGAAGAAATAAAGAAAATGGCAAATAAAAAATAAACAGGTTCATTTTATTTCATCTTAAAAAAATTGCTAAAGATTGTCTCAACAAAAAACAAGAAGTGGAATTTGTAATTTTATTTTTGTCATTTATGTTAATCCGCAATTGATAACAGATTATATTAATTATATTTGATTAGGTCACATAGAAATGAAAAAAGCATATGTTTTATCGCGTATCCAGTCTAATTTTGGAAGCTATGTTATAATGTATCTTTTATTAACAAGCTCCAGCAAATTTTAAAAACCCGCCAAAAACCATGAAACAAACCAAATGAAAATAGAAATTGATATATCTGATGATAAACTTCAAAATCTCAGTATTACAGCAAAAACTGAGATAAGCAAAGTTTCAAAATCCTACATAGAAGATGTTCTTGATGAAGCAAGTCGAATTGAAGAAAGTCGAAGAACTTCTAACGGCAATCCTGAAATTACAGCAGCTATAATTAATGATGCTGTGGTTTTTGCTAAGAATTATGGCATTAGAAAAAAGAAACCAAAGAAACAGATATTTATGCAAATCCTTGCATTTGTAGCTTCAACTTTCACTGGAGGATTGTTTGATACAGATAAGTTTAAAGATACTGGTTATGTTTTACTTTTTCTTGTAATTTTCTTAGTTGCAGTAGTTGCAACAGTTTACTTAATTCTTAACGACAACAACAATGAATAACGAAAATATTAATTCAAAACTAACTCCGTCTGCTAAAGAAGCACTGAACGAGTTAACAGAAGACTTTAAAGAGAATTTAATCGAAAAAGCATACACAATTGCTAAAGAAAGAAATACTGCTAATCGTGAAATTTCGCTTAGAGATATTTTAGAAGCTCAACAACCTTCTCAAAATATTATTGAAAAGCAAAAGTATACAGACTACCGAAGAAAAAGATGGACAATGCTAATTTCATTTAGTGGTGCTATTTATGCAATCGCTGGTATATTATTATATTTATTTCAAAACAAAAAATTTTCAATTGAAAACGATTTAGGTTTGATAATAGCAGTTATTGGAATACTGCTAACATTATTAGCTTTTATATACGGGCAATTAATAAATAAGAGACAATATCTCTACACTACTACAACGACGACTACAAACAATTTTTCTGAAATTGATAGTTTTGAAATTGTAAAAAGATGGCAGATTATAGAGCAATTAACTGTTTCTGTAATGAAAGAGAAGAACATAAGTGATTCTAAATCTAATTCTGTTAGCCAAGTAATAAAATATTTAACCGAAAATTTCACAAAGTCCGAAGTTGATTATCTCAATATTAAACAATTGCTACAATCAAGGAATAAAATTTTACATGAAGGTTATAGCTTAAGTGATGCCGAAAAGAAAAAATATATTGAAATTGCTGACAATCTAATTGAAAAACTTGAACATGCAAAAAAATAAATCTGCTGGTAACAGCCGTTTGGCGAGGTTGTGAATTTTGTGATAAATTCACGTTTTCGTTCCGCAAGAAATTTTATCCATAACGGAAAATAAAGGTTACGAAGTTCGCAATCTCGCCAAGCGGCGGAATGTTATAATTGCTACTAAAATCTCACAAAAAGATAACTAACAATGCTTCCAATAGATATATTTAAAATCATAAATTCTGATGAATATAATAATTTAAATAATTATTTAATGTCATTTGAAAATTTTTTAAATATTGAGTTAAAAAAAATTAGCGATAATCAAGAAAAATTAATAAAAGGAGAGCAAGAAAATTTAGAAAATAATAATTATTCGAACGAAATTGAATTGTTTAATGAACGGCACTATTATTATGGTACAATATTCACTAGCAATTTTAGAATTACACTTTTAAGTCTAATAATTTCCTCACTTGAAAATATATTAAAAGATATTTGTTATCAATATAAAATAATTAAATATTCTCCTTTTGATATTAATGACCTAAAAGGAAATAGTGACATTGAAAAAGCTAAATTATATCTGACTAAAGTTTCAAATAAAAATATTGGAAAAATTCCTAAATGGTCAGAAATAAATGATTATAAATTTATAAGAAATAAATTCACTCATCAAAATGGGAGAGTTTCTAGCAAATCAAGTGATGTGGCTCAACTTAGGGCAATTTCAGCTAAATATAATGGAATCAAACTATTTGAATCAAATGATGAAATTAGAATTTGGATAAGTGATAAAATTTTTTGTAAGAACGCACTAAATGATTCATATAGTTTTATAAACCACCTCATTGATGCTTTAAAAGATGATCAATAAGTTCTTATAATATCAGCAAGCCGAGAACATTTCAGAATCAATCAAGTCTCAAAAAACGATAATATGACAGAAAATTATATTCAATATGCAGGAGGCTATCAAAAAGACAATATTGAAAAAAAGGATATAGTAAAAGCTATAGCAGACATTCAATTAATGGATGACGAACATGGAGCATTCTGGGTTTCAGTTATAACCAATGATGAAAATGTTATTGAAGTAAATAAAGATTTATCACTTTCTGTAATTTTAGAAGGACAACAAACCAACTATCAGGCTAAAGATTGGACCGAAGTCACAGAAATTTTTAAGCTATTATTAATTGAAAAATTTGATGAAATAGCCGAGAGAGTAAATAGAAATAAGTAAAGATCAATAAACGATAAAATATAAATCAATGCACTACAATGAGAAAACAATAATTGATACAATAAAAAATTACTATCCTATTGAGATGGAAATTGAATACAAAAATTTACCTCTTAAATTTTTTGTGAAAAAAAATAAACAACATTTTTTAGCAGTTGAATTTTTTAAAGCCTCAGAACTATCTGCAATTTATTTATTTCGTTCAGATAATATAGAAAATGCGACAGAATTTAGTGAGGATTTTAATAATAGAGATGTTGCATTTCAAATCGATGATTTAAAGACTTTAGAAACAATTTTGAATGCAAATAGTTTAGTTGGCTAATTAATTTCAAAAAACGATACTATTCCTAAATATGGATAACCGTAAAATTTCTTTCAGGTTATGCTTAAATTTGCAAAAAAATAAATATGAAGAAAATCTTTACACTTTCATTAATAGCTATTTCATCTGTTTGTTAGTGCGCAAAACGCGTCATATGACACAATTGTAAATAATAATCTAGCAAAAAAAGATAATTTTATAAATGCTGTAAATTGGTCTTCTATAAAAAATAAGGAGTTAAATCAAAAAGAGATTATTAGTAAAGACCAGGATTTAGGCTTTGTAAACACTAACATTTTGGCAAAAATACATGAGGAAGCTACAGTTGAATACTATTACAGTAATACAATAAAGATCGACAGTAAAGATAAAAAATATAAAATATCCATAATTAATCCTGTTATTCGTGTTAGAATGGGCAACGCTGATTTATCAGCGCTTTCAATTGATATCTTAAAAAAATATAGGAATTATATCACGAGCTTGTTAGACCTAATGAAAGACCAATTTGATAGTAAGATGGAATGGAGTTATGATGACATGGTCAAGATCTCTAAAATACAAAACTTACCAATTGAGCAAAAACAAATTCTAAAGACACTGATTGATAATGCTGTAAATTTAGATAAGAAATTATTTAGTGATTGTATAAAAACAATGAAAAATGACAATAACTGGTAGCTCTTTGGTTTAAAACCAGTTATAAAACAAATCCAAAACGAAGTAATTATGCTCGATATTGAAAATCCAAATGAATCCTTAAAAGAAATTAAAGAAAAATTTTTAAGATTACATAATAGGTTTTTAGCTATTGCTATGGATTACAAATATTATATAAATTCTAATATTTCTGACCAAGAAATTTATAAGCTTAGAGATAATGTCATTTTTAGATTACAAAGTGCCAGATTTCATTTTGAGTTACTTTTAAACCATCATCACTATATAGATCATAACATAAAAGAGATACATAAAAGTCAGGATCCGATTTTGGGCGGAGGTATTGAGCTTCAAGTTTATCAAATTAGAGCAACTGAAGAAATTTATTCTCTTTTTGATAGTTTAGTTTACCACTTATGCTCAAATTTTGATTATTTATTTAGACTGATTAATTTTATTCATGGAAAAACTGACCTTGTCCAACCAAAGTGGAATCTATTTAAGTCAGACAAAAACGTAAAAAATAATATTTATTGCAGTAAAGAACTTATTGAAGCTTTAGATATTCATGACGAAAAATTTGTTTATCCTTTGATAAAACATCGCTCATTTCTTATTCATAATGAGTATGCGATCGGAGGTCATCAAATCTTTCTCAATGATTTAAAAACAAGGTTTCTAGTCACCGAAACGCTGAAAAATCATTTTCCAGAATTAACTGTAGAGTTTGAGGAAAAAGAAATGAGTATAAGTTTTGCAGCCAAATGGTTAATTGACAAGACTTTTGAAACTATAACCGAAGTTTTATTTGAGATTCGTGATGATATTGTCAGAAACCGTAAAGAGGTATTACCATTGTTTTTTTCTATAAGTTCAGACAATACAATGGAATCAACATCAGTTTATTATTGGGGAGACAGAAAACAAATTTAAGAGCCAGTTACAATAGTGAACAATAGATAAAGTAAGTCTCACTAAACGATACAAATGAAGAAATAAAGAAGATGGCAGTTAAAAAATAATATTTACGCAAATAGGCTGCGTAGTAGGGGTGTATTTTTGTATTAAATAAATTATAATTCCCGCAAAATGACAGACAAAGATAAAATTGAAGATAATTCTTCGTTTGAAGAATTTAGAAATAATTTAAAGGGGGGAAAGTCAGTAAAAAAAATTGTATCACTCTTAGCACCTTTTAGTTCACGAGCTAAAGAAATTTTGGATGCTTTTGAAAATTTTGATGAGATTGAAAAACAATTCGACGAGATTTCCAAAAGTCCTGACCAATTTAATAATTATTTCAGCGGACTTGGATGGATTGCTCACGAGTCAGGTAATCACGATCTGATTATGGAATGCATTAATTTGGCAGAATCTGACAATATAAAAGCTGCTGAGGAGAAACTAGCGGATCACTATACTTCCGAGGAAATACAATGGCTGGTAACTTCAACATACGGTGTTCCTGAGTTTAGAAAGCGAAATAATTTAATTAATGCAGCCTTTGAAGATACAAAAGCCCAAAGATTTCACTCTGCCATCCCATTACTGTTAATGATTATTGATGGTACTGTCAATGACATCAGTAAGAGCAAAGGCTTTTTTGCGGAAAATACTGATCTTACTGCGTGGGATTCTATTGCTGCGCATAGTACAGGTCTCTCCAAGCTTAGAGACATTTTAAATGTGACACGAAAGTCGACAACTACTGAAGAGATATTTTTCCCCTACAGAAATGGAATATTGCATGGGAGAGATATTTCTTATGCTAATAAATATGTTGCTGGCAAAGCATGGTTAACATTATTTGCTATTAATGATTGGGCAAAAGCTTTGCAAAAAAATAAAGAAAACTCACCCAAGGAGACTAAGAAGCCTACACTGAAAGAGGCACTATCAAACTTGAAAGAAACTACTGATAAATACAAACTGCAGAAAGAAAAAAGAGCGGAAACTGATAAATTCATGAATCATTGGAAATCCAGGAAACCTATCGCAAATATAGATTTTCCGGCTCAGGGAACAGAGGAAGAATATACAGAATTTACGCCAGAGCGAGATGCTGTTTACTTTTTAACAAATTGGCAGAAAGGCAATTACGGTCAAATGGCTAAACAGATTTGTTTATTTTCCGATGAATTTAATATGGGTAAAGAAGCTGGAAGAGTTCGAAAAGTTTTTGACCAAAAGAATCTGAAAACCTTTGAAATACTATCAGTTGAACATCAAGCGCCTGCAATTGCAGAAGTAAAGGTAAAAGTAATTGTATTATTTAACGAAATAGAATATGCAAAAGAAATAATGTTGCGAATGCTTTATCAGAATGAGCAACGAGAAAATATGGTGTATGGCCAAAGCGGAGGTGTTTGGAGGTATATGGATTCTTTCTTTTTTCATAAAATCGAAATGCTGGATTGGGATTATTAAAAATTGATAATTATATTAAAGAATTTACTGAAAGCAAACCAGAAGAAATCAATTGTGTCTTTCAATTCACTGAATGGAATCGATGAAAAAAAGTTCTTAGTAGTAGATTTAATGAATTGACAGGAATAGGTTCTACATCAGTTGATAAAAATTGCTTTCTAGTTGAAGAAGATGGCCTCATAAAAATTACACAGATTCCAGTTCATTACCTTAAAATTTGATCAACTTCAGAATTTTAAATGAATTAATTAATAACCAAAAAAAATACATTGCGATGCAATTTACAGATCTTGAATCTTATTATACTTATTTGGAAGAAGATGAAAATTTTTCCATTCTTGATTTTAATACAACTAAATATCTAAAAATTCTCGGTGACAGCTCTTCTGAAGTAGAGCTTAAAAAATTATGTTCTTACGAGCAGTTTTTTTGCGACTTTTCAATTAAAAAAGGAGAACATATACCCCAATATCAGATGGGAGATTATAAATATCCAACATTGGAAATGTTTGATGATAATTTTGAATATATTAAGAAAAGAGCTAAGGAAACTGTTAATCCGAAATATAAATCTAGATATAATCATATACTTTGGATTAGTCCGCAAAAACATTATACTTATGCAAAGCAGGCGATTGAAAGTTACATGAATTTTCTTGAAAATTCCAATTTTGCGGCTAATGATAATCTACTAAATAATTCTTTTAGAACATATTTCGAAAATCTTTTTCTTTTAAGCCAGAGCATAAACTATAAAAGTGCCGAAACTATTGATTACTTTATCACACTTTTATCAGGGAGTAAAATAAGCGAGTTCTGCAAATATGCCATCATGAAATTTATAGGTGAAAATATAAAAAAAAGTGATGCTGTGCTTTTTGAGAAGTTTTTAGATTATGCCAAAATTCAGGTGGAGATTGCAGAGGATAGATTATTAGAAAGTTTTCTCAAATTATTGATAATTCTAAGTCAAAAATTAAAAAAATCTCCAGCGATTTTTCACGAGAAACTTGGCGATTGGCATATTTCACAGCTTAAAAAAGAAGATAAACAAGGTTTTTTAGCTCATCATTTTTATTTAAATGCATTAGAAGAGTATAGGAAAGCAAATATTAAAGTGAAAGTTGAGCAGACAAGTGTATTGCTGGAACAAGCCAAGAAGAAGATTAATTTAAAGAGAATTCCTTTTGAAATTAAAGACGATAAAATACTGGAAAAACTTAATCAATATTGGAAAATAACTTCTGATAATATTAAAAGGATTGTAACTGAAAAATCAAGTAAAGATATTTATGAATATCTTACAGTAGAGAATTTTTTACCTAAACCAAATTCAGAAGAAGAGGAACCTAAATCAGCATTGCTTGATTTGGTAACAACGATGACATTTGACATCAATAGGAATGTAAATAAAAATAAATCCGGAATGATTAACCCTTATCAGCTCCATATTAACAATTTTACTTTGCGACAAATTAGCTGTGTATTTTTGGAAGGCATAAAGGAGGAAAAGATTACATTCAAATCTTTGATTGGCTACCTGGAAAATTATACCTGGTACGGAGCAGATTTTACTTATGTAGATAACAATAATGAAAAACAGGGATTTGACTGGATCGAATTACTAATTCCTTCTTTACAAGTTTTCTTTAATCAGATCGAAGCTGATCTTAAAACATCAACTAATCATAATCAGGGATATATACTTGCGATAGATAGTTTAGTATTAAAATTTGAAGGCCTGCTGCGCGAATTTTCTAGAGCAATCGAGGCGCAAACAATCGAATTTAAAGCAGACGGGACAGAAGAGCGAATTTCATTTGATAAACTTTTAGACAACGAAAAAATTACGGACTTAATACCAGCTAATGATATTGCTTTTTTTAAATATCTTTTTACTTCAGAAGGAATGAATCTAAGAAATAATATTGCACATTGTTTTTATAAAACAGAGAATTATAGCTCTGCCACAATGCTATTGCTAATAGTTGCTTTACTAAGACTCGGTAATTATCGCTTTGAGAAGAAGCTTGATAAATAAGATTTATTTGGGATAGCTGGAAAATGTGATATCGACAAGTATATAATTAATAGAATTTAATGAATAAAGAAATTTTTCAAATGCTACTCACTGAGAGCGAATCATCAATTTTATACTTTAAGAAAAAAAATATAAAACTTGGGACGAAAAATTAAATGATTTAACATAATTAATCTCAAAAAACGATAGAAAAATGAATGTTTTTATTTCTAAAAACCCTATTCAAATAATTGGTGTTTTTCTAGTTGGCTTCTTTTTTATTCTGACTTCCTGTCGAAATAATAAGATGGATTACATCGCATATTACAATACTGTAAATTCTATTGATAGTATCTATAGAATAAAGAATGATACTCTTATCGCCATAAAAAAATTTAAAAAACTGTTCCGAAAATATCCACCTAGAAATGATGAACGAATGGAAGAATATGAAAACTATATTAAGTTTTCTGATAAATACAATAGAAATTTTGGAAGCAAAAAAAGTCTCTATAAACTTATTCCCTTTAGTTGCTCCTTATTGGAAGTTTAAGCGAGAAGATTCAGATTTTTTCAAACTGTATAAAAAATATGGAATTGATAGTACTATTGTAGAGCAAAAAGTAGTAGAATGGAAAAACTCATTAAATAAACAACTTATTGATTCTTTTAGAATTGCTTTTATCAGGGATCAAGCAAAAGATCCTATAACAGGAGAACAATCACTTGATAATTTTAGAAAGAACTCTGAATTATTGAAATGGACTCTTAAAAATTTTGGTTATCCATCAATGCAGAAAATTGGACTTGAAACTGAAGATGGTGTTTTTATGCCGATGGATACGTATTTAAACCATATGGCACAAATAGAAGATTATGAGTATTTCAAAACTAAACTCATAGACTATGTAAATTCTGGTGACATACCACCAAGGGATTATGCAGAAATGGTAGAAAGATACCTTCAGATTAACCAATTAAACACTGTATATGGTTTGAAAAGAACGGATGATGAATTTATAAAAGATTCTGTAATTATAAATCGTAATAGAAGACAAATAGGTCTTCAAAGCATAAAACATCGAAGAAAAATTACAAAAGAATTTTTAAAGAAAATAAGATGACATCTTTGGCTGAGTATGAAAGAGAACTAATGCAGGTTTGCAGTCTTCAAGAGCAAGAGAAAGAACAGGGGAAAACCTAAGGGATATACACAGATAAAACAACTTCTAAACTGTTATTTATGTGACTTGTCTAAAAGATCCAACAAAAGCTCTAGAAGAAATATATAAATCCCTCGGATTGATAAGAGTTGATATGCCAAAACTCTTGATACTCAAATCGCAATCAGAACTCATCACCGAAATAAACAACGGTCAAAACCTATCACCCGAATCATCCCAGAATTTCGTTGTTTCCATGCCCCAGAATTTTAATCAATGGGTAAGCGACAATAAAGAAACGCTTGATAAACGAAAAAGCAAACCGTATTTCTTAAAAGTTTAAAAATGTAGACAAATTATCTTCACTAACGTCCTGTTCATGGCATCTAGCTAAATTTTGTGGATAATTATTTGTTAAAAAACATATTAATAAGTTGCTTTTGTTACAGAATGTATTAATTTTGAACAAAAGAAAACCACCTCAATTGAGGTGGAAACCTTAAAAACCTTAAAAGAATAGTTTTATTAACTCAGTTGCGAGCTTTGTTAATTCCACTATTGGTTTTAAAAGTTTAACTAAAACTTTAAGCTTTTGCATAGCGTTTAAAATTTATGGTTAAACGGATCAATATTAATCCAAGGATACAAAATCAAATAAAGATCTATGTATTCTTGGATTTCTATTTGTAAAGATAGAAAAAGGAAAATTTAAAAGCAGTCTATTTAAAATTCAAATACTTTATTTTAACAGTAAAAGTTTTCCACATTAACATAGAAATACCTCTGACATTACTATAAAGCCTAAAAAGTAAAATATTCGCATAAAATCATAGTGATTCATTAAACGATTGTGTGTAAACTGATTGTATTCAGGTAGTTAAATGTTAAACAGAAAAAATATTGACTATGGCGGAGGACGCGAATAACATCCATTAAATGAAGTTAAACATGAATAGCACTTTACTGTTAGTAACTAATCTTTTGTATATTCGAATACTAAAAAAGTAATTATGAATTTCGAAGAAGCTCTAATTAAAAAACAAGATATCGTAAATGGCTCAACAAATGGGCCTAGGGAAATATATATAATTTCCGATATACCAGAAGAAGGTGATATGTTTTTACAATTAATACTAAGGCATAAAGTAAAATACACTGATGATTTATGTAAAGAATATTCTAGTAATGGGAAATATCAAGTTTGGGTTAATCCATTTTCATGACACAATCAGAACACAACGAATACGACCGCCTCACCCACGAAATGGAGCTACATTTTATAGCTCTCACTCCATTATTTATGGAATACTGTGAGAATGTTATTTTCGGGGAAGAAATCGAGGATCTCCGGCACTACTGCTTTCACTTCTACAATGACAACTACCTTTCCCACCTATACCAGAAGCTATCATACCGGATTGAGCGACTTTACAAGGAAGTAGACTCTTTACAATATCCAAATCTTTCAGATGGCTTTGCTAATCTTCTTATTTACCTAAAAGAACCCATTGCCCGGGAAAATGACCTGGAATATAAAGCTGAGAATTTTGTCTACTGGCGAAATCAGATATTGCAGGATCCTGCTTTAGCTCATAATGGAAGTTTTAGGAAGTATTTGGTAGCGTTGTAGTTTTTGCTTTTTGAGAGGGTATTTTGTTATATTTGTATAAACTAAAAATTAATAATTATGTTTATAGAAGGCAGAACAGTAAATGGATCAGTTTATTTCAATATCAACAACATATGCTCAGTAGAAAGGGTCAGATTAGGCACCCTGATCAGGACGTCAGACGGCAAAGAAGTGACTGTTTCTGATAGTATGGATGTTATAATGAGTAGAATCAATTCCATTAAATAACACGCCCCTTAATTGGGGCTTTAATTTTTTATATTTGCTAAAACTTTTAATAATGATAACTTCAACAGAATTACTTTATATATTCGGAGGAGCAACAGTAGTTGCGCCTGCAATTGTTACCTTTTTGGCTCAAAGATTTTCAGACGCTCAAAATAATAGATGGAGACGTAAGACAGACGAAAAGTTGGAGTTTATTAAAAATGATTTATCAAATAAAAGCAATGTATTGTCTAACCTCATGGATGTACAAAAATCTAATTATAGTATTGGGCAACAAAGAAGAATTGAGGCCATTGAAAAATGCTGGATTTTATTAAGTGATTTCACTGTAGAATTCCCAGAATATTACTATTTCATTATAAATAAAATAAGTAGTGATTATAATTTGAATTTTAAATCTTATTTAAATACGATAGATGATCTAATGGAACTAGATCAAGATATAGATGTAGAAGATGGTGCATTTATTAAGAGTTATGAAAATCTAGAGAAAAACCTTAGATACGAACGCCCTTTCATTGGTTTTGAATTGTGGGATAGTATAAGTGCATATAAAAACTTTATAGTTTTTACATTATTATTCACGTCAAAAAATTTAGAAAATGACAAATATGAACATTGGCAAAAGAATAAAAAGTCTGTGAATATATTGCATAGCTCTTTGCAGCCATCAGCAGTAGAGTATGTTTTGCGAAACAGAACTAACTCATTTGAGATAGCAATATCTATTCTTCAGTCAAATATTATAGAGAATATAAACGATATACTTTCGGGAAAGATAGCTAGTCACAATACTTTAGAATATGTAAAATTAATGAGACTAGAAGAGATTGATTAGAGTATACGAAGCTATAGATTATTCTATTTCATTAATAACTTGATATCCTTGAGTTGTCAGATTGTCAATTGCATCATTTATAGACAGTACTCCGTCCAGGTATTGATCAAGTCTTACATGCAATATAGCTACATTATTAATATTTAACGATAAAACTCCCCAACGATACCGAATGTACATTGGTTTGTTGTCAATGGTTCCCTCCCAAATCATTGGGCATCCGCTTGTTTCCTTTTGAAGTACAATAATACTACTCATAATCTTCAATTTGATTTAATAATTGTTCCGCAGCCTCTTTTGTTTCCGGCTGAGGAATCTGCTTAAATACAATCCCGGTCTTTGGTGATGCTCCGGTAATAGTTTTGTCTTTGTGAGCCGTTAAGAAGTTCCACATGCTCTCTGATAGTTCTTCTGGTAGTTAGTGCAAGTTGTGGCTATTACAAATAATTTTTGAAAGCAATTCACAGCTCTAATCGATCTTTAGTTGTAGTTCTTTTGATAGTGACTAATTATGAAGACAATAATTTGAAAACACTTTATAACATATACAGTTAATATTTTTAAAATAGTTTGAAAATATAAAGTAAAAAATGTAAATTTATTTCAATAAATAAGGAATTATGGGTTTTTATCTTATTAATAACAGAGAAAATAAACCATCATTTATATTTGTTGATAAACTTGAAGATTTAATATATCATGTTGAAGGTAATATAGATGATACAGTAATTGTAAAAGGGTCTCGAGAATCGAAACCATTTTTCTTAAAGGACTCTAACGACTATAAAAACCTGTGTGATCAAAAGTACAGGAATGGATTATTGGCGCAAGAAATTTTTAAAAATATTGCACGAGAAAGAAGATTTATGATAGAATCTATACCACAAGATATAGATAGTTTTTCGGTGTACAATATTCTAGATTCATTCACTATAAAAAGAGCTGACTTTGTAATAAAAAATTGCAGAAATATAGAAGTTGATGTTAAATGCCTATCTTTTTACTTAATTAACGACAAAAAATACTTCTATATACGTTATTCAGAAATTATGAAATTGGAACGTATGAATAGTCTAATAGAAAAGAATACAATACTTGCTATATTTGATCAAAATACGGTAAGAGGTCAAGATTTTTCTTTAAATATGATAGAATTGAAAACTATCTTAAAAGAAAATAACAGGTGCGTTGTGTACGATCAAAAAACAAAATGCTTTAAAGTTCCATTGCATTTAACAACAAATGGTTTTGATCTCTTAGAAGAATATAGAATTAATAGGGAATTGTACTAAGTGGCTTATCTAGAATGAGATGAATTGCAATTGGTAATTAACTCCCTTAGAGTTAATCTGGTATATTTATACCCTTTGCATTTTCAAATTCCCTAAAAAAAAATTCTAAAGAATAACGTTCGTGCCTCAATATATTATAAATCGTGGACATTGGAACATCATATCCTTGAGGTAGTTTTAATTTTGAGATCGTGGAAGAAGTTATCCCACAAAATTTAGCATATTTATTTTGTGAAATAATATTGCCTTCTTGATCATGATATTCACGTAGAAACTTACTTTCAATAAAATTGCATAAATGTTTATTTACTAAAGCATTTTTTCTATTTAAAACATCCTTATCCTGCATGTTCATTATAATCTTTCTCAAAACAACATATTTAAATGAAATTTACTGTTCGTTATGGCGAATGATTTGATTATTTCTTCTTATATTTGTAAAATAGGTTACAATAAATGTAACTTTGCGATACTTCAACGAATATCAGAAGCTATTGCTTAGAATCTCAACTTGAAAACTGGTAATTTTTAATCACACGAGAGGATAAGTAAGTAAGCTCACGACCTAGGCGTGGGCTCTCTTATCTGTGTGAAAGGTATACCAGTACCCCAAGTTAGATAATGTAGAGTCCCATGCCGTTTTTATTTCCAATGCAGTACGCTATCTCTACATCACTAAGCCGCTTCCACAAAATACAGTATCATACGACACGATACAATAGGTATGTACAACCTATTGCGGCTTTACAGCTTTCACGGGAACATAAATTTCATTCATATTTCAATTGATGGGCTTAGGGCAGGAGGTTATGCCGTGTGCTTAAGCTTCCTCCCAGGCCTTCATCAATCAGAGATTAGGAACTCAATAAAACAATAGATTTTTAAGAAACAGAAAGTGTAAAGTATAGTAACCATAGAAGAAAGAGAAAAAGCCCTTTCCGCACCAGAGTTTATTCGAATCTACGCTGTGCAGGAAAGAGCCTAAGTGCTTAATTAAATTAAACTTTTCAAAAGTATGAAAAAAAACTTTTGCAGCCTAGGCCATATTCAGTTGGCTTTTGGCTTCACATTGCTGGTGTCTTGCACAGCAATAGGACAGGTGCGCAACATTTCAGGCACGGTCACAGAGAATAATCTGCCTGTTAAAGGAGTTTCGGTATTTCAAGAGGGGAGTGATGCAGTAGCGTTGACCGGGGCTTCCGGTAAATATGTGGTGCAGGTTTCAGGAGAAAATCCTGTGCTTATATTTCGTCATCCGGATTATGGGGAGCGTAGGGTTCTCGTTAAAAATGAAGAAGTTCTGAATGTCTCTTTAACCTTAGCTGATCAATCAACAACCAACATAGGAGAAGTTATTCTCAACGCTGGCTACTACAAAGTAAAAGACAAAGAAAGAACGGGTAGCATCGCCAAGGTCTCAGCTAAAGATATAGAAAATCAACCGGTTGGAAATGTACTCTCATCGGTGCAGGGGAGAATGGCCGGTGTCAACATTACGCAGGGCGGAGGAATGCCCGGCGGAGGGTATGACATACAGATCCGGGGAAGAAACAGCTTACGGACCAGCACCAATAGTGAGATAGACGGGAATCAGCCCCTGTATGTAATTGACGGGGTTCCTGTGGGCGGGGATATGAAGTCGGAGTTTTCTACGCTGGTCATTCCGCTTAGGAGCATAAGCCCCTTGAACGCTATTAACCCCAATGATATAGAAAGCATCGAGGTGCTGAAAGATGCGGATGCCACGGCGATTTACGGTTCCAGAGGTGCCAATGGGGTGATACTGGTGACCACCAAAAGCGGAAAATCAGGAAAGACGGAACTGAGCCTCAGCACGAATTATGGGCTCAGCAAGGCTATGGTAGGACTTAAGATGATGGATACCGGGCAGTACCTCAGGATGCGGACCCAGGCCTATGCCAACGATGGAATCACATCATATCCCGGTACCGCTTACGATATCAATGGAAAATGGTCCAAGGACCGGTATACCAACTGGCCTGAGGAGCTGATCGGTAATATGGCGGCCTTTTCCTCACTGCAGCTCTCCCTCAAGGGAGGAAGTGAGACCACCAACTTTCTACTGAGTCTCGGCCGAAATGAGCAGGAGACGGTCTTTGCGAAAGATTTTAAGTATGTGAACCATACGGTATCAGGCAACATATCACACCGCTCCAAAGATAAAAAGTTACAGCTGATGCTTTCCAATCAGTTTTCGATTCAGAAAAACAACGTGGTGAATGAAGACATTACCCAGAAATCACTGGTGCTTCCTCCCAATGCCCCACAGCTTTATAAGCCGGATGGAAGCCTGAATTGGGAGAACAATACCTTCACCAACCCCGTGGCAGTGTACAACAGTACCTATACTAATGAAAGCATGCAGTACCTGAGCAACCTTGATGCCCGGTTCGAGCTGCTTCCCCATACGCTGTTGAAACTAGCAGGAGGCATCAATTATAAAGCTTTTGAAGAATGGTCCCTGCGACCTAATACAGTTTACAACCCGGCCTATGTCACCGGGCAGTCCAGCTTTTACTCCAGCGCTTCAAAAAGCAATCACAAGCGCTTTTCCTATATTATAGAACCACAGCTGGAATGGGGTTTTAAAAGAGGCGGGCACGAGCTCACGGCGCTATTGGGGTTAAGCCTTCAGTCAGAGCAGAATACCCGGGAATCGATGCGGGGGAGCGGTTTTCAGAGCAACGCACTGTTGCATAATATCGGAGCGGCACAAACCAAAACGATTTCCGACCAGGTCACGACAGAATACCGCTACGCAGCCGTATTCGGGAGGTTGAATTACCAGTATAAAAACAGGTATATCCTCAATATGACTGCAAGACGTGACGGGAGCAGCCGCTTCGGGGAATACCGCAGGCTGGCATCCTTTGGCGCAGTAGGAGGGGCGTGGCTGTTTTCTGAGGAAGGACTGCTAAAAGACAGCCCTTGGCTGAGTTTTGGAAAGCTGAGGGGAAGCTATGGGGTGACCGGAAGCGATAATATCGGAGATTACCAGTACCTGGATAGTTATATGGTGTCCGATTATATCTACAACTCGGTAACGGGGCTGATCCCTTCGCGGCTTTACAATCCTGATTACAGCTGGGAGAAGACCAGAAAATTGGAAACCGCCGTAGAGCTGGGGTTCTTTAAGGACCGCCTGAATTTCACTGTTTCCTGGTACCGTAACATCAGTTCCAACCAGTTGGTAGGCTACCAGCTCCCTGCCATGACAGGGTTTACCTCCGTCCTTTCCAATATGGATGCTGTGGTGGAAAATAAAGGATGGGAATTTGAGCTCAGTGCCAGGCCGGTTGCCGGGCAGTCCCTGCGATGGTCGTCCGGATTTAATATCAGTTTTCCAAAGAATATCCTCCTGTCTTTCCCCGGACTGGAAGGATCACCTTATGAGAACCAGTTCATCGTCGGCATGCCGGTATCCGTAATAAGGCTTTTCCAGCTGGAGGGCGTAGATCCCCAGACGGGGCTATACCGGTTCAAAGACTTCAACGGGGACGGGAAGATCACAGCTCCCGAGGATAATAGGGTCGTGGAAAATATAGGGATCCGTTACTTTGGGGGATGGAGCAATACGCTTCAGTACAAAAGTTGGGAGCTCTCCCTGCTGTTTCAGTTTGTCAAGCAGAGAAATCTCAACTATAACAGTTCAATGCCCCTGCCGGGAGGCATGTTTAACCAGCCTGTCGAAGTGCTGGATGTATGGTCGGCTGACCATACTTCAGGGTATTATATGCCTTACAGTACCGGGACGGTGGGGGATCAGAATACGGCCCAGGAGAACTTTCGAAACAGTACGGCAAGCGTCTCGGATGCGTCGTTTATCCGTCTGAAAAACATTCAGCTGACCTATCATCTTCCCATACGGGGCAGCTTGCTTAAAAGTATGAAGATCTATGTCCAGGGCCAAAACCTCCTGACGTGGACAAAATATTTCGGGATGGACCCCGAATTTACGGCAGGAGGTTTCCTGCCACCTCTAAGGACTTTTTCTTTCGGCACACAGATTAATTTTTAAAACCAGAAATCATGAAATTACCTAAAATTATTCATCTAAGAAATATAGTATTGCTATTGGCAGCATTGCAGATCTTTGTGGCCTGCGAAAACCTGCTGGAAGTGGAGACGCCTTCCGACCAGCTGGATGCAGGAGAAGTGTTCGAAACGGTACAGACCGGCAATGCAGCCCTGGCCGGGCTCTATGCCAGTTTGTGGGATAATTCTCCCCTGTCAGGGGGAGCCCAAGGTAGCGGAGTCCTGCTGGGAAGCTATACGGATGATTTGGCGTGTTATTTCTCTTCAGGGGAGAGCAGCGGGGCACTTGACCTGTATAACAACCTTCAGATCGCCTCCAATTCCAGTGTATATTCATACTGGTCGTCGGCGTATAAACAGGTGTATATGGCCAATGCCATTATAGAAGGTGCTGAAAAGTCCAAGTCATTACCTGAGTCTGAAAAAAGAAGGATAAAAGGGGAGGCATTGTTGGTACGGTCTATTCTTTTTTTCTACCTGCAGCAGGTTTTCGGGGATATTCCAATGCCGCTCACCACTGATTATAAAATCAATCAATCCCTGCCTAAAACTTTAGCAGGACAGGTCCTCTCCATACTGGAATCCGACTTTAATCAGGCCGCAGACCTTCTTTCTGACCAGTACCGAAGTGGGGAAAGGATATTCCCCAACCGAAAGGTCGCCCAGCTGATGATGGCCAAAACCTATATGCTCGAAGGAAAATGGAATGAAGCAGAAGGTTTATTAAAAAGCATCCTCACAGGCCCGCTCTATTCTTTTGAACAGGACATTACCAAGGTGTTTCAAAAGTCCGGCAGTCATATCCTCTGGCAGCTTAAACCTAAAAATACCAATGACCCCACCCTTGAGGTGCAAACCTATTATTTTTCTGATACGGCTCCGAGCCTATACGCTCTAAACGATCATCTGGTGACTTCTTTTTCACCCGGTGACAAGCGGAAGCTCAATTGGATCAAGCCTGTAACAGTCGGTCAGGATACATGGTACCGCGCCGATAAATATAAAAACCGGGAATCCAATCCTACGGAGTATTCGGTGGTGCTGAGGATAGAGGATGTTTACCTTAGTCTTGCAGAGGCTTTGGCGAGACAGAATAAACTTTCCGAGGCTCTGCCATACATCAACTACACCAGAGGCCGAGCGGGACTCTTGCCTCTGGCCAACATAACTTCGCAAGAGATAGTGCTGGATGAGATTCTCTCAGAAAATCGAAAAGAGTTCTTTTGTGAAATGGGGCATCGTTTTATGGACCTTAAGAGAACAGGAAGCCTCAATACGTTAAGCAGCGTAAAACCCAACTGGAAAGATTATCACCGGGTATGGCCCCTTCCGCAGAAAGAACTGTTGCTTAATCCTAATATAAAACCACAGAATGATGGATATTAAATGGATCGCTAAATTGTTCCTTATGATTCTTGTTTTGTGGCTGAAGTCTCTTTTTTATGCTCAGCAGGCAGAGCCAAAGGATACCTTGGACCGATGGATTTCAAAATTCTATGAAACGGAAGCAATGGCCATGTCACCGGATGGGAGATGGGTAGCGATGAAGAAAAGGTATACGGATCAGGACAGCATTTTCGTTTTTGATACGAAGAAGAAAAAAACAGAACGGCCAATAGCTGCCAGGGCATCGATGATTCAGTTTTACAGAGAAAATTATGCAATGCTTAATAGTGCCGGCAGTGTATTATGGTGCAATCTGGAGACCGGTGGAATGCTTGTATATCCGGAAGTGAAACAAAGTGGTACCTGGTCTGATGACGGGTTTTGTATGGTAGATAGAAAGGGGCGCATGCAGATTATGAATAAAATGGGAAAGCTCCTGGCTGAAGTCTCAAACGTGGTCTATTACGTTACGGATGGAAAAGGCAAACTTTTTGTGCAACGAAAAACCCAATCGGGCCATGAAGTTTTAACGTTTCAAGGCCAGAGCTTCAGAAGACTGGTGGCTCTGGATGATTTTGAGCGGATGGAACTGACCGGATCCGGGAAATATCTTATCATCTACAGGCGGTTAAGAAAGGAGGGATTTCGAACACTGGGGGTCATGGATACCCAAAATGGGAACTGGCTGTACCCTTTGGGTGAGCAGGGGGTAAGAGCTGATTTTTTTACCGTAAGGGAAATTGATGAAGGATCATCCTTCTTAATCGAGAGGTTGAATTATATGCCGTATCCTGACAAAGAGGTTGAGATTTGGTACGGAAATGATCGTGATCTGGCGAGCAGGGAAAGGGGTAGGAAGCCATACCGGACGTACTGGCTTTGGAAGGGAGATGGTAAAGCAGATTCGTTACATACCCGGGAAAATGAAACGGTGAGTACGATAGGAAGCAGCCGTTATTTTTTAGTTTTCAGGGGCGATGAACTGCAGGACTATGTACGGCATATTCCCGACCTTATTCTGTACCGATATGATGCGGTGACAGGAATAAAAACCCAAATAGGAGCGGTAAGACCGAGGCTGGTCGCTTCACCGGATGGGCAGCGGCTATTACTGATGAATCAAAACGGTATATGGCAGCTGCTGGATATGGAAACTTTAAAAAAGAAGGAGATTGAACGTGCAGGGCTGGGAAAACCATATTTCAGTCAGGATTCCGGAACCGTTTATTTTGAAAGCGGATCAGGATTGTGGATGTACTCTGTAGAGTCAGGGAAAATGAAGAAGCTCAATGGAGAAAGAAAGCATGTTCAAATCATCGGGGCCCAAGAACGGCCGCTGTGCACAGGGTATAACTTTTATCAGAATTTTATCCGTGACAAAGAAGGGATAATGCTTAAAACGGAAGATAGGGGAAATGGGACGGTTTCCTATTACCAGCTAACGGGCCAAAAAGCCATATTGCGTTATGCCTCTTCTAATCATTTGAAGACCGTATTGTTCAGTGCTGACCATGCAAAAATGGCGGTTCTGGAAGAAAACTTTAACACACCTCCTGGGCTTTGGTTGATAGAAGCTCGTAAAAAAGAAAAGAAATTGTTGTTTGACAGCGGATCATCAGACCAGAAGGCCAAACAGCTCAGGCAGCAGATGATCTCTTATACATCCTCTTCAGGCCTTCCGTTAAAAGGAATTTTATATTATCCTTTATATTATGATCCGTCTGTTGAATATCCTGTCATTGTCCATATTTACCAGCAGCAGTCAGATCAGGCTAAGACTTATCTTTTGCCGCGATACGATGAAATAGGCTTTAACATCCGTACTGTACTGGAAAGGGGATATTTTGTCTACCTTCCTGATGTGATGACGGAGAACAGGTCACCCGGATACTCCGGAATTGACGGGGTAGAGCAGGCTTTGAATGCTTTAGGGCAGTATCCTCTGAAGCTGAAAAGCTTTGGATTGATAGGGCATTCCTTCGGAAGTTATTTAGCGAACTTTATTGCCACGCATTCCACACGGTTTGCTGCCTATATTTCCGGATCGGGAGTCAGTGATCTGATAAGCTCTTACTTTTCCTACAACAGGAATTATTCCACTCCCCATTACTGGCAGCTAGAGACCGGGCAGTATGAGATGGATGCTTCCTTTTTTCAGGATAAAGAATTATACCTAAAAAATAGTCCTATCCTTAACGCAGATAAGGTGAATGCCCCTGTTTTGCTCTGGACGGGGCTTAAAGACCACAATGTAGTGCCTGACCAGACCATTGAGTTTTACCTTGCCCTTAAAAGAAGCGGTAAAGAGGTTGTGGCATTATTGTATCCCGATGGAGGACACGACCTGGGAATAGGCACTGCGGATGCAAAAGACCTGACCCGAAGGATGATGGACTGGTGGGATTATTTCTTAAAAGAGAAATCAAATATTACCTGGATTGACAGGCAAATGAAAAAGGATGCTGATTAGCATCCTCTTTCATTGTTAAGGTTTAAATAAAACATCACCACACTCGGTAGGACTTTTCGGAGCATTACGAAGCGGTGTTACTCCGTCTGCGGTCCACCTGCAGACTACCTTTTGAATGGTGCTGCATTCCTGGCCAACCTGTACACATAATCCAGACTCCGGATCCATACGGTACGTTGGGATGATCAAGGCTTTGTTACTGTTTGCTACTTTGGTTGCAAAAGCAGCTCCTGTGCCCAGTAATACTAAGGCAGCAGGGATCATTAGCTTTTTCATAATAAAAAAAATTAAGTGATGCCTACTCTGATCTAAGGTTTTCGGCTTCCCCTTATAGTGATTTTCGAAACTGATAACTCAGAAGTTCTTTTCCTGAAATCAAATACAGCCCATGGCGTGTCACGATGACATCATCAATCTTTTGGGCGGGCAGATAAAAACTGCCTATGTATTCACCCTTGTCCGTCCGGTAAATGTCTACCGCCTTCCTCCCTTTGCGCAGGCGCGCAGGTTCGAATTTGCCAGGTAATCCCGAAACATTATAAATATGGTTTCCATAGAAAGCTGCATTGAGATTAACCCTGACTGGTGGTGCATTCATGATGTTAGTCCCGTTAGAAAGCCGGGTGATTTTGACCTGCGCTTTGAAAATAGAGTCTATGCTAGACTGCCTTTTCACCTTGGGAAGATCGTTACCGATGATAATAAACTGGTTCCTGTAGAAATAAACGTATATAAATTCTTCCCTATGCTGCTGATTTTCGATCAGCATGCCATCACAGTCAAAAATACCGTCTATCTGCTTTTCTAAAATGGAAGGAAATAAGGTGGTGGTACTTTTCTGAGCGATTTTAAGGCGGGCAATAGTATATTGATGGGTTCTGCTGTCTTGGGTCCGGAGTATGAAATCTGAAGAATCTTTTACAGCCAGTTGGGAAAAGTAAGCGTCCCCCTTACTAATGGTCCTGGCAATAGAATCTTTTAAATGCCCTCTATAGATAACAGGTACGGTCCCATCATAAAGATATAAGTATGGAGCCCTCACTTTTATCTGTAAGCTTTTGAAAGGATGATCTGAATGATCCAGACTGATTTTAGTTGTTGTCATGTTTTTTAGCTTATGATCAATTTCTGTAAGAATTAAAGGCGTGCCACGTCTTCCCAGGTATAAGTTCTCTGCATCCGTGCCCGCAAA
This sequence comes from Chryseobacterium sp. W4I1, assembly GCF_030816115.1. Lineage (NCBI taxonomy): Bacteria > Pseudomonadati > Bacteroidota > Flavobacteriia > Flavobacteriales > Weeksellaceae > Chryseobacterium > Chryseobacterium sp. W4I1. The sequence goes on from NZ_JAUSXQ010000001.1 coordinate 1,320,246, forward strand.
ATAATAATCAGTGTGGTTAAGACTTTTCTTTCCGGCTTCCATCAGAAAATTAGGCAGGAATTTTCTGGTGAAATTATTTTCCTTTTTGATGATATGTTCGGATTGTAAAAAAAGGATAATGACTAGAATAGAGGATGAGACAATGACCGCAGCAGAGGAAAGAATGTATTTCAGTTTTGCAGTCCCTGTTTGCCGCTCAATAATGATAACGGCAGCCAGCGAAAGCAAAACACAAATAATGTTAAAAATCAAATGTTCAGTCCAGCCCATTTTCTCCAGGATACCCCCGCATGAACAGGGAACAAAGTCACTGTAATTCAAAATAAGATAAATATAAATGGTAAAAGCCGTCATTATACCCATTGAGGCATATAATCCAATCGTGCGCAGTCTTGGGACCAGCAAAAAAGAAACGATAATCAGCTCTGCCGCAATTACGCTGTATGATGTAAATCCTGCGAATGCACTAAGCAGCGGAGACTGGGCGATCTGCACCTGAAAATTTTCAAAATCCAGTACCTTGCTAATCCCTGCATAGCAGAATAAAAGCACAAAAAAATAAGCGGTGAGGGTTGGGATGGAGTCTGCAATTTTTTTCATGGTAATATTGGGTTTATATTTATTTATCCAATCTGAACAAGTTTCCATTGAATCTTTTTGCCGCAATAAGCAGGCATTTTGGTTCCCTTTGAGATAGGACTGGTGGTTTTAAAGGCCCCTATACTTTCCCAGATGCCGCTGGCAGGGCAGAGGAATCCGGTAGAGCATATAATGGGAGAAGGACAGGGAATCATTTCTTTTCGTTTAGAGGTTAGTTTATTGATACAGGCGCCAGTCCTGCCCGTCCTTTACCGGTGGGTCCTTTTGTTGACTGCTGCTGTCCGTTTTGGAATGGGTCTGCATTTTATACCTGTCAAATGACACAGGATCAGGCTGGATGTCCTCATTACTGTCTGCCTGACGGCAGCTTTGGGCTGTGATGAGTAAAATACTAATGATGGGAATATACTTTTTCATGATTAATTTTTTAAAGATTAAAGTTTCCCGGCCGGTATGTAATCGAATTCGTACTCCAAAATTATTTCAGTTCATCATATAAAAAAACTCATGTGTGGTGGTGTTTAGAAATTGGGACGTCACAATTCTTAAATTTTGACATTGAATGTATCATGATATTTGCTTATTAATAGGCTTTTTCATAGGAAAGATTATGAATTATTTATATGGGTGTTTTATTTCACTTATTATTGACATAAAATACCTATTTTTAGAGGTCTGATTTATACTATTATGATGTCAGCAACCAAGGTTTTGTTATTTTTTCTTTTGATATCTTTTGATCATCATTTTTCCCAGACCAAAAGTGAAGACTACCTGAGTATTAGAAAAAAGTACGAGAATCTGGAAAAGAATACTTCCGGAGCGATGCCATGGGTCCACCAGTATATCACAAAAGCAAAAAAGGAAAAAAATTACGCCAGGTTATTTCAGGGATATAAGGATGCTGTATTTTTTTCTCCCTCCGATCAGGATAAGATGCTGTATGCAGACAGTACCATTCTGGCTGCTTTGAAATCTGGAGAAAAGGATCTCATTAGCACGGCTTATCTTGGTAAAGGGATTATATACTATTTCAATTTCAAGAAATTTGAACCTGCCTTAAATGAGTATTTGATAGCCTACAAGCATTCAAAAAATACAAATAATGATTACCTGAGGTATAAGGTAAAATATCATTTGGGTGTGGTTAAGAGTTATCTCGGATATTATGGGGATGCTTTGGAGCTGTTTAATGAATGTAATCTTTATTTTGAAAAGAAATGCGAAGAAAAACTTTATCCCAATGAGCTTTACAACAACACAAGAGGATATTATAATACGCTGCATCAGATGATTGTCTGTTACCGGAATCTAAAACAGTATAATATTTCAGACAGCTTGGTCAGTGTGGCGCTTTCTAATACTTATGATATGGATGATTTTGCTTTAGAACGTGGATACTTTGTTAAGTGTAAGGGTCTTCTGGAATATAATCATAAGAATTATAAGACTGCCATTGTTGATTTGAATCAATCACTGGTACCGATAACAAGAGCAAAAGATTTTGCATGGGCCTCTGTAGTATATTATTATTTGGGGAAAATTTATCAGGATTCCGGTCAATCAAAAAGCCTGAAATATTTTATGAAGGTAGATTCGATTTTCAGTACCCGTCATTTTATATTGCCTGAGGTCAGACCGAGTTATGAAGAGCTGATAAAAGATAGTAAACGGGAAAAAAATCTGGAAAAAGAGCTTTATTATACCAAACAGCTCTTAAAAGTCGATAGTGTGTTGAACAGAGATTTTACCTACCTATCGGCTAAAATCCACAAAGAATATGATACTAAACTGCTTATTGATAAAAAAGAAATATTGGAGAGGAAAAGCAAAGGAAGACTCATCTCAATGATTGTATTTATTGTTTTATCATTCATATTCCTTGGAATGTTCATAAAACGATATATCAGAGAGCAGAATGTTCAGAGGAAGTATACGGAACTTCAGTATAGGCTGGGTAAAGAAGGATTGATTGCCCAGAATAAACTGGACGAAAAAAAAGGGAAGTCCGGACCACCGGTCGAGGAACGGAAAAGCTCACTGACGGCAGAACAGACCCTGGAGCTAACTACAAAGCTGGAGTTATTTGAGAAAAATAATGGTTTTCTCCAAAAAGGTCTTACTCAAAATAAGCTGGCGGCAAAACTTAATACCAACACTTCATACTTATCAAGTTATATCAACGAACAAAAAAAAGTTAATTTTAACCACTACCTGGCAGAGTTACGCATTGCCTACATTACAAAACTTTTAAATTCAAATAAAAAATATCTCAATTACACCATTGAGGCGCTTGCCGAAGAGTGCGGGATTTCTTCTAGGCAGAACTTTTCTGACCTCTTCTATGAAATCAACGGCATCAGGCCAAAGGATTTCATCAGAAAGAGAAAAGAAGAATGGGAAGAAGACTGATTTCCATTGATCATTATTGGATCCCCGTTTGTTATTCACTTACAATGTCAATCTCCCAATGCTAACTTTAAAAAGGATGTGATATTTGGTGACCCTTAGCGGAGAATCGTCCGCTAGTTTCGAAAGACTACCAAAGAACATCCACGAAATTTGTTAGACTTTGTAATTGGACTTTAAAATAAAATATCAGAACTAATTAAAATTCAAGAAATGTCCATATACCTAAAAACGGGCGAATATTGCGGATTAAAGTTTGAAAAAAAGCGATTGGAATTCGGAATTTCTAACAACCTCCGAAAAGTTCACCCTATAAATATGATTTTCATTGTTGACTTTTGTAGGATAATAATATTTAAATAATCAAACAATGTCAACACACGATGTTAAAGGAAAAGTAGTTTTACTTGCGGGAGGTGGTAAAAACTTTGGTGGATTAATAAGTAAAGGTTTTGCAGCAAAAGGAGCAAAATTAGCAATACATTACAACAGCGAAAATTCTAAAGCTGAAAGTGAAAAAACTTTGGCTGAGGTTCAAGATCTTGGTGCTGAAGCATTTTCATTTCAGGATGATTTAACCAAAGTAGAACTAGCTGTTAAAATAAATAACAGCTGGTTTTTTTATTTTCAACATATAAATTACTTCAAATAATGAACAAACAAAATAATGTAATTAGAAAACAGCCAAAACATACTTTTCCTAAGAAAAAAATTTTATGTTTGGTTTCCAATGCAGCCCAACTTCACGGAATGGAAGTTGGATTTTTTGCCGAAGAAATGACAAGACCATTTTTCGACTTCATCAATGCTGGTTACGATGTAAATATTGCGTCTCCGAAAGGCGGGAAAGTCGTTTTTGATGGACATAGCAATCCGGAAAACCCAAAAGGAGCTTATCCGAACGATTTGATAAGTATAGGTTTTGTACATCACACAATATTTGGAAAATGGATGGAAAATACACTGCCTATTGCCAATATCAACGTCGCTGATTATGATGCGATTTGTGTGTCTGGTGGTGGTGCTCCATTAATCAATTTTAAAGATGATTTAAAACTGCATAAATTGATAGCAGATTTCTATGAAGCAGGGAAAGTCACTTGTTTAATTTGCCACGGAACATCGTTGTTATTATGGACTCAATTAAGCGACGGAACTCTTTTAGCGGATGGGAAAACCTGGACTGGATTTGCTGATAGCGAGGAAAATATGATTAATGAAATGTTTGGAATTACGGTAAACGATTACACTATCGAAACAGAAGCGCGTAAAAACCCAAACACTAAATTTGAAGTAGCTGGTCCTTTAGAGCCATTTGCAATCAGAGATGGAAGATTGATTACTGCACAACAACAGCACAGTAGCTTTTTAGCCTCCCAATTGGTTATCGAAGCTTTATCAGAATAAGCTGTTTTTTAAGAAAACGGAAAGTAGAAGATGGTCTGTTTTTCGTTTTCTTTTTTTCCTGCTTTTATTTTGAAAGCACAAATGATATTAACCTAAATACCTACAATCCTTAAACGGTTGCACTCAATGTATTTTTTACTTTTTTGGGGTGCAATTACTAAAGAGAATAATTGTTAAAAAAGCAGAGAAGTGTTTATTTACACCATGATGTATATCTGTTTTGGATAGCGCACAGCTTCACAGAGCCGCATTATTTTTGGTGGCGGACTGAACTTTTAAAATGGCTTACAACACAACAATGCTTATATACTAAAGCGTTAAAAAGCAGGAACAAAGTTTTTAGACTGGTTGTTTTTTTACAATTCATTTGAGAATTGTGGACTTTTTAAATAACTATAATAAATAATTGTCATTCAGAATTTTGAGCGACTAAATAAAAAGATATGAATAAATACCAATCACTTTTTGATACTCAAAAAGAATTTTTCTATACTGATGTTTCCAAAACTTATGAGTGGAGGATAGGCCAGCTCGATAGGTTAGAGAAGATGCTTACTGAAAATCAAGAGGCATTTTGTCAGGCTCTAAAAACCGATTTCAATAAACCTCCATTCGAGCAGTTGTTTGAAATAACAGTTCCTTTAGGAAATATAAAATACTACAAAGAAAACCTTAAACAATTAATGACCCCGGAACCCGTCGCAATACCAAAAGGATTGGAAGAAACTGGTAACAAAGGTATTATTTATAAAGAACCTTTTGGAGTTACTTTAATAATAGGTCCTTTCAATGCGCCGATTTTGTTGTTGCTCGACCCAGCAATTGCAGCTTTGGCAGCGGGAAATCCTGTCATTCTTAAACCTGCTAATACAACGCCCACAGTTGCTTTTCTTTTTCAGGAGCTTATTCCAAAATATTTTGAACCTGAAGCGGTAAATATAGTTACAGGAGGAAGGGAAGAGATCACGGCATTATTAGAGTTGCCTTTCGATTTTATTTTCTTTACGGGAAGTTCTGCAGTAGGCAAAGTCATAATGCGGGCTGCTGCAGAAAACTTAACGCCAATCGTTTTGGAGTTGGGCGGCCAGAACCCGACTATAGTCGATGAAACTGCTAATCTTGATATTGCTGTTGACCGTATTGTTTGGGGGCATATGGCGATTTCCGGACAATGGTGCATTGCCCCGGGTTACGTATATGTACACGAAAGTATCGCAGATGAGTTTATAGATAAATTGAAGGAATCTGTTGTGAAAATGTATGGCAAAGACCCAAGCCAAAGCCCTGATTTCGCAAGGATGATTAGCGAGCATGATACCGAAAGGGTAGCTTCATATATTATTTCGGAAAAAGTAATTTTAGGAGGAAGATATAATGTCAAGGCCAAATATATGGAGCCGACTATCTTATATCCGAGCACTTGGGAAGATCCCGCAATGCAACAAGAAATTTTCGGACCCGTGTTTCCTATTTTGGTATACAATGACTTGAAAGAAATTGTAGAAATCATTAAACGCAAACCTAAATCTTTGGCTGCCTATTTTTTTAGCAAAAATCAACAGAATATAGATTATTTTTTGAATGCGGTTTCTTTTGGGGGTGGCTGTATCAACCAGACCAATTTGCACTGTTGGATAGACAGCCTGCCTTTTGGAGGTGTTGGTTATGCAGGAATGGGCAAGTATTATGGTAAAGCAGGCTTCGAAGCGTTGAGCAATACAAAAGCGATGCTGATAGGGAATCCAGATTTGGAGCTAGACGTTTTTCCACCTTACGAAGGAAAGGACATTGCTAAGAATTTAAGTATTTTTGGATAAAAGTGAATCAACAGCAAGTCTTAATAAGTTAATTGAAAAACATCACAAATAACTAAAATTATCAACTATGGCATTAAAAATTGTTAACTTTGTATTAGTTCTCAAGGGCCGTTTGGCCTATCCCAGCTTTTATCTTACTAAATGAAATGATGTTGCTATCACAACATATCTATTCATTTCAGTGTTCTAACATCATCTGTTTCTTATGTTGCTGACCTTTGTAGTGTTTTTCTGGGGAACTTTAGAAGTAGTGTCCATTAAGGTATATTTAATAATGTCTCAATTTCGTCAAAGTTATACCGATAAGCTTTCTACCAGCTGAGTCTCTTCCAGTCTATTTTGGGAAAATATAAAAAAGGAATTTGAATAAATTCTGCACATATCTAAAACTTAGAAGTTATATTTCACCCTGTCAAGAAAACTTAACACAAGTAAAATGGCGGTAATTAAATGATTGGAAGACAGCAAAGTATAAAAGGATATGTAAGTGATTAATTCGGAAAAGCTAACATGTTTCCTATGCATTAAATGATACATTAGCCCGTAATTTGCTCAGAAACACACTTTAATGACAAAAAAAATTTTCTTCTGTCTATACCTGTTGTCTAGTTTTATTGATGAACAATTAAATCATGAACCACAAATTGACACAGATACAGAAAATGTAAAAGGCTTACATGGAAATGGATCCACCAAAATTATGGAACTTTCTAAAAACTCTAACCTAATTTTAGAAAAAAGTATAACCCTCTATACTCAATTGAATGACAGTGTCATAAATATAGAAAAAAAAGCTAAAAATACTTCGGTAAAATATATCATGGATAAACAAGAAGGAGAGCATCCTGAGAATATCATAAAAATAGTTATTGTCCCATCAATTGTTATTATTTTTTTGCTAAACAGTTGGATTTTGTACAAATACAATCAGAAAAAGCTCAATAAAAAAGATGAAATCATTTATCACTTAAAAGAAGAAACAACGGTGAACGAATTTAAATCTGTTTCATTACAAGCTAATGGCAGAAGGGCAGTTAATAATATCAGTATTTCTGAAGATACTACTATATCTCTGCTCAATAAACTTTCAAAGTTTGAAAAATCTGAAAAGTTTTTAAAAAAAGATGTAACGCTCACGACTTTATCAAATTCGCTTAATACGAACCCAAGATATCTTTCAGAAATAATTAAACAGCATAAAGGTAAGAACTTCAATAACTACCTAAATGGACTTCGAATACACTACATCACCAGTAGATTGTCAACAACTCCCATCTTTAGAGAATATAAAATCAGCTATCTTGCTGAAGCCTGTGGTTTTTCCTCACGGGAAGTTTTTTCTGTAGTATTCAAAAAAGAAATGGGTGTAACGCCCTCTTATTTTATAAGTCAGCTTAAAAAAATGAAAAAGATCTGAGATTAAAGCAATATATATAAGAACCAATATTATTACTAAGGAAAATCAGTATTAAAAAAATAATATGATTTAAATATTATAATATATAATTATTTACGAATCATGTACTAGACATATAACATGTATATTTAAAAAACAGGAAAATTCTAAATTTTAAGCTTTATTTCTTTTTATAATTTATGCCATGGATTTTTTTAATCATATTAAAACAGTAATCAGTATTATATTAAGCTTGGGGTTAGGCAGTTTACTCAATGGTACTGTGAAATTTATCCAACATCCCGGAAGAACAAAACCTTATTGGGTCCATTTATTATGGGTATTGTATTTATTTCTATTGATGATTCACTTTTGGTGGTGGGAGTATGGTCTCAGAGATGTAAGAATATGGACGTTTACTGAGTATATATTCATCATCATGTATATTATTCTCTACTTTACGTTATGTCAGCTTCTATATCCATCAGATGTTAAAGATTACGATGATAATTATAAGAATTACTTTTTTTCAAGAAAGAAATGGTTTTTTCTGTTGCTCATTGTGATTTATTTCATTGATATTTTTGACACTTTAATTAAAGGACCTGTTTATCTGGAAAAGCTAATGCCATTATACGCAATAAGAATGGTAAGCCATATTTCATTATGTGCCCTATTTGCATTTCTAAAAACCCGCCGATCAGCTTGGTATGGAGGTATGGTAATGTTTTTTATCTTGTTTGAATTGTATTTTATCTTTGACAAATTTTATAATGATTAACTTCTCTGCGTAGGCTTTATACCTCATTTAAATCAATTAAGTCCTCAATCAATAATCCTTTCTTCAGGGGTCATTATAAATATTATTACAGGATTAATAAGACTTTCAAATTCTGACATTCTACTTTTCTGTCTTATAAAAAAAACTGTAATCAACACATTATCATTGGAGATAGTTTATGAAAACATGACATATTGTTCTCTAGAAGCCCTGCAATTCCAGGTAAACAATATTACATTTGGTGATATAATCCTTAAATATAAGTTTTATGAAAAATTCATTAAAAGTATTATTCCTGGCAATGTTACTTATTCTTTTGAATTCATGTGGTGCTATTGCAACCTATGATGCTCCTCTTGAACCCGGACAAATCGTTTTTTAAACACAAAATGAAAAGTCCAGACCAACAGAAGCGAGATATGAAAACAACAATACTATTCCTGAGCTGGGACAGATAGAAATGAAATCTAATACCGAAAATAATAATGACAATATTCCGGAACCTGGGCAAACAGAAATGAAAGATGAAGAAGAGCAACAGTTTCATCAATTGCATTTTAACCCATAAGAAATAATTATGATAAGCAAAGTTTTTAATAACAGCAGCATTATTATCAGTGTTTTTGCACCCAAGGTCACAGTGCAGGCTGAAAAATTGTTTTCAGGGAATTTTCAAGCTCTTCCTTTTGGTTTTAACCGTCAAAGGAGGAGCATCTTTTATAGGCCTGATTGAATCAAACTAAATAATATTATTACAGTTTAAAATCAGGAATGCTTTATCACATTATCTTTTCTCAGATTATTAATAAAATAAGAAGGCGTAACCCCCGTTTCTTTCTTAAAGGTAACAGCAAACACTTCCCGTGAGGAAAATCCACAAACTTCCGCTAAATAACTTATCTTATATTCTCTGTAAATAGGATCTGCACAGAGTTTATTAATGATATAGCTTATCCTTAATTCATTAATGTAATTGTTGTAGCTCTTCTCTTTATATTGCTTTATTATTTCTGAAAGATACCTGGTATTGGTATTCAGATCATTGGCCAGAGAGGTAAGGCTAAGGTCTTTTTTAAGGAATTTTTGAGACTTTTCAAATTTTTCTAATTTTAGCAGCAGGGTTTTGATGGTCTCATCAGTAATGTTAATGCTTCGGTCTATAGCAATATTCGAATTTGAAGCAGTCGTATTTGATGCTTTTAGATTGGTGATGATTAATTCATATTTACTGTGCAGTTCTTGCTGTTTTCTCTTCCAGAAAAACCATCCGGCAACCGAAAGCATAATAATAAGCGCGGATATTGTTATTAATATTTTCTGAATGTTGTTGTTATGAATTTCACTTTGCGCCTCCACTATTTGTTTTACCGGAGTATTTATAGTTTTCTTCTCAGCATTGACCAGACTATCATTCAGTTTTGTATAGAGGTTCATGTATTTTTTTGAAATTTCCTTTTCACCCAGCTCTACACAAGATTTAAAGTATACTTCATAGATATCTCTGCGGATGTATGGGCTACTGGCTTGTTTTTCTAATTTCTCTGCCTTTTCAGCATAACTTTTAGACTCTCTGTATCTTTTCTGATCATAATAAAGCCATGCAAATTCATTTAAGGTGGCAATTTCAAGGTTTTTGTTTGATTTATACGTTTTATTTTGACATAGTTCCAATGCCTTTGAAAAAAAGGATTCAGCATCCTTTGTTTTTTGCATTGCAACACTTGTCTTCCCTAAATTGATATACGCCAAAATAAGAGAATGATTCTTTTTATTACTAAAATCCTTGCGGTCATTTACTTTCTTAATGGTTTCAAGACTTTTTCTCTGATAATGAACTACAGAATCTACGGGTGCATTAATATGAGCCGAATAACTGGCCAAACCGATATATATAAGGGATTCCTGATAATATTTATAGTTATCAGACTTTATTTTGGGAACAATATTTAAAGCTTTTTGAAATTCTTTAAGACTCTCATCATTAAAGCCAAGTTCTGTATAGGAACAGGCTCTAAGCCTGTATGTATTTGATAATATTTCATTATCGTTAAGCTCAATTGCCAGTATCTCTGTGGCTTTGCTCAGCTCTACAACTTTTTTAAAATTTCCTAAATCATAGTATTTAGCCATCAGAAGATTACCACTTTCCAGCATTCCTTTTTTGTATCCTTCGTTTTTAGAAATACGATAGATTTCTTCCGAAAGCTGCAGGGATTTAGCCGGTTGATCTGAAGATAGCTCTTTTGCCGTTTTTATCTCATTATCAATTTTCGAATGACTGATTAACTGGCCATGTATTGTACCGAAAAAAGCACAAAGGATAATGAAAATAAATTTCTTCATAAAGTTCATATACATTAAAAAAGTAAATGCTAATTTATGACTAAATAAATCACATGTTATTAGAATTTAATAAGATTTAATTTATTGTACATAAAAAAGAAAAGTGTAGTATTGCCGTAATTGCTAGATGATCCGAAGAGTAGTTTCTTTTATCAGAGGCATGTGAATTGCGATGAAAAATGTAAAAACGCATGAATGTTATTGATGAACCTTTACTTCATTATTAAACTATAAAAGAGACTGCAGTACTTTTAAAATGCAGTCTCTTAACCGTTTAAAATAATTTGAATATCAATGGAATGTTTTTAACTGATCAACAAATCATAAATTCATAACAAAATAAAAGTCCCCTCAGAAGAGGGCTGGGAAACAATATTCCCAGCTCTATTCTAAACATTCTTTTCTGTATTTTATTCATTAATTACATCAAGTCAATTAACGAATTACAAGCTCAACTTATCAAATGCGTAGGCCATAATATTATGAAGGTATTTTTCCTGATCAGTATTAATAATAGTAGTTGAAATACTTGTATTTCTAAATACTCCCTCGTCCCAAAAGAAAATAACTCTGCCGTTTGGCCCGGTGGTCCAGATACCCGCTTGGACAGTGTTAGCTCCTCCTTCTCTAGCCAAAATCTCAGAGCCCGGCGCTAATTGGGAGTTTAGAACTTTACCTGTTGTTTGCGCACCATTAATAGCAGTTCCACCGGCAACTGTTCCAAAAACGCCGCTGTAACCAACTGTTCCTGCAACGGAATAAGATGCCAATACTCCTGTACCTACGTTTCCGCTACCTCCAAATACCTGAAGTGCAGGTGTATTCCTACCTGAATCGAGAAGAACTATAACAACTCCACCAAGATCTGCAAAGTCTTTTATTTTTGATACCAATAAAGGATCCAAGTCTACTCCAGCCTGCACACCAATACAAAAAACATCTACAACCATTTTCAGCTGAGCACCGGTAAAATTATTCAGTTCTTCTGTTTGATATTGCTGAAAATCAATACCTCCGAACTTATTATACATACCTGCGGGACCGTAGTTTACCATACTCTTTAATTGAGAATTAAATGCAGGGAAACCAGTTCCTCCCAATGCATAAAGATTTCCGTCCCACAAACCAGCCCAATATCCTATTGTTATTCTTCTTTTAGGATTTATAGGAGTAGGATTGGAGTTCCAGTCTGCATATCCAAGTACGCCATTAGCATCTGCCACCACAATTTTTGTTGCAATAAATGTTTGATCTTTGTTTTCCGATTTTGTTCCTTCCGGTTTTGTAAAAATCGCATTGGCTGTGTTATGTTTTGGCAGCTCTCTTATTCTCTCAATACCATTTACATCTAATGTTTCAGTAGGATTACTGGTTCTTATTCCTACCTGAGCAAAAGTTGTAGTAAACAAGAAAATCGATAATAAATTAAATTTTTTCATAAGTGTGTTTTAATATGTGTTAGTCACTAAATTTTGCACAAATTTGCACAATTATTCAGTCAAATACCAGATATTGTAGTTAGATATTCAGAAAAAACATAAAATAAAATGTGTATATATATCTTTAAAAAATATATATATAATCATTTGATTATTAATTGTTTGTGATCTTATTTTTTATGTATTAACTAAAAATAAATTCCGAAATAAATTTTATTTAATTCACATTTTTCAGTAGTTACATTTAGACTCTATTCTTCATAATATATCCGATTCAACAGACGAAATTGCCACTCAACGCTATGTTCATCATACAGAATATTTATCTGCAGTCCGGCAGAATACAGCTGATTTGCTTCAAATTCTTTCAAGAGTACAGCAAAGAGGTGTCTCAATCGGTTTGCTGAAAGGCGTGAAATGTTTAGTGACAAAATGGGTATGGTCAATGCTTCTGAACTGTTAAATGGAAATATTGTTTTATTCGGAGATACCGGTTAATATCCGGCCGCTTTACCGAATATGGGAGCTTCGTTATTTGCCTACTATATTAAGGTACACCCGGGAAGACCTGGCATCAGCATGAAAGAATTACAACACATTAATGTAACTACCATTCACAAATTTCAAACTAATTCATCATCATTTATGCCGGAAAATATTCAAAAGAATAATGACAGATTCTATATTTCTAACTAAGAATTAAATAAATTCTGAATTGTACCATCGAAGTTTTGGCTGATGAATGCTGGAATAGCTGGCGTTAAAACTTTTCAGATTGTTTTTTTGATACAACTGTATCGGCCAACAGATTATATAGAATCGAAAAGGGACCGTGTATTAGTTGATTAGGCCTTGCATTAGGGAATTTTTGTAAATTTCTTAAAAAAGGACATGGTAACAAAAACAATTTTTAAAAGAACTTCATACTTATTGGAGGATCTTGACCTAAAGATTAACGAAGTCTGTGCTGACGGAAATGATCTGATTAAAATTTCAGAAAAGGCCTTAATACTTATCGATGAGTCAATAAGGAAATTAAAGCTTCTGATTTCCAACCATCATTTCGATCATATTGCCGAAGAAGTATTCTTTTTTAAAAAGCTGAAACCACAGTTTATTTCAAAATTCATCTATTACTCTGCGGTCCTGGACATCGAGTCTCATAAGCCGTCTGCAGGAAATAAGACTTTAAAAAAATATTATGAGGCAGCGCAGGAGAAATTAAAAAACTTCTATTGGGAACATTCTGAATTTTACAGCTATTATAAACGTGAAGCCACTTATCTTGATCACAAGATATTTGTCCGTAACTCCTATGATCTGAAAATGAAGCTATCATCAGGGTTTTATAATTATGATCCCAATTTTACCACCTCGCATGACCATTTGATCGCCAGATTTATTTCCAACCAGCAATTTGACCATTATTTAAAAAAGCAGATTGAAAATTCTAATGAAAGCACAACAGCAAAAGTACTTTCTCCCCTCACATGGTCGGGATCAAAGGTTGGCCTTATAGAACTGATCTATGCTCTTTACCAGATGCGCTGTTTTAATGGGGGCAATATAGAACTGAGCGAGGTCATCAAATTCACAGAAAAGTCATTGGATTGCGATTTGGGCAACTTTCATAAAACCGTCTTTGAAATCCGTAATCGAAAACAGGGCCCAACTAAATTTCTCCAACTGGTGAGCGACAATCTTAATCAGTATTTTATGAACAGTGATGGTGGGTAACGCGATACCAAATTAAAACCTCAAATTGTATGGAATTTGAGGTTTATTATTTAATCATTTTTGATCAAATGCTGCAGATCAGGATCTTTTTTTATTCTATCCATCTCATCCGTGATGATGCTAAGAATATCGGTCTTAATCCTTTTATAATTATCTTCAATCTGTTTGGTCATCGAATCATTTCCGTCTTCATTAATAAAGGACCGGATTTGCGGAATCTTTTGATAGTCTTTCATTTCTCTAGAAAGTTTAACGGGGTCCACCACAATCTCCGAATGAAAAATCTTCTGCTCAATCCTTTCCTCAAAGTTATCGGATACCGCACCGACAAAGAAACCCTGGGTCAAGGTAGAGATCTTTGATGCCGGGATCAAACTGTCCAACTGGGTTGAAATGGAAGTGGAAATGTCATTGCTATTGATCGATATACTTTGTCTTTTTTGCAGTACTTTTCCAAAACGTTCTGATAAAGTTTTTGCTGTCTCGCCAACCACCTGGCCGCTGAAAATATTACCGACCGTATTCTGGATAACCTTACTTTCTTTATCTCCGTAGTCTCTAGTCAGCTGGGAGAAATCCTGAAATCCAAGGCAAACCGAAACCTTATTGCTTCTTGCTGTGGCGATAAGGTTATCAAGTCCTCTAAAATAAATGGTTGGCAACTCATCGATAATCACTGAGCTTTTCAATTGACCTTTTTTATTGATAAGCTTAACAATTCTTGAATTATATAGTCCTAATGCTGCAGAATAGATGTTCTGGCGATCCGGATTATTTCCTACGCACAATATTTTGGGCTCTTCAGGATTATTGATGTCCAAGGAGAAATCATCACCCGTCATCACCCAATATAATTGAGGTGAGATCATTCTTGACAAAGGGATCTTTGCAGACGCGATTTGCCCTTGCAATTGATCCTGTGCACCGCCTTGCCATGCATCCATAAAAGGAGAGAGGTAGTTCTCTAATTCAGAATAAGATGTTAATATCGTAAAGACCTCTTCGTATTTTTTGTTCAACAGCTCAATAGCATGCGGAAAAGTGCAGTATTTCCCGTTCTCATAAATTTTAAGAAACCATATGATAGCAGCTAACAAAATAATGGGGCTTTCGACAAAGAAGTCACCCTGTTTTTGTATCCAGCTTCTATTGAGGTTCAGCATAATGGTATAAGCAGCTTCATAGGCATCTGATATATCCGTCATAAAATTGGGATTTAAGGGATTGCATCGATGGCTTTTTCTGGGGTTGTCAAAGTTGATGATATAGAATTTCGGCTTTATTTTATAAGCATCGGAATGATTTAAAAGATGGTTGTAGGCAATGGTAGACAAATCATCGAATTTAAAATCATAGATATACATGGAAAATCCTTTTTCGATATGCTGTCTGATATAATTGTTAACAATGGCGTAGGATTTTCCTGAGCCTGGTGTTCCTAAAACAATGGTGGCACGAAACGGATTGACTACATTAATCCATCCCTGATGCCATTTCCCCTGGTAATAAAACTTGGTTGGCAGATTGATGGAATATTCGTTGTATAGCAGTTTGGTCTCCTGCTGGAAACTTTCATTTTCACTGTTGAACACATCATCCATTAAGTTGTTTTTCAAAAGGCGGCTCATCCAGACGCCAGCCATCATTAAGGCAAAATAACCTAACGAGATCGTTAAAATATACAGGAATGGCCCTATTTCTGAAGATAGCTTTAACAAAGGTGTATTCAGAAAAAAAAGCACAAAGCCTATTCCCAAAGCCGTATAAATTTTAGACCAGGTCATTTTATCGTTTTTAACTCCCTTAGTACCCAGGCAACTTAAAGCCAGCAAAACCAAAGCAAATACTTTAGTATATAAGGTATGAGAAAACAGTCTGGCGGTATGCTGAAAATTCCCTAATATTTTGTTGATTAACTCTAAAGTCCAGCCGCGTTCGATAAAGAAACTGTAGCAAAACCAATAAAGGTGCATCAGTACCAAAATAATACTTACGGCCCTCATAAAAGCCATAATCCTGGCAAGCCCTCTCAAATCGTCTTCTCCCTGCATTATCTAATTTTTAATGATAGTGTGTGAATTTAAAGACTGTGCAGCCCGGCTATAAGAATGTGGAAGTCAATCGCAGTGTTTGGCTTTTGGAGGCCTTTATATGATTTTTAGACTACAACAACTACCAATTGGGCTACTTTTTATAGGATGACAATCAGGAATTTTGTACCTGAGATTAAAATCAATTTTAGAAACAATTAAAAAAAGAACTATGCAAAAAAGAAAATTAGGAAATAGCGGATTGGAAGTTTCCGTGTTGGGCTTTGGATGTATGGGTTTAAACTTTCTGGACGGGAAAGGCCTTGATAAAAAAGATGCCATAACGCTGCTACATCAGGCAGTTGAAATGGGTATCACATTTTTTGATACGGCAGAGGCTTACGGACCATACACCAATGAAGAACTCGTAGGTGAAGGATTGAAGCCGTTCAGAAAAGACGTTGTCATCGCCACAAAATTCGGCTGTAAAGATGCCAGTCCGGCAGTAGGCCTTGACAGCAGACCGGAAACAATAAGGGCAGTAACCGAAGCGTCTTTGAACAGATTAAAGACAGATTACATCGACTTGCTCTATCAGCACAGAGTTGACCCGAATGTTCCGATGGAAGATGTTGCAGGAACGGTAAAAGACCTGATACAGGAGGGCAAAGTAAAATATTTCGGTTTGTCGGAAGCCAGTGCTAAAACGATTCGAAAAGCAAATGCCATACAACCAGTATCAGCTTTGCAAAGCGAATACTCTTTGTTTTGGCGTGAACCGGAACATGAAATCATCCCGACTTTGGAAGAGTTAGGAATTGGTTTCGTGCCGTTCAGTCCGTTGGGAAAAGGTTTCCTAACCGGTATCATCAATAAAAAATTAGAAGCCGTAGACCGCAGAAACGTTATTCCACGTTTTACCGAAGAAAATATCAAGGCCAATCTGGTTTTAGTGGAAGCACTATCTGAGATTGCCCGACAAAAAAATATTTCAACCGGACAATTGGCATTGGCCTGGCTCTTAGCCCAAAAGCCCTGGATTGCACCGATCCCAGGGACTACAAAACTGCATCGGTTGGAAGAAAACATCGCCAGTACAAATATTGTATTGACAGCCGATGAACTGGCAAAAATTAACGAAACGGTCAATGGGATTACACTGGTGGGCGACCGCTACCCAGAATTTTTAGAAAAACAAATAGACAGATAAAAACAAAAAACAATGCAGAATATCAAAGGAAAAGTAGTTGCCATTACAGGCGCAAGCAGTGGAATGGGGAAGGTTATCGCCATAGAACTAGCCAAAAACGATGCAAAGGTGGTTTTGGGTGCAAGACGAACAGAACAATTACAACAGATTGTTGAAGAAATTAAAAGCCAAGGTGGTGACGCCGCCTGTGCTCAAATTGATGTGAAGAATAAATCCGATCTTGTAAGACTGGTCAATACAGCAGTTGAGCAATACGGAAAATTAGATGTCATTGTGAACAATGCCGGAGTCAGTCAGTTAAGCCGCATTGACGAGCTTGATGTTGACGGATGGGAAGAAATGATCGACATTAACCTCAAAGGTGTTTTATATGGAATGGCAGCTGCAATTCCTGTTTTCAAGCAACAGCAATCGGGTCATATCGTCAATATCATTTCAACGTCAGGAATCAAGATTGTACCCATGCAGGGCGTTTACGCAGGAACCAAAAATGCGGTAAGAACTATCGCTGAAGCATTTAGACAGGAATCAGACGGAACAATCAGGATTACCGGAATTTCGCCAGGTGTTGTAAAAACCGACTTTGCCGAGGGTATAAAAAATAAGGAAATGAAAACCATCATCAGGAATAATATGGAAAATCTGGCCATTAGCCCAGATGCCATTGCTAATGCAGTTATTTACGCCATAAGCCAACCTGCAGATGTTGAAGTTGGTGATATTGTAATTCGTCCGTCAAAACAAAATTGATTAAATTCGTAAATGAAATGCAACAACAATCTGACATCAATCAAATTAAAAGTATATCGCAACTGGTGCGGGTATTGGGATTTCCTGCACCCTTTCATCCATTAATTGCATTGGTTGATTACAATGCAGTGTCGATTGAAATGTTTCCAAAAGGGCAAAAAGTAAGTCTTGATTTCTACAAAATTTCCTTTAAGTCTACATTCACAGGAAGCATAAAGTATGGGCAGGGTTATTACGATTTTGAAGAAGGCGGACTGGCGTTTCTGAAGCCGAAACAAATTGTTATTTCACCTGAAGAAACGGAAAGCTATGAAGGGATTGCCTTGTATTTCCATCCGGACTTTATCCGAAATTATCCATTGGGAAAAGCAATCAATCAATTTGGATTTTTTTCTTATGATGTTTCAGAAGCGTTGTTTTTATCGGCAAAGGAAAAAGAAATTATTGCCAGCTTATTTGCTTCAATAGCAAACGAGTTAGAGAATAATATCGACAGTTTCAGCCAGGATGTTTTGGTGTCGCAGATAGAATTGCTGTTAAATTACAGCAACCGCTTTTACAACAGGCAATTTATAACCAGGAAAGCAGTCAATCACGACATCATCACTTCTTTGGACCAACTTTTAAACAGCTATTTTGAAGAAGAAAAAAGTCTGAAAAACGGTTTGCCGTCCGTGAAATATATCAGCACGGAACTGAAGCTGTCGCAACGCTATCTGAGCGATATGTTGAGTTCATTGACAGGACTAAATACACAACAATACATTCAGAACGCAGTCATAGAAAAAGCGAAAGAAAAACTATCAGCAACAGATTTATCCGTTTCGGAAATTGCGTATGAACTGGGCTTTGAGCATTCTCAATCTTTCAGTAAACTTTTCAAGGCGAAGACAAACGTTTCGCCTTTGAAGTTCAGAAAATCGTTTAATTAAAAAGTTGTACAGAATCCCACTTTCTGCTACTATACCTATTTCAATCTCTTCGGCGTTTCACTTTCTTCTTCATCATCTTATGGGCAAAATCCTGTTCCTCGTAATCTTCTCTTTGTGCTTCGGGCAATAAACTGCCCAAAGCTTCAAACAATCCATCTTCGGGTTGTCCAGTATTCAAAAAATCGAAAAAATGATGCGGATCTTCAGCAGGTAAATTCTCCTTATTGCTTGACTGGGAAGCTTTCTGTTGTGGCGGGTTGTTTTCTGTCTGGTCGGCTTTGACATTATTGTACCAATAATCATTAAAGTTATTAGCAGAAAACTCCTTTCCCAATCGTGACCCGTTCAATACTGTTCTTGATCGGTGATCAATATAAGTTATTCCATATATCCTGCCGTTCTCATTTTTGCGAACAACAGTATCAATTCCTTCTTCTTTCAATTTATTTTTAAATGCCTGCTCATTTATTGAATAATGACGAGCATCAATAATCGATCTTTTCAAGCTTTGTTTGACCGGTTGATCATTGCTTTTGCTTTTAGAAGCAGTAAAGTGTTTTTGGAGAGCATCGATCCCTGCATTTTTCCCAAACAAAGATGCCTTGAATGGATTTCCTGCTTTTTTTCCTTGGTCATCTAAAGGAAAATAAAGCAATCCTCTTTTTAATTGACCTTTTAATTCTCCCTCCACTTTCTCCACAGTAATATTAAATAGTGAAAGCAACGCATTATATTCCCCTAACGATTGAAATTGGTAGTAGGAGGTTATATGCCTTATTACCGATGCCATCTGGCTTTTGATATCTCCAGACTTATAGTTGATCGGTCGAAAGATCTTATGATTTTGGTGAGGCTGTTTTTCAACTACTGATATAAGACCGAATTTCTTTTCCAGTTCCCGGCAGATCTTCATCGAACGGACCTTCTCAAATTGATCAGAGATCTTTTTTCCTTTTTCATCTATACAAACCGAAACAATATGGATATGACTCCGGTCGATATCCGTATGTTTGAATACTACAAAAGGCTGATTGCCATAACCCATTTCATTCATATACTGCTGAGCCATTTCTCTATATTGTTCATCGGAGACCATATCTTTAGGATTGGGATTCAGGGAAATATGCAACGTATGCTTTTCAGTCTTTCGGTTTGCCAACAGATAAGGTTCAAATGATTTAGCCAATTGCGCAACAGAATATTTCCCATCGGCTGTTTCAATCATTTTGTTTGTCAACAGGATCTCTCCTTTTTCCTGTTCCATTTTCAAATTGTTGTAGGACAGTGTGCCAAAAAGATTACTGCTTCTTCCAATTTTTGCGATCATTTTATTCCATTTTTTTCAGATGCTTTCGTTCAAATTCCTCTGTCAGCTGCATCACTTTTTTGAAAATCTCAACCATTTCAGCAGTGTTCTTCTCCAGTTTATAAAGAAGGGCAGCTGCTTTTTTCTCAGAAAAATTGTGGTACAGGATCTTCACGATCTGATTATAGTTCACCCCTACAGCCCGGAACTGGCTATGAAATGAGGTTAACCGCATATAGAAATCCATCGTTCCCTTATCTAATTTCACGGTCCTGATCGTCTTTTCGAAAATGCAGGAGGTTATAAAATGGGCTTTTACATTCATCCCAGACTGGTCAAAAAGTTCAAGAAAGCGTGAATGTTCTACCTCATTAAATGAGATGGTATATCGAATCTTGGCAGGATCTGCCTTTGGACGGCGTCCTGTCTTTTTTTGTGGTTTACCGCTATGTTCATTCATCATCTGTCCAATTAATTTTATAAAACATCGACTTCGGAGATTGTTTTTCAGCTCCCGGCAGGGCAAGTTGTTTTGAGCATCCGAAAACGTTTCGAGATGCTCAAAACACAACTTGCCCCTTTCGGGTGAAAGGATAAATCCATAATACAATAGATTCAATCCGGCATACCGGAGTCTTAAGGTTTGAAAAGATTAAGATCCAGTAGTATGTCCATCTCCTTTAACAAAGTAAACAACTATTCCTAACAGAGCCGATGTCATTCATAAAGCCAAACAAAACCACTTCAAGCCAAAGGCAACCATTGAAAAGCTAAGTGTCAATGGATATCAGTTATTTGTATGAGAATGTCAGCCGGCTTGCCGTATGGCAAAATTGTTTGAAATCGTGCAGGCAAACATTCAGTAGATCAAGCTTTCCAGGTTGCAGGAATGCCGGTGAGAGAAAGATCATCCAGGAATTACATCCTGACTGATGTAGAAAATGCATTCACGGAGCCACAATTGACTGATTGATAGCCGGACTTCAAGATAGCTTTCAAGCGTGCTTGATCTCATCCAGCTTTACTGAAAGACATTCTGCTAGATATTCTAAGAAATGTTCAACTATAAAATCAGAAAAAATGGAAACAAAAAAGCAACCAGTAATTATTGCCTTCTCCACTCAAAAAGGAGGCGTAGGAAAAAGCACTTTCACAGCCCTTTTGGCCAGTATCCTTCATTATCGTCTGGATTATAATGTCGCCGTGTTCGACTGTGACTTTCCACAGTACAGTTTGATACAGATGAGAGAGAGGGATCTTAAAACGGTGATGCAAAATGAGCTATTAAAAAAAATGGCTCATAAGCAGTTTACCACCATCAATAAAAAATCGTATCCTGTTTTTCAAAGCAAGACCGACACCGTTTTGAAAGAGCTTGAAGAATATCTTGCTAATGCCGAAATTGTTCCGGACTTCGTTTTTCTGGATCTGCCAGGCACAGTCAATACGGCTGGTATTCTAAGTACACTCGCCAATGTTCACCATATTTTTTCTCCTATCACGGCAGACCGGGTTGTCCTGGAAAGCACCCTGAGTTTTACGGATGTTCTGACCAATGTGCTGATGAAGAAAAAGCATACCGAGATCAAAAGCATTCATCTTTTCTGGAATCAGGTCGATGGCAGGGAAAAAACGCCATTGTATAAAAATTACGGAAAGGTTATCAAAGATCTGGGTATTTCATTAATGGAGACCTCCATAAGCGACAGCAAGAGATTTAGAAAAGAAGGCGAGATGGTCGCAAAAACCGTTTTCCGATCAACCTTACTGCCTGCAGACCCTAAATTGATGGCATTATGCAGACTTGATCAGTTTATGGATGAGTTTTTGAGAATTGTAAAATTGTAAAAAGATGAACAATGATAAAAAGACCAGCGAAGACAACGGTATCGATGAACAATATCTGATGTCTATAATGGCTGGCAGCACAAAGAAGGAACCGCAGAGCCAAGAACATGACTCCTCAAAGGAAACGTTAATTAGGAAACAAAAAATGAAAGGCAAAAAAAGTGTTGAAATTACTTATGCGGAACAGTTTCTAACCCATCACACGATGACCAAGCGCGGTGATAAAAGTATTTACATCCGCCCGGAATATCATGAACGACTTTCGCCGTATCATCCAAATCATTGCCGAAGATCAGATCCCTCTGTACGCTTATCTCGATAATATTTTGGCTTACCACTTCGAGACGTTTGAAAAAGAGATCACAGATGATTTCAACAAAAAATACCGTCCAATCTTTTAATACTTGATCTTATGGAACAATTAATTATTATAGGTTTGTTAGTCATTATCATCCTAATTCTGTGGGATAAGAAATTTTCAAACCACCATCTTCAGGAAAAAAATACTGAAACGCAGCTCGATTTGCCCTCTATTATTGGAGAAACAAAGAAAGAAGAGAGGAAACCAGTGCCATCTGATGCTGATCAAGGCCAGAAGGAATCTATCGTAACAAAACCAAATAATTTTGATTCAGAAACTACGGAGGAGGTATTTGAACTTATTGCTTCAAGGAAAGAACTTGACGACATACTGGTTAAAAGTAATGATTGGGATGGCGAGGAAGAAGACTGGCAATATCAGGATGATTCTAAAATTGAAAGCGGGTTTGCTACAGGGGTTACCTTCCAGGAATTGAGTACTGCGGATCAGCTGCTTCAACAGGACGTGTTGGAACCTGATTTGGAACGACAAGCAGTCGATATTATTCAAAAAATTCAGGGAACCGAGCTTTTTGATCTTTTAGAGAATTCATTAGGAGATGCTTCAAAAAGAATTGCCAGCTTACTAAGCTCAAGCATTTCAAAAGATGACGAGATCGTTTCTTCTATGCAAAGTGATTCTCCGGACAGTTTCGATATTAGGGAGTTTGTTTAGGCAAATTCCCTTTTTAAATTTTTTTAAAACTCAGATCATATAATCCATGCCTTGACTTCGATGATATTATATTGAGAGATTTATCTAGTATGGTCAAACAACTCATGCAATTTCTTCTGCAGAACTTTTTTGTCCGGAAGCTGAGTCTTGTATTCAGAGACCATGGTTGGAGACAGACTTCTGCTTAGCGCATATTCTACCACCTCGCTATCTTTGTCTTTACACAGCAGTACGCCAATACTTGGGTTTTCATTCTGGCGCTTGACATCCCTGTCCAGTGCCTCCAGATAAAAGTTAAGCTGTCCTAGATGCTCGGGTTTAAATTTATCTGCCTTAAGTTCAAATGCGACCAGACATTGCAGACCTCTGTGGAAGAATAACAGATCGATATAAAAATCAGAATTTCCCACTTGCACTTTGTACTCTTCGCTGATAAAAAGAAAATCTCTGCCTAATTCCAGGATGAAGTTTTTCATCTGCTGTATCAGTCCTTTTTGGAGATCGCTTTCATTGAACGTTTCGGGTAAATTCAAAAAGTCAAAGACATAGCTGTCCTTAAAGGTATTGGCAATGTCTGCGTTGGTTTCTCTCAACACTGTTGAGAGTTTTGAATTTCCGATCATGGTTCTTTCAAAAAGGCTGCTGGAAATTTGCCTCTCAAGTTCCCTAAAACTGTAATTTTCCTGCTTTGTGAGTTTGATGTAAAATTCCTGTTCTTCAATTGTTTTGCAACGTGAAAATATAGCCAGATTATGGGACCAGCTGATTTCTCTCAACAGTGTTGAGATTTTTGGAAACTCCTTGTAGGTTTCATAAAACTGCTTCATTCTCCAAAGATTCTTATCCGAAAATCCTTTGATGTCAGGCTCACTGGTCTGGATATAATGAGATAATTCTTTGACCACAGATTGTCCCCATTCACTTAATTCCACCTTTCTACTGATATATTCACCAATATTCCAATATAAAGTGATTAGTTCTGCATTGACTGTTTTTATAGCATTGTTACGAGACCGCTTGATAAGTTCAATAATGTCGGTGAACCTTTTATCCATGATTGTCTTTTTTGAAATTCCCTACAAATTTACAATTAATTATAAACGAATGCTGGTAAGTGCCTTGTTAGTTGAAAGCCAAAAGATTCCTGATAACGCCATTAGCCTAAAATAATTCCAAGGCTCAAACATCTTTGTCCCATAGTTCCGCAAAGTGCGGCACACCATAACAAATTGATGTGTTTCAATTATGAAAAAACAAAGAAAAAAACTACTGGTATCAGGTTTAACCTTTATGGCAGTAACAGGTGTATTTGCCCAAGGCAATGGTACCGCAGGGATCAACGAAGCTACTCAGATGGTCACCTCTTATTTTGAACCGGCTACCCAATTGATCTATGCCATCGGGGCAGTCGTCGGACTCATTGGAGGGGTTAAGGTTTACAACAAGTTCAGCAGCGGTGATCCTGACACAAGCAAGACTGCTGCAAGCTGGTTTGGAGCATGTATATTCCTGATCGTCGCTGCAACCATTCTTCGCTCATTCTTCCTTTAAAAATTATTGTTATGAATACCTATCATATCAATAAAGGCATTGGAAGAACAGTGGAGTTTAAAGGACTCAAAGCACAGTACCTGTTCATTTTTGCAGGGGGATTATTGGGAATACTCGTATTCGTGATGATCATGTACATGGCTGGAATTAATACGTATCTCTGTTTAATTCTCGGAGGAATCAGTAGTGGCCTTCTTATCTGGCAGACGTTCGCACTGAATGGAAAATACGGTGAGTACGGACTTATGAAAATGGAAGCCCGTAAGAAACATCCCAAATACATCATCAGCCGAAGGAGTATTTATCGATATCTGAAAACTAAACGTAAGAGTGCTTCGATATGAGAAATTCTTCCAAGGCAGCAACGTTGGAAAGTAAATTTCCATTGCTGGCAATTGAAAATGATTGCATTATTTCAAAAGGTGCTGATGTTACAGTTTGCTTTAAAGTAAGACTTCCTGAATTGTTTACCGTCGCTTCCACTGAATACGAAGCCATGCATTCCGCATGGTTCAAAGCAATTAAAACGCTTCCTGACTATACGGCTGTACATAAGCAGGACTGGTTTATCAAAGAAAACTATAATCCTGATCTGTCGAAAGAAAACCAGAGTTTTCTATCAAAATCTTTTGAAAGACATTTCAATGAGAGACCATTCTTAAACCATTACTGTTACCTGTTCATTACGAAGACCAGTAGGGAGAGAATGAGGATGCAGAGCAACTTCTCATCCCTGTGCAAAGGAAAGCTGATCCCAAAGGAGATCAAAGACAAAGAGGTGATCAGTCGCTTTATGGAAGCAGTCGATCAGTTCGAAAGAATTATGAATGACAGCGGCTATATCCATCTGGAGAGAATGACCGAAGATGAGATATCAGGAACTGCCGAACGATCTGGAATACTAGAACAATACCTGACCTTGTCGAGAGAATCGAATCCTTCTTTACAGGATATCAAACTCGGATCGGAAGAAATGCGCATCGGCAACAAGCGTATCAGTATGCATACTTTATCCGATACCGATGATTTGCCAGGAACAGTCTCATCACACAGCCGCTATGAAAAGTTAAGCACAGATCGCAGTGACTGTCTGCTGTCTTTTGCTTCTCCGGTGGGACTTCTTTTAAGCTGCAATCACATATACAACCAGTACCTGTTCATTGACAACAGTGATGAGAATCTGTCTAAGTTTGAAAAATCTGCCAGAAATATGCATTCACTGGCAAGATACAGCAGAGCTAATCAGATCAACAAGGAATGGATCGAGAAATACCTCAACGAAGCGCATTCTTATGGTTTGCAATCCATCCGCGCTCATTTCAATGTGATGTCCTGGTCTGATAACCCTGCTGAGCTAAAGCAGTTGAAAAATGATACAGGAAGTGCTTTAGCCCTCATGGAATGTAAACCTCGTCATAATACCACTGATACAGCCACTCTCTATTGGGCAGGCATTCCGGGAAATGCAGGTGATTTCCCGAGTGAAGAAAGCTTTTACACGTTCATCGAACCGGCCTTGTGCTTTTTCACCCAAGAGACCAATTACCAGGACTCTCCTTCACCGTTCGGTATCAAGATGGCTGACCGCCTCACCGGTAAACCCATTCATTTGGATATCTCCGATCTCCCGATGAAGCAGGGGATTATCACCAATAGAAATAAGTTTATTCTTGGACCTTCCGGAAGTGGTAAATCTTTCTTCACCAACCATATGGTACGACAGTATTATGAACAGGGCGCACATGTGCTGTTGGTCGATACCGGAAATTCCTACCAGGGATTATGTGAACTTATTAAAGGTAAAACCAAAGGAGAGGATGGGGTATATTTCACCTATACAGAAGACAATCCTATTGGATTCAATCCATTCTACACCGATGACGGAATCTTTGATATCGAAAAACGGGAGAGTATCAAAACATTGATTTTAACGCTATGGAAAAGAGACGATGAACCTCCAACCCGTTCAGAGGAAGTCGCTTTGTCCAATGCTGTAAGCGGCTACATTGAACAGATTAAGCGTAACGATCAGCATCCCTCATTCAATGGATTCTATGAGTACGTCAAAATGGATTATCAGAAAGTACTGGAGCAAAAGAAAGTCAGGGAAAAGGATTTTGACATAGCCAATTTTCTCAATGTTTTAGAGCCTTATTACAAAGGCGGGGAGTATGACTATCTGCTCAATTCAGAAAAACAGCTGGACTTGCTATCCAGGCGTTTTATTGTTTTTGAAATTGATGCCATTAAAGATCATAAAATTCTGTTTCCCATTGTGACCATTATCATTATGGAAGTCTTTATCAATAAGATGCGAAGACTCAAAGGAATCAGAAAACTGATCCTTATCGAAGAGGCCTGGAAAGCAATTGCGAAAGAAGGGATGGCAGAATACATTAAATATCTTTTCAAGACAGTCAGGAAATTCTTTGGTGAAGCCATTGTGGTGACTCAGGAAGTAGATGATATTATCCAGTCACCGATTGTGAAGGAAAGTATTATTAACAATTCGGACTGTAAAATTCTTCTTGACCAGCGTAAGTATATGAATAAGTTCGATGACATTCAGGCGATGCTGGGATTGACTGATAAAGAAAAATCTCAGGTACTATCCATTAATATGAACAATGATCATAGAAGATTGTATAAGGAAGTTTGGATTGGATTGGGTGGAACGCACTCTGCCGTCTACGCAACGGAGGTTTCAACCGAGGAATATCTGGCTTATACCACTGAAGAAACAGAAAAGATGGAAGTGATCAACCTTGCATCAGAACTTGACGGTAATGTAGAGCATGCCATCAAGCGGATTTCTCTCAAGAGAATCAAATCGAATACGAAAGACAATTAAATCAATTAAAATTTTATAACAATGAAAAATTTAATCATTAAAACACTAATGGTAGGCTTCTTTGCTACCGTAACCTACACCAAAGCACAATTTGTAGTAACCGATCCTGCTAATCTGGCATCAGGTATTTTGAATTCAGCCAATGAGATTGTACAGACTTCATCAACAGTATCCAACGTTGTTAAGAACTTCAATGAAGTTAAGAAAGTGTATGAACAGGGTAAGGAATATTATGACCAGCTAAAAGCCATCAACAATCTGGTAAAAGATGCCAGAAAGGTTCAGCAGACCGTTCTTTTGGTAGGTGATGTTTCTGAGATGTATGTGAATAATTTCGGTAAAATGCTGAATGACCCCAACTTTAATGCTCAGGAATTAGCTTCTATTGCTAATGGTTATTCTGCGCTTCTTACGGAGAGCACGGAGCTGCTGAAAGAACTTAAGGAAATTATTACCTCCAACGGCCTATCCCTTAATGATAAGGAAAGAATGGATGTTGTTGATCGAGTTTACAAGGAGGTCAAGGAATATCATAATCTGGTAAGATACTATACCAACAAAAATATTTCGGTGAGCTATCTGAGAGCAAAAAAACAGAATAACACCCAGAGGGTGTTAAATCTCTACGGAACCTCCAATCAAAAATACTGGTAATATGGAACCGAATAACTTACATCAAGTCCTGCGTTCCGTTTACGAAGAAATGATGCCGATGTGCGCCGATATGGCTGCAGTTGCTAAAGGTGTTGCTGGTTTAGGTGCTCTGTTTTACGTGGCATTGAAAGTCTGGCAGTCCTTGAGCCGTGCAGAACCCATCGATTTATTTCCAATGCTCAGACCCTTTGCCATTGGGATCTGCATTATGTTTTTTTCAACATTAGTCTTAGGTAGTTTGAACGGTGTTATGAGTCCAATTGTTCAGGGAAGTCATTCAATGTTGGAAAACCAGGTATTAGATATGAATGAACTGCAACTGAAAAAAGATCTTTTGGAGCGTGAAGCAATGCTCAGAAACCCGGAAATGGCTTATTTGATTTCTAATGAAGAATTTGACAAAAAATTGGAGGAACTGGGATGGTCTCCATCAGATTTGGTAACCATGTCGGGAATGTATATTGAAAGAGAAATGTTTGCCATCAAGAAAGATATCAGAGATGGTTTTCGTGAGTTTTTAGAAATTCTATTTCAGGCAGCAGCCTTGGTTATTGATACCATTAGAACCTTCTTTCTGATTGTTCTTTCAATATTAGGACCTATTGCATTTGCAATTTCTGTCTGGGATGGTTTCCAAACCACTTTAACCCAATGGTTGACCAGATACATTAGCGTTTTATCTGTGGCTTCCCGTTGCCGATATATTCAGTGCCATTCTTGCCAAGATACAGACTTTGATTTTAGAACGAGATATTGAAATGCTCGCAGATCCCACCTTTATTCCTGATACCTCCAATACCGTGTACATCATCTATATGGTGATTGGAATCATTGGGTATTTTACTGTACCGACCGTTACGGGTTGGGTGATTCAGGCAGGGGGAGCCGGCAATTTTATGCGCAATGTGAACCAGACTGCTACGAAGTCGGGCAATGTGGCTGGAGCAGCAGTAGGTTCTGCAACAGGAAATATTTCAGGAAAATTATTAAAATAAAAATACAGTTCTATGGAATTTAAAATTTTAAGAAATATTGAGAACAGCTTTAAGCAGATTCGTTTGTTTACGTTTGTATTTGCGGTGTTGTGTTTTGGAGTGGTAGGTGTGGTCGTATTCAAATCTTACCAGTTTGCCGAGCAGCAGCGTCAGAAGATCTATGTGCTGGACAACGGCAAATCATTAATGGTGGCGCTATCTCAGGACATGTCGATCAACAGGCCTGTGGAAGCAAGAGAGCATGTGAGACGATTTCATGAATTGTTCTTCACCATAGCACCGGATAAGAATGCTATCGAGAGTAATGTGAAAAGAGCTTTCAATTTGGCTGACCAATCTGCATTCAACTACTACAAAGACCTTCAGGAGAAAGGATATTATAACAGGATTATTTCCGGTAATATCCAGCAAAGGATTGAGGTGGATAGCGTTGTTGCGAACTTCGACAGCTATCCTTATGGCGTAAAAACGTACGCCAGACAGTTCATCATTAGATCCAGTAATCTTACCATCAGAAATTTAATTACGAACTGCTCACTGGTTAATTCTGTAAGGTCTGACAGCAATCCCCAGGGGTTTACCATTGAGAAATTCAATGTGATTGAAAACAAAGATGTAGAAACTGTTGAACGCTAAAATTTCCGTAATGAAAAACCTAAGAGATAAAATCGAACATTATGTTTTAGAGGCGGAGAATTATTGGAAAATGCTTCCCGTAGCGAAGCAAAGATTTCTAACCAAGATTTTCTTTGGTGTTTATTTTTTCCTAACGGTCATCGTCGTTGTCAGTGTCTGTATTTCTACAGGCCAGAGAAGAAATACCATATCAATCAATCATATTGATGGAGTTTCTAAGAAATCGTTTGAAAAAAAATCAGGACAGAATGGTATCGTAAACTCATCCATCAAAAAATAGAATATGAAAGATTCAGAGAACATTAAAATTACAGAAAATGATCTTCCACAAAATTCTCACGAAGTGGGTGATTTTCCGAAAGCTCAATGGGAGAGATTAAAGAAACCTGTCATTTACTTTTTGATGGCTGTCGTGTGTGCATCTTGCATTTACCTCATCTTTAAACCAAAGTCAAATAATGCCATCACTGAGGAGGCTGGTTTTAATGCAGCCATTCCTCAGGCAAAGGACGGACCGTTACAGTCTGATAAGCAAAAGGCGTATGAACAGCAGTTATTGGAGCAAAAGAATGAAGATAAAAGAAATGCGATCACCACCTTATCAGACTATTGGAATGACCAAAATGATTTAAATCCGAATAGTAATCCGTCCGTTTCAACGTATAATACGGGTACTCTTGAGCAATCGGATAAGAATGCTGTAAACAGCTACCGCAACGCCCAACAGACCTTGAGCTCATTCTATGGCAAGGATGATCAAGAAGTCAACAATCTGAGGAAGGAAATTTCAAGATTAAAGAATGAAGCGATTCAAAACAATGCTGTTCCTGAACGTCTTGGAATGAATGATCAGTTAGAACTTATGGAAAAATCATATCAGATGGCAGCCAAATATCTTCCAACAACCCCAAAACAAGAAGAATCAGCACCAAAAGAAGAGGAAGGAAAACTAACTGAAAAGAAGTTTAAGCTGACACCGGCAAAACCAGCACATTCCAGCATTGTCTTTTCATTATACAGAGAGCGGTCGGATAGTGCTTTTATAGCAAGCTTGAATCAAAATAGATTTTATGACACTCAAAATGATACAAAGATTTCAGATCAATCCAAAAATGCAATAAGAGGTATTGTTTATGAGACTAAGGCTATGGTCAATGAAAGTACATTATCCATAAGACTTACAGAAGCAATGCAGCTTGGGCACACTGAAATTCCTCCGGGAAGTTTGTTAATTGCTGCAGGTAAATTTCAGGGCGGAAGACTTCAGTTAACCATATCCTCCATTCAATATAACGGTAATATCTATCCTGTAGAAATCAATGTTCATGACAATGACGGTCAGATGGGGTTGTATGTTCCGTATTCACCGGAGCAGAATGCGGTCAGCGATATTGTAGCTAATATGAGTCAGACATCCGGTACCCATATTATGATGACCCAATCGGCAGGACAACAGATTGCTGCTGATTTGAGCAGGGGAATAGTACAAGGATTGTCGGGGTATTTTCAAAAAAGGGTCCGGCAGCTAAAAGTAACTGTAAAATCAGGTCATCAGGTTTTGCTGGTACCCAAAAATAATTAATCAAAAAATTAAAAAATGAATACACAAAAGAGCCATTATATTCTCATTATGCTATTTCTGCTGTTTATAAGCAGAGCATTTGGTCAGGATTCCGTGATGACCTATGTTTCAATGGAACAAGCCAAGCTGGAACCTTTCAGGATGCAGGTGACCTACAGTAAAACCACTCATGTGATTTTTCCTTCATCAATAAGATACGTCGATCTGGGAAGCGATCTTTTGGTTGCTAATAAAGCAGAGCCTATCGGAAATGTTCTCCGGGTTAAATCTGCTGTCAGAGATTTTGAAGAAGAGACCAATTTTTCGGTCATTACAGAAGATGGAAAGTTTTACAGCTTCGATGTCTTATACAGTGCATATCCTGAGGTCCTCAGTTACGATCTTGTAAAGATGCAGAGAAGCATTGAAAAGGAATATTCAACCGATGTACTTTTTGAAGATCTAAAGGGAAGCTCTTCATCTCTTACGGAATTGATTATGGAAAACCTGTATCGAAAAAGCAAAAAAAGCGTAAAGCATATCGCATCAAAAAGCTTTGGTATTCAGTTTTCTGTTGGTGCATTACACGTAAATGACAATAAATTCTACTTTACCATACAAGTTGATAACAGAAGTAATATAGCTTATGATATTGAATTCATCAATTTTAAAATTGTAGATAAGAAGAATTTAAAGAGAACTGTTATTCAGGATAAGTTGTTGGAACCAATCAGGGTTTATTCGCCGGTGATGACTGCAAAACATAATTCTAAAGTAACGGCTGTTTACTTACTGCAGCAATTTACCTTGTTAAAGGATCAGGTGTTAGTAATTGAAGTTCTGGAAAGAAATGGAGGGCGGCATCAAAAAGTTCAACTGGAGAATACAGAGCTGATCAATGCTAAACTGATCAATAGTTTAAATTTCAAAATCAACTAAGATGAGCAGATTATTGATAGCAACGCTTTTTCTTATTACAATAAATATAGAATCATTTGCACAGCAGATGATTCCTGGACAAACAGGTATTGAATTTTCCTATTCTGTATTTCCAAACTCTCCTAAAAAGCAAAATTATATGTTAAGTACGGGGCTTGTTTCTTACGCAAAGAATGGTCATTATTTTTTTGGACTGGCAGAATATAGCAGGAAATATTATGAATACACAAACTATAATATCCCGATAGACACGTTCCTGCTGAGTGGTGGTTACAGTTTTTATGTATGGGGAGACTTGATGCGAAATGTCAATCTTAATCTAGGAATTGGAGGTCTTGTAGGGTATGAGCAGGTTAATAGAGGTAATGAATTGATTTACGATGGCTCATTGCTTAAGTCAACAGGTAATTTCATTTACGGGGCAAGTAGTAAGTTGTCACTTGAAAGTTATCTGACAGGACATTTGGTTTTTCTGGTTAACGGGCAACTTCGCTTTTTGAAAAATAGTCAAATGGCCGAGTTTCATTGTCTGTTCGGCTTTGGAATAAGATATAATTTTTAAAAATAATATAAAATGAAAAATCTAATTAATAATAAAATTAGAATGCTATTCAAGTGTTTTCTCATACCAGTTATGGTTGGATTACTTGTACAATCTTGTGAGAAGGATGATTTGGAAATTCAGCAGAACTTTCCGTTTGAAGTGTCGGTTATGCCGGTTCCTAAGG
Source organism: Chryseobacterium sp. W4I1 (assembly GCF_030816115.1). NCBI lineage: Bacteria > Pseudomonadati > Bacteroidota > Flavobacteriia > Flavobacteriales > Weeksellaceae > Chryseobacterium > Chryseobacterium sp. W4I1. The sequence goes on from NZ_JAUSXQ010000001.1 coordinate 1,353,202, forward strand.
AGATAGTCAAAGATGAATATGTGGAGATACGTATTACAATTCTTCCTGAAGGTAATTTTTCAGACACGAAATATTATCTTCGATATTTTCAATTTGAAGGAACAGGAAAGCTACAGTATTATAATACACATCCATATTTTCCCAATGATACCTTTCCGCTTTATGAAAAGGAGTTCAGACTGTATTATACTTCAACCTCGGAAGTTTCACAATCATTCACGGTATGGATTTTTGATAGTTTCGGAAATGAGAAAAAAATTGAATTTCAATTTAACAACAAAAACCAAACAGAGAAATACAATCCCTGGGTTGATCAATTTTATTAGTGCACTATCTGTTGGAATCTTTTATCTATAATTATTTATAAAGGATAGGCATTGATTACTACTTGCGAAAAGATGGTTGACCCTTGAAGGACAATCATCTTTTCGCGACGCTACAAGAATCCAGTCCATAATTGGCTCTGGATTCTTATTTTTAAGAAAATGAGGATTCTTATAATATACCTTCATCTGAAAAGGAGAAGGAATCTATAGAAGTTATTATACAATGATCCAGTAAGTTAATGTTTAATAGTTTGGCAGCCTCCTTTATTTTCTGTGTAATGTGTATGTCCTCACGTGAAGGTGTCAAGTTTCCGGAAGGGTGGTTGTGAGCTATTATAAATGACACGGCATTACATAATAAAGCCCCCTGCATAATGATTCTGATATCAACGAGAGAAGAGGTAATTCCAGATTCTGAAATTTTTTGTATTCCTAAAACCGTATTAGCTTGATTCATATACATTGAATAAAATGACTCTCGGTAATCGATCTGATCTGCATCAAAATGTTCCCGGAAAATATCTGTAGCATCCTTGGAGTTCAGTACTTTTTTTTCGGTATTTCCTTTTCTTGTATAGATCAATTTGATCTCATTTACTATATTATATTTCATTGTTATTGCTCTGAGTACGGCAGAGCCTTTTATTTCCCGTACTTAAGTTAAACAGCCTTTATTTAATGAGTGAACTATTATGTACCTGTTTTTTAGGGTAAAAGCTTTTTCGATCTTTTCTCTTCCCATTCCTCTCCAAGCCTTCTTAGGCTTTAATCAATATTTTTCAAAAGAAAACCGAAAAAAGAAAGCAGATATGAAAATGTTGCCAATAGCAGAAAACAAAAGGAAACGGAATAATTGGAGGGTACCTTTAGGGAGGAAACCGTTTATGCCGTAGTCTTTTGTTGGCATAGGTCGCGGCGGCTGGCAACAATACCTTAGCTGCCTTTTTACCGGTTTATGTTGAAATATTTATAGCCTATATATACCACTTAAATGTTTAATACAGTATTAGCGATTAAGGACTTTAGATGCCAAAGTAATCCATTAAAAGCTATTGTACGCTGCCTGCGGGTTTCTCGCATACTTTTAAGTAATCTTTTTGATAGATGCAAAAATTAAATTTTGAGATGAAATATAATATTATACTGATATAAAAGACATTTATTAGTAACACAAAATCGAAAGTATGGAAGTAAACCTAATCACAAAAGAAGACCTTCAGGAATTCAAAGCCGAATTGCTAGCAGACATTAAAAATCTGTTTAATATCAAAATTTCAGAGCAGAAATTATGGCTGCGATCATCAGAGGTTAAAGAACTTCTGAAAATTTCCACAGGAACTTTACAGAACCTTCGTGTTAGTGGATCTTTATCGTACACTCGTGTCGGAGGAACATTATACTACAGTTACAAAGACATTGAAAAAATGTTGAATAGTAAGGGGTAATTCTCTTCTTAAAAATAACAAAATGAATTACATTAAACATCTCACAGGCTTCTATGGAAAGGTAGCTCAGGACAGTATGCTTAATCCTACACATATCAGCCTATACCTAGCTTTATTCCAATTCTGGAATTTCAACCGTTTCCGAAATCCGGTCAGTATTTCACGCGATGAAGTAATGCGCATCAGTAAAATCCACTCAAAAGCAACCTACCACAAATGTCTTAAGAATCTGCATTCTTCGGGCTATATTGACTATCAGCCGTCCTTTAATCCATTCAAAGGAAGTCAAGTTGTTATGTTGGATTTTGCGCGGGAATTAAAACCTCATCTGAAGCAACAAAAAATAAAAAAATAGATTGTACCATTCTTATTGAAGTATATATATATCGGCTATTGATTAGCAAATAATTTCAAAATCATAAATACTGATTTCTCAAATATATAATTTTGTCAGGGCTTGCAACTAAGTATGAGATTATGAAACATCCTCTCGTAATTTCATACTTTGAGATGTTTGTAGCTGAGTAAGTTTTCAAAAAAATGGTTGCAAATCTGAACGGAAATTTCTACTTTTACTAAGTAAAATTATTATATTTAGATTTTACCACTTTTTGCAAATGTCCTATTTAAGGCCTTTTACAAGATGCTATAGCGAGACACTTATAAATAAAGAGAGTAGGTAAGGTTACAAAATCCCTCTCTCTCCGCTAGGTTAGAAACCAAAATAAGCTTAAACGCTGTAAACATTGATGTTTATAGCGTTTTTTGTTTTGCGCTAGAATCATAAAAAATCAAAATAGGTCACGATTTATATGACCTATTTCGTGACCTATCCTGAGACGGCAAGGCAGTGGACATTGTTGCTAAAAGGTATATTAAGTCGTAAAAGTGGGATAACAAAGGACAGAAAGCAACCGGAAACTCTCAGGAAGTGACACTTAACGTTTATCTTAAAACTTTGAAATAGAAAGTTTATGATTACCATTGCCAGATGCTGAAAGAAGAGCATAATGTTCAGTTACAAAAATATTAAAACCACGCAGCATTATGAAGATTTTGGATAAGAAAGGGAGTGATAATAAGTTGGCTCTAAGAAGCAAACCCTAAGCTATTCCGAATTAATGTGTTTAAAACTGTTTTCTCCAATTGGTATTTGTACTCAGATTGAAATGATAAAGGGTATTGCAAACTAAAAGTTACTGATGCTGGCTGGCTTCGGGTTAAAATCTATAGACGCTGACATTAGGCTTGCACTGCTGGATATGCTTGAAGGCAGATATGGAAATAGCTCAGTTATCATAACTTCTCAGCTAGCAATTGAAGCATGATAAAACTTTATTGATGAGCCAACGCTTGTCGGCGCGATAATAGACAGATTGATAACTCTGGTGTACTTTCGCCCGGAAACAGTGTGTACTTTTGTCAGAATATTCATGAAACCCGTAAAAATTAGTATAAGGAGATAAGGAGGTTTCAACAGGACAATAATGGAAATTAAATCTTTATTAAATGATTTACTCAAACATGGAAGAGAAAACCTACAGTAGTAATTGGGAACTGTTGCCTGGTGTTGGATTAGGAAGAATGGCTTTTCTGATGAGCAGATTACAGATGAAAGCCTTTGATGATTTTTTGTCTTCTCGCGATGTTGAAGGTGGAGCCTGATATTTTTAATTAGCTGGCATCTTTTTGAAAATATGGACTGCGGCATCCAGATCCAGTGCATCCATATCCACAAGCTTTAATGCCTTGACCATGTGGAATGTGGTTGTTTTGTACTTGAGGAAATGCTCCGTTTTCAAATGACATTGGTAAGCCTCTTGGTCTTTATACATTTCCAATATACGTACCTGCGTCGGATTGTCCTTCTGGAACATCGGAAAGATAGCAATTACTCCTTTTTCAAGCCTGACCGATGCCTCGGCTTCGACCTCTAGGGACATTTTGTATTCCTCCAGATACTGAGGATGAATTTCGATTTCTGAAATACGTAACATCATTTCATGTTGTTGTGCATGGGCGGTATTATTTATTAAAAAAAAGGCTATAATCACCGGAGCCGCCCACAGTGACTGCCTGAAGAAATTACTATATTTAAACATATCATTTGACATATACTATTTATTAAAGATTTTTAATTCTTCATTTTTAAGAGGACTGTTGATACTGTTTCAGCCCTATGGCTCTTTCAATAATATTGAACACTTTCCACTAATTATTTTGATGGCCTTATCAAAAAGGAAACTGACTATACAGCAGGCAAGAATATCTGCAACAAAATAATAATCCTGAAAATTGGTATCAATATCGCGGTTATAACTATAATTAGCGGGAATTTAGACGTTCTTCGGACTGCTGTTTTCTTGAAAGTATTTTTCGGACTAGATCAGCCTGCGTTTTGCTGATAAATTTTTCGGTCAGTGCAGCAACTTGGTCCAATTGGTCTTCAGTGATACCGATATTCATTCCCATACCTATGTGTGCCTCCAGCTGAGGCTCTACACCAGTCATAGCGGCTAATGCTGAAATGGTTATAAGTTCCCTCTGCTGATAGCTTAGTACATCACTTTCAAAAATATCAGCAAAAAGATGTTCTTTTAAAAACGCATCTATGCGCGGAGCAAACGAACCAAAACCAGGCGCAGGTTTTGCCTGTGGTGTTTTAGTCAATTGCTCCAAAACCTTTCTGCCTTGTTCGTATTTATTACTTTTCTGATCATTTTCTGCAAATTCTTTACCGGGCTTATCCTTAATACCTCTGGTTTTTCGTTCTTCGAGCACACCTATAAGTGTACTGATACCATTCAGGCTTCTTGGAAAGCCACTATAGGCATAGAGCTGTACTAATAATTCTTTTATTTCACTGACAGTAAGACCTGCATCCAGGCCACCATTCAACTGAATTTTTAAATTTTCAAGGTCTCCAATTGCGGTGAGAGCGGAAATTGCAACGATACTTTGCTGTTCTTTATTTAAAGTATCGGTTCTAGATTGTGCATTCATTGTATTTACATTTAAAATAAGGCTCAAAATAATTATCCATTGGCAAAAGAACCTGTGATATTTCATTTTAATAATTATTTGTTATTAACCTGATTGTATTCACTATCTGTAACAGGTTTAAGCCAAGTCACATTTTCATCGCCCCTATAGTTAGTGACTGCAATGTGGACCATCTTACTGTCTGCGGCTGCTCCGTGCCAGTGTTCAAGATTTTCGGGAATGTTGACAACATCGCCTTTTTTGATGGATTGGGCAGGTTTCCCTTTTTCCTGGTACCAACCTTTACCCTCAGTGACAATTAAGACCTGCCCTTTTGGATGTGTATGCCAAATAGTCCGTGCACCTGGTTCAAAAGTTACGCTGCCCATCGCGAAATCATTGTTTTTATCTTTCGCCAATAATGGTTGTAGAAAAGCATTTCCGGTAAACCATTCATTTGATAGTTTTCCCCCTTGGGGAAATAAGGAAGAATCAAGTTGTGTTTTCATTTCAATATTATTTGTCTGTTTAACTTCGAAATTTTTATTACTGTTGCTACTACACGAAATCTGGATCAGCAGACCACTTGTAATGAGCATTATCGTTTTGAATTTTATATTTCCTATCATATCTTATATTCAGATGTAATCTCTACTTTTTTATTGCTCTTCAATGCGTTCAAATCTAACGTTATCTATAGACCCTGAGATTTGAAATGCCTCTTCACCGTTATCTATATGACCAATTTTCACTAAACCTTCCGAATAGCTAAAATCTTTGTAGAATATGGCAATATTACCCCAAGGGGCATAGTAGCTTATATCACCAACTGTAGGCTTAACACCAGCTGGCGCACCTTGGATAGATAATTTCTTCGCGGGGGTGAAAACTTTTTCTGTACTGGCATAATCCTGCAGTTTTACAGTAAAGGGTAATAATGCGATGAAGTCCCTTGTGGTGGGATTATCGTCTAAAGTTGCTGTGAGGGAGCGGTCCCCAACTATTATTTTAATTTTCATATTGTCTTCTTTTTTTACGGTTTCATTTACTCCTTTATAGGGTCGATTATTTTTACTGCAGCCATATAACTGAGTGATCGACAAAACAAGAAATAAGAAGTATACGTTTTTTAATATATTTGTTTTCATCGTTTAACTTAATTTTAAAAGTTAGTTACCCAACTTACAAGATAACCAAAGTTACATCGAGGGCACGTTGTTTACTTTATATAAATCACGGAATTGTTTACCAATTTCACCTATTTCTAATCAATTGTATCAATATAAGTGCCTGTTTGCTAAATTTGTAACATAAAAAATTAAGTCATGGACAAGGTAGAAAGGATTGATACTGTGAAACAGTATAACAATTACATTGGTGTAGATACATTGCATCCTTTGGTAAGTGTCATCAACTTTGATGATGTTGATCCTATTCAATACTTTAAAAGATATATGGGTATATATGCCGTATTCTTAAAGGATATAAAATGCGGTGATATCATATATGGATGTCAGCCCTACGATTATGAGGATGGAACCCTGGTATTCGTTTCCCCAGGACAGGTATATGGTATCGATAGCAATGGAGTCATGACAAAACCCTCGGGATATGCTCTTGTATTTCACCCTGATCTACTCGAGCGAACTCATTTAGCAAAAACAATCAAGGATTATACTTTTTTTTCCTACGAAGTAAACGAAGCCCTGCATGTATCTAAAAAGGAACGAAAAACTATTGTAAACTGCCTGAACGAAATTTCAAACGAAATAGAGCAGAACATTGATAAGCATAGTAAAACAGTGATAGTATCAAACATAGAACTGTTTTTAAATTACTGTATGCGCTTTTATGACCGCCAATTCATTACGCGCAGCCATGTGAACAAAGACATTCTCACACGATTTGAAAACCTGCTCAACGAATATTTTCAATCGGGAAAATGTGAGACAATGGGGCTTCCTACGGTAAGTTACTGTGCCGAAGAACTGAATTTTTCTGTTAATTATTTCAGGGACCTTATAAAAAAAGAAACCGGACATACTCCTTTAGATTTTATACAGTCCAGGGTAATTGAAACAGCGAAGTCATTGATTTTCGGAACAGATAAAACCATCAGTGAAATCGCATACCAGTTAGGATTTAAATACCATCAACACTTTACAAGGCTGTTTAAGCAAAAGGTAGGGGTTTCACCTAATGGATATCGAAGTGCGAATTAGCTCTAAACTTAATTCATGCATTTAAAAATCCTGTCAAATACGTTAAATCAATAAAATGACGATAATATACCGTACAGCCAAGTAGATAGTTTTATTAATGCAAAAAACACTTGAAATAGGGGATAGCCTTCTCTACTGCAATTGTCTGTCCGGTGAGATGGCTTACAATAAGTTTTTCCAAGAAAAGTAAATATTTAAAATAATTTATTATTTAGTGGTATAAAGGTCATTTCCTGCTATCGAATAATAACCGTATGGTTTGAAATTGACACCGATGGAATTTACGGGAACATTACCTTTGAGTAGAACTTTAGTATGGTGCTGTCCTACCAAGTGAATGTCAAACTTCGAATGGGGATAAGTTTGATCTTGAATAATATGTTCATATTCCCCGCTATAATTCCATATTAGAATCTATCGACCCGATGGAATAATAGTCGCTTGTTCTCTATAAATTAAGTATGTATTTTTAATTTCTGTCACGTATTTTCTTCTAAATTTTGCTTTTCAAACATATTATAATTTTATTTCTTGAGCTTAAATAAATCGAAAGAATTATACTGGGGATCGTAACCCGTTAAAAGTTTAGTCTTCTGAATGTCAAGTCGTTTATACGTATTATTGGAAATAGCATTTAATATTTCAAATTTTATGTTTTTAGATTCAATACATAGATGAAGGAGCTGATTTAAATCATCGGGATGCAGATAGGCGCTTAAATCCCGAGCATTCATTTCTGTGAAATCTTCCGGAAATTCATAGGCTCCAATTCTAAGACATATTGCAGTTAAGTCACTGCTGAAACAATGGTAGGAAAGCAGGGCTTCTCCAAAACATTTAGAAACACCATATAAATTGCCAGGCTTTATAGGCATCTCGGTGTTAAGCTGAACGTCTTTTGGATAACCTTCTATCGTTTGTGCACTACTTGCATAAATAATTTTTTTACAACCCGCCGCAATAGCGGCATCAATAATATTCTTTGTTCCAATGATATTGGCGTCCAGTAAATCATCAAATGTGGCATCGGGAGTGGCAATACCACCCAGATGAATAACAATATCCATATTTTCACAAGCCTTTATGAGGTATTCCTTATCCGTGAGATTTCCTTGAAAATATTCAATGGATGTATCTTGAGTCTGGGGAGGGTGGAGATCTAAAACTCTAAATTTATAGTGATCTGAAAAAGATTTGATAAAGTGGCTTCCAATTTTCCCGGAACCGCCAGTAATTAATATTTTGTTATGCATAAGTATTTGTTTATGAAATTGTATAAGAAGTGTAAGATATTGGGATAGTTGCAATTCCACTGTCATTGCCCGGATCAGACAAAGGTTGTCAGTGGAAGAACTATAAAAATACTTATCTATGTTCACATGCAGATGCTACATGTTTCAATTGTTTTGCCTCTTCATTTTCTGTACTGTTTTTAGGAAAAGTCATAAAACTCAGAATAAATGTTACTGTCAAAAGTAAAACACTTACCCATAGAACATACTGAACTCCGTAATAGGCACTTACTATCCCGCCGAGAAACGCACCTAAAGAAATTCCAATGTTAAAAGATGAAGTCAATAAACTGTTAACAAATTCCAGTGCATGATGCGGAACAGATTGTGTGGTTCGGATATTTGAAACCAGAAATCCTCCGGTATGGATCATTCCCCATAGAGAGACGATGAGGACCATGGGCATAAAAATTCCCCCAAGATAATAAGCTAGAATCTGTACTGTCACCAAGAGGATTAAAAATAATCTTGCAGTCACAAGTACATTGCGATTCAAAGCTATTCCCATAAGCCAATTCCCTAGCGTTCCCATACCACCGAAAAGGAGCAGCATCATACTGATCTGGGCACCATCCATCTTTGTAATCTGTTCAAGGAAAGCAGTGAGATAGGTATAGCTGGCAAACATTGCTGCTAGTGTGGCAATGCTGGAAATTAGGTTGAGCCACAAAAGAGGGCTTTTCAATATGGCTAGCTGATTCTGTGTGGATTTTGTGTTATCTGCAGGAATAGAGGGGATGAAGAGCAACAGACCAATAAAGGCAATTAAACTTATTGCACTGCTAAGAAAAAATGATGCCTGCCAATGATGGAAAAGGTCCACAGCATAGGTTGTCAAGGGAATACCGAGCACCGTCGCTAAGCTTAATCCCAACATTACTGTCGATACTCCTTTTGCTCCTTTTTCCTTGAATGTAATGGCGATAGAAATATTCCAGAACAGAGGATGCAATATTGCAGGTAATATCCGGGCGATCATAAGCATCGTAAAATTGGTGGAAAATGCAGAGATTAGGTTAGAAAGGACAAATATGCTCATGACCAGACACAGCAAGAACTTGCGGTTTATTTTGGTTGTAAATGAAGTGATAAAGGGTGAAGACACAGCCACAGTTATTGCAAAGGCACTAAGCAGCCATCCTGCGGTATCGATTGATACACCGAATTGCCTGCTAATAGTGGGTAGGATACCAACTATCCCAAATTCAGTGGTAATAATGCCAAAAGCTCCCAGTGCCAGGACATAGATTGATGTTTTCATGAATGCTTACAATTTTGATGTAGCAAATTTGAACAGAAAAATTTAAAAAAATCAGTATATTTTAATGATAAATGGGTAGTTTTGTCCTATGAAAAGAGAGAATATAGATCAATTGGTAAAGGTAGAATACCATCAGGCCGCAAACTGTCCCTTAAAAGACAGCCAATTCTCCTTTTTTCAGATTGTCTATGTTATTTCAGGAAAAGGGTTCCTTAAAATAAATGATAACATTTCTTCATACAGTAAAGGCAGCCTGATTCTCATTACACCAAATGACCAGCACTATCTGGAAATTGTTGAAAAAACAGATCTTTTGCTCGTTAAGTTCAGTGAACGGTATGTAAAAGAGTATAAGTGGAACAGTATTAATTCGATGGAATGTCTGTTGTATGGTGCTTCCTTTTTGTCTGGATGTATTTTACAAAATAAACCGGACATCGTTTTGGTTGATTCAGTCGTAACCTCACTGCTCCATGGTCTGAATCATCCTGACCTCTATCATGAGGAACTTACTCTACACTACGTAAATGCATTGATCGTGATAGCAGCCAGAAATATTTCAAAGATGAGAGCGGAGAATGTAGCTTCGAATGCTGATAAAAGAGTACTGGATATTATCAATTATATTCAGGGAAATATCCATGATCCGGCATTGTTGAAGGTCTCTGCGATATCTCAGAAATTCGGGTTTTCTGAAAGCTATCTTGGGAGTTACTTTAAAAAGCAATGTGGAGAAACCGTACAGCATTTTATATTGAATTATAAAATGAGATTGATAGAGCATCGCCTTCTTTTCAGCGATATGCGTATCAATGAAATTGTAACCGAATTTGGTTTTTCAGATGAAAGTCACCTCAATAAATTTTTTAAGAAGCAACATCATATGAGTTTGACGGAATTTAAAAAGATGAAAAGGCCTAAAGTACTGGCTTGATGGTCATCCTGTAATATTTAGGTTCCGTATATTTTGTGGAATGGGTAATGTCTTTGAATGAATTGAAGAGAAATATAAAATGTTATCCTACTAATATCTATTGGTTATCATTAGAGTTCACCAGTGGGAGGATCAAAAGAATTTGATGGAGAATTGAATTAAATATTTGCTTTTGTCAATAAATTTCACTATATTGATACATGAAAAAAAGCGAAAATCAAGGTATAACACATGCAAGTAAAGTTAACGAAAGAACAAGGGCTATGGAAGTTCTTGAAAAAGCAAAGCAAACGCAAGGGAAAATTACATTCCTAAGGCAAGGGGCTGGTAGAAACTTTAAGCCAAAAAATGAAGAGTCCTAAATTGATTAGCTTATATTGAAGAATAGTATCTTTGTCTATGGACAAAGAAGAGCTAGAAAAAACACGTACTCGAAATAATAACAGCTAAACACATCCACATCGGAGATCACAACGGTAATCTATTCATCGATTTTAATGAAGTTTCCTCTGGTTGACGGCAAAATAAAAGATTGAATTCCAAATAAATCTTTTATTTAAAGAGCAATGCTCTCTGTATTTACAGAGAGCATTGAATACTTTTAGTTATATTGTGAATAGAAAAGGTGACTGATTGCAGCACTTGCCGATGCTCCTGCAGCTCCTGCAGCAACCCCGATCGGGCCGCCTACAAGTCCGCCAAAAAATCCTCCGGCAAAATCCTGAACTCCAATGTATCCGACAACCTGTTCTCTTGTAGGAGGTCTTCTTGCCACGACATCATTCGTTGTATCAAGAAGATCTAAATATGCAGAACCCTCTTTAGAAGACCATAATTCTACCGAACTGATTAAGATTGAAGAACAGTCTTTGTATAACTGCAATTCTTTCTCATCCAGTTTTGCTTCTGAGAATCTTTTGTTAAGGAATTCTTCGTAATTCACATTATCATTTTTTAACAGATAATCGATATCTTCTCTCAAAACGGCATGCAGATCTTCCGACATTCTGTCTTTAACTGAATCAATAACTTCAAAAGGACTATTGAAATTTAAGCCCTGTGCAAAAAGTTCTACATTATCTCTTCCATAGGTGTCAATAAATCCCTGAAGAACAACCTCTTTCTTTTGCTCTGCTGTCATATCCGGAGATATTGTAACATTTCCCATAATAGCTGTAATCATTTCATTGTGAAGTTGACCATAATTTTCCATAATTTTTTCTTTTGCTTGTTTTAATATTAATTTTTTACGATTTTGCAGTAATCAAGAGTTTTAAAAGTGCCTAGGATTCTCATCCCCTTAATTACTGAAACAAAGATAATGGCGGGTAGCGACAGAACTCGTCGTGTTATATTTTCTTTGAAAAAAAATGAAAAAAAATATAGTTTATAAGCGCAAAAAATATCACGAATTAATTGTGTAAAAAAACCGTCATAAGACGGTTAATATAATTTTTTTAAGCTCGTTTTTATAGGAAACTCCAATAAATCCTTTATTTAAAGAGCAATGCTCTCTGTATTTACAGAGAGCATTGAATACTTTTAGTTATATTGTGAATAGAAAAGGTGACTGATTGCAGCACTTGCCGATGCTCCTGCAGCTCCTGCAGCAACCCCGATCGGGCCGCCTACAAGTCCGCCAAAAAATCCTCCGGCAAAATCCTGAACTCCAATGTATCCGACAACCTGTTCTCTTGTAGGAGGTCTTCTTGCCACGACATCATTCGTTGTATCAAGAAGATCTAAATATGCAGAACCCTCTTTAGAAGACCATAATTCTACCGAACTGATTAAGATTGAAGAACAGTCTTTGTATAACTGCAATTCTTTCTCATCCAGTTTTGCTTCTGAGACTCTTTTGTTAAGGAATTCTTCATAATTCACATTATCATTTTTTAACAGATAATCGATATCTTCTCTCAAAACGGCATGCAGATCTTCCGACATTCTGTCTTTAACTGAATCAATAACTTCGAAAGGACTATTGAAATTTAAGCCCTGTGCAAAAAGTTCTACATTATCTCTTCCATAGGTGTCAATAAATCCCTGAAGAACAACCTCTTTCTTTTGCTCTGCTGTCATATCCGGAGATATTGTAACATTTCCCATAATAGCTGTAATCATTTCATTGTGAAGTTGACCATAATTTTCCATAATTTTTTCTTTTGCTTGTTTTAATATTAATTTTTACGATTTGGAGTAATCAAGAGTTTTAAAAGTGCCTAGGATTCTCATCCCCTTAATTACTGAAACAAAGATAATGGCGGGTAGCGACAGAACTCGTCGTGTTATATTTTCTTTGAAAAAAAACGAAAAAAATATAGTTTATAAGCGCAAAAAATATCACGAATTAATTGTGCAAAAAAACCGTCATAAGACAGTTAATAAAATTTTTTTAAAAATTTAATTAGGCTCGTTTTTATAGGGAACTCCAATAAATCTTTTATTTAAAGAGAGCATTGAGTTGAGAACTAAATTTAAACAAAATCTTGTTAATCATACAATTAACAAGATTTTTTGTTTTTATACATAACAAAAATAATTCATTTATGCGTAAAACAAAAGGGTCAAATTCAGTTACTATAAATATTCAAAATCAGAGTAACCGAATTTTTCAAAACCTGGATGGGAAGATACATTGTAGTTAGCTAAATAAGACTTATACAATATTTGAACATCTTATGAGCAAAAAGAGTTATAATTAAATTGATGAATTATTTAAAAGGTTACCGTGATAAAAGTCAGAGGATCTATTCTCTTCTATGCGAAGAAGTTTAAAACCAATAAAGAAGTTTTTATACCTGTTTAAAAAGAATTACGGTTTCCGGAAAACGAATTGAATTAAGTACGAATCGTTTCATTATATTAAATCAATGGTCCCAGGAGGGCAATTGTTTAAATTAACTGTAAATGATGCAGGTTTACATCAACTGCTGTATCAGGTCAAGCCGGACATTGTGCGGGTCATTGAAAGTGAAATGGAACGTATTACACGCACATCAGGATTTACAGCATTTGGTGTAACAGGGATAAAAAATCAGGAAATAATGTCACTTCATACCACCATCCTTTCCCACTTTTCCTCAAATAGTTTTTTCAGGCGTTCCAACTCATTTTTGTATATGGTATTCTTTCTTGTTCCGAAGTAAAGTGTGTTTTCCCAAGGTTGGGTTCCTTGCCAGACCAATTTGATTTTTCCGGTATCCAGTGCCTCGTTACAAAGAAAGTCCGGCACAATAGAGAATCCCTCCTTGTCGCTAAGGCAACGGATGATAGAGCTGATATTGGGTACAATGTAGTTGGGGCTGAAATCAGGATGCTCATTAAAATTCTTCGACCAAAAGTTTTTCAGGTGTTCCATATCGCCTGCTGTACTGTACCATAATTGTTTTTTGAGAAAATCCCTTGCATCGGTAATAGCACCGTTTTCCAACAACGCCATTAGTACTGAAGTATCTGTATTGCTTCCCGCAATCAATACTATCCTTTCTTTGGAAAAGGGTTCATAAACGAGATTTTGTTGATTGCCTTTTTGTGGTGTAACTATCATATCCAGCAAGCCGTTGTCCAAATCCACCTGCATTTGCGGATAAAGCCCGAATTTGATAATCAGATTAAAGGGCAGACTTGCCACGTGTTCTTCCAATGTGTACTGAAATGTTTCAAAGCACATTCCTACACTGATGGTTGACCTTTCCGGTTGCGAACGACGATGGAAGTGCTGTTCGGCACTTTCCATCTTTTTGAGTGGTTCGAGGATAAAGTTGTAGAGGATTTTACCTTTTTCGGTAGGAACCATCTTACGAGGCGAACGGTCAAATAATCTATATCCCGCATAATCTTCCAACGAATTAAGATGCAGGCTTACCCCCGGTTGTGAAATAAACAGTTCCTGTGCTGCCGCAGACAGTGTGCCAGTTTCATATATCGCTCTAAAAGTCCTAAGCCATTCTAGGTTCCACTGCATATCTATCATTTTTATGATACAAATGTACAATTTAAGTTATTTGTATGATACAAAAATATGGTAGAAGTTTGCAGTATCAAATCATTAATATGATAATAACTTAATAAACGTACAATGGATAGAAGAGATTTTATTACAAAGACCTCTTTAGGGGCATCTGCACTGGCTATTCCGGGTTGGGCTGGAGCGGTAGCGAAAACAAAGGAAGAACAAACACTCGGTTCAGCTAAAGGTTTCTGGCCAAATAATTCCCGTTTAGCTATTTCCATATCCCTGCAATTTGAAGCCGGCGGTCAACCCATTTCAGGGGCAGGAGGATTGATACCCGAACCTATTAAAAAAGGCTATCCCGACTTGGCGACTAATTCCTATTTCGATTATGGTGTACAGGAGGGTATTCCACGACTGCTAGATTTATTTGATAAATACGGTGTCAAGGCAACTTCATTTATGGTTGGTAAGGCGGTGGACAACAATCCTGAATTAGCCCGTGAAATTGTAAAGCGTGGGCATGAGCCTGCGGCACATGGTAAAGAATGGGCTTGGCAGTACCATTTATCGAAAGATGAGGAAAGGGAATGGATACGGAGCGTTAAGCAATCCATCGAAAAAGCAACAGGCGTTACGCCATTGGGATATGACTGTTACTGGATGCGTGGAAGTGTACATACATTGAGTTTACTCCAAGAATTAGGCTTTATCTACCACAACAATGATTTGAGCCGTGACGAGCCATACCTACAACAGTTGAACGGAAAGCCATTTGTAACTATGCCTTATACCATACACATGAACGATATAGGGTCTTATGATTTTTCGGGGTTTTCGCCTGCGGACTATGAACAACAACTAAAAGATGAATTTGATCAACTGTACGAAGAAGCGGCAACCCAAAGGCGTATGATGCTGATTAGCTTCCATGACCGTATTTCCGGTCATGCTTCACGTGTCCGTGTAATAGAGCGTTTTCTCAAATACGTGGCACAACATGATGGTGTATGGTATGCCACCAAAGGCGAGATTGCAAAACACGCTTTGGCTACTCCTGATATTACACCGCTTGTAAAGCGTGATGTTGCCGAAAAAAGTGGTCTTGCAGGTAATACAAATTTATAACCAAAAAAAAATCAGTAACATGAAGAATATTATCATCACATTGTTTGTCCTGTTCTTTGGGAGCATGGTTATTCCGGTAAACGGACAAAATTTGGAGAAAATAGGTGAAGAAAAAGCCGCCCATATTGTATTATTCAAATTTAAGGATAGAACGACAACCAAGCAGATACAAAGTTTGAAAAATGAAATCCTGAAACAGAAATGCACTATTCCCGGACTATTGGAAATTTCTTTCGGCGAAGATTTCACAAGTAGGGCAAAAGGCTTTACCCATGCGGAAGTAGCGGTATTCAGGGACAGAAAATCGTTAGAAGACTTCAACACGTCTGACTATCACCAACAGTTAATCATTACGCACATCAAACCTGTGCTGGAAGATATTTTGGTATTGGATTACCAACAAAAGAAATAATACATTATGAGTTCAAGACGAAATTTCATTAAGCAGAGTAGCTTGGTCGGATTAACAGCTACAATAGATTGCAGTAGGTGTTCAAAAAGTGGATGACAAGTATTCATTCCCTCATTTTAAGGAGAACATCCAGTAAACAATCAGTTGCGGAAAGGTATCTTCTAAAAAAATCAAGCAGATAAGATAAAAAAATTAAAATGAAAGAAATGAAACGAATTGTAATAGCCTTTATTGGCTTGGTAACAATACTGCATGTAAGGCTTTTATATGCACAACAAGCGAAATTTAGTCATGAAAGGTTAGAAAGAATAGATGCAGTTGTTAATAAACACATAGATGCTGGTCATATCCCCGGAGCTACGGTACTCATCATCAAAAATGGAGAAATTGTTTACAATAAAGCATTTGGCTATGCCGATGTGGAAACGAAAAAAACGATGCAAACGGATAATATTTTTAGAATTGCATCCCAATCGAAAGCTATCACAAGCCTTGCTGCAATGATGTTGTGGGAAGACGGTAAATTCTTATTGGATGACCCGATTTCAAAATACATTCCAGCATTTAAAAATCCCAAAGTATTAGTTAGCTACAATCCCAAAGACGGAAGCTATACCACGAAACCCGCTAACAGAGAAATTACTATACGTGACCTTTTGAGGCATACATCGGGTATAGCTTATCCAGCTGTTTTCAGTGACCCGACAATGTGGAGTATTTATGAAAAGGCCGATGTTCCTTCTGGCATTGGTACTACAAAATCAACTGTCCGGCAAAAAATGGAGTTATTAGCAACACTACCTTTGCAACATAATCCGGGAGAACGATTTACTTATGGTCTAAATACGGATTTGTTAGGGTATTTGATTGAAATATGGAGTGGAGAGCCATTGGATAAGTTTATGAAGAAAAATATCCTGACACCGTTGGAAATGGATGACACATATTTTCATATTCCCGAAAAGGAACAACACAGGTTAGTTAGTCTATACGAGACAACAATGGAAAATAAATTGATAAAAGTGAAGCATCCTATATACGAGGGTGTAAATGCCGAGTTCCCGAAACTGCAGGGAAGCTATTTGTCTGGAGGAGCCGGATTAAGTTCTACAATGGCTGACATGGCAAAATTCTATTCGCTTTATCTGAACAAGGGGATATTTAAAGGAAAAAGGCTTATCGGCAGAAAAACGGTTGAATTGATGCTTACGAATCAATTGGGTAACCAGGTTATTATTTCTCCATTGCCACCACAACCCGAAAACTTTCAGTTCACATTAGGTGGCTTTTCGGTCGTAACCGAAAAGAATAGGTATCTGTCAATTCAAAGTATTGGGTCGTTTGGTTGGGGCGGCGCGTTCAATACACATGGCTGGGCTGACCCGAAAGAGGGAATAATAGCACTCCTGTTTACGCAGGAATATTTATCTCCTTGGTATTCTATCGGCGAAGAATTTCAGACGGCTGTTTATCAAGCTATTGCTGATTAGCTAAGGGGTCATATCGAGGAGATGTGCTAGCTATTAAAGGTGAGCAGGAGCAGTTTCTATCATTGAAAGAAATGAAACTACTAAACGAGCAGAAGAAGAGCGATTTTATTTTTGAAGATCTTGAATATTTATCATTGGAACCGTGGCAGATATGGAAGTCCTCGAATAGTCAAAGAACTGAAGCAAAGGAAATGAGAGCCTTACATCGTTTTGTTACCAAACTGAGAGAACGTGACCTGAGAAGTATTGTAAACATCTCCTGAAGGTAGCGGAGTGAAGAATCTTGTTGTGATGTACAAGATCCCACGATTCCCCGGGATGAAAAATCGGGAAATAATAGAATATTTACTGATTATATAGCCTAAGAATCTCCACCAATTCGGGTATGGATCGTATTTTCAGCTTCTCAAACAGCCTGTTTTTATAAGTGCTGATCGTCGATGAATGGAGATTAAGCTGATTAGAAATTTCTTTGAGGGGAAGACCTTCTGCAAGCTTATTGGCAATTTGCAATTCACGGTCTGATAGCGCTTCAAATGGTGAGTTTTTTGTCGTGCCATTTATTGATTCTAAGAACATCGCTTCTTTTACGTTGTCACTTGCATATCGGCCAGTACTAAGCATCGCCGTCAAAGCAGCTTCAATCACTGCATTGGAGCTTTGTTTGCTTAAATAACCACCGGCACCCATCTTTAGATAGCGCATTGCATACAGCTCTTCATCCTGAGAAGAAAATATGAGAATTTTTAAGTCGGGTTGGTGCATTTTTATATAATCAATCGCTTCCTGAACAGAACCATTAGGCATATTGACGTCCATGATGGCCAGATCCAATTCTTCCTTCAAAATTACTTTGTACAGTGATTTAAAATCCTCTACTTCAGAGATTACAGCATCAGGTCGGAGGCGTTTTATGGTTTGTATTAAACCCATCCTGACGATACCATGATCGTCTGCTACAATAATACGAACGTTTACTTTTAAACCCATTATTCTATAAATTTACGTAAAGGGAAACCGTAGTGCCTTTATTTTCAGCGGAAATGATTTGGATATTTCCATGCATCAAGGATACAAAATTTTTTACAATTTTCAAACTCAATCCAGCTCCTTTCTCACCAGCAGTACCTTGGAATACGGGGTTATCATAAGTGAAGATCGTAGATAAATATTTTTCATTCATTCCTGTTCCGAAGTCGATCACAGAAATTATCACCTGATGATCTTCTGTAACTTCCTGCAGGTGAATATCGTGCCCAGGAAAAGTGTATTTCACTGCATTATCGAGAATTTTGTCTAAAACATATTCTAGCAATAAACGATCGGTTGTCACAAATGCATTGGGATCTCCTTTAAAAGAAAATTTAATGCTTTTTTCTTTTAATTTGGCCGCATATTTTTCTTCAAAATGGTGAAAAAGATCCATCACCATGATTTTTTCAGGTTTAATCTTAAATTCCCCATATTGCGTTTTTAACCAAGAGGTGCTGTCCTGAATGGTTTGCAAATTCTTCTTGGCATCGCTTTTTACCTGAGGCAACAAATTAAAAAAATCTTCCTCACTTATGGTCTTTTCTTCCAGTGCTTCTATAAGCCAAAGAAAATTTCCAAACATTTCCTTTGAATCATGAGACAATATCGAGATCAGTCCGTTTTTAAAACTGATTTCATTTTCCAGTCTTTCGATTTTTAATTGTAGTTCGTTGATAAGGTCACTCATAAATTCAGTATCAAAGCTTTAAAAAATCTGCTACAATATTTCTTTAAAGCATAGTTTATTATTTATTTTCTTTCATTTTCTATACCAAACCATTTTTGAATCATATCAGACAGGGTTTGTTTTAATAAAGGTTTGGTTAAAAAATCTGACATTCCGGCTTGCAGACATTTTTCTTTCTCACCAGGCAGGCTCCCTGCCGTTAGTGCAATAATAGGTATTTCAATGTTTTTTTCCAAGGCCCTTATTTTTTTTGTTGCTTCAATACCATTGAGGTGAGGCATCTGAATATCCATTAAAATAAGATCAGGACTCTCTTTTTGATATTTTTCAACTGCTTCAGTGCCATCTTTTGCCTCGATGATCAAAGCTTGAGGAATAATATCCTTTAAATAAGTTTTGGTAAGAAGTAAATTAATAGCATTATCCTCAGCAATTAAAATTTTAATTTCGCGCTTACTCACTTCATTTGCTCCAGTTTTTATTTGCTCCGGGTTTTTCTTTTCAGAACTCTTTAAGGTGGATAAAACCTGGTATAGCTGTTTCATACGAATCGGTTTTATAAGTCGATTTTCTATTTCTAATTCGTCACATGCATCCTGTAGGTTAGTGTCATCGGACGAGCTGTACAAAACAATATACGGTGCCACGTGGTTGGCGTCGGGAATAATATTTTTCATTTTTCTAATGGTTTCAATGCCATCCATAATAGGCATATGATAATCCATAATGATCACATCGAATTCGGACTTATCCATGATCAAAAGCAAAGCCTTCAAACCGCTATCGCATTCCATTACTTCGATGTTTTTTCTTTCCAACATCCTTTTCAGGATTTTCCGATTGTTTTCATTATCGTCCACAATCAAAACGCTCTTAATATCAGTTAAGCTTAAATCATATTCCTCTTCCTCCGTGTCGAACTGAATATCAAAGAAAAAATCACTCCCCTTTCCCTGATCGCTTTCGACTTGTAAAACACTGCCGGCAAGTGCCAGGATTTGGTTCGAAATGGCGAGTCCCAGACCAGTACCTCCATATCTTTTAGTAATACTGCCATCTACCTGTGAAAATGCGTTGAAAATTTCCGCCTGCTTTACACTGCTAATTCCAATACCTGTATCGCGAACTCCAAATCGGATTCGTTTTTTTCCTTCTCCTAAATCATCTAAAACTTTAACATATAAAACAATCTCGCCTTCCTCGGTAAATTTTATAGCATTGCTCAAAAGGTTGACGAAAACCTGTTTTAAGCGCATCTCATCAGTCCATATATATCTAGGTATGGTATCGTCAATATCGATGAGCATTTCTAATTGTTTTTTAGTATTACTGTACGCAACAATATTGCAGGCTTCTGAAACCAGTTCTTCGATCTCTACTTTGTCAAGGTTTAGCGTAAGTTTTTGCTTTTCTAATTTTGAGAAGTCCAAGATATCGTTGATGATGCTGTATAAGGATACGCCGGATTGGTTGATGATTTCCAGATACTGTCTCTGCGTTTCGTCCAGATTGGTTTCCAGAAGGAGCTCTGTAAAACCGATAATCCCATTTAAAGGGGTTCTGATCTCATGACTCATATTGGCTACAAACTCTGATTTTAGGGCATAAGCTTTTTCTGCTAGTTCTTTTTCTTTACCCAAATACCATTTTGACGCTTGGTCCAAGATCTTATTGACGAACTCTTCCTCTGCTTTATCCAAGTTTTTATCTTCCCTGTCAAATAAATTTAAATGAGCAATCAGATTGTCCTCAAGACCAGGGATGGGATAACTTCTATGAAATTTAAATTCCGTGTTCTTAAACTCATAAACCGAAGTCTGATCATCCAAAAGAAAGTGAGGATTCTGAGGATAGATCTGGTTGAGGGACGCATCACTGGAACCGAGAACATAAACTTGTCCTTCCGAGGCAATACTCATGGTACAAAGCTCTATGTTAATCATCTTAGCAGCCGCGAACACTAAAAAATCAAAAGCATCGGTATATTTTTTTTCGAATGCATTTAATTGAGCAATATAGTGTTGATCCGGCGATAGATTGCCATTAATGTGGTCCATAAGGAAGAGTTTTTTTAAGAAAGTTTAAGAAAGTATGGTTAAATTGCCGTAAAGCTATAATAAACATTGATAGAGTAGGTGGTATTTTCCTTACCTACCAAACTTTGGGCACCCGCAGGTGGTATGGTGTATCTTATGTTCAATCCCCGGTCCAAAACTGGTGTTCCGTTAAAAAGTATTTTTTGGGGAGTTTTGGATAAGGGAGCATTTACAGAACTTCCATCCACGCCAATTTGTAATATGTTGGAATTGATGTCGGTCTGCAGGCCGCCTTTCTTGAAATAATTTTCGTCCGATTTTACATAAAGCTCAAAACTTTCATTATTGGACAGAATAATTTGATTTGGGATCATTTGTGACTGACCATTGGTGTACTGGGCAGCTGTATTAAAATTGAAATTTACATTGCGCCCGGAACTGGGGATGGTAATCTCCGAGAGAGGAAGTACCTTTAACTGAACAGCCGTATTTTGCAAGCTGTTAATTGAATTATCTGTACTTGCGGCATTGAAGTTCAGTTCAAAAGTATAAGTTCCGGCTTCAAAAAAGTAGTTTTTAAAATCGTCCGAAGACACGTTAAGCTCTGGGGTAAAGCTGCTTCTGTTTCCCGCTACAACACTGAGATTAGCAGCGGAAAAATTCTGAAAATTGGCAGATAAGGCTTTGGTCGTCAGGGTAGATCCATTACTGCCCAATTTCATGGCTGCTATGTTTCTGGTTCCTGGAACACCTTTAGAAGAAGTGAACTGAATATTTGTGGCAGCAGTTTTCGCCCAAAAATTAAAATCAACCGTATGGGCGATTTCCGTATTCCCCAAATCCCACACCCGCGTGCTTGTATTGCGGTAGTCATTCAAAGAAGATATTTCTATGTATTTTGTTAAAGATGTTGTGATCCATCTGATGGATGAAGGAATGACTAAAATTGTTTTAAAATTATGGGGTGTAAAGTCATTATAATTCTGAGTGATATCCATGGAATAATTTCCGGCCCGGAAGGCGTTGGCAGTAAATTGTGAGGCAGGAATTTTAAATGTAAAATTGATATTTCCCCGGTAGAATCCTCCCCCAAAAATAAGGGATGCGGGCGGTTCAAACCATTTTATAGCGCTTGTGCTGAACGACTGAAATCCGGGTAAATAACCTG
The DNA here is from genome assembly GCF_030816115.1 of Chryseobacterium sp. W4I1. NCBI lineage: Bacteria > Pseudomonadati > Bacteroidota > Flavobacteriia > Flavobacteriales > Weeksellaceae > Chryseobacterium > Chryseobacterium sp. W4I1. The sequence goes on from NZ_JAUSXQ010000001.1 coordinate 1,375,573, forward strand.
AAAGTCCAGTAGATGGCAGCTGCCCGCCCATACTTTCTAACTGCCACAGAAGAGTGGAACTGGGTAAAGTAAATGAGGAAGAAGAATGCGTAAAAGTTGGCCCGGACACAGAGGTAAATGTTGGAGCTGTTGGGATTAATCCCAAAAAGGCATAATCCCAGTTTGTTCTGTTGGTATTCATCATTACCCTTGTAGGTACTGAGGTAAATTCACTCCTGTTAAAAATATTATTTTCCGGAATCGACAGGTATACATCCTGAGCTTTCGTGACTGTGGATCCGCAGAACACAATAAAAATTCCTATTAAAAAAGCCCTCATCGTTTTCATACTTTTAAATTTAAAACTTTTTCACCTTAATGGTAGTGTCTTTCTTCTTATATTCAAAAACCACGGTTTCTGAATATCCTTCTTTTGTCACCTTAATGGTTTGGATCGGTTGTGTATAGTTGTATTTGTCATTTTCAATATAGAGGTCGTATTTTCCATCTTTCAGGAAAAACTCAAACTCATTTTTCTGGTTAACCACGGCGGTATAGATCACGCCATCTTCACTTTTTGCGTACACCACGATTCCGGTTACATCCGTTTCCAAAACATCATAGGCTTGTTTGATCTCTGTTAATTTCCCACTTACCCTGATGTTTTTTACCAAGCCTACTTTGCGGTTGATATTGTTATTTACCATAATTACAGGATCCATCATCAATCGGGCACCCGCACTTTCATTCACCTTCAGGGTGTAAGTACCTTCAGGCACATTCTGAAAAACTACTTTTCCGTTCTTATCTGTCAATGCAACAAAATTGTTCAGTTTCACTATTTCATTTGCAAGTACCGATTCACCGGCCTCCAGGAGTCCATTGAAGTTTTTATCTTCAAATAACTGGAACGTCACTTTATGGTTTCCAAGGGCCGTAGCTGCGGTAAAATATTTTTTAATCCCGACTCTGAACTGATAATAATTGCCACTGCTTGCATAAGCAGCCGTAGATTTATAACCGGAAAAATTAAAATAACCTGTGCTGGACCAGGAAGGCGAAATCTTATATTCCAGATTACCGCTCACATTGCTATTCAAGTTTTTATAAAGTTCCGAATAGGAAGTTCCGGCTGAAAAAGATCCGGTCAGATTATTGCTCATTATCTGGAAATTATACGAGGCATATACGTTGTAGTTGGCGAAATTACGGTCTGCATTGTAATAAGAAGTTAAATCAAAGACATTAGTTGCGTTCCATTGGGCTGTTCCGTTGAGGGAGAAGGATTTATACCTGTAAGACAAAGTTGTTTTCAGACTGTTGAACCAATCGGCCCTATCGTTCGCTTTTGAATAAGAATATTCCGCCGTCCAATTCAATCCGTGAGCACCAAATGTAGTGCTTATGTTGGTCTCCAGCCGGTAAGAAAAAAGTTCCTGCGATGTATAAAAATTGGCTGTTTTTTGCCTTTCAACCTTTGGAGACACTAGAAAATTCCACTTCTTTAAAGAAAACTGGTAACCTGATCCCAGAACTTCTGTACTGTTGAAATAATAACGCAGATTAGCGTTATTCCCAGGTTGGATGGGCTCACTCTGGAAACTCAGGAACTCGGGGTCTGCCTGCGAATTCAGATATTGTATAAAAACGCGCTGAGAACCAGAAAATTGGCGGCCAATCCGCTGATTTGAGATAAAAGATCCCCTTTTGATCCCTGCATAGCTTTTAGTGGCAAAGGAATTAACAGACTGTATATCCCATTTTCCTATTTTTCCCTCGTAATTGGCTCCCATTATAGCGCCTTCGTTTTCATCTCTGTTCGAAAGGCCTTTTTCGTGGCTCAGACCCACTTCCGTGCGGATGGTGTGTTTATCGTTAATTAAAAATGATGTTGTCGCGTTCGCCACCTGCGTATCTACGTTAAAGCGCGGATCATGGTCGAATATATAGGACACTTTCCCATTGAAAGATTTAGCATTCCCAAAACCATATTTTGCTCCCACCATGGTAGATCCTTCTGTTTGTTGGAAATAAGTTCCGTACAGATTATAATTATTTTCCAGCGCAAGAATTTCAATCTGATTATTTTCACCCAATTTGGTAGAAACTTTTCCCCCTCTTCCGAAAACCGGGTAATCGTAATCGTTACTATTAACATTTCCCACCCGTAATACAGTATTTTTTCTTTCCAGTTCCAGCCAGGTATCGTAAAGGTTATAACGGCCGTCTTCAAGATAGTAATCCGCACCTATATTGAAACGCGATTTCAAATTTTCAGTCACCCGAAACGCTGTGTTTCCCCTCAATTGAAGATAATTGAAACCTGAACTGTTTTCATTATAGCTAATTTCCGCAAAATTACTTCCGCTCACCGTTTCATTTCCACGGGCAATTTGTCTGTTGTGCGATAAAATAACCAAGTAGAGCGTGTTGCTTCCCACGATTTTATTATCAAGCAGGTCTGTGACGATAGCATTAATATTAAATTCCGGATAAAGCGTATTCTGTTTTCTGACCGCAATTTTAATCTCAAACGTTTGTTTTTCTAATCCTTCCAGTGATAAGGTTTGTTGTTTTGGCATCATTTCCAAGCCATCAGGAATTGATTGTAAATCAATCTTAACCGTTCGTTTACTATAGCCCTGGTTTTCTACAGTCAGCATAATTGAGGATTCGGGTAGAGCAGGGTTAATGAAATTTTCGTATGTGGCCGTATAAATTGCGATGTTTTTGTTCTCGTCTTTGTCGACGAAGAACGAGGCGCTTTCAGTTCTGGTGACCGTTGAGGTGGTGTACGAAACCTGGAATTTGATCTCATTGGATCTCAGTTTCATAAAATCCACATTGGCAATCAGTTTCACAGGAAGATTTTTAGACTGACCCGCGGCTAAGGTAAAGTCATTTTTGGGATAGAAAAGCAATCCCGGATATTTTTCCTCAGGAATGATATTCTGAATGGTAATCGCTTCAGAACTTTTATTCTCAATGATCAGGAAATCAGTAAAAGTAGAACCCTTCTCAACAGCTACATTCTCATTTTCAAAATGGATTTGAATATCCTTCTTTTCCTGCGCAAAGGCCAATGAAAAGTTCAGGAGAACAAATGCAAAAGATAAGATTGTTCTTCTTAGGATTGATATCGATATTCCATTTTGTGGTTTCAAGACTTAATTTTTAAAATTTAAAGTTTTTTTCGCCTACGCGTAAATCATTGGATTCTGCCATTTTGATAATCGCCACGCCAAGGAAGTTCCCTGAAATGTTCTCTGGTAAAGAAAATTGAACGACCTGATTGGTATCGGGAAGCATGGAGATGGAAATTGCGGGTAATTTTATTTCCTTACCACTGTCTGTGTCAGTTAGTTCAAACTCAACGGTGGCGTCATTGATGGTGTTTCCATCATTATGGATGCTTACTGCGACTTTTCTTTTTGCTCCATTCTCATTACTCACCTCTGAAATATTGGTAATATCCAAACTTTTTACATGGTTCCCCGGTGGAGTATAAAAGATGTGAAGTCCCACTTCAAATAAAGTGATAATACCAATACCATTCTGAATACGTGCCTTATCTGCCTGCTGAGGAAGTTGCGTGAAAAACAACATGCTGTTTGTAACGGCAGACTTTGATGCATTTGCCGGAATCTGCATGGTTACTACAATCTCCTTTGTACTTTTCGCAGGAACTGTTACAGCGTTTTCTAAGGTGGATATCCAAGAGGCATTGGAAGTTTTTGAACTGCCTGCATCAAGATAAACTTTATTTCCGTCTTCTTCTCTAACCCAATCTTTATAGTTGAGATTAAAAACATAATCCTTATCCGAGCTGTTTTGAAGCGTGACTGTCTTTGTCACTTTTTCTCCTGGATTACCGGTAAAAAACAAACGTGTAGGCGACATAGAGATACTTTGTGCTAGAATTGAAGAAGACCCTGTGAGGATAAAGAAAATGAAAAGGTGAATAAACTTGCGCATGGTGTAAATTGTTTAAAATAAAAGATTCCCAAAACTACTGAAAACGTAACAAAACGAACCTTTACAAACTAAAAAATTTTATTATAAAGCAGTCGCGGTATAAGTTACTGTTTGCGTATAAGTTCCGGCTGGTTTACCTAAGATATCAGAAGAAGATGATTTTGCCGCTGGAATGGTGTAGTCCAGATTCAGTGTCAATGCACTTCCAAGCGGAGCGTTTGATACTAAAGTTTGATCCGTTGCAGATAAAACAACAGCGCTTTTTGTTCCGCCCATGGTTCCGGCAGCTGTAGCTGCTTTGATGGTCAACACATTTACAGGGATTAAGTTGGTTCCGTTCATGAAATTAGCGCCTCCTGCTTTTACTTTAACATTAAAGTTCTTTGTTGAAGTAACTTTTAAAGAGTTGGCTTTGGTAACCGTTTGATCAGAGTTATAATCTGCTGCAGTAGCATAGTTAAAGTCAACCGTATTACCAATTGCAGTACTTCCTGCGTCGATAGAGATTACGTCGTTCAGGGTAATGTTTACGGTGGTGGTTGCCGTAGTATTTTGAGCCTGAACATTGTTAGTTCCTAATATGATTGCTCCAAAAGTTAAGGCTGCGATTACGATTTGTTTTTTCATGACAGTAATATTTAATTTTTTATTTTTATTTAAATTGTTCTCTTTTGTATACTGCAAATTTACAGCGGTGACAAAAGTTTCTTTGTAGTGGAAAATGGAAGTTCATGTAGTAAAATCACTACAGGATTATTCATTTGGTTTAAATAGAAAAAGCCCTCAATACTTAGAAGTGTTGAGGGCCTACATATAATTGATGTGTTTTTTTTATAAAGCTGTTGCAGTATAAGTTACTGTTTGCGTATAAGTTCCTGCCGGTTTTCCTAAGATATCAGAAGAAGATGACTTTGCCGCTGGAATGGTATAGTCCAGATTCAGTGTCAATGCACTTCCAAGCGGAGCGTTTGATACTAAAGTTTGATCCGTTGCAGATAAAACAACAGCGCTTTTTGTTCCGCCCATTGTTCCGGCAGCTGTAGCTGCTTTGATGGTCAACACATTTACAGGGATTAAGTTGGTTCCGTTCATGAAATTAGCGCCTCCTGCTTTCACTTTAACATTAAAGTTCTTCGTTGAAGTAACTTTTAAAGAGTTGGCTTTAGTAACCGTTTGATCAGAGTTATAATCTGCTGCAGTAGCATAGTTAAAGTCAACCGTATTACCAATTGCAGTACTTCCCGCGTCGATAGAGATTACATCGTTCAGGGTAATGTTTACGGTTGTGGTTGCCGTAGTATTTTGAGCCTGAACATTGTTAGTTCCTAATATGATTGCTCCAAAAGTTAAGGCTGCGATTACGATTTGTTTTTTCATGACAGTAATATTTAATTTTTTATTTTTATTTAATTGTTCTCTTTTGTATACTGCAAATTTACAGCGGTGGTAAAAGTTTCTTTGTAGTGGAAAATGGAAGTACATGTAGTAAAATCACTACAGGATTATTCATTTGGCCTAAATAGAAAAAGCCCTCAATACTTAGAAGTGTTGAGGGCTTACATATAATTGATGTGTTTTTTTATAAAGCTGTCGCGGTATAAGTTACTGTTTGCGTATAAGTTCCTGCCGGTTTACCTAAAATATCAGAAGAAGATGATTTTGCCGCTGGAATGGTGTAGTCCAGATTCAGTGTCAATGCACTTCCAAGCGGAGCGTTTGATACTAAAGTTTGATCCGTTGCAGATAAAACAACAGCGCTTTTTGTTCCGCCCATGGTTCCGGCAGCTGTAGCTGCTTTGATGGTCAACACATTTACAGGGATTAAGTTGGTTCCGTTCATGAAATTAGCGCCTCCTGCTTTTACTTTAACATTAAAGTTCTTCGTTGAAGTAACTTTTAAAGAGTTGGCCTTAGTAACCGTTTGATCAGAGTTATAATCTGCTGCAGTAGCATAGTTAAAGTCAACCGTATTACCAATTGCAGTACTTCCCGCATCAATAGAGATCACATCGTTCAGGGTAATGTTTACGGTTGTGGTTGCCGTAGTATTTTGAGCCTGAACATTGCTAGTTCCTAATATGATTGCTCCAAAAGTTAAGGCTGCGATTACGATTTGTTTTTTCATGACAGTAATATTTAATTTTTATTTTTATTTAATTGTTCTCTTTTGTATACTGCAAATTTACAGCGGTGGTAAAAGTTTCTTTGTAGTGGAAAATGGAAGTTCATGTAGTAAAATCACTACAGGATTATTCATTTGATTTAAATAGAAAAGCCCTCAACACTTCTAAGTGTTGAGGACGTATATAAATTGCTGTTATTTCTATTATAAAGCTGTCGTAATATAAATTACCGTTTGTGTATAATTTTTCTTTAGGTTTTCACAAAAAATATTTATAGGTTGGTAAATTTGTTATCATCGTTTTTTGAGACTTATTTTTTGATATTATCTAAAATATTTTTTAGGTTTGCTTTCATGACATTAATTAAACCATTGACAGTTTCAAAATGGCGATACCATTCCGGCAGAAGTTTTTATTTATAATTGATTTTGTAATTCAACTCTAAAGGATTATTTTCTTCAAGAATAGATTTTTGCGCTTCTCTGATCATTTCATTCATATCTTTTTCATTTCCCTGTGGATCTGTAAATGTAACTTTTTTGCCGGTTTTGGTATTCCAAGGGTCATTATAATATGATTTTCCTAGCTGATCATATTTTGTCCAGTCGATTGTAATGGTTTTTGTCCTTACATCAAACCAATTGCTGCCTTTTTTTACCTGTATTAAATTGAATGAGTAATCATGTTCTGTATCTTCAATGGAAATGATTAAACCGGGTAATCCATTGAAAATATAGGGGCCATCATTAAAAGGCAATTCTGTCGTAAACCAAGCAATCCAGTTTCTACCTCCATAACTAACTTCTGCTTTTTGCGATTTATATTTTGCAATTGTTTTTTGTTCCGGTAAGATTTTCCAATTCAATTGTTCATCAATCGGGAGAAGATAATTTGCTCTTAAATAAGTAATAATTTTTCCTATTTTTTTATTAGTGATATCTTTTTTAATATAAAATTGATTTTCAACCCCCATTCTATAGCCTCCATTTTTATTAATGAGCTTCAGGGAATCAGCATCTTTGGACATGGAGTCTCTAAAAATAGAAGTATTATTCTCAAAATCCAAAATCATATTTTCAGTATTAATATCTTCAGGTTTTTCTTTACTTGTTCTATATTTAGCTTCATAAATAAAACTAAACTTCTGTGAAAAAAAAGATGTTGGCAATAGTGAAAAAAATAAAAAAAAATTCAATTTGTGTATTATTTTCATAAAATCTATGTTAAATTTTGGTTGTCTTGGAATGATCGGAAGATTTTTCAAAATAACTCTTCTTTTGTAAATTTTCCATCGTTCATATCGTTTTGTGAGATATATTTTTTGTCTATTATATGTTTTTCAGCTACAAGAAGTTGACTCTATTCACGATTTATTTATTAGATAAATGTAGCGATTAGGGCATCACATTTCTAATCACTACATATAAGTAAGCCATTTATTCTATCGTCCAGGTTACAATAATATAAAATAAGGTTTCTCGTTCTCATATAAAATTTACTTTGATCGTTATTTATTAACTTCAGGTTTAATATTTTCTAACCATTGTTGAGCAAGTGTTTCTACATAGTCAACAAATGTCGTTACATTATTAATGGTATAAAATGTATATTCTGATTGATCTTTTAAAACTTCAACATTTTCAAAACTGTGGTCAGGAGCAAAAAGTAAAACCTGCTTTGTATTTGGGTCATAAAAAGTCTCATTCCCATTCGCTTCACCTGCAAAACAAACTATATCTTTTGTGTCAACTTGTTTTATATGCTCATCTGTACAAATCTGATCATAATAGTCAATCCAATCACCCAATCCTTTTGTTAGTAAAGATTTGATAAAAATAAAATTCTGATTATCGGTCAGTATTTCAGTTTCTGTACTAAATCGATGATATGTTTCTTTTATTCCACCCATCTCATCCAAGAGTAGCTGATGTTCAGGTAACACTTTAATTTCTGTCTGAATTTGTTCAGATTTACATAACCAACCACATTTAAGGCCATTCTTGTCATCCCAAGTATATAGACAATAGTTTGAATTTTTGTTTTTAGATGAAGTTATTGTAACACCCAAAATCGAAGTCGATTGCAGCAATAGTCTGTATACAGTTGGGAATGTCTCAATAAATTTTAGACTAAAATTTTTATTATTGATATGTTCAATTTCGACGTTATCATTTTTTACGACAAACCAGCTTACCTCTTGTTTAAAATTTTCAAAATCCTTTATATCCATCTATTTAATTTATAAGTTTGGTTTAAATATCTGCAAATTTTTGAAATAATTCAAGCATTTCGTTCGGATCTACTCCATCACTCAATAAACTTGTTGAATCATTTTTTGATCTTTTTCTCAAAGGATCTTGATGAATTTCCCCGAGAGCGGTTTTCATGTAGGTAATATATTCATCTGTATTTTCATTTTGGTTTTTCTTGATTTATTCTGAAAACCCGACAATCGCCTTAGCAATTACAGTCTTATAGGCATAATCCTCTATAATAGTTTTTTGCTTGTTGTACTATATAATCATTTTTTGAGATTTGATAACTTAAAAAAAGATATAAAACGGCTTAATAAATTTACTGAATTTTTGGTGTGATGTATTAATTAAATTTAAATATCCAAAAAACATAGATTCTACCTTACAGCTGATACTTATTTCTGGATTTTGAATTTTCTCTATACCGGTATCAATACATACAAAATCAAAGGCCTCCTTTAGGAAGCCTTCGAAACACCAAATCACAAAATATTAATATGAAAAAAATTTACTTATAAAGCTGTTGCAGTATAAGTTACTGTTTGCGTATAAGTTCCTGCCGGTTTCCCTAAAATATCAGAAGAAGATGATTTTGCCGCTGGAATGGTATAGTCCAGATTCAGTGTCAATGCACTTCCAAGCGGAGCGTTTGATACTAAAGTTTGATCCGTTGCAGATAAAACAACAGCGCTTTTTGTTCCGCCCATTGTTCCGGCAGCTGTAGCTGCTTTGATGGTCAACACATTTACAGGGATTAAGTTGGTTCCGTTCATGAAATTAGCGCCTCCTGCTTTTACTTTAACATTAAAGTTCTTCGTTGAAGTAACTTTTAAAGAGTTGGCTTTAGTAACCGTTTGATCAGAGTTATAGTCTGCTGCAGTAGCATAGTTAAAGTCAACCGTATTACCAATTGCAGTACTTCCCGCATCGATAGAGATTACATCGTTCAGGGTAATGTTTACGGTTGTGGTTGCCGTAGTATTTTGAGCCTGAACATTGTTAGTTCCTAATATGATTGCTCCAAAAGTTAAGGCTGCGATTACGATTTGTTTTTTCATGACAGTAATATTTAATTTTTATTTTTATTTAATTGTTCTCTTTTGTATACTGCAAATTTACAGCGGTGGTAAAAGTTTCTTTGTAGTGGAAAATGGAAGTGTATGTAGTAAAATCACTACAGGATTATTCATTTGGCTTAAATAGAAAAGCCCTCAATACTTAGAAGTGTTGAGGGCCTACATATAATAGATGTGTTTTTTTTATAAAGCTGTTGCAGTATAAGTTACTGTTTGCGTATAAGTTCCTGCCGGTTTACCTAAAATATCAGAAGAAGATGATTTTGCCGCTGGAATGGTGTAGTCCAGATTCAGTGTCAATGCACTTCCAAGCGGAGCGTTTGATACTAAAGTTTGATCCGTTGCAGATAAAACAACAGCGCTTTTTGTTCCGCCCATTGTTCCGGCAGCTGTAGCTGCTTTGATGGTCAACACATTTACAGGGATTAAGTTGGTTCCGTTCATGAAATTAGCGCCTCCTGCTTTTACTTTAACATTAAAGTTCTTCGTTGAAGTAACTTTTAAAGAGTTGGCCTTAGTAACCGTTTGATCAGAGTTATAATCTGCTGCAGTAGCATAGTTAAAGTCAACCGTATTACCAATTGCAGTACTTCCCGCATCGATAGAGATTACATCGTTCAGGGTAATGTTTACGGTTGTGGTTGCCGTAGTATTTTGAGCCTGAACATTGTTAGTTCCTAATATGATTGCTCCAAAAGTTAAGGCTGCGATTACGATTTGTTTTTTCATGACAGTAATATTTAATTTTTATTTTTATTTAATTGTTCTCTTTTGTATACTGCAAATTTACAGCGGTGGTAAAAATTTCTTTGTAGTGGAAAATGGAAGTTCATGTAGTAAAATCACTACAGGATTATTCATTTGGCCTAAATAGAAAAAGCCCTCAACACTTTCTAAGTGTTGAGGGCCTACATATAATTGATGTGTTTACTTACAGTGCAGTGGCAGTATAAGTTATTTTTTGCGTATAAGTTCCCTTAGGTTTTCCCAGAAGTACCTTTGATGCTTTTTCTGCCGAAATAGAATAGGCAATATTTAAAGATTGTTTTGCCCCTGGACTTGCGTTACTTACCAGAACTTGATCGGTTGTAGATAAAGTGACCTCATTCAGGGTTCCCATTAAACTTCCGCCCGCTAATGCTTTTACCTGTAATATATCTACTGGAAGTACATTTGCGCCACTTACAAAGTTTGCGCCTTCAGATTTTACTTTTACATCAAAATTTTTGGAGGAAATGATGACTAAACTGTTGGGAACCGTCACATTTTTTGATGAATTATAATCTTTTGTGCTTCCATAATTAAAATCTACAGTGCCTTCTGAAGCAACAGTGCCTACGTCCATTGCAATAACGTCTGCTAAAATAATATTTACTGATGTACTAACCTGATCAGAATTTTGTGCCAGAGCGTGGTTGGTTCCTAAGGCAATTGCTCCCAGGAACAGAGCAGCGATAACGATTTGTTTTTTCATGATAGAATAAATTTAAGGGAACTGTAATAAATGCTGTCATTCAAAATTAATTATACTAACAAATATCATTAAAATCTACTCTAATCTAATAACATTATCTGACATGAGCAAGCCTTTTATTGTTATTTATTTAATTAATTGTCAGTATAACGGTTTCAATAATAATGGATTGGCCATTATCAAGTGATTTTTTGATTTACAAAATGCTTCACTATAGTTTAGATGAGATAATGGTAAAAGCTCCTGAATTAAATCAACTGGAATAAGAAAAGAGGTGAAATTAGTTTAACTTTTGTGTTTTTGATTCCGGATTTTTGAAAGGAACTGAGTAGTAATGGTCAATGGTGAAGATGAGATGAAGAAAAACAATCAGGATAGCATACAAAATGATCTTCATAAATTTAGCAACTCTATCTTTAAAAAACTTAAATTCTATTCACTTTCCAATATCTGCTGACAAATTTCTAAATTAATTTGTCATTTTTATAAAATGACCTACTTTTAGTATTTTATTACAAAAATACTGTTCAATGCCGAAAAAAATCATAAGAAATCTTCAGATAGGGGTAATAATTTCTTTGATACTTCTGATTGCTAGTTCCATAGCATCTTATATAAGTATACATAAGCAGATGGAGAATAGGGAAGACTTCTTAAAAAGTAAGGAATCTATAAGCTTAGTAAAAGATGTCTTAAATACTATTTTAGATGCTGAGACGGGCAATCGGGGATATCAGCTTACCGGCCGGGAAAATTTTCTTGAACCTTTCAATAAAAGCAGGAATGAATATCCGCTGCATGTTTCTAAGAAAGATAGACTTAATCTTAGAGATAAAGATCAGATTCATATCCTAAATGAACTGCTGCATACTTCAGAAATGATGATGAAAGGATATGTCTTGCTTATTGAGAATCGTAAAAAGGGCATATTAATGAGTCCCGAGGAACTTGTACAAAACAAGGAAACTATGGACAGATGCCGCATGCTCGTTCAGAAATTTGTAAAACACGAGGAAGTTCAACTTGCCATAAAAAATGAAGATCTGAACAAGTCTTCCAGGTGGACTGTTTTATTCATCATCTTTTCTGCCCTTGCAGCCATTGGTGTAACCATTTTTGTTTATATACAACTAAAATCTGACCTTATCCGGCGTGGCAAGTTAGAAAAAGATCTGTTTTACACTAAGGAAATGCTTGAGGAAACAAGCTCAGTAGCCCAGGTGGGAGGTTGGGAAGTCAATATGAAGACCGGAAAGTTCTTCTGGTCTCAAAGTACAAGAGAAATTCACAAAATAAAAAATAATCTCGAGCCTACTTTTGAAAATGCCCTTGGATTTTACAAAGGAAAAAGCGGGGAGAGGATTAAATATCTTTTTAACAGGGCAATACAACAAGGAATTGCTTTTGATGAGGAGCTTCAGCTTTTGCGTGATGATGGCGTTACGATCTGGGTAAGAGTAAAGGGTATTCCCGAATTTGAAGGTAAAATCTGCAAAAGGGTTTTCGGAATCATTCAGGATATTGATGCCTTCAAAAAAATGTTTCTGGAGGTTACCCGGAAGGAGGCTATAATGCAGTCTTTTGCCACTGATGTTCCTGTTCCTCTGGCCATGTTTGATAAAGACCTTAACTATGTTGCTGTAAGCAGCAGATGGAGAGAGGAATTTAGTATGAATAATGTAGATCTTATCGGTAATAATCTTTTCACTATATCACCTAATATTCCTGAAGAAAGAAAAGAGATCTATGAGAATGCGCTGTTGGGAAAAACGTACATCAACGGTGATTTTAAGCTAAAGGTGGAAGGAAAAGAAGAAATTCAGCATTATGACCTTAAAGTCGGACCTTGGTATCTTACAAAAGATGAAGTAGGAGGTGTCATTATTTCCGTACAGAATATTACAAATGCTGTAAAGATAAATGAAGAATTGAAAAATGCCAAGGAAACTGCAGATATAGCCAGCAAAGCAAAATCCGAATTTCTGGCCAATATGAGTCATGAGATCAGGACTCCTTTAAACGGAGTTATTGGTTTTTCAGATCTTCTCCTCAGGACACCACTGAATGAAACACAGATGCAATATCTGAATTACATCAATGAATCAGGGGAAAACCTGCTTAGCATTATCAATGATATATTGGATTTCTCCAAAATAGAATCCGGAAAAATGGAGCTTTTGATTGAGAAAAGTGATGTTTATGATATGCTGAGCCAGGTCATAAATGTTATTATTTATCAATCCCAGAAAAAAAATATCGAACTTCTTCTCAATATTGAGCCGGGTCTTCCAAAAATACTTTTTATTGATGAAGCAAGGTTAAAACAGATCTTGATCAATCTTCTGGGAAATGCTGTGAAATTCACAGAAAAGGGAGAGATCGAGCTAAAAGTAGAGAAATTGCGTATGGATGATACTACTATTGCTTTGCGCTTCTCGGTAAGAGATACGGGGATCGGAATCCCTGTTGAGAAACAGAAATACATTTTTAATGCCTTTACCCAGGAAAACAGTTCCATCAGTAAACGATATGGTGGCACAGGGCTAGGGCTTACTATCTCGAACAATATCCTGGGATATATGGGAAGCCATTTGTCGCTGAGTAGCGCAAAGGAAAAAGGTTCTGTATTTTTCTTTGACATTGAGATTCCTTACGAGATCCCTCAATTGAGAGAGGAGGATGAAATAACTATTAAAACGGCCTTAGTGGTGGATGATAATGAAACCAATAGGATCATTCTTGAGCACATGCTTACCTATAAAAATATCAAATCCACCTTGGCTTCTAATGGGATGGAAGCCCTGGAAATCCTGTTGAAAGGTGAGCGGTTCGATGTGATCCTGATGGATTATCATATGCCTATTATGTCCGGATTGGAAACCATCGATAAAATAAAAGGGCTGTTCAATCAGCGAAAAGAGATTTCTCCATTTATAATACTTTCTTCTTCTTCTGAAGAACTGGGCATACTTAATTCAATTAGGAAAAAAGAAAATGTACATTTACTGTTGAAGCCTATCAAATCACATGATTTATACAAAACCCTAAAAAAGGCAGACCAAAGTAATGCAGTAGAAATTAGTAAGGATCGGTCTGAGAAATCTTCGCATTTATTTGCCTCAGAATTAGAAGTCCTTTTGGTTGATGATAATCTTGTGAATATGGTCCTGAATAATAGAATAATGAAGTCTCTGGCTCCCAATATACATCTGACGGAAGCAGTCAATGGGCTGCAGGCTTTGGAAGAATGTAGGAAAAAGCAGTTTTCCCTTATCATGATGGATGTACAGATGCCGGTAATGAGCGGTATTGAGGCAACACGAAATATTAGAATGCTGTCGGGATATGAACATATACCTATTATAGGCGTTACAGCTGGAAATGTGCTGGGTGAAAAAGAAAAGTGCCTTGAAGCCGGAATGAATGACTTTCTTCCCAAACCTATACGGCAGGCAGAGCTTCTTGAAGTACTCAAAAAATATATTGTCACCTGATATTAAGTTTATGTTCTAAATACGATTCACTCTTTCTGAGTATACTGAATGTATATTTAAAAAACAGGGAAATTCTAAATTTTAAGCTTTATTTCTTTTTATAATTTATGCCATGGATTTTTTTAATCATATTAAAACAGTAATCAGTATTATATTAAGCTTGGGGTTAGGCAGTTTACTCAATGGTACTGTGAAATTTATCCAACATCCCGGAAGAACAAAACCTTATTGGGTTCATTTATTATGGGTACTGTATTTATTTCTATTGATGATTCACTTTTGGTGGTGGGAATACGGTCTCAGAGATGTAAGAATATGGACGTTTACTGAGTATATATTCATCATCATGTATATTATCCTCTACTTTACGCTATGTCAGCTTCTATATCCATCAGATGTTAAAGATTACGATGATAACTATAAGAATTACTTTTTTTCAAGAAAGAAATGGTTTTTTCTGTTGCTCATTGTGATTTATTTCATTGATATTTTTGACACTTTAATTAAAGGACCTGTTTATCTGGAAAAGCTAATGCCATTATACGCAATAAGAATGGTAAGCCATATTTCATTATGTGCCCTATTTGCATTTCTAAAAACCCGCCGATCAGTTTGGTATGGAGGGATGGTAATGTTTTTTATCTTGTTTGAATTGTATTTTATCTTTGACAAATTTTATAATGATTAACTTCTCTGGGTAGGCTTTATGCTTCATTTAAATCTATTAATTCTCCCAAGCAAAATTCCCAAAAAAAGCAAAAACGTCAGCTTCATCATTCAATGAACAGAAATTGGAAACTTCGATAGAAGTATATATTCCAAAAAATCCGGATGCATTTTTAAATTGATAATTACTAAAATCGTAATTCCCATAGTATCAGATACTATATTTTGTAGAACGGCTAAATGGTCATTAAAAACATCAATAAATAATCATTGAAAAGCATCAGCTTATTATGTTGATTTGCTGTAATAAATTACGAAAAGATCACATATTGCTCCCTAAGAAGTCCTGCAATTCCAGGCAAACAATACTACATTTGGTGATATAATCTAAAATATAAGTTTTATGAAAAATTCATTAAAGGTATTGTTCCTGGCAATGTTACTCATTCTTTTGAATTCATGTGGTGCTATTGCAACCTATGATGCTCCTCTTGAACCCGGACAAACCGTTTTTCAAACACAAAATGAAAAGCCCAGACCAACAGAAGCGAGATCTGAAAACAACAATGCCATTCCTGAGCCGGGACAGATGGAAATGAAATCCAATACCGAAAATAATAATGACAATATTCCGGAACCTGGACAGACAGAGATGAAATCTAATGATGAAACCAATAGTAATGATGTTCCGGAGCCTGGGCAAACAGAAATGAAAGGCGAAGAAGAGCAATAGTTTCATCAATTGCATTTTAACCTATAAGAAATAATTATGATAAGCAAAGTTTTTATAATAACAGCAGCATTATTATCAAGTGTTTTTACGCCCAAGGTCACAGCGCAGACTGGAAATCTGTTTTCAGGAAAATTTTCAAGTGAAGGTGATGTTACCGCATCAGGAATTATGACTATGGAAATCTCGCAAACAGGTGCTAAAATAGAAGGAGTATCCAATTACCAAAGTACTGTGGATGATTCCGATAGCGGAATGCTCTCAGTGAATGGGTACGTTAAAGATAATGTTGGCTATATCCGGTTCAGGGATCAGAGGGGAAATGGGGTAGCAGATGGTAAGGTGAGTCTAAAAGATGCAAAAACACTATACTTTAAGCAGACTACAACTTCCTCAATACTTCCTTCTGCAGCTTATCTTTACGGGAAAGGAAAAGATTCCAATACAGCCAGTGTATCAAAAAAAAGCTATACAGGATCCTATTCCAATGAAGGAGATATAACGGCAAAGGGAATTATTTCATTTGATATGTCCCAGTCCGGAAATAAGATAGAAGGCACAGCAAATTACAAGTCTAACAATGATCAGCTGGATACAGGTATTTTATCTGTCAATGGCTATGTAAAGGGTGATACTGCTTATATAAGGTTCAGGGATCAGAAAGGACAGACCGTAGCCGATGGAATTTTATACCCGAGTGGATCTAATACCGCTTTCAAGCAAACAACATCTTCAAATATTCTTCCTTATGAAGCTATATTGTACAGATAATTCATAAAAATAAATAAACATAAAAAATAAAATAAAATGGAGAAGTACAAAAAATTTACATTTTTAAAGCAGTACAAAAATACACTACTGATAGCCGGCTTAATATTAGTGGTTAGTTGTGCTCCAACCGTGAATTACATTGGGAAAAATTATAACCCTACTGAAAATATTGATGTATTTTTAGACACGAATGATGTAAAGAAAAACTATGAGGTTATAGGAAAAGTGGATGGTATTTCGGGGATACTGGGTTCAAGCTATCAGGATATCCAGGATAAAATTGTTCAGAAAGCTAAAGAAAAAGGAGCCGATGCTGTTATTCTTTACAATATGGAACAAAGAATCATTGGTTCAACATCATCATCTAATACTGAACACAGACAGTGGATGAAAAATACCACCACATCATCAAGTAATGTAACAGAGGATGTTTTGCATGCTGATTTCATCAAATATATTCCGTAATTCCGTTATTCATGGTTAAATTATAATTGAAATTAAAAATGAAATCAAAATTCTTACTAATCAGTTTATTTGCCATAATTATAGCAACAGGCTGCAAGGAAAAAGTAACAAAAGAAGTTCCCAAAACACAAGTTACAGATAAGCAAGATCATCCACAGGAACCCAATAAAACGGCGACTTCTTCGTCAAAAGAGGGTAGTCTTAAAATTGTAGGCGACCGCGTGATCATTCCCAATTTCAAGATAGAAGTTAACCTTTCTGATAAGGCTGTAAAGTCATTGCAAAAAAATAAAGAATCAATAATAGCTTCCTTATTTTTCTATGGCGATGCTTCCGATGAGAACTCCTTGCCGGAGGATATTAAAAAAGAATTAGGTCCTAATGGGCTAAAGCTTCTCGTCTATGATATGGAAAAGATAGATATCAATCAATCAAATGAATTTGAGATTACCAATCTAAGCTTTCCTAAAAAATTATACGATGCCTTGTCAAGCAAAGAAATCTATCTTAACATCAATGTATTCAGTGGGAGAAGGACATTTAAAGATAATATTCTAGACATGGAGTTTTATGATTCCAAGCTCAATGAGATTATTTCTCACAGTAGCTTTATCAATTTAAACGGCCGGCTTTTGACAGAGGATAAGAATTAAAAAAACTTGTTATTTTTAAGCTCTTCCTTTTGGTTTTAACCGTCAAAGGAGGAGCGTCTTTTATAGGCCTGATTGAATCAAACAAATTGATATTATTGCAGTTTAAAATCAGGAATGCTTTATGACATTATCTTTTCTCAGGTTATTAATAAAATAAGAAGGTGTAACCCCCGTTTCTTTCTTAAAGGTAACAGCAAACACTTCCCGTGAGGAAAATCCACAAACTTCCGCTAAATAACTTATCTTATATTCTCTGTAAATAGGATCTGCACAGAGTTTATTAATGATATAGCTTATCCTTAATTCATTAATGTAATTGTTGTAGTTCTTCTCTTTATATTGCTTTATTATTTCTGAAAGATACCTGGTATTGGTATTCAGATCATTGGCCAGAGAGGTAAGGCTAAGGTCTTTTTTAAGGAATTTTTGAGACTTTTCAAATTTTTCTAATTTTAGCAGCAGCGTCTTGATGGTCTCATCAGTAATGTTAATGCTTCGGTCTATAGCAATATTCGAATTTGAAGCAGTCGTATTTGATGCTTTTAGATTGGTGATGATTGATTCATATTTACTGTGCAGTTCTTGCTGTTTTCTCTTCCAGAAAAACCATCCGGCAACCGAAAGCATAATAATAAGAGCGGATATTGTTATTAATATTTTCTGAATGTTGTTGTTATGAATTTCACTTTGCGCCTCCACAATTTGTTTTACCGGAGTATTTATAGTTTTCTTCTCAGCATTGACCAGACTATCATTCAGCTTTGTATAGAGGTTCATGTATTTTTTTGAAATTTCCTTTTCACCCAGCTCTACACAAGATTTAAAGTACACTTCATAAATGTCTCTGCGGATATATGGGCTACTGGCCTGTTTTTCTAATTTCTCTGCCTTTTCAGCGTAACTTTTAGACTCATTGTATCTTTTCTGATCATAATAAAGCCATGCAAATTCATTTAAGGTGGCAATTTCAAGGTTTTTGTTTGATTTATACGTTTTATTTTGACATAGTTCCAATGCCTTTGAAAAAAAAGATTCAGCATCTTTTGCTTTCTGCATTGCAACACTTGTCTTCCCTAAATTGATATACGCCAAAATAAGAGAATGATTCTTTTTATTACTAAAATCCTTGCGGTCATTTACTTTCTTAATGGTTTCAAGACTTTTTCTCTGATAATGAACTACAGAATCTACGGGTGCATTAATATGAGCCGAATAACTGGCCAAGCCAATATATATAAGGGATTCCTGATAATATTTATAGTTATCAGACTTTATTTTCGGAACAATATTTAAAGCTTTTTGAAATTCTTTAAGACTCTCATCATTAAAACCAAGTTCTGTATAGGAACAGGCTCTAAGCCTGTATGTATTTGATAATATTTCATTATCGTTAAGCTCAATTGCCAGTATCTCTGTGGCTTTACTCAGCTCTACAACTTTTTTAAAATTTCCTAAATCATAGTATTTAGCCATCAGAAGATTACCACTTTCCAGCATTCCTTTTTTGTATCCTTCGTTTTTAGAAATACGATAGATTTCTTCCGAAAGCTGCAGGGATTTAGCCGGTTGATCTGAAGATATCTCTTTTGCCGTTTTTATCTCATTATCAATTTTCGAATGACTGATTAACTGGCCATGTATTGTACCGAAAAAAGCACAAAGGATAATGAAAATAAAATTCTTCATAAAGTTCATATACATTAAAAAAGTAAATGCTAATTTATGACTAATAAATCATAAGCTATTAGAATTAATCATATTTAATCTAAAGAAAAATGCAGCATTCCGCTATTGCGAAAAATGATGTTCCGGTGAACAGGTTTTATTTCCAGAGGCAGATGAAATTCCCGATGAGGAAGTTTAAAACTTTCCCAAAATGCAGTGCTATATGCTCGGTTGTCATTTCTCCCTCGAAAAAAAGCCTTAAAATCAAAGATTCTAAGGCTTTTTTAGTTACCTGGAATAGATAACATTTAACTCAGTATATCACATGGTGCTACACAGATTACCCACGGACATCTTTTGATTCCCGGGGGAGGGCAGCATGCTTGGGAGCAAGTCAATGCCCCACCATTAATATTCTTCAACTGATCTCTTGAAATTTTCTTGAAATTTTTCATAATAAAGTAATTAGGTTAAAATTAAAATTAAGGTTGGTTTCCGCCACCGCAGCCATCGTATGGCATACACTGCCATTTTCCGTTGATTAAGCAGATTTGACCACCTGGGCAATTAATTCCACCTTTAATTGCTTTCATTTCTTGTCTTTTGATTTTTTTTAAATTTTTCATAAGAATAGATTTAGTTGTATTCGAAATTAATGATTTTTCAGCAATATAGATAAGTTATTCTGAAAATATTTCATCTTCGATGCACCTACTTTAGTCCTTTTTGGCTTCATATTTTATAAAAAAAGGTAATAAAAAATGATAAAAATGCCTGTTTAAAAGGGATTCAAAAAGAAAGATTTCATCCAGATAAAATCTTGTCTTGTGGCAAGTTCGTTTTGATAATTACTTGGTAATTTCGGTTAAAAGTTTTGATTAACCCAAATCCAAATAATATCATGAAAAATTTATTCGAATCAGATTATCTTAAGTTATTACTGATGATTGTAATTATGACATTCGCAGCATCACCATTGTACGGACAAAAAGTAAAGCCTTCTGATAGTGGCTATATTCCTGTAAATGGCATCAAAGTGTATTACGAAGTCTATGGCGAAGGCAGTCCAATTGTTTTATTGCATGGAGCTTTTATGACAATTGATACAAATTGGGGGCAACTGATTCCTGAGCTATCAAAGAACAGGAAAGTAATAGCCATTGAGTTACAAGGACATGGACATACTCAATTTTCAGAACGGAAATTAGCACATGCCACTTTAGCAGGTGATGTAGCCGGGGTAATGGACCATCTGAAAATTGATAAGGCAGATGTAGTTGGATATAGTTTTGGCGGAGCTGTGGCCTATCAGTTTGCTATACAGAGTCCAAAAAGACTGAATAAACTGGTGATCATTTCTGCAACTTATAAAACCAGTGGATGGTTACCTGAAGTAAATAATACATTTAAAAAACTGAAACCAGAGCTTTTTACGAACAGTCCCATGAAAACCGCCTATGATGCAGTGGCTCCTGATAAAACAAAATGGACAAAATTTTTGGAACAGATGATTGCGGCCGCCGGACAGCCGTTCGACCTGGGAGATTCCAATATTTCTAAAATTTCTGCACCTGTTTTAATTATAGCCGGTGACAATGACGGACTGGACAAAATTGAACTGTCAAAAACGTATCAATTATTGGGAGGCGGGACTTCTGCTGATTTGGGAGGCATGCCAAAATCCCAGCTGGCTATTGTTCCGGGACAGGGGCATGTTAGCCTGATGATGCAGACAGCAACGATTCTCGGGTATCTGAACGGGTTTTTAAAATAAATTAGTGTACATCGTAAAATTTTAACTATAAAGCGAATAAAATGAGAAAAATAACTGTTTTATCAATGATTACAATGGATGGTGTTATGCAGGCACCTGGCGGTCGTGAAGAAGATACATCCGGAAATTTTAAATATGGAGGCTGGACTGTATCTTACAGTGATGAACTTTTCGGGCAAATCATGCAGGAAGAGATGAAACCAGCTGATTATCTTTTGGGCAGAAAAACATTTGATATTTTTTCCTCCTATTGGCCTCAGCATGCTGAATTTTGGCCGGGTATCAATGATGGTAATAAATATGTTCTGTCTCAGACCATGGAAAGTACAGATTGGGAAAATACGGTTTTCCTCAAAAATTTAGATGACATCCAAAAACTGAAGCAGTCGGAAGGAGCTGATATTCAGGTTTGGGGCAGCAGTGAGCTTATTCATCTGTTATTGAAACATGATCTTGTAGATGAACTCCGGCTTAAAATTTACCCGTTGATCCTTGGTGAAGGAAAAAAGCTGTTTGATCATCATGCAGTGCCGGCAGCTTTTACCTTATTGGAGAGTCAGGTGACATCAAAAGGAGTTATTATAGCTCGTTATCAACGTGCTGGTGAAATTGTGACCGGTGAAATTGAAATTTAGTCAGGTGTTTTTTAACTCATCGATTCAGTTATTTTATAATAATGTTCAAAACATACAGTATGGATACAAAATTTGAAGCAGGAATCAATATTGCTATAAAAATTCCGAAAAGCAAATACGAAAAAACGGTTGCCTTTTACAGGGATATTTTAAAATTGGAGGTTGAAGAAAAAGCTATTACCAATCCGACAGTTTCCAGGACACACGAAGTAAAATTCGGGAACAATATTGTATGGTTGGATTGTGTAGATAACTACACCCATTCAGAAACATGGTTACAGCTTACGGTTCCTAACGTAGAGGAGGCCACACAATATCTGCAATCAAGTGGTGTGGAAACCTGTGATGAAATTGAGGAGCTTCCTGAAAATATGCATTGGATTATGGATCCAGCAGGTACGGTATTCAACTTACAGCAATCCAATAGCGAATAACTTTGGAGAAAGAGTAATAGGCAGGGAAATTACAAATCTTAAAAAACTAAATAGTTTTGTCTACCTGTTACTTTTGGGGAAATCAATGAATGACGGCTTAATTATTACCCTGAATTTATATTATATTCGTATTTATACTACTGTCTGTCATTATGATTTATTTGAATTCCGGAATATGGACAAAATAAAAAAGAAAATTATGTGGCAATATTACATAATCTTTGGTACAGGACTGGTTCTGCTGCTTTTAGCAGTTCTTAGTTTTAGAAATACAGTTTCTTTCCTGAAAAGAGCTGAGAAGGCGACGGGTACGGTAATCTCCTTAAGAGCTATTCAGTCAGAAGAAGGGGAAGTATATTCGCCGGTTTTCAGTTACCGGACAAAGGATAGTGAGATATGCACCTATGAACTGCCGGAAGGAACGGATCCTCCAAGCTGGAAGATAGGAGAAACAGAAACCATTATCTATGACCCGGTCCATCCTTCAGAGGCCAGGCTGTATACCTATTTCCGCATCTTTATATGGACTTTGGTGTTGACATCGTTATCACTGCCTTTGCTGGTTATAGGAGGAGGGTATTTTATTGCTGAAAGAATGCTAAAATAATGAGGTTGAAAGTAAAAACAGCAGACCTGGCTTTGATAGATTTCAAAAATTGATAGCTAATCTGCCAACTTCTAACTGAATATAAAAAAGCTGGCTAAAAAACCAGCTTACTATAAAAAACAGTTACCCTCTCTTTGTTTGGGAACAAATTGCTTTCTTTCTCATCATGCATGCATTAATGATAGAGGAGGGAAACTGATTTATATTTCTGTATAATTTAGTTGGCCATTTTATAACCATAAAAAGAGCTTACTACAACCTGGTAAGTAGTTCCGCTGGTCACGGCTGCTGCTGAAGCCATACTTACGGTTTCTCCGGCATTTAAATAAGTGATGCACGAAACATTTGTTCCTACCAATATGCCGGGACTGGGCTGATAAGATTGTACAAGTATATTATTAGGAGTGGTGCTGAAGTTTTTTACAAGATATAGTACAGCCCAGGAAAAATTGGGAGCTCCCGCAATGGCACCGTTATCAAATTGGGTAGAGCCGTAAAACATATAATATCCGCTGGTAGACGCGGTAAATCTTCCATTGGCTGTATTCATTACATTTCCTGTATTGATGACCGTTCCTTGAGGATAATTAATTTCACCGTTAATATAAGGTCCGCTCACTGTAGCCGGGAGAGACTGTCTGGTTGTGGTGCTTATGGTGGAAAAAGCATACGTGGATGCTGCTGCGGGCAGACTGTTGGAGCTTGAAAGTAAAATAAGTTCCCATGTGGTATTGGTCACTGTTCCCTTGCTTATAAAAAATGCGTAGTAACCCGGAGGTACACTGACAGAAGATACTCCTGCACCGCTTTGATTGTCAATCAGCTCTGTACCGCTGGCGGCAATAGACAATGTTGCAGTACCGGTATTTTTGAAATGATAGGTTCTTCCTATAAAATTGCCGGCTCCGGTTATAGCAGCAGGAAGACTTAAAGTACCGTTGGTGTTGCCGGTGTAGGCTATATAGTAATCATTGGCATCAACAGGACCACCTGTAGATGTGGCTTTGTAGGTTGCCGCAAATGAACCGTTAACGGTTAGCTTACTGCCCGGATTGCTGGTATCAATACCTATGTTACCGGTTTGAGAATACATCAGACTACAGTTTAAAGCTGCCAGCAACGGCAGTAAAAACAATTTTTTTATCATATTTATAAGATTAAATAGCAGGTAAATAAATTTATTGGTTTAAACTGCTGCAGGAGTGAGGGGATTTGCAGCAGTTCAATTTTTCAGCTTTATGTATTTAGAATCATGGTTAAAGTTTTTTAATTTTGAAATTTCACAAAATCAAGATAGAAAGTTGGATTTCCGGCATTAAAAGTGATTGGAACTACTCCATTGGTTTTAACAGCTAAAACCGTATAAGTTCCCGGAGTGGAAAAATATAATACTCTGTTCTGATCTCTTGGGGCCATATAAATAGGCGTATTGGAGGTACAGTAGCTTTTCCACACATCTCCGATTCCGTTGATGTAGAAAGTGTAGTCATTACAGTCGGAATTTATGGCAATTCCGCTGCGGAAAAAATACCATCCTTTGGCTGGAATTTGTACCGAAATCCCTGTTGCTAGATTTCCTCCACCTGTAGTTCCGGTAAAAGGATTCACCAGTGTTCCCGAATAGGAAGTCCAGTTGTTGGCAAATGCTGTGGTAACGGTAGATGACCATGTAGCTAAACCATTAGCATCACTGGTCAGTACATAGCCAAGCTGCTGAGTTCCGTCTTTGATCTGTAATGCGCCATTGGTAGTCCCATTGTCTATAACAATTTTAGAATTGGCAGCTCCTGCAGGAACAGTAGTGGTTCCGATCAATACTTTTCCGGCTCCATTGATGCTTAAATTATTTCCGGCAGTAGCAATATTGGTTGCCTGGGAAAGTGTGCCTCCTAATTTAACATCAGTGCCTGTGATTGAAAGACCATTGCTTGCTGTAATTGAAGAAGAGCCCATTGAGACTTCCCACGTAGAACTGGCGCCTGTAAGTCCTGTATTGATCACCTGTGCACTTTGATTTGGAGGAACCGTAATACTTGTATTTCCATTAATCGTTTCGGGAGCTGCGGAATTTACCGTGACTGTAAAATTTGTATTATTCTTGATTGTATACATTCGTCCCTTAAAATTTCCACTTCCACTAATGGCTGCAGGAAGATTGAATACCGCATTGGCGGGACCGTTGTAAGAAACATGAAAATCTGATGAATTTAAATTGTAAGATGTTGTACTTACAGCGGTATAATGGGCTGCCAAAGATCCATTAATATCTATTGTAGATCCTGGATTCGGAGTGTTTATTCCCACATTTCCCACTTGTGAAAATACAAGGGAAGAGGTGAGCAGCCCTAGTATTTGTCCTAATTTTGTAATTTTTTTAAGCATTTATTCTGATTTTAATATTTTACTTTAATTATGTATAGCATAATATTTTCACAATATGCTATACGATTTATTAATTTTGGATTAAATAAAATT
This sequence comes from Chryseobacterium sp. W4I1, assembly GCF_030816115.1. NCBI lineage: Bacteria > Pseudomonadati > Bacteroidota > Flavobacteriia > Flavobacteriales > Weeksellaceae > Chryseobacterium > Chryseobacterium sp. W4I1. The sequence continues at coordinate 1,400,824 of NZ_JAUSXQ010000001.1, forward strand.
TAAAATATTGTTAATTTATTTATACTTTGGTTACGTATTTAGTATATGATTATTAATAATGTAAAAATATAGAAATACTACTACAGAAACCAGAATGTTACGTAGAATAAAATAAAGGATGATGTAGAAAATTTTCTACATAGAGTAGTTGGACAAACTTGGCTGAAGATCAGGCAATATAGGTTTGATAGAGCTTAATTAGGTCTGCTAAATTTTTGGTTTTAAGTTTGTTATGTATTCTTTTCTTATAAGTGCTTATTGTAGGCATCTGGATACCCATTTTGTTTGAGATTTCTAAATTGCCATTACCCTGCACCATTAAAATAAAGATTTCATATTCCCGCACAGATAAATTCTTGATAGAATCAGCGGGAGACTGCTGTAGCAATTGCTGTACGATAGAGGTCGGGTAATAAAAGCCATCGGAAAATATTCTACTCACAGCATCTGAGATCTCCTCAGATTTACTGAGTTTACTGATGTATCCATCGGCGCCTTCTCTTATATATTGTACCGCTATTTCTTCTTCATAGGCTGAAAATATCAGTATTTTTATGGCAGAGTCCAGGGCTTTAATTTCGGAGATCATTTTTTTATTTTTGCTTTCCGGCATATTGATATCCAAAATGACAAGGTCATATGGGCGGGTGGAAATTTTTTCCAGGGTTTCGGGGTAATCTTTAGCTAGGTCTATTGTGATATTTGGAACCCTTGACTCTAAAATCATACTTGTTCCTACCAGTACAATATCGTGATCATCAGCAATGAGAATATTCTTAACCATTTTTTTTGTTTATTAAAATCAGTTTAAAGGAAGTGCCTTTTAATTTGTTCTTTTCGAAGATAATTTTACCTTCTATCATTTGCAGCAGTTGCAATACGAGATGAAGTCCCATTCCATATTTTTGCAGTAATAGCTTTTCATTTTCAATGTTATCCTGAAGTTTTGTGTAATATTCTATTTTCTTTTCATCCATTCCGATACCAGTATCTGTTAGTGATAAGATAATGGTCTCTCCTTCTATATTGCTATCCACAGTTATAGAGCCATTCTTTGTGAATTTTACAGAGTTATCCAACAGGTTGTGGAAAATTGCGGACAATATATTTTTGCTGATCCATACCCACAGTGTCGGGTCAACATTGTTTATAATAATGGTATTATTGGTTTCTGCAATAGCATGAAAAAGCACTTTTTTTTCTTCTATTAGCGTATGTAAAGAATACAGCTCCGTTTTATCAGACCGGTGGTGGGAATAAATATCCGCATATTCCTTTAAGGTAATGGTAAAGTTGTACAGTTGATCTGAGGATTTATAAATAGAACTGAGAACCTTTTCATGATATCCTTCGCTGGAGCTGTTTTTGTTCAAAGCCTCTTTAGCTGTGAGCGCAATAAATTTTATAGGCGTTGTAATATCATGGCTGACGGTTCCAATAAGCTTTTTTTGTTGTTCGACTTCTTTGTGCAGCTGTATTTTTGTTTCTTCAAGCTTTTCTACCGTTTCAGAAAGACTCCTTGTGCGGGAATTGATAATTTCTTCCAGCTCATGATTTTTCTTTTTCAGAAAGCTTATTCTCCATCTTACCAAAAAATACAGAAAGAGTAGAATGCCGGAAGCAATAAGTATTTTGAACCATAAGGTCTGATAAAAATAAGGAGGAATAATAATATTTATTTTTTTATAAATGTATTTTCCTGTATCGGAAACTAATACTCTCACAACAAAACAATGATTTCCATATGTAAGATTCGAAATGGAAAATTTTCCGTCTTTTCCTATCGATTCCCATTTAACATTGGTTGTTCCACTCAGTTTGGCTTCTATAACAAGATTATCAGGATTAGAATAATAAGGAGTATCAATAAATATATCTATACGGTTGGATTCCGGCTTTATATTTAATATCTGATTGAAAAGCCGCTCCTTACCATCAAGCAAGGCTCTTTCTATATGTATGTTTTCAGGATAATAGCTCTTTATTTCTGTAGGATTGAAGAAAACCAAACCATCAAGAGAAGGAAATACGAACTCCCCATTTCCTAATTTATTTCCGCACACATTACTACCGCCATTAAATTCATTGGTCTTAAACCCTGAAACTTTTGAAAATCTGTAATAATTAACCCTCGTTTTTTTATCCTTTACATAACGGAGCAGCTGGCTTTCCCGCACCTTGAAAAGCCCGTTATTGGTAGAGATCCAGAAAAATCCCTTCTGATCTTCCAGGATAGTATGAGAAGAGGAGAGATTATTGTCCGCATCATAAGGCATCTTGATAAGACGGTTGTTTTTCAGCAGATAAAATCCCTTTCCTGAAGTGGTAATCCAGAAATTACCATCCTTGGATTGTATGATGTTGCGGATAGATAATTCGGTATTCGGATGTAAGTTGATGATTTTATTCGTCTTTAATGAGATTTTGTATAAACCTTTCGTTGTGCCGGCCAGCAGATAATCTTTGTCAAATTTCATGAATTTCGTAGGTTCGTCATTAAAGAAAAACCTTTTTTTTACAGTCTTGAACGAAAGGTCATTGTAAACTATAAGAACTCCGCTGTATCCAACGGTTCCGTCCGTTTTTCCAAGAGCTTCAAAAGCATAGTATCTTTTTGCATCGAAAAAGAAGTCTATTAAAATAGTACTCCGTTTGGAAATAATTTTTGCATAAGCTTTCTTTTTCTGATACAGCAGCAGGTCACTTGCTTTGCGGGCAATAATGTTGTCTTCCTGATCATATGCCAAAAAGAATGGAATAATGCTTTTGAAATGCTTATCTTCTACAAGCCCGTCCCGGTTGTATACCTCTCCGTAATTATTGATTACCGATGAGCTGCCATATGGTAAAGTCGCATAAAAGACAGATTCAGGCTTAGAAGGAGGTCTCTGGACAGTAGTAAAATCTGTAAAGCTGACGATCTGCAGGCCATAAGTACTGCTTCCCAGATAAAGTCTTTTATACGTTTTGTCATAATATACACTGATAATATTTTCAGTAATATCATCAAGCTGTACGAGTTTTGATATTTTAAACCGGTTATCTTCATAGTTGCACCGGTAAATGCTGTTGCCGTTGAATATAAAAACCTGATTATTGGCCCTGCTCCAGTAGATTTTACTTTTAGCATCGGTCAATAGCGGCTCATTATAAGAGCTGACTATTTTTCCCCTTTCAATTTTCTGAACTTTTTTTGATTGATTATCAATAAAGAATACGGACTTATCGATCACAAATATTCTGGCAATATTTTTATATTTCGCTTTTATATTCAGATTTTCTTCTGCTTTAGAAAGATTATTAACGTACTTAATGGAGTTTTCCCTTATAAAATAAATACCTTCCTGGCATGGAAAATAAAGGCTCATACCGGGCGATGTGGTATAGATATAATTGGAAGAGTATAAAAAGTAATTGACGTTGTCCCTGAATATATAATCGATATTCCTTTTTGAAGTTTTTGTGACTTTTGGTGATCTTTTGTTGATCAGTAAAGTTTTTCCCGAATCTCCAGTGGTAAAAATACTGTCCTTTTCAGGGTAACCGTAGAAAAATGTAAACCTTTGATTGTTTAGCGGAAGGTTCTTATAAACTACAAACTTCATCCCATCATATCGTACAATTCCGTTTTCAGTGGTCAGCCAGATAAAACCATATCGATCTTTTATAATATCCTTTACACTGTTCTGCGGCAGGCCGTTATCTGTATTATATAACTGAATATTATATTGTTGGCCATAAATAACAGAAAAGATAAAGAAAAGAACAACGGAAGTATATTTTTGCACAAACTTTTTTATTTAATCTTTTGCAAAGTTAGTATCCAATATACAATAGCAATAATAATAAATAACTTTTTTTTCATATTTGATAAAACTAAAAAGCAAAATTATTAAAGAAAATGAAACATGTAGAAAAATAACATCATAACGGTCTCTGAATGAGCTGATAGCTATTCACCAGCATACTTTGTAGGCAAATTAGGGATCTGAAAATAAACTGTAAACAACTTCATAGATTTACGAAACATTACACCAAATTTCTAAAAAAGCATAGGATCAGATAAAAATCTAAAATTAGAATTTTTTATTGTAGTCAGATTATCAGTCTATTGTGTACGAACCAATCCATATTCCATTGCTAATTTTATAGCAGTACTTAAGTTTGAAGTTTTGAA